>JAXHUG010000083.1:0-59065 GCA_034189785.1 Actinomycetota bacterium
GTCTGACGCCGGCGCCTAATGAAGCGCCTCACCTTTCCTGGTGAGCCGCTTCTTCGTACTGCGGGGTGGCTGACGGGACTCGAACTCCCGTGGGCAAGGCACATCCAGATCCATCAAGGTGCCGGAATATGCGTTTGACCTGGGGTGCGGCCACAACGGGTCGCCATCGAGGTGCATCCTGATCCATGCCGATGCAACCGCGGCGTTGCATGGTTCGTTGCATCGAACCGAGTCCGACCACATGGCGCGTCCTTGAATAATCCGCCCGCTCGACGGGCCAGTCGCTGGTAACACCTCACCGTTGAGGCCGCGCCCTGCCTAGCATTCATGGAATAGCTTCCAACGCACCCGACATCGAGGTCCTGCGCGACCGTGTGAGCCGCGCCAGCGAGGTACGCGAGTCAATTGGGACGCAGTGGAACGAATACATGGAACGTCAACCCCGCCGGTTTGGTCTAGTGGCCGACGCCGAGTCTGGTACCCGCTGGTCGTTGGTCATCCACACCTCCGAACCGATGCCCGTGCGGATCAGCGCCCTGTTCGGCGAATGGTTGTACCTCTTGCGTGCGGCGCTCGATGGCGCGGCCTACTACGTTGCGGTCCGCGACAGCGGCCAGAATCCACCGCCCAACGAACGCGGCATTTACTTCCCGATCAAGACCGACCCCGCCAAGTACGACAGCAAGGCTCATCGGCAAGCGTTGGTGGCCCTGTCCGACTCGACGTTCGCGGACCTACGGACCGTCCAGCCGTTCAACGCGCAGCCCGACCATAAGTCGAACGTGCTGTGGTGGATCGAAGAGTTGGCACGTATCGACCGTCATCGGTATGGGCACAGTCTGGCCCCGCACATCGTGAAGGTTCGCATCGGGCTGAAACCCCCGCTGACGCTGGCCAAGCACCATCTTCCCCAGCCGATGACGGTGCGGGTGCCTATTGACGAGTCCGCGCCTATGCCGCTCCTTGACCTAGAAGCCCCGGCCGACTTCAACGAACTGGCCGTCCGACAGCACATGGACATCAGCAACGCGACCGAAAACGCACTCGATGTCACTGAGTGGGTGTCCAACGCGTCAGCGCCCATGAAGAACATGGACCTCGGCAAGCGAATGCGGTGGTGCGAGGACTTCCTGCTCCACGACATCATCGAACCCCTGGTCAACGCCTCACCGCCTCGATGAAGTGCGGCACCCACCCGTCGCAGTCGTCGCAGCCGTGCAGGCTGGCCACCGTCACCTCGCCTCGGGCGTAGGCCACGGCGCTGTCATTCGTGGCATGACGCAATGCCTGCTGCGCCTCGATGTCGGTCAGCGGCGGCGGGCAGCACCGCGCGCAGTCACATTCGCCCGGCACCGACGGCGTGGTGGGGGTGGTGAGGTCGGCGCGCAGCTTCGCCCGGCCCGCCCTGGCCAGCTCCCCACCGCCGGGCGTGCCGATGGTGCGCGCGGCGGTGCAGACGGTCACCGCCCACCGATCTGGCGCGTCATCCATTCCGGCGGCGGTGGAATCTTGCCCTCGCGGGCGCGGCGGGCGGTGTCGATGGGGCTGACGACGTGCATTTGCTGGCCGATGGAATGGGCCAGTACGTCGTAGGCCACCACCGCCGCCGCCACCCGGTCGGGCTGGTGCTGCCCCGCTTCCCAGGTGACGGCCTGCGCCTCGAAGTCAGGTAGGTACCCCGCCACCCGTGCGCGTCCGGTTTCCAGCGCGGCGAGCAGGCCGGTGGAACGGGCCACAGCATCGCCCTTGCCCCGGTCGGTCCCCTTCGGTGGCCAGCCGGTCACCTTGATGGGCCGGTCCACGCGGAACCGCGCCAACACCTCGGTGACCAAGCGGGTGTAGGTGGCCCGCGCCGCGAACGCCTCCACCGAGACCTCGCTGGCCCCCACGTCGGCGGCGAGTTGCACCGCCCGCACCGCCCAGGCGTCCGATGTCATCCGGCCCGACACGTCGGCGATGAGGGCCACCACGCCGTCGGCGGTCAGCGCGGCGGCGACGATGCCGGTTTCGTCGCCCTCGCCGGAGTCGGCGGGGTCCACACCGACGACGATCTTGACCGTCCCCGGTGGCGCGGCGGGCAGCCGCCACGTGTCGATCCACGCCGCCTTGATCAGCCCGCCCTCAGGCGTCGTGGGGGTGCCTAAATACATTGCGGCCCACGTCCGCGAACCGACCTCGGACTTGATCTCGCGGAACTGCTCGGCGGTGCGCCCCACCGCGCTGGTCATCGCTACGCCGCTGCGTTCGCGGCCCAGCGCGTCAGGCACCCCGGCGGTGCTGATGGCCGGGATGTTCACACACCGCCACCGGCTGCCGGGTTCGGCCAACAGCGACCCGGCGAGGTCGTCGGGGTGCCACCTGGTGAGCACGACGATGGCGCTCGCTCCCGGCATCAGCCGGGTCATGAGCGACGCCTTGAACTCGGCGGTGAGCCGCCGCCGGTAGGCGTCGGAGTCGGCCTCCTGCGCACCCTTCACCGGGTCATCGACCAGCAGCACCGATGCGCCGAACCCGGTGGTGCTGGACAGGATTCCGCCCGCCAACATGCCGCCCCGGTGACCGGCCACCCGCCACCGACCGACAGCCTGCTTGTCCGCAGCCAACTCGATGCCGACGACGGCGGGGTTCTCGGCGATCAGCCGCCGCGCGGCGGCGCTGTGCTCCTCGGCCAGGGCGTCACCGTAGGACTTCACGATGACCTCGGCGTCGGGGTCGCGCGACAGCAGCCACACCGGGAACACCTGCGACGTGAGCACCGACTTTCCGGTTCTGGGCGGCATGGTCACGATCAGCCGGGCGTCCGGCGTCTCGACGGCGCGCACCAGCTCGTCGGACAGCAGCTTGATGGCCGGGGTGACCACGTAGCCGGGAATGAGCCGCCGCGCCAGTTCCGCCGGTGTGGCCGGACGCCGCCGCGCGCGCGCTGACGCGATGGCACGCGCGGCGGTCATCGCCGCGATGGGGGTGCGCGGTCGGTCGGTCATCGCTGTCATGCGGCCCTCCGTTGGGGTGTGAAACCGGCGCACTGCGCGTCCCACAGGTCCGAGTTCGTCCAGGCGTGGCCGCAGCGGTCGCACTGGTACTCGCACACCACGACCTTGCCGCCGCGCCACGTCACGGCGTCCGGCTCGGTCTGGGTGGCCAGGCGCACGCAGCGGTCGGCGTTGTGCCCCGCCGGGTTGCACTCGGGGCAGTAGTCGGGCAGCCAGAAGTCGTGGAACGGGTCAACTGACGGGGTGGCGGTGGGAGTTGTCACGGTGGCTCCTCGATGTCGTTGGGTGAGGTGGCCCGCGTGGTTGTGGTGGTCGGTCAGGTCATGCGGGCACCGGACGCATACCGGCCCGCAGCCCGGCGAGTTGCGAACTGGTCGGCCCACCGCCGTCGGTGATGCCCAGCGCCTCGCACACGTCGGCGTGGGTCGCCTCCCCGGTGTCGTAGAGCCGTCGGGCCACGCGGATGACGGCGGGCCATGTCCGCTCGACCAGCGGGGTGACGGCGTGCCCGAGATGCGTGCCGCCGGTAGCGATCAGCATCCGGTCGTCCTTGTAGCCGCCCGCGTTGAGGATCGCGAACACCTGGCGCTGCGTCGGGCGGTTGTCACGGCCACCGGCGCGGAACTTCGCCTGCGCCCACGGCCCCGCATACGCGATCTCGGGGTCACGCCCGTGGGGCGTGTCGGCGAACGAGGCGAGACCATCGACACCCCACACGCGGCTGTTGGACACCACCGCGCTGCGCAGTTGGCCACCGAGGGCGACGCCAGCGACGGCGTGGGCCGCTTCGTGAACGCACACTTCGAGGTGATGCCGTTCGCGCGTGGTCAGGTCGGCCATCGTCAACGGGCGTCGGCGGGCTTTGGTGGTGCCGGTCATCGGTCTGTCCCTTCGGGTGTGGTGGTCATTGCGGTGCGTCGTGGGTGGTGGCCGACGCCGGGACAGCGGTGCGGAACACATCCGGTCCACCACCGTCCCGACGCCGACCGTTCGCCATGACCGATGGCTCTATTTCGTTGCGTAGCAACAGTTTCCGGGCGTTCTTCTCGCGCTCCTTGGCCATGCGGACAGCCCACCGCGCCGCGCCCTCATCGAGGTAGGTGTCCAGACACGCCGTGCACGTCCAGCCGTGGACCGACCCCTTGTAAGTCAGGCACGGCCCGCCGCAGCGCCAGCAGGTGGCGAGGTCGTCGGCGGGGGCGGTCATCGTGTCGGCCTCGGGTTCGGCGGTCATCGTGGTCACGGCGTCACCGTCACCGCCGCCACCACGGCCTCATAACCCACCAGAACGGTGCGCTCGGCAATGGCGGCGAAGGTGTTGTGCCGCTCGTCAATCGCCGTCCGCACCGCCACCTCGTCGCGCCAACCGAACGGCTGGCTGGTCGCCACGATGGTGTCGGCCAAGCCCGCGACGTACCCGCCCCCGATGACCCATGTGTGGCCGGACGGCGACACCCGTGCGGTGCCCGACTTGGCGAACAGCGTGGCCTCGATGGCGGGCAGATGCGCGCCGATGTGGAAGAACCCCACGGTGTTCGTCTCGGCCATCGCACCTTCGAGGTAGGCGACAGCCTCCTTGAGGGTGGGCCGGGTGGCGATGCCGCCGGGAAGGTCGGCGGCGTCCACCAGCAACCGGGCGGCGAACTCGCGCTCCACCGTCGGCTGTTCCTCCAACCGGAACACCTGCGCCGCACGCGCCTGCACCTCGGCGCGTGACGGTTCGGTCAGGTCGCACTCGTCATACGCCCACACCGTCATCGGGTCGAACGGGTCCAAGATGGCGGGCCGGGTGCCCTCCTTGCGCTCGGCGTTGTCGATGGGTGGAACCGAACACCACGGCGCACCCCACACGCCGGAAGCGTCGGCACCGCCGTAGTTCGGGCCACGGACCTCGACACCGTTGAGGTGACGCGACGGGTCGCCCGCGCCCACCTCGGTCCAGAATGTCGCGGCGTAGAGGCCGGGGATGGCCGGGTTCACCGCCGGAACCTCGAAATGCGTTGGCAGCATCTCGGTGTGGGTCGTCACGGGGAAGTCGGGCAGGCCGGTGGTCATGGTGATCTCCTATGCGTCGATGCCCAGCGCGGCCAATTCGGCGCGGGCGCGGTCGGCGGGGGTCGAGGCGGTCAGGTGGTGGTCGTGTTCGTCGCGGTCGAGACGCCGTTCCAACGCCAGCACGGCGCGGTCGATGGTGCGGGACAGCAACCGCGCCAAGTGGTCGGAGCGTGAAGGCTGTCCACGCAGCGCGGGGGCGTTGGGCGGATGCGAATGCGCAAGCAGGTCGGAGAACGCGGCATCGACGGTCTCCGCCATCGCCACCAACGCCGCCGCCCACGCGCCGGACACCATCATCTTGTCGGTGATGTCGGTGATGTCGGGCAACGCCGGGCGCGTGGCCATGTCCACCAGCAGGGTCATCGCAGCGCGACGCCTACCGGGCTCCAGGTGCGCGGTCTTGGCCCGGGCGTCCCGCTCGGCGACCCACCCGACCACGACGCCGACCAGTTCGTGCACTTGCTCGGCCAGCCCCGGCACCGTGGCCGTTGCGCGCATGAACCGGGTGGGCCGGTCATCGGCGGCGATCCGTTGCGCCAACGGGCCGACGACATCGGCGATCTCGCGGGCCAGCGACCAGTCCCCGCCGTAGTGGCCCGCCGTGAACCCGGTGCGCCGCCGTTCGCGCAACTCGGCCTGCGTGTACCGGCGCGGCGACTGCGGACGCTGGGCGGCGAGCGCAGCTGGTGTGCGGTTGCGCGCCATGACCCCGGCCTGAATGGCGGTCACCGGGCCACCTCGGCATCGGTGTGCTCGGCCTCGGCGCTGATGAGGTCGGCCAGTTCCTCGGCCCGTTCGGGCGAGATGCCGGTGTCAATGATGGACTGGCGATGCCGCCACCACGACAACGCGGCGCGCGCCTCATCGACGCGAGGGCCGTCGGTCTCGCCACGCGAGGCCATCGCGCCGAGCCGGGACCGCCACGACTCCACTGAGCGGTCGCGCGGATGGGTGGCGGGCGCGGGCGGGTTTGCGGTCGTCATGCCCCCACATTAAGCCGCCTACGTGTATAGCTGCTACACCGAAAACCGTTGTGCAGCAATGCACACTAACCAAACTATCCCGACGGATACGGGAATGTGGCGCCTTGCGTACGCCTTACGACGTGGCGAAATGCGATGGCACAACGACAACACCCGGCCCCCGCAAATTGAGGGCCGGGTGTCGGCGTGTCGGGCAGGTAGGTTACGCCGCCGCGCGCTTGGCGATGCGGGCCACGGTGTTCGGGAACCACTTCGAGCCGCCTTGGCCCGTCGGCGTGCCGTCGGCGTTGAGGCTGTCGGCGATGGCTGCCCACGTCGCCCCGGCGGCGCGTTCGGCGGCGATGCGGGCCACCACCGACGGCGGCACGGTGGTCGGGCGTCCGAGTCGCACACCCTGCTCCTTGCGGACGGCCAGCGCCGCCTTGGTCCGGTCGCTGATGAGGCCGCGTTCCAGTTCGGCCACGCTGCCCATGATCTGCGTGGTGAACCGGCCCGCCGCCGTGCTGGTGTCCACGGTGCCATCGACGGCGACGACCACGCCGCCCGCGCGTTGGGTGCGGTCGAGCACGTCGAGCAGGGTGGGCAGGCTGCGGGCCAGGCGGTCGGACTTGGCGACCATCAACACCGCCGCCTGCGCCGACTCCACGGCGTCGATGGCAGCGGTGAGGGCGGGCCGGGCGTCGATGGCCTTGCCGCCACTGACACCCTCGTCGGCGTGCCACCCGACGATGGTCCAGCCTCGGCGGTCGCACTCGGCGGCGATGGCGGCGCGTTGCGCGTCGAGTCCGGCACCGCTGGCCGCTTGCTCCTCGGTGGACACGCGGACGTAGGCGACGACGGTGCCGACGGGCGCGGTCTGGACGCGACGGCGGCGGGTGCGGGGCGTGGTCATGCCGCCATCGTATAACGCAAACGACCGTTTGGGTTAAAGACTGTTGCCCGTCATCGCGTCGAGTGCCGCCGCAGCGCCTTCGAGGCGGGCGCGTTCGGTCGCGGTGGCCTCCAACTCCCCGCGCTCGATGGCGTCGAGGATCAGCCTGAGTTGGCGTGCGGTCGTGGCGATGTCGGCGCGCTTCATGGCGTGGTCAGTTCCGCCGAGTGCTGCCCGCCAGCCACGCCGCTGTCGGGTCGTAGTGGTCAGGCCGGGGCGATGTCGGCACGGGCTGGACGACGGCCACCACCGCCGGCTCGTCGGCGGTGTTCGGCGCGGCTGCGTCGTCGGCGTCGTCGGGCTGCGTCGTCTCGGGGTCGTGCGCCACGCTGACGAGCGGAACCGGGTCAGGTGGGGTCTCGGCAGGGGCGGGCGTGCTGACCGCCTCACCGGCCCGCTGGCGCGCGACGGCCAGCCACTCGGCCAACTCGTCGGCGGGGATGCCGTCGAGGGCGAGCACCTGGCGAGCGATGTCGCATTGCAGCGACCAGGCCGGGTCGTCCGGCCCGGCGACGGTGCCGACCATCTCGCGCAACTCGGCGACAGCCTGGCCCTCCAACGCGGACGGCGACAGCCTGCCGTCGGCGATGTCGCGGGCGACCGACGACGCGGCCTTGATGGCGTCCTCGGCGGTCATGGTGCTCATCGGGCGATCTCCTCAACGTCGGCGTCGATGATGGTGCCGCTGGCAATTGCCGACGGCTGCTCACGCTGGGCGACCAACGCCAGCAGTTCGGACTCCATGCGGTCGATGATGGCGGTGGCGTCGTGGCTGACGTTCACGTCCACCTCGGTGCGTGCGGGCGCGTGCAACCCGTTGATCTTGGCGTCCTTGTCGATGTTGTCGCCGATGGCGCGGGCGTAGGACACCACCGCCTGATGGTCGCCCGACTGCTTCGCCTCGGCGAGACCGGAGAACAGCACCGACTTGGTGATGCGCAGCCCGTCGGTGGCGGTGCGGCGCAACGCGGCGGGGTTGTCGGCGGGTTCGGACTCGACCAGCCGGGCGACCGCCAACTGCGCCGCCCGGCGCGACCGGAACCCTTCGGAGTCCGCGATCTGCTGCCACGTCTTGCCGGTGCCGCGCAGCCAGCGGGCGCGCTCGGCGCGGCGGCGGCTGTCCTCGCGGCTCATCGCCGGTCCTGGTTTGGCCATGTGGCCATTGTGGGGCAATTAGGTACAACTCGAGAACACCGACTATTACGGGAAAGTCGTTGCGGCGGTGGTCGATTGCGGTCTCGACGCCGGTCCCGCAGCCGCCCGGCGCGCCCGGTGACCCCGACCGTCCCGCTATCACCGACCACCATCGAGAACCGCAGTCCCGACACCTGTCCCACCCCCCCGTTTAGGGGTGGGACAGGTGGGACGGTGGGACAGCCCTATGGGCGCGAGAGGGACCGAATTGAATTTCCCGACAAATACGGTCAACTCGCTGACCCGGGAAAATAGGTAGGTCAATTGGATCGTATAGAGCGCGCGCGCGAGGGGGTGGGTGGGACTGTCCCACCCCTGTCCCACCCCCCTGGTGGGACAACGGTCAGCGAACACGTCGGCACACCGTGTTGCCGTCGCGCACCAGCGGCCCGTCCTCGTTGGTCAACTTCGCCAGGGCGGCGTCGGCCAGCGTGCGTTCGGCGTTGTTGAACTTGGCCCGGCGCAACCCCGACTTCCCGGCCCACCCCACCGACCCGCCCGCGTCATCGACGTAGGCCAGGATGCGGTCGCCGAGCCGCGCCATGTCGTCGCCGCGTTGGTCGAGTGCGACGGCGGTGGCGACCTGCTCGATGATGCGGCCCTTCAACTGTCGCTCCCGGTCGGTGATCTCCCGCTCGCGCCGCCACTCCATCGCCACGGCGTGCAGGCGCGCGGACGTGTCCAACAGCATCTCGGCCAGTGCCGTATCGGCGGGCGTGGACCTCGGTGCGGTCAGGGTCGCAGAGGATGACGAGCAGCGCGGCGCACCGCGCCACCAACGCCGGACGGTGCGGCAGCCTCACCGTCAGCGGGCCGGGATCGTCGGGCGCGTGGTCGGGGATGGCCGGGTCGGTGGCCGACACGTAGACGAACCGCTGCGGGGTGCCGTACTCCAACTGCTCCTCGGTGGACAGCGCCGCCAGCGCCTCCAACTGGAACCCGACGCACAACCCCACGGCGTAGTCGCGGACCTGCCGGGTCCGCTCCGCGCTCGCGTTCGCCTGGCCCAGCACCGCGCCGGTCCACGCGGCGCGCAGCGTCGGCCCGATGTCCTGCCCCCGCTTGTTGTCGAGGATGCCCGACACCAGCCCCGCGCCCTCGTCGGAGTGGAACAGCACCTTGTGCCGAACCTGACGGCGCACCTTGGTCTTCATCGTGGGGTCGCTCGGGTCGATCACGGTGCCCATGAACGCCTCGGCCACGCCGGGGCCGGACCCCACCGGCAACTCGGGCGGCACCTCGTCAGCACGCGCGGTCAGCGAGTTGTCGAGCAGGTTGCCGTACTCGAACGCCAGCAGGTCCGCCGAGGCGTGATACGCCGACGACTTGCCGGTGCCCGCCGACCCGACGATGCCCACGAACATGTTGAGCGGCAACGGACGCTTCACCCCCGTGTCGATGCGCACGCACGGGTCCAGATAGGCCGACAACCGCACCAACGCCGCGCCGAGGACGGCATCAGCCGAGTTGACGCCGTAGTGCGCGAACGCGCGGATGTGGGCTAGTACGGGGTGCGCCGACCAGAACTCCTCGGGTAGCTGCGTGGCCCCGCCGTCGTCGGTGGATGTGGCGGTGTCGTCCTTGGCGGTGCGCCCGAAGTCGGCGGGCAGTTCCTCCCCCGGCGGCACCATCTCGTCGCCGTCGGTCAGGTCGATGCCCAGCGCGTCCATCGCCGCCCCCTCCTTGCCGTCGTAGTGCAGCAGCGCGACCGCCTGCAACTTGCTGAACGTCGGCTTGCCGGTCGCGGCGATGCGGCCCGCCCACGGGTCGCCGGGGTTGTCGGTCCAGACGTGCAGCGGCGGGTCGGGCGAGTCGGTCCACCGCGCGCAGCCCGGCTCATGCGCGGTCGCCGACTTCGGGTTGCCGTGGACACCGGGCGCGGTCCACATCGGGCACCCGCAGCCGTCGGCCTTGCCGACCGGCGTCCACCCGGCGGGTTCCAAGATCGCGGCCCACGGCACGGCGGCACCCCACCGGGCGACCGGCTCGGCGGCGGTGTCGGCGCGGGCCAGGCTGCGGCGTGCGTGCTCGGCGTAGGTGCGCCCGTGCGCGGCGATGGTTTCGGCCAGCCAGTCGGGCAACTCGTAGACGTTCTGGCCCGTCGCGGCATAGACCCCCTCGGCGCGCACGCTGGGCGGCGTGAGGACGTAGTTGCCCACGCCCCACATCACCGAGTAGCCGTCGTCCCCGCCCACCTTCATCGCCCCCGGCGGACCCGGCGGCAACTCGACGCCCTCGGGCACCGCGAAGTAGAAGTGCCCGCCGTCGCGGTGCACCAGCGTCACCCCGTCGGGTCCGAGCATCCCCGGCGTGCGCACCGTCGGCACGGTGTCGGGGTCGGCCTCGGCGTCGGCGAGGAACGCGGCGAGTTGTGCGGTGGTGTCGCAATCGACCACGACGAGGCGGCTGCGGCCCAGCGACACAGCGACGTTGACCTCCACCGCGTCCCCGAATGTCTCGACGTAGCGGTCCAGGTAGGCGTCGAGCACGGCGGTGTCGGCGGTGGCCAGGTGAACCCCGGCCTGCGACTTGACCGCGTGCGGTGCCCGGTGACCCGCCGCCTGGGCGGCTTCGCGGGCAGCCTTGTCCTCGGCGCGCCGTTTCTGCGGCGTCCGCACGTCGGCGGGCTTCTTGCTGGCCGGGTAGACCAGCAGCGGCGCGCACCCCAGCCCGGCCAGCGCGTGCAGGTACCCGCGCACGCCGCCGTGGTCGTCGGCCTTGGGCGCGTCGGCCAGCAGGGCGGTCAACGCATCGGCGCGGGCGCCGCCGGGGGAGGTATTCTCGGTCATGTCTCCTACTTCGTGGCGATGGGGAGTCGTTGGAAGTGGTGCCGCACCGGCACATCGCGTCGTGGCCAAGCACGCGGCTGGTGCGGCATCACTGCATTGACGGGTTAGTTTGGTTGCGCCGCTGAGGGTTCGGGCGTGACGGTGTGCTCGGCCAACCACGCCTCGATGTCGCTGATGCGGTACCGGACGCGGTTGCCGAACTTGACGTAGCGCGGGCCGATACCGTTGCGCCGCCACAGTTTGAGGGTCTGCGGCTCGACACCGATCATCGGTGCGGCCACGGTGGACTCCACGCAGGCGTTGATTGTCGGACTGCTCGCGGTCATGGCTGATCCTCTCGGGGGGGGCGGTGCGGGTAGTTCGCACGATAGACGGGCAGTGTGCAGACGACCGGCGCGAGCCGGCCCATATTCCCGACCTTTACGGTGTTGTCTGCCAACATGATTCGGTGCTTGCCCATGTGGCAACGGGCGACAATCCCGACCTGTTCGGGGTTATGGGGCCGTGAACCTCGCCGCCGCGCATGGGCGTGTCGCCGGGTGGCACGGCGGCACTTGGTTCGGGGAACTGATCAGCAACCGCCTGCAAGGCAGCGATGTAGCGACGCAACGAACCCTGACTGACCGCACCCGCGTCTGATCGCGCGAAGTCGCGGAATCGGTCGTCCCCGGTGAGCTTTTCGAGGTTGTTCACGATGCGCTCTAGACCCGCCACACCACCGGAGAACTGACCGGGGAACGGTGCGCGGCGTCGCGTCGTCGTCGGCGTTGGCGCGGGCCGGTGCCGGGGGTGCGCCTTGCCGTCGAGGCCGGTCACGGTCGCGGGGGTCGCCGAAGGGTGAGGCAGAGCCGCAGGTGTCTCATCGTGCGACACCTGGGCCAGGTCGCGGCTCACGGTGTCCTTCGATACGCCCGTTGCCGTGGCGATGGCGCGTAACGACATCCCCTCGGACGACATCAGCTCCACCATCGCCTGGCGGGCGTCGCCGGACAGTTGCAGTGTCCCGCCGAGAACGTCGGCGACGTAGGCGGGCCAGCTAGTGAAACCGAGCGTCTGGTGAATCTGGCCCCGGCGCGCGTCATCGAGAAGTCGGCTGACCTGGCCCAGTTGGCCGTCCACCTGCCCGACCAGACGGCGGATGCGACCATCCAGTTTCTCGGCGGCGGGTCGGTCCAGCACCACGACCACCTCGCCGCTCACCGGGTCCGAAGACGGAACCGGCAGCATCGCGTTCACTTGCCCTCCTCGATGCCCAGCATCTTCCGCAACGCAGGAACCGGGACGAGCATCCGGCGACCGATGCGGATTGCCGGGATGTCGCCCTCCTCGATGCCGCGTGTGATCGTGCGCTCGTCCACGCCGAAAATCTGCGCGGTCTGCGCCCTGGTGGCCACCGGCAACGTGGTGGTACGGAGCCAGTCGAGATCGCAAGGGCGGGCGGCGGTCTGATCCGAATTGTTTGACCCGGCGGTGGATTGAATGGTCATGGTTATCGGTGCCTTCTGATGTGTCGTTGTTCTTGTTGGTCGGCGTCGTGTTGCGCCCGTAGGCACATGTCTACACACATTCCTTCAAATAGTCGCGGCAATCCGTTGTATAGTTTTGGCAGTACCCGATAGCAACGACAACGGCGACCCCCACCGAACCGAGGAGACCTGATGACCGACGACAACAGCGACCAGTGGCAGCGCGACCGCTGGCTGCGCCGCTACGGTCCCGGCTACGCGACCGACTCTGAGCGTGCCGAGGCGTACAGCGTGTACTGCGAGACGTTGGCGACGATGCGCGCGGTGTTCGGCATATGAGCAGCGACGAGACCGATGTGCCGATGATCAAAGGCGACGTGCTCGCCGACCGCATCAAGCGGGTCAGCGGTCGCAAGGGAAATGCCAACGGTCTCATCGAGATTCCGCTGTACGGCCACCGCCACCGCTATGTCGTCCGCGTCGATCTCAGCGGCCCGGCCCCGCGCCTGGCCGAGCTACGTGTGATCGCTGCCGACGGCGATAGCGAGGTTGACACGGCGGCGGTGCGTGAAGTTCCGGTGCGCCGACTCGCCCTGGCTGCTGCGCGGTTCATCCGGTACACCGAGCACGGCATAGCCATCGCGGGCGACACCGACGACCCCACCGACCTGATGCGACCCGATCACCCTAAAGGCGGGCGCGGCAACAAGTACGCCGATGTGCATTACCGGCAGGTCCGCAACCTGCTGATACAGGCGCGCGAGAGTGGCCTATCACCCCGCGATCACGTCGCCAAACAGTTCACGGTGGAGTTGCCGACCGTGGACCGATGGATCAAAGAGGCCAAGGCACGCGGCATCCTGGCCCGCGACTGGGCACGCGCGACCCCCGCACCCGACCCCGCCGAGGTCGAGGCCGGGTTATGGCTGGACGAGCATGGCCCCGACGCGCCAATGCCGTCCAACCTGCGCAACCGGCTGCGCCGTGCCCGTGCCCGCGCTCGGGCCGACGACAACGACCAGTAACCCGCCCCGACGACCAACGACCACGACCACCGAGGAGCAACACCAATGGCACGCAAGGCCACCACGACCCGCAGCCGCAGCCGTCGGCCCGGCAGCGTCACCAGCTACCAAACGAAGGCGGGCACCCGCTGGCGGTACCAAGTTTGGGTGCCCGCTGACCCCGAGTTCCCCGACGGGGGATGGAAGCACGTTGGCAAGGGCGGATACGACACTGCCACCGACGCCGACAACGCGATGGCCGAGGCCCGCGACAAGCGCCGGGCCGGTGTCGATCTCACCGCCACGGTGCCCACCGTCGCCGACTACTCGCGCCGCTGGCTCGACGGGCTGGACCTCGAAGCGGCCACCACCGCCGGGTACCGACGAATCTTCGCTCTCCACGTCAACCCGGCCATCGGTGGCGTGCGCATAGATAAGGTGTCGCCGACCCGACTGGCCAAGCTATACGCCGACCTCCAACGCCCCGACCCGGCGCGCAAACGGGCAGCCGACGGGCTGTCGAAGAACACCACCCACAAGGTGCACGTCGCGCTGTCGGCGATGTTCGAGTCGGCACGCGACGACAACCTCATCGCGACCAACCCGGCGCGCAAGCGCAAGACGGTGAAGGCACCCACCGCCAAGGCGGTGAAGGCCGAGCAGGACGAGATGACGACGTGGACGGGCGCGCAGCTTACGCGCGTTCCTAACGTGGGATCGCGACGTGCTCGGCGACGATGTGCACGCACTCTGGTGGGTCATTGCGCACACCGGCCTGCGGCGGTCGGAGGCGTTGGCGCTGCGGTGGTCCGATGTCGATCTCGACGGCCAGCGGATCAAGGTCCGGCGCGCGCTCGATACCGGCGTCCCCGCCGCCCGCCGCGCCGAGGTCAAGGGCACCAAGTCCGGCCGTGCTCGCGTGGTGGACATCGACGCCGAGACTGTCAGGGTGCTTAAGCGGTGGCGAGCAGAGCGAGGGTCGGCGGCACTGGACTTCACCCGCGCGGAGGCGGTGGTGTTCGGCACGCTAGAAGGGACGCCACGCAACCCGATGTCGGTGTCGGAGATGTTCACCCGGCGCGTGGCGAAGGCTCGCAAGGAACTGGGCACCGAGGCACTGCCGGTGATCACGCTGCACGGTCTGCGCCATACGCACGCGACGGTGGTCTTGGAGGCGGGGGGAGAACCCCAAGGTGGTGCAGGAACGCCTGGGCCACACGACGTTCACGACGACAATGGACATCTACTCTCACGTCACGCCGACGATGCAGCGTTCGGCGGTCGACCGGTTCGCGGCTGCGGTCAGCGGGGAAGCTTAGCCCAATGGTTGTTCAATATGGACTAATGTCCGTCCGACGTAGACGTGGTACTGTCTGATCAGGACGTCGAAACGTCTACAATGGACTAGGGAGATCCAATGCTCACTTACGGCTTCTGGAACAACAAAGGTGGTACAGGTAAGACGAGCCTGTGCTTCCAGTCGATCTGCACCTATGCTCACCAGCGCCCCGACGAGCAGGTTCTTGTGCTGGACGCCTGCCCTCAAGCGAATCTCTCAGAACTACTGCTCGGTGGCCTTGCCAACAACGGCAGCGACCGGCTGCTCACCCGGCAGGGAACGATGCCCCGGGCCACCATCGGGGGATACTTCCAACAGCGACTTCCGTCGCCGTATCAGCCGCCGCCCCTCGTTGAACCGAGAGACTTTCTGACCACCCCGCATGATTTCAACCCGGAGATTCCGGAGAACGTCGACCTTATCTGCGGTGATCCATTGCTAGAGCTCCAGTCCAATGCGATCTCGACGCTGGCCAACAACGCCATTCCTGGTACCGACTCGTGGATCGCGATCATCGATTGGATCAAGGACCTACTGGAGCCTATCGCTGGCGACTACGACGTTGCGTTCATCGACTGCAACCCCAGCTTCTCTATCTACACCCAGATCGCTCTGTCGGCGGTGGACCGGTTGGTGCTCCCGGTCATGGCGGACGACTCATCGAGGCGGGCGATCCAAAACGCATTTTCGTTGGTGTACGGCCTCAAGCTGCCCTCGGACATCTACGCCACCTACGCCTTCGCCACCCGGTTGCAGAATGCCCAGCGTGAGCTGCCGCAAGTACATATGATCGTGAAGAATCGCCTAACCCAGTACATGGGACCGGCGTCGGCGTACGCCGCGGTCCTGCGGTCAATCGACAGCGACGTGCGGAAGCTGATGGCTAGCAATCCCAGTATCTTCACCTTCGAAACTCTCGTTGACGGCCTGGTCAACGTGCGTGATTTTCAGACGACGGGCGTTGTCGCATTCGCTAAGGGCACTCCGCTGTACGGGCTCAAGCCCGGCAAGCGCGACATCATGGGCCAGCGCATCGTCGTGAACGCGCCGCTACAGGAGGAATGCGTCGCGGCAGTGAATGGTCTGGTTAGCAAGCTGTAGCCCGGCCCCTTGTTGCATGGTCGGTTGCATGGGCATAGAAACCGAAACCGCCTCACCTGCTTATGTGCAGGTGAGGCGGTGTTCTACCTCGGGGTGGCTGACGGGACTCGAACCCGCGACAGCCAGGATCACAACCTGGTGCTCTACCAACTGAACTACAGCCACCATCGCTGCGGAGCCGCTGGGCCGGGCAGCCCGTCGATCTTAACCGGTCGTGTGCTCTGCGGCCGAATCGGTCTCCGCCGCATCCTTGCCGGACGAGCTGAGTTCGGCGGCGATCGCGGCGATATCGCTGGTCGACGGCCCAGGCGGAGCGACGAACGCCGTCCGCCGGTAGTACTTCAGCTCGCGGATCGACTCGTGGATGTCGGCCAGCGCGCGGTGTGCGAGACCTTTTTCCGGCTGACCGAAGTAGATCCGCGGGTACCACCGGCGGCACAGCTCCTTGATCGAGCTGACATCGATCATCCGGTAGTGCAGGTAGTCGTCGAGCTCGGCCATGTCGCGGGCGATGAACCCACGGTCGGTGGCGATCGAGTTGCCGGCCAGCGGAGCCGTCTTGGCTTGGTGGACGTGCCCGCGGATGTAATCGAGCACCATCTCCTCGGCCGTCGCGAGGTCGACCGTCGAGGCGCGCACCTCCTCGATCAGCCCCGAGCGGGTGTGCATCTCGGTCACCACCGGGATCATGGTGTCGAGCGCCTCGTCGGCCGCGTGGATCACCACGTCGAGCCCGTCGCCGAGGATGTTCAGGTCGGCATCGGTGACCAGCACCGCGATCTCGATGAGCAGATCCGACCTCAGATCCAGGCCGGTCATCTCGCAGTCGATCCACACCAGTTCGTCACGCACAGCGAATCAGGGTATTCGCCCCGCTGCGCATGTGCGCCGACACCCGTCACTGGGGACGGTCCCCATGAACGCCTGGCCGCCCAGCTGGCGCCGCCCCCACCGGCGTCGCGACGACTCGCTTCGGCTTAGAGAAGCACCCTTATTTGAGGGCTAGTCGCCGCCGAGCTTCTTGTAGACCGCGCCGACGATCGGCGTGACGATCGCGCGCGGAGCATACCCGCTGGCCACCGACATGGCCTTCGACGTCACCCCCGGCACCACGCGCATCTTGTTGCTCTCCAGGCCGTCGAGGGAGAGCTTGGCGGTGTATTCGGTCGAGATCCACAGGAAGTCGGGGATGAGCTTCTCCACCAACGACTGCTCGTGTTCGTCGGGCAGGGTCTCGCGCACCGGGCCGGGCGCGAGCAGCGTGACGTGCACACCGACACCCTTGAGCTCACCGCGCAGCGATTCGCTGAAGGTGTTGACGAACGCCTTGGTCGCCGCGTAGGTCGCGTTGTTCGGGATGGGGGAGTTCCCAGCGGCCGACCCGGAGATCAGGATGCCGCCGGACCGGCGCGCCACCATCCCGGGCAGCACGGCGAGCACCAGATCGTGGACGCCGAGCACGTTCAGCTGGACCTGCGCCTTCTCGTCGGCGGGGTCGAGCCGCGCGACGGGTCCGAACGTGGCAGTTCCGGCGTTGGCGCACAGGATGGAGATCTCGCGGGTGGCCAACTCGTCACACAGCGCGGTGCGGGCGGCCGGATCGGCCAGGTCGACTGGGCGCACCTCGACCGTCACGCCGTAGCGTTCGGTCAGCCGGGCCGCCAACGCGGTGAGCACCTCTTCGCGGCGCGCCGTGATGATCAGGTGGTGTCCGCGCGCGGCCAACTCGGTGGCCAGCGCTTCGCCGATGTTCTGGGATGCGCCGGTCACGACCGCGCGGGCGTCGGGGCGGGATGCGGGTACTGGCATGGGCGGGACTATATCGGGACGGCCGCGTGCGCGGTCACCTCTCGTCCGCCTCTATATCGTGTATATCGTGCTCTATATCGTGGGCGACCGTGACCCAACCCGCGCCGGAACACCCACCCTCGGCGCCGGCCGCCGGCCGAGCCCGCATCGTCGCGTGGGCACTGTGGGACTGCGGGAACACCGGGATGAACGCGATCGTCGCGACGTTCGTGTTCGCGGTGTACCTCACCGGCGCGGTGGGTTCGGATCTGCCCGGGGACACCTCGGCCACCAGTTGGCTGGGCCGCGCGATGACCGTGGCCGGTCTGGTGGTGGCGGTGCTGGCCCCGGTGACCGGGGTGTGGGTGCAGGCCCCGCGCCGGCGACGGGTGGTGCTGACCGTGCTGACCGGCACCGCGGTCCTGCTCACCGCGTCGATGAGCCTGATCCGCGACGACTACCGCTACCTGTGGGCGGGTCTGGTGCTGCTGGCCTGCACCGCGGCGTGCGGCGATCTGGCCAGCGTCCCGTACAACGCGATGCTGCGGCAGTTGGCCGGCCCGCGGAGGTCAGGACGGATCTCCGGAATAGGCTGGGCTTCAGGCTATTTCGGCAGCGTCTTCCTGCTGCTGTTGGTGTACGTAGGTTTCGTCTCCGGCGACGGCGACACCCGTGGCCTGCTCGGCATCCCGGTTTCCGACGGTCAGAACATCCGCGCGGCGATGCTGCTGGCCGCCGCCTGGTTCCTGCTCTTCGCGCTGCCGCTGCTGCTCACGGTGCCGCCACAGCTGCCCGGCGCCGACGAGGTCGACCCGGATCAGCCCTCCGGGGTCTTAGCCGCCTACCGCAGCCTGTGGACGGAGATCGCCGGCGAATGGCGACGTGACCACAATATCGTCTACTACCTGGTCGCCAGCGCCGTGTTCCGCGACGGACTCGCCGGGGTGTTCGCCTTCGGGGCGGTGCTCGGGGTGAGTGTCTACGGCATCTCCGAGGCCGACGTCCTGCTGTTCGGTGTGAGCGCGTGTGTGGTGGCCGCGGTCGGGGCGGTCATCGGTGGTCTGGTCGACGACCGGGTCGGCTCGAAACCGGTGATCGTGGTGTCGCTGACCGCGATGATCGCGGTTGGTCTGACGCTGTTGAGCCTGTCGGGCCCGTTGGCGTTCTGGGTGTGCGGTCTGCTGCTGTGCCTGTTCATCGGCCCGACACAGTCCTCGGCACGCACGTTGATGCTGCGGATGTCGCCCCCCGGTAAGGAGGGAGTCGCGTTCGGCCTCTACACCACGACGGGCCGGGCGGTGGCGTTCCTCGCACCGTGGCTGTTCTTCATGTTCATCGACCTGTTCGACAGCGACCGGGCGGGTATGGCCGGGCTGTGCGTGGTGCTGGCCGCCGGGCTGGCGGCCATGCTCGCGGTGCGCGGACCGGACCGCCGGCCGTCGGCGTTAGCGCATGCCGACGCAGAAGGTCAAACCTGACCCGGTGTTCTGTTCCACCTGCGCGCCGTTGATCGTCACCGAACAGGTGACGTCGCGTCCGACGTTGATGATGCTGATGCGTGCCGAACTGCGCGCCGGCGACGGCAATTCCACCTGTTTGCTCCAGGGCAGCGCGACATTGAACTCCGTCTGCGGGACGCCGCCGGTGTCGGTGTAGGTGATGTTGATGACGCGGCCCTCGCCGACGACGTCGTAGGTGACGGTCTCGGTCGACTCCGACGGCGGCGGTGTGGTCGGCAGCGGGACGACCGGTGTCGGGATGCGCGACGTGGTGGTGGGCCGCTCGGACGTCGTCGCGGTGGGCTCGGGCATCGAGGGAGCCGGTGCGACCACGGTCTGCTGCCGGGGGCTGTTGGTGATGACCAGCGCGATCACCAGCGCGACGATGAGCAGGACGACCACGCCCGCCAGCATCCACAACCACCTCGGTGGCTTGGGACCCTCGGGAGGCGGTTGCTGCGGGCCGCCGGGCGGATAGCCGGGCCCATACTGACCGCTGGCGTACGGGTCGTATCCGTACTGGCCATATTGGTAGTACGGCGGCAGCTGCTCAGTCGGATTCGGTGCGGCGGGAGGCTGATACGCCGCACCGTACGGGGCCTGGTTGGCGTACGCGGGGTCCGGCTGGCCCTGGTAGCCGGTACTCAGCGGCTGGGTCGGCTCGGCGCCGTAACGACGTGGTGACTCGGTCATACCCACCTCATGGTCGCAGGGTACCTGCGGATCCCGTCGCGGCGTCGCGGCGTCACGGCGTCACGGTGTTGGGTGTGCCGCTGATTGCAGACGCGGATACCGTCAGAGGTGCCGGTCGGTCGGGAGAACGAAGACGGGGAGAGTCAGCGCGTGAGACGCCAGGTGCGGGCGAACTACGGTGCGTCGCTGTCGCCTGACGCGACGGCGTTCGCCCACCTCGTCGACGACGGCGGCTTCCCACGGGCGGTGCAGCGGTTCCTGGTCGGCTGGCGGGCGAGTTCCTCACGAGACGTGGAGTTGCCGGTCGAGGGTCCGGTCACCCGCGTCATGCATTCCGCCGACGGGTACTGGCTGGCCTGCCAGGTCGCACCCGACGGCAGTGACCGGTTCCAGATCTGGGTGGTCACAACCGATCCCGATGACCGGGACGCCCGCCGTATCGACTCGTGGCCCAAGGATCAGCCGGACGGCAGCGCCGAACTCATCGGCTGGGACGGCACACGGGTCGCGGCGATTCTCACCGGTGAGGACGGTGTCGGCAGTTCGTGTCTGATCGACCCGGCCGACGGCGCCACCATCGTGCTGGACCGCCGGACGGCCGGTCGCCTGGTCGACGCCTGGGCCGGCGTGGCGCTGGTGCGGGTGGGTCCACGCGGCTACCGCGATCTCATCATGCTGCGCGGGTTTACCGAAACCGCCCTGCTGCCCTACGATCCGGGTTCGACCACCGACCTGGGCTTCATCCTCGACGACCACAGTCCACGGCGCTTGCGGTCCGGCCCGATGGGGGCGGGTTTCACGCTCTACCATCCGGCCAAGGACTACGGGCTCAACAGCACCGAGGGGTACGTGCGGGCGTTGATCCGCAGCGACAACGGCGGATCGCACGCGCGCCTCATCGAGGTGACCACCACCGCCGAGGGCGTCTCCTACCGCGTCGTCGCGGAGAAGCCGGGGTTCGACCTCGACGAGTTCGTCGTCAGTGACGATCTGTCGACCGTCGCGCTGCTGTGGAATGTCAACGGCTGCAGTGAACTACAGATCCTAGAGTACGCGGACAACACGTTGTCCGAACCCATCCCGCTGCCCGGTCTCGTCGCGACGGAACTGACGATCAGCGCGGGCGGTTCGATGGTCGCGATGACGGTGGAGAGCCCGTCGCTGCCGCCCACCGTCGAACTGGTCGATCCACGCTCACGCGAATGGCAGCGGGTGGACCGTGAACCCAGTGAGGGTCCGCTGACGGCGGATCCCACGCTGGAGGTGGTCGTCGCCCGTGACGGGATGGAGTTGACCGGTTGGCTGTACCGTCCGCCGGCGCCGGTCGAACCGGTCGGCGCGATGATCTTCCTGCACGGCGGACCGGAGGGGCAGTCCCGGCCCGGCTACAACGAGTACTATCCGCCGCTGCTGGCCGCGGGCATCACCGTGTTCACCCCGAATGTGCGCGGGTCCGGCGGATTCGGCCGTGCGTTCATGCATGCCGACGACAAGGAGTTGCGGTTCGCAGCGATCGACGATGTGTCCGACTGTGTGCGCTATCTGGTCGAGCACGAAGCCGTGCCGGCCGACCGCATCGCCTGCTGCGGCTGGTCGTACGGCGGTTATCTGACGCAGGCGGCGTTGACCTTTCACCCGGAGTTGTTCGCCGCCGGCATCAGTGTCTGCGGGATGAGCGATCTGAACACCTGGTACCGCAACACCGAGCCGTGGATCGCGGTGGCCGCCTACCCGAAGTACGGACACCCGATCGGCGACCGTGACCTTCTCGAGCGGCTCTCACCGCTGCTGCGCGCCTCCGCGCTGACCGCCCCGCTGCTGCTGGTGCACGGCGGGAACGACACCAACGTGCCGCCCAGCGAATCGCAGCAGATGTTCGACGCATTGCGCGCTTTGGGCCGCACCGT
This sequence comes from Actinomycetota bacterium, assembly GCA_034189785.1. Lineage (GTDB taxonomy): Bacteria > Actinomycetota > Actinomycetes > Mycobacteriales > Mycobacteriaceae > Mycobacterium. The sequence goes on from JAXHUG010000083.1 coordinate 21,743, forward strand.
CGAGCTGTTGGTGTTCGACGACGACGGCCACGAGATCGTCAAGCGCGAGAACCGCGCCGCGCTCGTGAACGCGATGTCGACGTGGCTGCTCAAGGCGTTCTCGGCGGCCCCGGTGTCCTGATGACCGCCGGCTCCGGGCACCAGGTTTGGACTAATTGTCCTGGGGGTAAACGGTGTTGCGCGACACACTGGCGCGAACAGGAGGCCGGCATGAGAGGTATACTTGGCGTGATTGTGCTCGTCTGGTTGCTGATCGGCGTGGTGGCTGCCTTTCAGCGTGATTATTTCACCTCGGGGGACGCCAACTGCACCACCGCAGCCAATGTCGCGTTGACCGTGGTTGCGGGTCCGCTCAACTACGCGGGCGTCAACCCGAAGGTGGATTGCGCCGAGGTGCAGATTCCGCAGCCGAGCCAGTGATGACGGGTGCCAACACGTTAAGAGGAGATGGGGTAGGCAATGATCATTCTTGGAATCATCTTGGTGGTGCTGGGATTCGTCCTGGGCACGAACATCTTGACGACCATCGGCGCGGTGCTCATCGTCGTCGGTGCGGTCTTCTGGATTCTCGGAGCGACCGGCCGTCCCGTCGGAGGCCGAAAAGTCTGGTACTAGCGAACCGAGTTTCACGAGTTGTGTGTCCCTCGGTTCGCTGACAGTGCTGGCTGAGGGTGGCGCGTGCTCGCGCGTTGCCCACCCGCTCGGTCACCAGTGCACGCCGGGAACCAACCGCACCGCCCGCTTGACCGGACGGGCCATCCGAAGGGTGGGAACCGGGCGGATCGGCCGTCCCGGTCGGCTGGTGGCGGGACGCTGCGACACCGGGTGGTCCCCGGTGATCCCGCGGGCCGCGGAAGAGTCCGGAAAACCCAGATACAGCTGATGAAGCACGCGGCGGGTCAGCTTCGGGGTGAAGTACATCCCGACGTCGGCCAGGGTCCCGACGGGTGTGTCGATCCGTGGCGGCTTGTCGATCAGGCCGCGGACCACCATGGCGGCGGCGTGCCCGGCAGTGATCGGCGGCAGCGGGTTGAGCCTGCCGGACGGCGCGATCATCGGCGTCTTGACCAGCGGCATATGGATGTTGGTGAAGGTGATGTGGTCCGAGAGGGTCTCGCTGCCAACGACTTCGGAGAACGCGTCGAGGGCGGCCTTGCTCGGAATGTACGCGCTGTATCTCGGGCTGTTGGCCTGCACGCCGGCGCTGGAGACGTTGACGACGTGGCCGAACCGGCGTTCACGCCAGTGCGGCAGCAGTGCGAGCACCATCCGCACGGGCCCAAAGTAGTTCACCGCCATGACACGTTCGTAGTCGTGCAGCCGGTCGGTCGATGCGACGACCGAGCGTCGGATCGAGCGCCCCGCATTGTTGACCAGGTAGTCGACGTGGCCGAAGCGGCCCAGGATGTCCTTGACGGTGTGCTCGACCGCCGCTGAGTCGGTGATGTCACACGTGAACGCGTGCGCGTCGCCGCCGGTAGCGCTGATTTCGGCGATCAGCTCGTCGAGTGCGGCGCCGTTTCGCGCCAACGCGAACACCGTGGCGCCGCGGGCGGCGACCGCTACGGCCGAAGCTCGCCCGATTCCGCTGGAGGCCCCTGTGATGATGACGTGCCGACCCACCAGCGGGCCGGCGGGATCGTCGCGCCTGGCCCGGTCAGGGTCAAGGTGCTGCGCCCAGTAGCGCCACAGCCGAGGCGCGTAGGTCGCGAAGTCCGGAACCGCGATCCCGGTGCCGCGCAACGCCGCCACGGTGCGTTCGCTGGTGAAAGTCGGTGCCAGTTCGACGACGTCGAGGATCTCCGCGGGCACGCCCAGTTGGGTGGCGGCCATGTCACGCAGGATCTTGGCGCGACCGTTGACCCGCAGCAGTGGGGTCGCCGCGGCCCGAGGTACCGAGCCGATCAGTGGCGGCAGCCCAGCCGCGGCGGCGACGCCTCGATAGATCCCGCGCAGGCCGATGGTCTTGGGCGCCGTGAGGTGATACGTCTGTCCGTCACCCCCGTCGAGGTGCATCAGGGCGGTCATCGCGGCCACGACATAGTCCACCGGCACAAGGTTGGTGCGTCCGACGTCCGGCAGCATCATCGGGGTGAAGCGCGGGAAGGCGGCCAGTTTGGCCAGCAGCCCGAAGAAGTAATACGGTCCGTCGATCTTGTCCATCTCACCGGTTCGGGAGTCGCCGACGACGACGGCCGGCCGGTAGACCCGGTACCGGAGTCCCTCGGCGGCCCGGACCAGCGACTCGGCCTCGAACTTGGTCCGGTGATACGGCGTCGGGAGCTCCTGTGCGACGTCGAAGTCGTTCTCGGTGAACCTACCAGGGTGGCTGCCGGCCACCGCGATCGATGACACGTGGTGCAGCGTCGCGTCCAGGCGCCGGGCCAGACCGATCACGGCACGGGTGCCGTCGACGTTCGCCGCATACTGCCGGTCCGCGGGTGCGGTCATGTCGTAGATTGCGCCGCAGTGCACGACGTGGTCGATCAGCCCGAGATCGGCGACAACGTCGTCGGGCAGTCCGAGGCCCGGTTCAGTGAGGTCCCCCACCAGCGGATCCACTCTGGTGTCGTCCCATTTCACCGCACGTTCCTCGAACCGTCGCAGCGACTCGCGTCGGACGAGAACATGAATCTTCGTGGTGTCCGGCCGCTCCAGGAGCTGGTCGATCAGACGTCGCCCGATGAACCCGGTACCGCCGGTAACGACATAGCGCATACGGATATCGTCGTGTGTCGCCGGAGGAACGTCAATCTGGGCTAGCGTTGCGTTTCATGCCCATCGATCCCAACGCCGTGGGTGCGACCACTCAGGCGCAGATGTTCCAGTGGACCGACCGTGACACACTCCTCTACGCACTGGGTGTCGGTGCCGGTACCGCCGACCTCGCGTTCACCACCGAGAACAGTCACGGCATCGATCAGCAGGTGCTGCCCACTTACGCGGTGATCGCTTGCTCCCCGTTCGCGGCGGTTGCCAAGATCGGCAGCTTTGACTTCAGTCGATTACTGCACGGATCACAGGCCATCCGGTTGTTCGCGCCGCTGCAGCCGGCCGGCAAGCTCAGCGTGGTAAGCGAGGTTACCGACATCCAGGACAAAGGTCCGGGCAAGAACGCGGTCGTGATGGTCAAGGCCACCGGTAGCGATCCCGACACCGGTCAACCAGTTGCCGAGTCGCTCATGACGCTGGTCATCCGCGGTGAGGGCGGTTTCGGAGGTCAGCCGGGGCAGCGGCCGCCCGCGCCGCAGTTCCCCGAGCGTGACCCCGACGCCCGCGTGGCGTTGCCGACCCGTGAGGATCAGGCACTGATCTACCGGCTCTCCGGCGACCGCAACCCGTTGCACAGCGACCCGTGGTTCGCACGGCTGGCCGGGTTCCCGACTCCGATCCTGCACGGATTGTGCAGCTACGGGGTGGCCGGCCGTGCGCTGGTCGCAGAGTTGTGCGGGGGTGATGCCACTAAGATCGCGACGATGTCCGTGCGGTTCAGCTCTCCGGTTTTTCCCGGTGAAACGTTGACGACGTCGATCTGGCGCGGGCAGTCGGGTGCCGCGGTGTTCCGAACCGAGGCAAGCCAGCCGGACGGATTCAATGCACGCGTGGTGCTCGATGACGGGATGGTGGAGTTTCTCACGCACTGATTCGACGACCTCAGCATGGATCGCAGGTGGTGACGTGAGGCATCGAGGCTTTTCGCGGGCAGTTCGCGAGTCCGCCGGCAGCGAACTCCGCGGGGTGCTTGCAAGCGCTCGCGTTAGTGTGCTCGGCCGCGGGCCTCATCCGTGTGGGCTTTGCGGACCGTGGTCGGCGGGGTAGCAGGAACGTATGCGGACCGGCATCGGCGTGTCGGTGAATTCAGGCTTAGCCTGTAGCGCGGCCAGCGCCGCCACTGTCATCGCTCGAAGGACAGTGCGCGAGCTGGCCTCGGCCGCTTTGTTCGGTACCGGTTTCACGCTGTGCGGCGTCGAGTTGAGCAGACCGAACGCGGCGTGGGCCATCAAGCGCGCGTCCGCTTCGTCGATCGAGGGCTCCGCAGCGCGCAGCACCTCGACCCAGATCTCGACGTACTGCCGCTGCTCCCGGCGCACCTGCCGTTTGGCGGGATCGGGCAGGTGGCCGAGGTCCCGGTCCTGGATTCGGATGAGATCGGACTCACCCAACGTGAAGTCGAGGTGGAAGTCGATCAGCCCGTCGAGGGCGGTCGCCGCGTCGGGGGAACGGGCGAGCACGTCGCGCGCACCGGCGACCAGCCGGGTGCTGATGCCCACCAGCAACTCGACCAGTAGCGCCTCCTTGTTGGGGAAGTGCCGGTAGATCGCGGGTCCGCTGATGCCGACTGCCGCACCGATGTCCTCCAGCCGGACCGCCAGGTAACCCTTCTCGGCGACAAGGCGTTCCGCCGCGGCGATCAGCTGGCTGCGACGGTCCGACTTCGCCTGGCTGCGGCGGGTGTTCGCGACTGTTGTCGATGCCATCGAAAGCCTCCTGAGGTGGGAGGTGGACACCGGGTGTTAATGACGATTAACATACCACGAGTTAGTGGTCATAACTCAAACGAACGGGTTCTCCGATGGCGCCGCGGGCATCACATCGTGACGAGCACACAGTGCTCGTCGAGGAGTTGCGCACCAAACTCGCGGGTGCGGCGCTCGGTGGGCCGGCCAAGTCGCGCGAGCGCCATGTCAGCCGCGGCAAGCTGCTGCCGCGCGACCGGGTCGACGGGCTGCTGGACGCGGGCAGCCCCTTCCTGGAGATCGCCCCGCTGGCCGCCGACGGCATGTACGACGACGAATGCCCAGGCGCGGGGATGATCGTCGGTATCGGGCGGATCTCCGGACGCGAATGCATGATCGTCGCCAACGACGCGACGGTCAAAGGCGGCACCTACTATCCGGTGACGGTCAAGAAACACCTGCGCGCCCAGGAGATCGCCGGGCAGAACCGGTTACCCTGTGTGTACCTGGTCGACTCCGGCGGCGCGTTCCTGCCGCGTCAGGACGAGGTGTTCCCGGACCGCGACCACTTCGGCCGGATCTTCTACAACCAGGCCACGCTGAGCGCGCAGGGCATCGCGCAGGTCGCCGCGGTGCTCGGATCCTGCACCGCCGGTGGGGCTTACGTGCCTGCCATAAGCGACGAAGCGGTGATTGTGCGCAACCAGGGCACGATCTTCCTCGGCGGCCCTCCGCTGGTGAAAGCCGCCACCGGTGAGGTCGTCTCCGCCGAGGACCTCGGTGGCGGTGACCTGCACTCCAGGACTTCCGGCGTCACCGACCACCTTGCCCACGACGACCGTGACGCGCTGCGGATCGTGCGCCGCATCGTCGGAACCCTCGGGCGGCCGCAGCCGCCGCCCTGGGACGTGACCCTCTCGGTGGATGCGGTGGCCGATCAGTCCGAGCTCTACGACGTCGTCCCGGTCGACTCGCGGGTGCCCTACGACGTGCATGAGGTCATCACCCGCATCGTCGACGGCGGCGAATTCGCGGAGTTCAAGGCCGAGTACGGCACCACGTTGGTCACCGGGTTCGCACGCATCCACGGCCACCCGGTAGGCATCATCGCCAACAACGGTGTGCTGTTCGGCGAATCCGCGCAGAAGGGCGCCCACTTCATCGAGCTGTGCGACAAACGCGTGATCCCGCTGTTGTTCCTGCAGAACATCTCCGGGTTCATGGTCGGCCGCGACTACGAGGCCTCGGGCATCGCCAAACATGGCGCCAAGATGGTCACCGCGGTGGCGTGCGCACGGGTACCCAAGCTGACCGTCGTCATCGGCGGGTCCTACGGGGCAGGCAACTACTCGATGTGCGGCCGCGCGTATTCGCCGCGCTTCCTGTGGATGTGGCCGAATGCGCGGATCTCGGTGATGGGCGGTGAACAGGCCGCATCGGTGCTGGCCACGGTGCGAGGCGACATGACGCCCGAGCAGGAGCGGGAGTTCAAGGCGCCGATCCGCGAACAGTACGAACGCCAGGGCAACCCCTACTATTCGACGGCTCGGTTGTGGGACGACGGCGTGATCGACCCGGCGGACACCAGAACCGTTGTCGGGCTGGCTCTCTCCATTGTCGGACAGGCGCCACTCGAGCCTGTCTCCTACGGCGTCTTCCGGATGTGATCGCGTGACACACAACAGCTTCGACACCGTCCTCGTCGCCAACCGTGGGGAGATCGCGGTCCGGGTGATCCGCACCCTGCGCGCGATGGGCATCCGCTCGGTGGCGGTGTACAGCGATGCCGACGCCGGCGCGCGTCACGTCGCGGAGGCCGATGTCGCCGTGCGCATCGGCCCGGCCGCCGCGCACCAGAGCTACCTCGACGTCGACGCGGTGTTGTCCGCGGCCCGCCGCACCGGCGCGCAGGCGGTGCACCCCGGTTACGGATTCCTCTCGGAAAACGCCGATTTCGCCGCGGCGCTGCAGGCCGCGGGCATCGTGTTCATCGGCCCGCCCGTCGGGGCGATCCAGACCATGGGCGACAAGATCGCGGCCAAGGCCGCCGTCTCGGCGTTCGGAGTCCCTGTGGTGCCGGGCGTCTCGCGTCCGGGCCTGACCGACGACCACCTGATCGCCGGTGCCGGTGATGTCGGCTTCCCGGTCCTGGTGAAACCGTCGGCCGGCGGCGGCGGCAAGGGGATGCGCGTCGTCCACGACCCGGCCGAGCTGCCGGCTGCGCTGGTCTCGGCGCGCCGGGAGGCGGCCGCCGCGTTCGGCGACGACACGCTGTTTCTGGAACGCTTGGTGCTCAACCCCCGCCACATCGAGGTGCAGGTCCTCGCCGACCGTTTCGGCAATGTCATCCATCTTGGTGAACGTGAGTGCAGCCTGCAGCGTCGTCACCAGAAGGTGATCGAGGAGGCGCCGTCGCCCTTGCTCGACGAGGCCACCCGCGCCAGGATCGGCGCGGCGGCGTGCGACACCGCGCGTAGCGTGGACTACGCCGGCGCCGGGACCGTGGAGTTCATCGTCTCCGACGACCGGCCCGACGAGTTCTTCTTCATGGAGATGAACACCCGCCTGCAGGTCGAGCACCCGGTCACCGAGATGGTCACCGGCGTCGACCTCGTCGAGCAGCAGCTACGCGTCGCCGCGGGAGAGAAGCTGTCGATCGCCCAGGGCGACGTCGCACTGCACGGCCATGCCGTCGAGGCCCGCGTCTACGCGGAGGATCCCGGTCGCGGTTTCCTGCCGACCGGTGGCACCGTCCGCGCCCTGTCCGAACCCGTCGGCGCCGGCATCCGGGTCGACTCGGGACTACGCGTTGGCGCGGTGGTCGGCAGCGATTACGACCCGATGCTGGCCAAGGTGATCGCCCATGGAGCCGACCGTCCGGCGGCGTTGCGGGCACTCGACCGCGCGCTCGCGCAGACCGCGGTCCTGGGGGTCGACACCAACATCGAGTTCCTGCGGTTCCTGCTCACCGACCCCGACGTCGTCACGGGACGGCTCGACACCGGTCTGCTCGACCGCCGGGCGCCCGACTACGCACCGGTGGCGGCGAGCGACGAGGATCTGATCGCCGCGGCGGCGTATCTGTGGTTGCGGGCGTGGCCGGCACCCGGCGGTGACCTGTGGACGGTGCCGACGGGGTGGCGCATCGGCGACCACGCACCCACGACGCATCGCCTGCAGTCCGGTGATCGCACCGACCACGTCCACCTGACCGGGACCCCGCAGGCCGCCGGTGCGAGGGTCGGAGGCGGCGAAACCCGTTCGCTGTCAGCCACACTCGGCGGCGATCGGCTTGTGGTCACTCTCGACGGTCTGCGCGCCGACTACCTCGTCGCCGCCGACGGCGGGCTGATGTGGCTGGCCGGCGCGGGCCGGACGGTCGCCGTCGCCGAGGTCCGCGAAGCCCCGGTGCGCCGAGACGACGCGAACACCGGTGATGCCGAGTTGACCAGCCCGATGCCGGGCTCGGTGGTGGCCGTCGGCGTCGGCGACGGCGCCGAGGTCGCCTCGGGCACCGTCGTGGTCACCGTCGAGGCGATGAAGATGGAACACGCCATGACCGCGCCGGTCGACGGTGTGGTGGAACTGCTCGTCGCGGTCGGTGAGCAGGTGAAGGTGGGCCAGCCGCTGGCACGGATTCTCGCTACCGGCAAAGGAAGAGAATCGTGACCGACCACTCAGGATTCGTGGCGTCCGGAACGCTGCCGGACCATTACGAACAACTCGCCAAGACCGTTCGCGACTTCGCCCGCAGCGTCGTGGCGCCGGTGGCCGCCAACCACGACGAGAACCATTCTTTCCCGTACGACGTGGTGCGTGGGATGGCCGACATGGGACTGTTCGGCCTGCCGTTCCCCGAGGAGTACGGCGGGATGGGCGGGGATTACTTCGCGCTGTGCCTGGCGCTCGAGGAACTCGGCAAGGTCGACCAGAGCGTGGCGATCACGCTGGAGGCCGGCGTATCGCTCGGCGCGATGCCGGTGTACCGGTTTGGCAGCGAGGACCAAAAGCGGGAATGGTTGCCGCAGTTGATCAGTGGGCAGGCGCTCGCCGCGTTCGGGCTGACCGAATCCGGTGGCGGCAGCGACGCCGGCGCCACCAAGACCACCGCCCGCCTCGACGACGGGCACTGGGTGATCAACGGCAGCAAGCAGTTCATCACGAACTCGGGTACCGACATCACCAAGCTGGTGACCGTCACCGCCGTCACGGGTGAGGTCGACGGGCGCAAGGAGATCTCGTCGATCCTCGTTCCTGTGCCTACACCGGGGTTCACCGCCGGACCGGCTTACAACAAGGTGGGTTGGAACGCCTCGGACACCCATCCGCTGTCGTTCGACGACGTCCGGGTGCCCGAGGAGAACCTGCTCGGTGAGCGGGGTCGCGGGTACGCCAACTTCCTGCGCATCCTCGACGAGGGCCGCATCGCGATCGCCGCGCTGTCGGTGGGCGCGGCGCAGGGTTGTGTGGACGAGAGTGTCCGCTACGCCAAGGAGCGGGAAGCGTTCGGCCGCACCATCGGCAGCAACCAGGCCATCGCGTTCAAGATCGCCCGGATGGAGGCCCGCGCGCACACCGCCCGCACCGCCTACTACGACGCCGCAGCGTTGATACTGTCCGGTAAACCGTTCAAGAAGCAGGCCGCGATCGCCAAGCTGGTGGCCAGCGAGGCTGCGATGGACAACGCGCGCGACGCCACCCAGATCTTCGGCGGCTACGGCTTCATGAACGAGTACCCGGTCGCCCGGCATTACCGCGACAGCAAGATCCTCGAGATCGGTGAGGGCACAACGGAAGTGCAGCTTGTGCTGATCGGACGGGAGCTCGGACTGTGAGCGGAGCGAACGATCAGGCAGAAGTGAGCGGAGCGAACGATCAGGCAGAAGTGAGCGGAGCGAACGATCAGGCAGAAGTGAGCGGAGCGAACGATCACGCTGTCGACGCTGGTGGGTCTGTCGGTCGCCCAGCTCACGCAGGGCACGATCGTCGCCAATCTCGGATTCGGCGAGGCGGTGTTCCCTGAACCGTTGTTCCACGGGGACACGCTGTACGCCGAGTTCTCCCACGTCGGGCGCAACCAGCACGGCGACGTCGTCGCGACCACGTCGCGAAAGGCCATGGTGCGCAAGCGACCTGAGGGAGACGCGCAGTGACACTCGGCAACAACGGGCCGAGCTGGCTGTTGTGTCCGGCCGACCGGTCGGAACGCTTCGAGAAGGCCGCCACGTCCGACCATGTCCTCGACCTGCAGGCGCTGGCGCGGACCGGCTACACCACCGTCATGCTCGCCAGGACCGAGAGCGCCGAACAGGTCAGCGCACTGGCGCCGCTGGAGGCGGTGGCGCTGATCGAAACCCCGCTGGGAGCGCTCACCGTCGTCGAATCGAGCCACGTGGACAACACCGTCGCGGTGATGTGGGGCGCCGAGGATCTGCTGGCGGTCACCGGCGGCACATCGAGTCGGTGTGGCCCGACGGTTCCTACCGGGACTTCGCCGTGCACGTCCACTCCCGGTCGTTGCTGGCCGCCGAGGTCGCCATCCACCCCACCCAGGTCGCGGTGGTCCGCGACGGTTACCGGCCCACCGACGAACAGGTCGACTGGGCCCATCGCGGCCTGGACACGGCGCGCGATGAACGCGGCGTCTTCCAGTTCGAGGGCATAATGGTGGATGTCCCAGTGCTGAGGCGAGCAGAGCGCATCGTCGCGTTGGCGCCGCACCCAGGCAGCTGACCGACAGCCCTACACCAGGGCTTCTGCTCTGACAGGGTTTCTGCTCTGACCGCCCCGCGCTGAGCACCTGAAGTCGTCGGACGGCGAAACATGCCGTCGATGCGGCCTGAAGGAGGCGGTATGGCCGGCGTCGAGTTGGAACCCGTGCAGCTGGTGGGTGCCGACGGCTCACCGAGCGCACAGCAGCGCTACAGCCGCGACCTGCCTCCGGAGACCCTGGCCTGGCTTTACGAGACGATGGTCGTAACCCGCGACCTCGACACGGAGTTCGTCCACCTGCAGCGCCAGGGTGAACTCGCGCTCTACGCCTCGTGCCGCGGCCAGGAGGCCGCCCAGGTCGGCGCCGCCGCCTGCCTGCGCAAGACCGACTGGCTGTTCCCGCAGTACCGGGAGGTCGGTGTGTTCCTGCTGCGCGGCATCGCCCCGGCGCAGATGACCGCGGTGTGGCGCGGTAAATGGCACGGTGGTCTGGAGTTCACGGCGAAATGCTGCGCGCCGATCTCGATTCCGATCGGAACCCAGGGTCTGCACGCGGTCGGTGCCGCCATGGCCGCGCAGCGCCTCGGTGAGGACTCGGTGACGGTGGTGTTCCTCGGCGACGGCGCCACCAGCGAGGGCGACGTCCACGAGGCGATGAACCTGGCCGCCGTCTACCAGGTACCGTGCGTGTTCTTCGTGCAGAACAACCAGTGGGCCATCTCGGTGCCGGTGCACCGTCAGGTGGCCGGGCCGTCGATCGCCCACCGAGCCGCCGGCTACGGCATGCCCGGGGTGCGGGTCGACGGTAACGACGTGCTGGCGTGTTTCGCGGTGATGTCCGAGGCGGCCGCACGCGCCCGCGCCGGCGGCGGGCCGACGCTGATCGAGGCGGTCACTTACCGACTCAGCCCGCACACCACCTCCGACGACCCGAGCCGGTACCGCGACCAGTCCGAGGTGGACCGGTGGCGGGCACGCGACCCGATCCCGCGGTACCGCACGTACCTGCAGCGCGCCGGGGTGTGGTCCGAACGGCTGGAGGAGCGGGTGGCCGCTCGCTCGAAGCGGCTTTGCGCGGAGTTGCGTGACGCGGTGGTCGGTGCACCCGACTTCGATGTCGCGGAGGTGTTCGACAACGTCTACCACGACATCACTCCGGATCTGGCGGAGCAGCGCGATCGGTTGCTCGCCGAACTGGCGAAGGAGGCGTGACATGACCCGACTGATCGAACGGCCGACCGGCGCAGACGATCACGACCGATTCTTCGCCGCCGTCCCAACCGTCACCGAACTGACCATGGTGCAGGCCATCAACCGGGCGCTACACGATGCGATGGCCGCCGACGACCGCGTGCTGGTCTTCGGGGAGGACGTCGCGACCCTGGGCGGGGTGTTCCGGGTGACCGACGGCCTGTCCGAGACCTTCGGTGAGCAGCGGTGTTTCGATACACCGCTGGCCGAGTCGGCGATCGTCGGCATCGCGATCGGGATGGCGATCCGCGGTTTCGTCCCAGTGCCCGAGATCCAGTTCGACGGGTTCGCCGCGCCGGCGTTCGACCAGGTGGTCAGCCACCTCGCCAAGTACCGGATGCGCACCCGCGGAGACGTCGACATGCAGGTGACCATCCGCATCCCGTCGTTCGGCGGAATCGGTGCGGTGGAACACCATTCGGAATCGACCGAGACGTACTGGCTGCACACCGCGGGTCTCGAGGTGGTGACACCGTCGAGTCCGTCCGACGCGTACTGGCTGCTGCGGCACGCGATCGCCGCCCGCGATCCGGTGATCTACCTGGAACCGAAACGGCGGTACTGGGCGCGGGAGGCGGTGGACACCACCCAGCCCGGCCTGTCGATCGGGCGGGCCGCAGTGCGCCGCGAGGGCGCCGACGTCACGGTCCTCACGTATGGACCGCTGGTCGCGACGGCCCTGTCCGCCGCCGAACACGCCGCGGCTCAGTCGGACTGGTCACTGGAGGTTGTCGATCTCCGCTCGCTCAACCCGCTCGACTTCGACACCGTGGCGGCGTCGGTGGGCAAGACGGGCCGCGCGGTGGTGATGCATGAGGGTCCGCGGACACTGGGCTTCGGCGCCGAACTGGCCGCGCGGATCTGCGAGGAGCTGTTCTACGACCTGGAGGCGCCGGTGTTGCGCGCCACCGGATTCGACACCCCGTATCCACCGGCTCGGCTGGAGAGGCTCTGGTTACCGGGGGTGGACCGGTTGCTCGACTGCGTCCAGCGGGCCCTGGAGATGCCGTGACCGTGCAGGATTTCCTGGTGCCGGATCTGGGTGAGGGTCTGCAGGACGCGACGATCACCTCGTGGGCGGTCGATGTCGGTGACGAGGTCGAACTGAACCAGACGCTGTGCACCGTCGAGACGAATAAGGCAGAGGTCGAGATCCCCAGCCCCTATGCCGGCCGGGTGGTCGAGCGCGGTGGAGACGAGGATCAGACGCTCGACGTGGGATCCCTGCTGGTGCGGATCGCGACATCAGCGGATGAGACTGTGCCGCAACGTAAATCGGTGCTGGTCGGATACGGTGCCGACGACGCGATGGATATGAGCAGTCGCCGGTCGGCGCGGCCGCGCGCCAAACCGCCGGTGCGCAAGCTGGCGGCCGAACTGGACGTGGATCTGAAGGCGGTCAGTGCATCGGGACCCGACGGCGTGGTCACCCGCGAGGACGTGCAGCGTGCGGCGGAAGGGCGGACGCCGGTTGCGGATGAGGTTGCGGTGCGGGGTGTCCAGGCGGAGATGGCGCGACGGATGTCGTTGTCGCGGCGCGAGATCCCGGATGCCCACGCCAGCGTCACGGTCGACGGCAGCGCACTGCTGCGGCTGCGGGACAGGCTGCTCGACACCGACCCGCCGGTGACGCCCTTCGTGCTGACGCTTCGACTGCTGACGCTGGCGCTCCGGCACCACCCGGCGCTGAACGCGACGTGGATCGAGACGACGGAGGGGCCGCAGATCCACCGACACAGTGCAGTCCACCTCGGATTCGGTGTCGCTGCCCCGCGCGGGTTGCTGGTGCCGGTGATAGCCGACGCGCAGGACAGGACGACGCGTGAACTCGCGGCCACGGTGGCGCGGCTGGTGGAGGAGGCTCGCGCCGGACGGGTGCGGGCGGCCGAGCTGTCGGGGTCGACGTTCACCGTCTCGAATTTCGGCGCGCTGGGGCTGGACGAGGGCGTGCCGGTGATCAACCATCCGGAAGCCGCGATTCTGGGCATGGGTTCGTTGAAGCCGCGTGCGGTCGTTGTCGACGGTGAGGTGGTCGTCCGCCCGACGATGACGTTGACGTGCGCCTTCGACCATCGGATCGCCGATGGGGCCATCGTGGCGGCCTTCCTGGCCGAGTTGCGCGAACTCGTGGAGGCGCCGGAACTCGCGCTGCTCGACCTGTGACCTACCTGCGTTTGGCCGCGGCGAGGCGGCGGGCGAACTCCGGCGATTCGATGGACGCCGCCTGAGGACCGAGTTCGATGTCGACTGCCGTGCGGTGCTGTTGGGTGTCGACCGTGCCGGGATCGGCGGTCGCGCGCATCGACGCCTTCGTCGCCAGCACGACGTCGCGCGGTGCGGCCGCAGGCCCGGCGGCCAACTGACGCGCGGTGGCAACGGGATCGTCGGCGGCCTCGAGGGCGAGGCCGTGGCGGACCGCGGCCTCGGCGTCGAAGCGCATCCCGAACAGCAGCGCCGCGCGCGCCACCTCCGGACCCACCGCCCGCTGCAGCATCCAGGTCGCCCCGCCGCCGGGGTGGATGCCGAGTTTCTGGAACCTCGGATCGAAGAGGGCATTCGGCCCGGCGATCCGGACGTCCGCCGCGAGTGCCAGGTTGAGGCCGGCGCCGACCGCCGCACCGTTCACGGCTGCAATGGTCGGCAGCGCGCAGTGCGCCACCGCGAGGAAGCCGTCGTAGATGCGGCGCAGACCGTCCTCGGTGGCCTCGCCGAGGGCGGTCAGATCCGCGCCCGCGCAGAACGCCTTGCCGGCCCCGGTGACGATCAGCGCGTGCACCTCGGGGTCGGCCTCCGCCGTGTCGACGGCTGCGCGCAGCGCCGCCGACATCGCGAAGGTCACCGCGTTGCGACGGTCGGGATCATTGACGGTGACCAGGGCGACGTGATCATCGACCTGCGTCAGTACGGTGTCAGCCACGCGATCACCCTATTCGGGCCCGTCGCGGCCTCTGTGCCCGGTCGTCGGACCGCGGTAGTAGAGGGCGTGACGCGACACGAAAACGTCCTGTTGCGCGTGCACGATTCGGTCAGCGGTTGCCTGCCTACCCTGTGTTCCGCTCCATGTGCGTGCGTTATTCGCCCACGCTCTGGTACTTCGGGAGACCTGGCTCGCGGAAGCGGCGTCCGGTCATCTTCTGTGCCTCGATCCGGATGTAGTGGTCGCGAGGACCCTCCACCCACGGCTCGAGGAAAGCGCCGGAAACCTCGATCATGTCGTCGACATCGGTGATCGGGTGCGCCGTTCCGACGATGGTCACGCTCCATCCGGTGCGCAGATCCGGGTCGAGTTCATCGGCCTCGAACGCCACCACCGTGTTCTTGTCCGCGGCGGCCAGTTTTGCCCCGCCGGCGACGCGGATGATCACGTCGTCGCGCTTCATCCGGAAGTTGACCGGGTGGACCGCGGGCAGGCCGTCCTCGGTGAACACCAAGCGGCCCACGCGCACACCGTCCAGGAGATCGAGGCACTGCCTGCGGTTCAGGACATCGAGTTGCTGTCCCTTGGTCATGGTCATCAATCTCCCTGTGCGAGTCGAGCGGAACCCGATCGCCGAGTTTCGCCGCCTCCATCAGTGTCCGCCAAGCGTCCCGCGCCGGGGAAGGGACCAAAGGCCCTACGAACTCCGACGTCCTCCGACCCATACTGATCACCTGCGAGCCCGCACGGCGAAGGGATGTCGAGATGTCCACCGCGGTACACCCGGGAATCGTCGTGGGGGTCGACGGATCCGCCGGTTCGCACGCCGCCGTGCGCTGGTCGGCTCGTGAGGCGGTGATGCGCCGGGTGCCGCTGGTGCTGACCCACGTCCTGGCCACCGACGTCACCGCTGCATGGGCGATGGCTGTGCCGGTGGCGCCGCTGCCTGGGGAGTACTACGAGAGCCGCGAACAAGACGCCCGTGCGGTTCTCGCCGAAGCGGAAGCTGTCGCCAAGGACGCAGGTGCGGTCGACGTCACCACCGATCTCGTCCAGGCCGCGGCGGTGCCCGGGCTCGTCGACGTGGCCAAGGAAGCCGACATGCTGGTGGTCGGAACCCGCGGGCACGGCGCGGTGAAGCGCCTGCTGCTCGGCTCGGTGACCATCGGACTGCTGCACCACGTGCGATGTCCCGTCGCTGTCGTCCGCACCGATGCGGACCAGCCCTCCGACACCGGCCCCGTCGTGGTCGGGGTGGACGGTTCGCGGGCTTCGCAGCGCGCGGTGGAGATCGCGTTCGAAGAGGCGTCCATGCGGGGGGTCGACCTCGTGGCCCTGCACAGTTGGAGTGACCGCCACGAATCACTGCACCCGTATGTCGACTGGGCGGCGGTCCGGGTCTTGGCCGAGGAGACGCTGGCTGTCAGCGTGGCGGGCTGGTGCGAGCGCTACCCGGACGTGACGGTACACCGTGAGTTGGTGCTCGACCGGCCCGTCGAGCATCTGCTCGAGCGCTCGGAGTCGGCGCAACTGCTGGTCGTCGGAAGCCATGGTCGGGGCGGGTTCGCGGGCATGCTGCTGGGTTCGGTCAGCACGGCCGTGGTGCAGGCTGCGCACTCTCCGGTCATCGTGGCCCGGGGCCGCTAGCTGCCGAGACTGCTGCCAGATCCCGACGACACGGCTGGCCCGTGATCTCTGCGCAGTCTCGGCGCGAGCACAAAGCGCCCCCGGCAGGGATCGAACCTGCGACCAACCGCTTAGAAGGCGGCTGCTCTATCCGCTGAGCTACGGAGGCAGCGGAGCCACTTTAGCTCAACGGCTACTGACCGAGGGATGGGCGATCTCGGCGTTCCGCCCGCCCGCGCACGGGCGGACTAGCGTGGTGTCGGCAGCCATGCGAGCAGGCACTGTCGACAGGAGGGCTTCAGGGTGGCGAGGAGCGACGTGCCGGAATGGGACCGGCTTCGCACCCGACCCCGACTTCGACCTGGACTTCCACGTCCGCCGGGTCGGCATCCCGGAGCCCGGCAACATGCGGCAGCTGATGGATCTCGCCGAGATCGCCCTGCAGTCACCCTTGGACATCTCGCGACCGCTGTGGACCGCCACGCTCGTCGAAGGGCTCGAGGGTGGTCGCGCCGCGACGATGTTGCACTGACGATGTTGCACTTCAGCCATGCAGTGACCGACGGAGTCGGCGGTGTCGAGATGTTCGCCAGCGTCTACGACCTGGAACGCGATGCGCCGCCGAGCGATGCGCCACCGCTGCCGATTCCGCAGGATCTCTCGCCGAACGACCTCATGCGCCAAGGGCTTCCTCGGCTGCCCTTCTGCATCCTTCGCGGCGTCTGCGGCGCGCTACGGCTCTACCACGACGCGTTCGGCCTGCCCGTCGACACGCTGCCGATGGCCGTACCCATCGCCAAAGTGCGCGCACAGATGACGCGGAAGCGTGAGGAGCGTGGCGACACCCATATCGCGGGCGCAAAGATCCTCCGCCAGTACGGTATCGGACCGCTCCCAGGTGTCGCGATGATGGTGGTGCTGGTGTCGCGTTCCGGCTTCTGCATGGTCACCGCCCGCTACGATCGCGCGTCGATCACCGACCCCGACCTTTTTGCCGAGTGCCTGCTCGCCGGTTTCGACGAGGTGGTCGCCATCGGTGGGCCCGGCCGGGCCAGCCCGGCGTCGTTCACCCTGGAGTCCGAACCACCGTCACCGAACGGTAGTGCGCCACAATGAGTCCGGACGGCGGTCAGCAGTCCGAGCGGCGTGCCGTGCGTCTGCCCGGGTCGGTCGCGGAGGTCCTCGCCGCACCGGAGGGTCCGCAGGTCGGCGCATTCTTCGATCTCGACGGCACGCTGGTGGCCGGGTTCACCGGCGTCATCATGACCCGGGACCGGTTGCGCCGCGGGCAGATGAGCGTGGGGGAGTTCATCGGTATGGTGCAGGCCGGGCTCAACCACCAACTCGGCCGGTCGGAGTTCGAAGACCTCATCGGCAAGGGCGCGCGCATGCTGCGCGGCAGTTCGCTCAGCGACATCGACGAACTCGCCGAACGCCTCTTCCTGCAGCACGTCCGCGACCGCATATATCCCGAAATGCGCGCGCTGGTCCATGCGCACATGGCGAGGGGTCACACCGTCGTGGTCAGTTCGTCGGCGCTGACGGTGCAGGTCGAACCCGTGGCCCGGTACCTCGGGACCCAGCACGTGCTGAGCAACAAGTTCGAGACCGACGACAACGGGTGCATCACCGGCGACGTGGTCCGGCCCATCCTGTGGGGGCCGGGGAAAGCCCATGCGGTGCAGGCGTTCGCGGCCCGCAACGGCGTCGACCTGTCGAAGAGCTACTTCTACGCCGACGGGGACGAGGACGTCGCGCTGATGTACCTCGTCGGCAACCCGCGACCCACCAACCCGGCGGGCAAGCTCGCCGCCGTCGCCGCCAAGCGCGGGTGGCCGGTGCTGCGGTTCAGCAGCCGCAGCGGTAGCAGCCCGCTCTCGCAGTTGCGCACGGTCGCCGGCATCGGTTCGGTGCTCCCTGTCGCCGCCAGCGCGGTCGGTGTGGGACTGCTCACCCGCAGCCGGCGTACGGGGGTGAACTTCTTCACCTCGACGTGGAGCCGGCTGCTGCTCGCCACCGCCGGCATCAACCTCAACGTGCTCGGCCGGGAGAACCTGACCGCCCAACGCCCCGCGGTGTTCATCTTCAACCACCGCAACCAGGCCGACCCGCTCATCGCGAGCAGGCTGGTCGGGACCGATTTCACGACGGTGGGCAGGAAGGAACTCGAGAACGACCCACTGATCGGCACCATCGGCAAGGTGATGGACGCCGCATTCATCGACCGTGACGATCCCGAGGCCGCCGTCGAAGGTCTGCGCAAGGTCCAAGAGCTTGCCGGAAAGGGTCTTTCGATCCTGATCGCGCCCGAGGGTACCCGCCTGGACACCACCGAGGTCGGCGAGTTCAAGAAGGGTCCGTTCCGCATCGCGATGTCGGCGCGGATACCGATCGTGCCCATCGTCATCGGCAATGCGGAGGTCGTCGCTGCGCGTGATTCGAGCACCTTCAACCCCGGCACCGTCGACATCGCGGTCTACCCGCCCATCCCGACCGGGGACTGGACGCTGCAGGACCTACCCGACCGCATCGCCGAGATCCGGCAGATCTACCTCGACACCCTCAAGGCGTGGCCGCACGGAAAACTCCCGGTCCCCGCGCTCTACAAGCGGTCGCCGGGTGAGACGGCGGCAGGTCGCAGCCCTGGGTGACCCGGGGTGAAAGGTCGACAGTGAAGCCGCCTGACGACTACTACGCCCGCTTCACCACCACGGACGACGTGCTGATCTCCGGGCGCGACACCTACCGTCCGCCCGAGGTCCCCGCGCCCGCGTCATCGCCGGCCGCAGCGACGACATTCTGCTGCTGCCTGCTGCTGCAGGTGACGCCGACCGGCACCTGCTGGAATCCGGCCCGGACCTCGAGATGCGGTTTACACGCCATACCCTGGGAGAATGTCCATGGTTGCGGTGAAGACACCGTTGGCGCTGTTGGTGCACGCTCTGCGTGCCGGCGAGCACGGGGACGTGGCGGCCCGCAGGTTCTCCACGGTTGCGCTGTGGTGCTTCGTCGCGATGGCGCTCAGCGGTGTGATCAACGCGCTGGTGCGGCTGTCGCCAGCCGACCTGTTCCGCACCGAGTACGGCGGTCTGGTGCTCGCCAAGGCGGCGGCGCGGTGACGCGTGGCCGGCCGGGCGAACGGTCGCGTGGCTGCTCGGCTGCGCGACGCTGCTGATCACCACATCCTCGGGACTCGGCCGGTACATGCCGGCGATGTTCAGCGTGCACATGGTGGCGCACATGCTGTTGTCGATGCTGGTGCCGATCCTGCTGGTGCTCGGTGCGCCGGTCACGATGGCGCTGCGCGCGATGCCACACGACTCGACCGGGCGGCCGAGCGGAACCACGATGCCGACCTGGCCGCCTACAACGCGATGCTGGCCGGACTGGCCCGGCGCGACGCCCGCTGACGGCGTCTGTCCACAGCGCCCGATTCATCCACAACCCACCCGGTGCGCGGCGCCGGGCGGTGCCCGCTGTCGGCGGCGTCCCGGTGAATGGCGGTACCGGCGAGACCCCGCCGGCCAGTGGATCAGACAGGAATCGAGGCCCACCATGTTCGAGACGCCCATCACCGTCGTCGGCAACATCGTCAACAACCCGTACCGGCAGCGCGTCGGCGATCAGGAGGTGGTGCGGTTCCGGGTGGCCAGCAACTCCCGGCGCCGCACCGCCGACGGGTCCTGGGAGCAGGGCAACTCGCTGTTCGTCAGCGTGAGCTGCTGGGGCAAACTGGTCACCGGTGTCGGCGCCTCGCTCGGGAAGGGTGACGCCGTGATCGTTGTTGGACATGTACACACCAGCGAGTACGACGACCGTGAGGGCGTACGCCGTTCGTCGGTCGAGGTCCGCGCCACCGCGGTCGGCCCGGATCTGAGCCGCTGCGTCGCCCGAATCGAGACGTTGCGCCAGTCCGGCGCCCCAGCACCGGAAGCGGCGGAAACCGGCGGTGAAGTAGCCGAAGGCGCAGACGCCGAGGCCGACCACACCGGTCCGGGCCACCACGATGCCGCGGAGGCGCTACCGCTGACAGCCTAGCCACATCCGGCCACGCCTAGGATGGGGCCCGCGGCAACAGACGTTGACCACGCTTTGAGAAAGGCAACACCACGGCATGGCCGAATTCATCTACACGATGCGCAAGGTTCGCAAGGCGCACGGCGACAAGGTCATCCTTGACGACGTCAACCTGAACTTTCTTCCGGGCGCGAAGATCGGTGTCGTCGGTCCCAACGGGGCCGGTAAGTCGAGCGTCTTGCGGATCATGGCCGGCCTCGACACCCCCAACAACGGCGACGCCTACCTCGCGCCCGGCGCCAGCGTCGGCATCCTGCAGCAGGAACCGCATCTCGACGAGACGAAGACCGTCCGGGAGAACGTCGAAGAGGGCGTCCCGATCAAGGGCAAGCTCAACCGGTACAACGAGGTCGCCGAGCTGATGGCCACCGACTACTCCGACGAGCTGATGGAGGAGATGGGCCGGCTCCAGGAGGAGCTCGACGCCGCCGACGCGTGGGACATCGACAGCCAGCTCGAGCAGGCGATGGACGCGCTGCGCTGCCCGCCGCCCGACGAGCCGGTCACCCACCTCTCCGGTGGTGAAGGCCGCCGCGTTGCGCTGTGCAAGCTACTGCTGAGCAAGCCGGACCTGCTGCTGCTCGACGAGCCGACCAACCACCTCGACGCCGAGAGCGTGCTATGGCTCGAACAGCACCTCGCCTCCTACAAGGGCGCCATCCTGGCCGTCACCCACGACCGGTACTTCCTCGACAACGTCGCCGAGTGGATCCTGGAACTCGACCGCGGCCGCGCCTATCCGTACGAGGGTAACTACTCCACCTACCTGGAGAAGAAGGCCGAACGCCTTGAAGTGCAGGGCAAGAAGGACCAGAAGCTGCAGAAGCGGCTGAAGGAAGAGCTCGCCTGGGTGCGTTCGGGCGCCAAGGCGCGGCAGGCCAAGAACAAGGCCCGGCTGGGGCGCTACGAGGAGATGGCCGCCGAGGCCGAAAAGTCGCGCAAGCTCGACTTCGAGGAGATCCAGATACCGGCGCCGCCGCGGCTGGGCAACGTCGTCGTGGAGGTCGAACACCTCGACAAGGGTTTCGAAGGGCGCACCCTGATCAAGGACCTGTCCTTCACGCTGCCCCGCAACGGCATCGTCGGGGTGATCGGACCCAACGGCGTCGGCAAGACGACGCTGTTCAAGACGATCGTCGGTCTCGAACAGCCGGACAGCGGCATCGTCAGGGTCGGTGACACAGTCAAGCTCAGTTACGTCGACCAGAACCGCGCGGGTATCGACCCCACGAAGAACGTGTGGGAGGTCGTCTCCGACGGCCTGGACTACATCGAGGTCGGGCACAACGAGATCCCCTCGCGCGCCTACGTTTCGGCGTTCGGATTCAAGGGCCCCGATCAGCAGAAGCCGGCCGGTGTGCTGTCGGGCGGTGAGCGTAACCGGCTCAACCTCGCGCTGACGCTCAAAGAAGGCGGCAACCTGATCCTCCTCGACGAACCGACCAACGACCTCGACGTGGAGACGCTGAGCTCGCTGGAGAATGCGCTCGAACAGTTCCCGGGTTGCGCGGTGGTCATCTCCCACGACCGGTGGTTCCTCGACCGGACCTGCACCCACATCCTGGCGTGGGAGGGCGATGATGACAACGAAGCGAAATGGTTCTGGTTCGAAGGCAACTTCGGTGCCTACGAGGAGAACAAAGTGCAACGACTCGGGGCCGAGGCGGCCCGCCCGCACCGGGTGACACACCGCAGGCTGACTCGCGACTAGTGTCGCTCGTGCACCGTCCAACGGCGGCGGTGCACGGGTGTGAGTCAGGAGTGATCCGCATGACGGGAACCGGTGCCGACGCTGCGCGCAACCCTTCGACGGAGACGCTCGACCGGTTGGCGAAGGCCTACGCCGAGACCTATCGCGGACCGCAGCAGGGGGAGTCGGCGGCCACTGCGACGACGGGTCCGGTCGACCCGGCGGACATGCTGGAGTCATCGGAACTCGTGCGGGCCCATCACCGGCTCGCCGAGCGCAGGCACGCCGGGGAGACCCTCGTCGCGGCGTACGGCGCCGACGACGCCGACGGTGTCGGCCCCGCGCTGCAGGTGGTGACCGACCAGGCGCCGACGCTCATCGACTCGGTGACGGTGCTGCTGCACCGGCTGGGGGTGGCCTACCGCGCGATCATGAACCCGGTGCTGCGGGTGCGCCGCGGACCCGCCGGTGAGCTGCTCGACGCGCGGCCAGCCGCGGATGCGGCGGACGGCGAGGGCAACGACGAGGCGTGGATCCACATTCAGCTCTCCGACTCCGCCGATCGCTCGTCGGTGGCGGCGGCCAGGCGGATGCTGCCGCGCATCATCGCCGACGCCCGTCAGATCAGCATCGACGGCAGCGCCATGGTGGCGCGGCTGCAGTCGCTGGCCAACGACATCGAGGCTGACACCCACGGCCACTTCACCGCACCGGAACGCAGGGACGTCGCCGCGCTGGCGCGGTGGCTGGCCGACGGGCACTTCATCCTCATCGGCTGCCAGCGGTGTCCGGTCACCGCGACCGGATCGTCGGTCGAGGCCGACAGCCGGCTCGGTGTGCTGCGGCTGCGCGAAGACGTGCTCGCGCCGCTGACGCGGAAAGGCGAACTGCTGGCGCTCGCGCAGGCCACGATCCCGAGCTATGTGCGCTACGGAGCCAACCCGTACATCGTCGTCATCCGCGAGGAAGGAGCCGGAGGCGACGGCTACGACGCCGTCGAACACCGCTTCGTCGGCCTATTCACCGTCGCCGCGATGAACGCCAATGTGCTCGGAATACCGCTGATCTCGCGGCGGGTCAACGAAGCGCTGGCCATCGCCCAGCGCGATCCCAGCCATCCGACGCAACTGCTGCTCGATATCATCCAGACCATTCCGCGTCCGGAGCTGTTCGCCCTGCAGGCCGAGGAACTGCTCGACATGGCGATGGCGGTCATCGGTCTGGGCTCCCGGCGGCGCACCCTGCTGTTCCTGCGTGCCGACAGCCTGGCTCACTTCATCGCGGCCCTGGTCTACCTGCCGCGTGACCGCTACACCACCGCCGTCCGCCTCGAGATGCAGCACATCCTGGTCCGCGAACTCGGCGGTGAGAGTATCGACTACTCGGCCCGGATAAGTGAATCACCTTGGGCAGTCGTTCATTTCACTGTCCGGCTGCCGGACGGTTCGCGCCCCGGGGATGTCGACGTATCCCCGGAGAACGAGGAGCGCATCCAGCGTGAGCTCACCGAGGCGGCCCGCACGTGGGGCGACCGGCTGCTCGGCGCGGCCGCGTCGGGCGACCTGGAACAGGACGCGGCGGAGCATTACGCCGGCGCGTTCCCCGAGGACTACAAACAGGCGGTCACACCGGCCGAGGCGATCGACGACATCGCGATCATCGAGGCGCTGCAGGACAATGACAACTCGGTCAAACTCATCTTCGCCGAGGGCGGTCAGGACCGTGTCGGCAAGGTCACCTGGTACCTGGGCGGCCAATCGGCGTCATTGAGCCAACTGCTGCCCATGCTGCAGTCCATGGGCGTCGTGGTCCTCGAGGAACGACCGTTCACGGTGACCCGCGCCGACGGCTTGGCCGTGTGGATCTACCAGTTCAAGATCCGGCCGCACCACACCATGCCGGAGTCGGCGGGCGGCGGGTCCGACCGCGACCCGACCGCTGCCAGGTTCGCCGACGCGGTGACCGCGATCTGGAACGGTCGCGCGGAGATCGACCGGTTCAACGAACTGGTGCTGCGGGCCGGGCTGAGCTGGCAGCAGGTCATGGTGTTGCGGGCGTACGCGAAGTATCTGCGGCAGGCCGGTTTTCCGTACAGCCAGTCCTTCATCGAATCGGTGGTCAACGACAACCCGCACGCCGCTCGGTCGCTGGTGGAGCTGTTCGAGGCGTTGTTCGATCCGACCGAGGCCGCAAAGGAGCGCGACGCCCAGAGCGCTGCCGCGGCCGTCGCCGCCGACATCGACGCCCTCACGGGTTTGGACACCGACCGGGTGCTGCGCGCGTTCGCCTCGATGGTCCAGGCCACGCTGCGCACCAACCACTTCGTCGCGCGCGCGGAGTCGGCGCGGGCCCGCGGCGTGTTCTCGATCAAACTCGATCCCGGGTTGATCGACGAACTGCCCTTGCCCAGACCCAAATTCGAGATCTTCGTGTACTCGCCGCGGGTCGAGGGCGTCCACCTGCGGTTCGGCCACGTGGCCCGCGGCGGTCTGCGGTGGTCGGATCGGCGGGAGGACTTCCGCACCGAGGTGCTCGGTCTGGTCAAGGCGCAGGCGGTGAAGAACGCCGTCATCGTGCCCGTCGGCGCCAAGGGCGGGTTCGTCGTCAAACAGCCCCCGGCGCCGACCGGTGACGCCGCAGCCGATCGCGACGCTCATCGGGCCGAGGGGGTGGACTGCTACAAGCTGTTCATCAGCGGCCTGCTGGACATCACCGACAACGTTGACAAGGTCAGCGGCGAGGTGGTCGCACCGCCCGGCGTGGTCCGCCGCGACGGCGACGACGCCTACCTGGTGGTGGCCGCCGACAAGGGCACCGCGACGTTCTCCGACATCGCCAACGAGGTCGCCAAATCCTACGGCTTCTGGATGGGGGACGCCTTCGCATCCGGCGGGTCGGTCGGTTACGACCACAAGGCGATGGGCATTACCGCCAAGGGCGCCTGGGAGTCGGTCAAACGCCACTTCCGCGAGATGGGCGTCGACACCCAGTCGGAGGACTTCACCGTCGTCGGCATCGGCGATATGAGCGGCGACGTGTTCGGCAACGCAATGCTGCTGTCCGAGCACATCCGGCTCGTCGCCGCCTTCGACCACCGGCACGTGTTCCTCGACCCCCACCCGGACGCCGCGACGTCATTCGAGGAACGAAGGCGGCTGTTCGGCCAGCCCCGTTCGTCGTGGGAGGACTACGACCGCTCCCTGATCAGCGAGGGCGGCGGCGTGTACAGCCGTGAGCACAAGTCGATCCCGGTGAGTCCGCAGGTCCGCGAGGTGCTCGTCCTCGACGGGGGCGTCAAGGAGATGACGCCGCCCGCGCTGATCAAGGCGATCCTCAAGGCGCCGGTCGACCTGCTGTGGAACGGCGGCATCGGCACCTACGTCAAGGCCGAGGCCGAATCCGACGGCGACGTCGGCGACCGCGCCAACGATCTCGTGCGGGTGCACGCGAATCAGGTGCGGGCCAAGGTGATCGGCGAAGGGGGCAACCTTGGCGTCACGTCCCGCGGGCGCATCGAGTTCGACCTGTCCGGGGGCCGGATCAATACCGACGCCCTCGACAACTCCGCGGGCGTCGACTGCTCCGACCACGAGGTCAACATCAAGATCCTCATCGACTCGCTGGTCACAGCGGGGCGCGTAGAGCTGAGCGAACGCACCGACCTGCTCCTGTCGATGACCGACGAGGTCGGTGAGCTGGTGCTGTCAGACAACCGGGACCAGAACGACCTGATGGGCACCAGCCGCGCAAACGCGGCGAGCCTGCTGCCGGTGCACTCCCGCTTGATCGCCCACCTCGTCCAGCAGCGCGGTCTGAACCGTGAGCTCGAGGCGCTGCCCTCGGCCAAGGAGATCCGCCGCCGGCTGGACGCCGGGATGGGCCTCACCTCACCGGAACTGGCGACGTTGATGGCACACGTCAAGCTGGCGCTCAAGGCCGACCTGCTCGACAGCGAGCTCCCCGACCAGGAGGCGTTCGCCGCCCGGTTGCCGCGCTACTTCCCGTCCACCCTGCGCGCCCGGTTCGCCGCCGACACCCGGTCCCATCAACTGCGCCGCGAGATCGTCACTACGATGCTGGTCAACGACGTCGTCGACACCAGCGGGATCACCTACGCGTACCGGATCAGCGAGGACGTCGGCGTCGGTGCGGTCGACGCGGTGCGCAGCTTCGTCGCGGTCAGCGCCATCTTCCGGGTGGGTGATGTGTGGCGGCAGATCCGCGCCGCGAACCTGCCGGTCGCGGTCAGCGACCGGATGACCCTCGACCTGCGCCGGCTCGTCGACCGGGCGGCGCGCTGGCTGCTCAACCACCGGCCGCAACCACTGGCCGTCGGCGCGGAGATCAACCGGTTCGCCGAGAAGGTGGCGGCGCTGACCCCGCGGATGGAGGAATGGCTACGCGGTGACGATGCGGCCATCGTCGACAAGGTGGCCGGTGAGTTCTGCTCCCGCAGGGCGTCGAAAGAGCTGGCCTATTCGGTGGCGACCGCGCTCTACCGGTTCAGCCTGCTCGACATCATCGACATCGCCGACATCGCCGACCGGGACCCCGTGGAGGTCGCCGACACGTACTTCGCGCTGATGGACCACCTCAACACCGACAGCCTGTTGACCGCGGTGTCCCAGCTGTCCCGCGGTGACCGCTGGCATTCTCTGGCGCGGTTGGCGATTCGCGACGACATCTACGGGTCGTTACGGTCGCTGTGCTTCGACGTGCTGGCGGTCGGCGAACCCGACGAGAACGGCGAGGAGAAGATCGCCGAGTGGGAGATGACCAACGGGTCGCGGGTGGCGCGGGCCCGGCGCACTCTGGCCGAGATCTACGAGGACGGTGAACGGGACCTGGCGACACTGTCGGTGGCGGCCCGTCAGATTCGCAGCATGACACGATCGAGTGGAACGGGGTCGTCCGGGTGACAGCAGGTTTTGTGACGCCGGTGCACGTGCGGTGGTCCGATATCGATATGTACCAGCACATCAACCACGCCACGATGGTCACCATCCTCGAAGAGGCGCGCATCCCGTTTCTGCGTGAGCCGTTCGAGGCGCGGATCACCGACATCGGTCTGTTGATCGCCGACGTGCACATCACCTACAAGGGTCAGCTGCGCCTGATAGATTCGCCGTTGCAGGTGACGATGTGGTCCACACGCGTCCGCGCGGTGGACTTCACGATCGGGTACGAGGTCCGCTCGGCGGGCGCGCCGGTGGCCTCCAAACCGGCCGTGATCGCCGAGACCCAGTTGGCGGCCGTGCACATCGAGGAGCAGCGGCTCGAACGGCTGACGCCCGAACAGCGCACCTATCTGCAACGTCATCTGCGATGACCGGCCAGGAGCGCGGGCTCTGGCTGACCGATCCCGGTCACCGCGACGATCTGGCCACCTTCGCCGAACGGGCGGTGCGGCTCGACGGCGCGGCGGTGGTGCGGTTGCGCGAACGGGCCGGCGGTGGCGTGGCCGCCTTCGCGGCAACGGGTTTCGACGTGCTGGCCAGCCGGGTGGTGAGCGGGCGACTGTGCCCGAAGGACCTCTGCGCCGGCGCCGACGCCTTGGCGGCGGGCCTGGCGGGTATCGACGCGTCGGGGTTCGTCGACACCGGCTTCCCGATGGACTCGGCGTGGCGTGGTGCGGTGCCGTCCGACACGGGGTTCAGCCACCTCGACGACGTGCCGGCCCGGGTGATGCTCGACCTGGTGTCGCGCGGCGGCGCGCTGGCGCGGCAGCACAGCGGTGCCCACGGCCCGCCGTCGTCTCTGCTCGATCAGGAGGTGATCGCGGTCAGCGGGGGCGGTGAGAGCGTCGGTGTCCCGATGCGGTGCGTATTCGCGATCACCGCAATGGGCTTCCTGCCGCAGAACAGCGCCGCGCTCGAGGCCGGCGACATCGTGCGGGTCCGCGTCTCGCCCACCTGGCTGCGTATCGACGCGCCGTTCGGTTCGGTGCTGCGACGGCGCGGGGACCCGGCGGTCGTGTTGCGTTAGTTAGACGACCCAGGCGGCGGCGTCGGGGGGCAACCGGCGTCCCTGCAGGGCCGCGCTGGCGAGCAGTACCTCACCGGGGGGCAGGTCGACCGTGCGCTCACCCGCGTTGAGCACACAGGTGAGTCCGCCGTCGGTCCGGAACGTCAGCACCCCGTCCTCAGCGGACAGCTGCGTCAGCGTGGCCCCGTCGACGCCGGCGCGGTCCCGGCGCAGGCGCAGCGCCCGCCGGAAGAAGTGCAGCATGGAGTCCGGCTCGGCCAGCTGGCGTTCGACGGTCAGCGACGACCATTCCGGCGGCATCGGCAGCCAGGTGTCGGCCGTGGTCGAGAATCCGAACGGGGGAGCGTCACCGCTCCACGGCATCGGCACGCGGCATCCGTCGCGCCCGCGTTCGGTGCGGTCGGAGCGTTCCCACACCGGATCCTGGAGCACTTCGTCGGGCAGGTCTACGTTGGGCAGGCCGAGTTCTTCGCCGTTGTAGACGAACACCACGCCGGGCAGTGCCAGCATCACCAGGGCCATCGCCCCGGCCCGCGTCAGCCCGAGCGTCCCGCCGCCGTACCGGGTGACCTCCCGCTCGACGTCGTGGTTCGACAGCGTCCACGTCGGCGTCGCATTCTCCAGTGCGACGGCGGCCAGCGAGTTCTCGATCGCGTCGTGGATCTCGTCGGCGTCGAAGTCGGCGCGCACCAGTCGGAAGTTGAAACCCAGATGCAGTTCGTCGGCGCGCAGGTAAGCGGCGAACGCGGCGTTGTCGTAGACCCACACCTCGCCGACGGCGACCGCGCCGGGGTAGTCGTCGAGCACCGAGCGGATGTTGCGGTGGATGTCGTGGACGCCTTGGTGGTCGAACCGCGGATCGCTGGCCGTCTCGGCGAGCATCTTGTTCTCGGCGATCGCCATATCGGGCAGGTCCGGCGGTTTGGCCATCCCGTGCGCCACGTCGATGCGGAAGCCGTCGACGCCGCGGTCGAGCCAGAAGCGCAGTGTCTTCTCGAGATCTTCGAACACCTCGGGGTTGTCCCAGTTGAGGTCGGGCTGCTCGGGGTCGAACAGGTGCAGGTACCACTGGCCGGGCTGCCCGTCGGGTTCGACGATCCGCGTCCACGCGGGCCCGCCGAAGACGGAGATCCAGTTGTTGGGCGGGAGCAGTCCGTCGGGACCGGTGCCATCTCGGAAGATGTAGCGCTCCCGCTGGGCGCTGCCCGGGCCCGCTGCCAGCGCCGCCTGGAACCACGGGTGCGCCGAACTGGTGTGGTTGGGCACCAGATCCATGGTGATGCGGATACCGCGGTCGTGCGCGGCGGCGATGAGCCGGTCCAGGGCGTCGATGCCGCCGAACAGCGGGTCGATGTCGCGGGGGTCGGCGACGTCGTAGCCGTGGTCGGCCATGGGGGAGACGGTGACCGGGTTGAGCCACAGCGCGTCGACGCCGAGTTGACTCAGATAGTCGAGTTTGGCGGTCACGCCGTCGAGATCGCCGACGCCGTCGCCGTCGCTGTCGTGGAAGGACCGGGGATAGACCTGGTAGAACACCGCACGCGACCACCAGGGCCGGTCAGCTGTCGGGGGGTGAGCCATTGCGCCCATTGTGGCCGCCTGCGCTCAGAACGGCGAATTGACCATCGACTGCGCGGCCATCTCGAGGTAGGCCAGCAGCTCCCTGCGGTGCTCGTCGTCCAGCGTCACCGAGTCGATCTCCGCGACGGCGGTGTGCATACAGCGCAGCCAGGCGTCGCGTTCGATGTAGCCGATCCGGAACGGGGCGTGGCGCATCCGCAGCCGGGGGTGTCCGCGCTGGTCCGAGTATGTTCGGGGACCGCCCCAGTACTGCTCGAGGAACATCCGCAGCCGCACCTCGGCCGCCTCGAGTTCGTCATCGGGGTACAGCGGGCGCAGGATCTCGTCCTCGCGCACCAGTTCGTAGAAACGTGCCACGATCGCGCGGAACGTCTCGTGGCCACCGACTTCGTCGTAGAACGACCGGGTTGGTTGTGTCACGATTCCATTGTGGCCTGTCGGTGGCCCTGCCTCGGCATCCCGGTGACGTCATCGGATGTTCACCGGACTGACCTGCGAACACGTACGGAATTGCCGTGCGGTGGCCGCCGATCCATGGTGGACTGTGTCCTCGGAGGACGTATGGCGCAACGGAAGAAGAGCCCGTCGAGACCGACCGGCCATAAGCGTGCGGCCGCGGTCGGCCCCTCGGGTCCCGCGGCGAGCGCCCGTGTGCTGCACAGCGTCGAGTCGTCGGTGCCCGTCCACGACGGCTCGCTCTGGGGACGCCGTCGCGTCCTGTTGCTGAACTCCACCTACGAACCGCTGACCGCGCTGCCGCTGCGTCGCGCGGTGGTGATGTTGATCTGCGGTAAGGCCGACGTCGTCCACGAGGATCCGGCAGGACCGGTGATCCACTCGACCACCCGCAGCATCTCGGCGCCGACGGTCATCCGGCTGCGCAGTTTCGTGCGGGTGCCCTACCGGGCCCGCGTCCCTATGACCCGGGCGGCGCTGATGCACCGCGACCGGTTTCGCTGCGCGTACTGCGGGGCCAAGGCCGATACCGTCGACCATGTGGTGCCCCGCAGTCGCGGCGGCGACCACTCGTGGGAGAACTGTGTCGCGGCGTGCGCACCGTGCAACCACCGCAAGGCCGATCACCTGCTGGCCGAACTGGGCTGGACGCTGCGCCACGCGCCGCTGCCGCCCAAGGGGCAGCACTGGCGGCTGCTGTCGACGGTCAAGGAACTCGACCCGGCGTGGATGCGGTACCTGGGTGAGGGTGCGGCCTGATACCCCCGTGAGATACGGTTTCGGATCGTGACCACCTCCGTGATCCTCGTCCTCATCCTCGTGCCGTTGGGACTGGCCGCGGTCCTCGCCCTGCTCATCTCGCGTGGCAAGGGTCCCCACCCGGCGAGCTACGAACTGTCCGAACCGTGGCGGCACTCGCCGATCCTGTGGGCGGCCGACGAGCCGGCGCACCAGGAACATGCGACCGGACACAGCGAGCATCACCCTCATCCCGTGACGATCGGAGGCGGCGCAAGTGGCACGTGGTGAAGTTCAGGTCACCGATGACCGCGCGGGGGTCGAACCCCAGAGGCTGCCCTACGGTTGGGCGCTGACCTCTAGCGGACGCCTGTCCGGCGTGACGGAGCCCGGCACCGTGTCGGTGGACTATCCTTTCGCCACCAAGGACCTGGTCGTGCTCGACGATGCGCTGAAGTACGGGTCACGGGCGGCGAAGGCCCGCTTCGCGGTGTACATCGGCGACCTCGGCGCGGACACCGCTGCGACGGCCCGCGAGATCCTGGCGCAGGTGCCGACGCCGAACAACGCCGTGCTGCTGGCGGTGTCGCCGAACCAGCGCGCGATCGAGGTGGTCTACGGCGTCGACGTCAAGGGCCGCGGCATCGAGACCGCCGCACCGCTGGGCGTCTCGGCGGCCGCCGCGTCGTTCGAAGAGGGCAACCTCATCGACGGTCTGATCAGCGGGATCCGGGTGCTGTCCGCGGGCGTCTCACCCCGCTGAATCCTCCCGCCCTTCCCCGGCCACCGGGCGTGGTCAGCTCACGTCGTGCTTGCGCGCCCGCAGTGCGCGTTCGACCCTTGCGCGGCCTTCAAGCACCAGTCGGCGCAGCGCCGGCGGAACGTCACCCTCGAGGAAGCGGTCCGCCGCCGCCAGACCCTCGTCGCTGATGTCCCACGCCGGGTACAGGCCGATCACCACCGTCTGCGCCACCTCGCTCGACCGGCGCTCCCACACGCCGGGGATGGCGGCGAAGTACTTCTCCGTGAACGGTGCGAGCAACTCTTCTTGTCCCATCCGCACGATGCCGCCGACGATGGAGCGGGTGGTGATGTTGGCGAGCGTGTCGTCCTCGATGACCCGTTGCCAGGCGGCCTCTTTCACACCGGGCTGCGGTCGTGCCGCGGACGCCGCCGCGGCGTGGCGGCGGCCGGCCGCGGTGGGATCGCGCTTCGCCTCGGCGTCGATGAACGGCGTCTCGGGACCATCGGCGTCGATGTCGCCGCTGGCGGCCAGCGCTGTGACGATGCGCCAGCGCAGATCGGTGTCGATGACCAGACCCGGCAGGTTCACCTCGGCGGGCTCGTTGTCGAGCAGGGTCGCCAGCACGGCGACGTGGTTGCGCGACAGCACCGAGTTGCACAGCGCGTTGACGAACGCCAGCTGGTGGTCCGAACCCGGGGCCGATTCGTGCGCCAGATCGAGCAGCCGGTCGGCGAACGCCGGCCAGCCGTTCTCCCGCGCCCACTGCGGATCGGCGTAGGAGTTCAGGGCGGTCTGCGCCTGCAGCAGCAACCGCTGGGCCACGCCCACCTCGGTCTCGGCGTGCACACCCCTCATCACCAGTGCGACGAAGTCGCGTGCCCGCAGTTCGGCTTCGCGGGTCATCTCCCAGGCCGCCGACCAGGCCAGCGTGCGCGGCAACGGTTCGGCGATGTCGGCGATGCGGGTGAGCACCGTCTGCAGCGAATCCGGATCCAGCCGCGACGCGCAGTACGTCAGGTCGTCGTCGTTGACCAGCACCAGCTTTCCACGCGGAACCCCCTGCAGTGCGGGGACTCCGGTGCTCTCACCTTCGACGTCGAGCTCCTCGCGGTGCACCCGCACGAGCTTGCCGGTGGTCGGATCGTCGTTGTAAACGCCGACAGCCAGCCGGTGTACGCGCGTCTCACCGGCGCCCGGTGCGGCACCGCTCTGGGTCACGGCGAAGCGGGTGAAGCGGCCGTCGGCGTCGACGTCGAAGTCGGCGCGCAGCGTGTTGAGCCCGGTGGTCTTGAGCCACTGCCTGCCCCACCCGGAAAGGTCACGCCCCGAAGCCTTCTCGAGCGCACCGAGAAGGTCCCCGAACGTCGCGTTGCCGAAGGCGTGGTCGCGGAAGTAGTCCCGCAGCCCGGCGAGAAACGATTCCAGACCGACATAGGCGACGAGTTGTTTGAGGACGCTGGCGCCCTTGGCGTAGGTGATCCCGTCGAAGTTCACCTCGACGGCGTGCAGATCGGGGATGTCGGCGGCGACCGGATGTGTCGACGGCAACTGATCCTGACGGTATGCCCACGACTTCTCCGCGTTGGCGAACGTCGTCCACGCCTCGGTGTACTCCGTCGACTCGGCCTGGCACAGCACCGAGGCGAACGTCGCGAAGGATTCGTTGAGCCACAGGTCGTCCCACCAGGTCATGGTGACCAGGTCGCCGAACCACATGTGCGCCATCTCGTGCAGCACTGTCTCGGCGCGACGCTCGTAGGAGGCGCGGGTGACCTTGCTGCGGAAGACGTAATCCTCCAGGAACGTCACCGCTCCGGCGTTCTCCATCGCGCCCGCGTTGAACTCCGGAACGAACAGCTGATCGTACTTGCCGAACGCGTAGGGCACCCCGAAGTTGTTGTGGTAGAAGCCGAATCCCTGCTTCGTCTCGGTAAACAGCCGCTCGGCGTCCATGAACTCGGCCAGCGAGCGGCGGCAGAACAGCCCGAGCGGTATCTCACCGTGCTCATCGCGGTACAGATCGTCCCAGCGGGCGTACGGTCCGGCGATCAGGGCGACGAGGTAGGTGCTCATCCGCGGCGTCTGCACGAACACGTGCGTATTCGAGGCGCCGTCGTCGCGGCTGCCCTCCATCGCGCCGTTGGACACCACCTCCCAGTGCGCGGGCGCGGTGACCGTGACGTCGAACGTCGCCTTGAGGTCGGGCTGGTCGAAGCAGGCGAACATGCGCTTGGCATCGGCGGTCTCGAACTGCGAGTACAGGTACACCTCGTCGTCGACCGGGTCGACGAAGCGGTGCAGCCCCTCGCCGGTGTTCGAGTACCGGCAGTCGGCGTCGACGACGAGCACGTTACGTTCGGCCAGCCCGGTCAACGGGATGCCGGTCGACTCGTCGTAACCCGACACGTCGACGTCGCGGCCGTTGAGGGTGGCCGCACGGATCCGGTCCGCAGCGACGTCGATGTAGGTGTCGGCGCCCGGCGTCGCGTCGAAGGTGACGGTGGTGACCGAGTGGAAGGTCTTCTCACCGGGTGCACCGCCACCGCCGGTGAGGTCCAATTCGATGCGGTAGTTGTCGACGGTGATCAGGGCCGCGCGTTCGACCGCCGCCTCACGGGTCAGATTGGGAAGTGCCACGCCCCCAACCTATCGGGCCCCGATCTATCGCGCGTAGGGGAACCTCGTCGTCTGCAGCCAGTTCAGGAACGTGCCGTTGCCCACCGAGGACACCATCTGCGGGCAGTACATCTGGATGGCGATGCCGGCGAAGAACGCCGCCAGGTCGGGTGGGACGCCGTCGTCGCCCACGGTCGCGACCACCTTCGCGAACTCCTTACCCGGTTCGACGAGCATCGGGCACACCCGCTTGCCGAGTGCGACGGCGTCCACCGGACTGTCGTACCGCACCCCCGCTCTGTCGAGCGCCGAGAGAAAGGCGTCATCGAGCGGATCGGCGGCCGCGGCCGGCGCGGTCATCAGGGCGCCGGCGAGTGCGGCGGCACATGCCGCCACCGCCATCCGGGTTCGAACTGTTGCGGACATGGTGCTCCTCGTCTGTCCTCTGTCACACTGGCTCAGTTCGGTCACAGGAGCAACCCGGCCGGGTCGAGGTTGACCCACCACTGCGTCTCCCGCGGCTCGGTGAGTGCGAATCACGGTTTCCGGGAACATCGGTTGCGCACGCGAAGTCGTGCTGCACGGATTGCTGTCCTCGTCGTCGCCGAGTCACCGAAAGGAACCTGCCTGATGGCCGAGAAGTCGAGAGCCGATTTCTGGTTCGACCCGTTGTGCCCGTGGTGCTGGATCACCTCCCGCTGGATCCTCGAAGTGGAGAAGGTGCGCGACATCGACGTGAACTTCCACGTCATGAGCCTCGCGGTGCTCAACGAAGGGCGCGATCTGCCCGAGGAGTACCAGGAGGCCATGAAGCGGGCGTGGGGTCCGGTACGGGTCGCGATCGCCGCCGAGCAGGCCAAGGGGCCCGACGTCCTCGCCCCGCTGTACACCGCGATGGGCACCCGGATCCACAGCCGGGGCTACGGCGAATCCGACCCGGATTTCACCGCCGTCATCTCCGAATCGCTGGCCGAGGCCGGCCTGCCCGCAGAACTGGCGGAGGCCGCGACGTCCGGCGAGTACGACGACGCGTTGCGCAAGAGCCACCACGAGGGCATGGACCCCGTCGGCGACGACGTCGGCACCCCGACCATCCACGTCAACGGTGTGGTGTTCTTCGGTCCCGTGCTGTCGAAGATCCCGCGCGGCGAAGAGGCCGGGAAGCTGTGGGACGCATCGGTCACCTTCGCGTCATATCCGCACTTCTGGGAGCTCAAGCGCACCCGCACGGAGCAGCCGTCGTTCGACTGACGCCGCCGTCGCGCCGGTCTCCGTCGTCGGCGAACCTGAACCAGGACAGTTCCGCATCGGACCGCACACCGACTTCGGCACGGTCACCATCCTCGACCGGGAACCGGGCGCCGGCGGGTTGCAGGTGTTCTCCGAGGCCGACGGGTGGGCGCTGGCGGTCGGGCCGACACCGGGTACTCCCGCCGCATCCGGATGCACCCGAGGAAGACCTCGTCTCACTGATCTACTTCCACGAGGCCAATCACGACGCCGTCGTGACGCCGCTCGGCCCGCCGATCGGCAGGGTGTCCGGTCTCGAACCGGTCACGTCGTCGGACTTCATCAAGGAGCGCCTCGACGCAATCACCGCCGGCTGACCTGTCACAATGGCCGCCATGCGCGTCTACCTGGGAGCTGACCACGCCGGCTACGAGTTGAAGCAGGTCATCATCGAGCACCTCCGCAGCGCCGGCCACGAACCGGTGGACTGCGGTGCGTTCGACTACGACTCCGACGACGACTACCCGGCGTTCTGCATCGCCGCGGCCGAGAAGACCGTCGCCGATCCCGGCAGCCTCGGCATCGTGCTGGGTGGATCGGGTAACGGTGAGCAGATTGCCGCGAACAAGGTGCCCGGCGCCCGCTGCGCGCTGGCGTGGAGTGTCGAGACCGCCAAGCTGGCCCGCGAACACAACAACGCGCAGCTCATGGGGCTCGGTGGCCGCATGCACTCCGAGGCTGACGCGCTCGCGATCGTCGAGGCGTTCCTCGCCACGCCGTGGTCGAAAGCCGAACGCCACCAACGGCGTATCGACATCCTCTCCGATTACGAGCGGACCCACGAAGCGCCGCCGGTGCCCGGCGCACCTGCCTGACATATGCGGGTGAGCAGCCCGCGGGGCCGGTTCGCCGAGAGTGCGGCGATGGTGGATGACCGCACTTCACCGGTGCCCGGGGTAAGCACCTGTTCCACGCCCGTGAACACCGCCGTCCTGGAGGGCCGCAACCTGTTCTGGTGCCTCACCTGCCAGAGGTGAGCCGAAGCCCGCATCGGCGCGGGTTTGCCGCGACAATCGCCCGGTGGAACTCATCCTCGTCCTCGTCGTCGTCGGGTTCGCGGTGTCCTTCGCGCCCGACTTCGACGGCATCGAACTGGAATCCGAGGTGCTGCTGTCGGTGGTGCTGCCACCGCTGCTGTACTCGGCGGCGCTGAGCTTCTCGTTCGCGACTTTCCTGCGCAACATCCGGCCGATCCTCGGCCTCGGTGTGGGGCTGGTGGTGATCACCACCTTCGCCGTGGCCGGGCTGACGTCGTGGCTGGTGCCGTCGCTGACATTCGGGACCGCCCTGATCCTGGGCGCGGTGGTGGCGCCACCCGATGCGGTGACCGCCGTCGCAGTGGGTCGCCGGCACCCGCGCGTTCATCGAGAACCCGGTGCTGCTGTTCGGCTACAGTGCGCTGCTCGGCCCGGTCGTCGGCGCCGCGTTGGGCTTCATCACGCTGTGGATCCGCCGTCGCCTGGCCAATCCGGGACCGGAGACGATCCAGGGATTGGGATTGGTCGTGCCGTTCGCGGCGTTCATCTCTGCCGAGCACCTGCACGCCTCCGGCGTGCTGGCCGTCGTCGTCGCCGGATTCGTCGTCGGCCACGGTTCACTCGACGCCGGTTACCAGACCCGGCCGCAGGAACGCTACGTGTGGAACTCCGTCGACGTCATGCTCGAGGCGTTCGTGTTCGCCTACATCGGATTACAGCTGCGCTTCATGATCGAGGACCTCAACGAGGCGCACGAGTCACTGGCCGAGGTCGCGGTGGCGTCCGGCGTCGTGCTGCTGGTGGTGCTGCTGATCCGGCCGGTGTGCGTGTTCGCGATGTTCGGCCGCGGCGTGCTCTCCCGCAAGGTCGAGTCGACGTTGAGCGTGCCGAACCCGAACAGGGCGGCCGGGGCGCGTTGGGCGTGCGCCGGCGGGGTGCGGCGGGCCGGCTGTCCGGGTTGGTCGACCGTCGGATGTTGACGTGGCAGGAGAACGTGGTGGTGTCGTGGACCGGGATGCGCGGGGTGGTGACGCTCGCGGCGGCCTCGGGCATCCCGGTCCACGACGGTCGACGGTGGTCTGTACCGTTGCATGTGAGTGATCTTTGGTGATCATCATGCAGCCTCGCCTTGCGGTGAGGCGCTTCCATTGCTGGATTCAGGTTTCACAGCCACCAGCGCCGGAGCGGTCGTTTTACGGTCGGCT
>JAXHUG010000084.1:0-3667 GCA_034189785.1 Actinomycetota bacterium
GCGGTTCACACGTTTTGCTGTTCGTGCGTGGAAGTAAGACCGGCGCGCTAGGGCCGTCCCCGTACATCTTCCTTGGCCCCGCGGACTACGTGTCACATGAGGGTGACAGGCCGGTCGCCATCACGTGGCACTTGCGTCATCCCATGCCCACCGAGGTGTACTTGGCATCCCGAGCGGCGGTGGCGTGACGACCGGCGAGGCTCGGATTTTCGCGGGCGGATGCTTAGCGGTTCGCTAATAGACTATTCGCGTGAGCGCGCTGAACGCCTTCCTGGTGACATGGTCGCGGGCGCGTGACACGTTCGGATCTGGGGCGCCTCACACGGGGGAAACGTTCGACCAGAGCGGCCACCTGCAGAAGCTCGAAGCGACAACCCATACCGCAGCGCCCGGCCCCCACTGGTCGGGCGGGGCGGCCACTGCTTACGACGGTAAGAACACCTCACACGCTCGCGTGATCGGGCAGCTGGCGGGCCTCGACAAGCGGCTTGGCTCGCACGTCACGGAATCGGCACAGGTGGTGTCAAGGGGTCGACGGAATCTCGACGCGATCAGATCTTGGGTGCTGGCCGCGGCGCAGTCCGTACCGGCCGGTCCCAAGCGGGAGCAGCTGCTGGTGCCGATCGTGCAGAGGGGTTTGGCTCAGGTCGGCGCAATCGTGTCGACCTCCAACAACGAGCTGAACGCCGTCGGCGCAAAGATCCGGCAGGTCGGCAACGAATACGCCAGGCTCGGAGTCGGTGGGGGCGGAGGGGAGAAGGCACCCGAGGAAGAGAAGGGCAAAGAAGACCGGACTATCCAGACCGTCGACTACAAGCAGACACCGTCTGGACAGGCCGAAGATCTCGCCAACCGCCGCCAGAATCAAATCGATGCGTTCAATGAAGTCTTCGGCCGCGACCCGTCGTCAGCGACTGACTGGCAGACCGCCGCAGCACTCGATCCGCACAGCTACGATCCGGACACCGACGGTGTACCGCCCGAAATCAGGGTGGTGAGGATCCGTCCGGTACCCGGTCAAGGAGTCGTTCGCGTGGGCCAATGGATCGAGCAGCGCGACGTGATCAGCGGACCGTGGAAGCGAGACTTCGGCAACACGAGGCCAGCGGACCCGCACTTCGATCCAGCGAACACGAAGGTGACGACGTACATCGACTACGAGAGCGGTCTCGTCGTGATGCGACAGAACCCCTCCGTCGAGCTCACTCCCGACGGCGGGCCGGGCCAGGTCAAAGTGGGGATACCCGAAGCCGTGGTGCAGCAGACCGACGACGGTGACGGTGCGGTCCGCATCAAATACGATGCCGCCAACCCGTTTGCTCCTGACATCGCGAGGGACCCGCCATGGCCGATGGCGAACAATCCATGGACCGTTAACGGCGAGACCTCGTCTTCACTCCCACGGCCGCCGGCGTCCGTGTCGATGGGACGCGCACCGACTACCCCTCCATGGAGGTCTACCAAGACTTCCCCGATGGTTCGTCTCGGACGGTGCTCATCGATCCGGCGATTGCCGGTAACTCGACCGGACCGATGGTGAATCTCCCACAGCACCACGACGTCGGGTCAGGCGGCAGCGCGTTCGCGCCATTCGACTCCGGAGGGTGGAATCCTGACTATGATGTACCAATCCCGTTGCCGTGGACGGAGTTCGGGACCACGGCTGACCCGCCACAGGTTCCGTCAATCCCGTTGCCCCCGGGCGTGACTCCAATTTGATCAGGGAGGCGACATGACAGTGCTCGCGCGATTCAACGGCCTGGACTCACGGGTCTGGTCCACCGCTACGTGGTCGGCGCCGTTCACGACCCAACTGGTTCTGGCGCTCGTCATTGCGACGTCCTGGCTGCTGGGGAAGTGGCTTCCCGGCACCGGTGCACTGCTCCTCTTCGTGGTCGGCGCCGCCGTAACCTTCGTCCTGTGCGCGGTCCTGTGCGCCGTGCTGGCCCGATCTGCATCGTCGCGTGCGCGTGGTCTGGCGCTCAGCGTGGCCGGGTCCTTCGTCGTTGTCCTCGTTGGTGGGTTCGTGTACGGATTCTGGGTCCTCGCATGGTGAATGGTGCGGCGCCTCAGCGATTCACGCCTCCCTACGGACCCGCCGCCTTCCTGGCGGCACTGGTGAACATCCTCGCCGTCGAGACCGCCGTCTGGATGTTTCTGCCGTGGTTCGTGCTCGCCGTCTTCGTCCTGCCGCTCCTGCTGATCGACCTCGCAATCGCCGCAGTCCTGAAAGCACGGCCGGGGACCGCCGGGCAGATCGGACGAGGGATGCTGATCGGATTGATCTCGGCGCCGATGACGTTGGCCGTGTTCCTGCCGGGACTCCTGCTCGCCGAGGCCGTGGGGCTCGTCTGATTCTCTTCGTCGCGCTACCTACCCGAATGGCGCCCCGTCGCCCTCGCGATGAACGCGTGGTCGTCGAGGTGGCGGAGTTCTGTGTTGTCGAGGTCCGTAGCGCCGTCTGCGTCGATGTACGGAGGGTCGACCACAATGTGCGCATCACGCGTCAGATCGCAAAGCGTTCCATCGTCGTATGCGGTCCGATTGCGACCTTCGGTCGTGCATGTACGGCGAACTTCTTTTCGACCCCACTGGGCCAGATGCGCCAGTCGATGGTTCATTTCCGCGCGGATCTCGGATCCAGTCCGCGGCGGCACGGGCCCAGGTGGCGGTCGGGCGCTGTTCGCATTCACGCCGGTCACGCCGACAGGCGAGATGTCCTGCAAGTTCTTCTGGAAGAGGGTCAGATGTTGCTGGGTGCGGACGAGAAGTCCGTCGCGGGCAAGGTGGCCGCTCGCTCGATGGCGATGGCTGACGGCTCGACTGCCCTGATCGGCTTCACCAGCGCTCCAGAGGTCGTCGCGTTCAACCCGTCAGACGCTGTCGTCGCCGTCACCACGCTCGAGGTGCTGGAGATGGTTCGCAAGGACAACTACAGCGGAATCGTCATCAATCCCGCTGGGCCCTCAATTGTCTTCGTCCGAAACGAACTTGCCGTTTAGCTGTGTGTATATTAGTGTGTATGGCGCGGCTGAACGTGTACGTCCCCGATGAGTTGGCGGCGCGGGCCAGAGCGCGAGGACTGAATATCTCGGCGCTGACTCAAGCCGCCATTCTCGCAGAACTAGAGGATGCTGCGACCGACGCGTGGCTCGAGAGCTTGGACGCCAGGAGTACCAGTGCGCGGCATGAGGACGTGTTGGCCGCCATTGACGCCGCCCGCGACGAACTTGGAACATGAGCGCGTCATCGGCGTCGCCGCGGGAGCAGGTGGTCATCGACGCGAGTGCCATGGTCGATCTCCTCGCTCGCACGGGTGATCGGTACTCGGCGGTGCGAGCACGACTGGCACGGACGGTGATGCATGCACCGGCCCACTTCGATGCCGAGGTGCTTTCGGCACTTGGACGACTGCAGCGCGGCGGTGCGCTCACCGTCGTGCAGGTCGATGCAGCACTTGCCGAACTCCGGCGGGCACCGGTGACTCGGCACGATCTCACGCCCGTGGTGACCGGAGCGTTTGCGCGCCGCGACACGCTCCGACTCGCCGATGCGCTCTACGTCGAGCTGGCCGAGACCGCTGGTCTGAAGTTGCTGACCACAGACCAGAGGCTGGTACGGGCTTGGCCTTCGGCTGACGCGATCATCTGAGTCGGTCTATCACGTG
>JAXHUG010000085.1:0-2610 GCA_034189785.1 Actinomycetota bacterium
TGCGGGTTTGAGATCGATCGTGATCTCAATGCCGCGATCAATCTCGCGCGACATGCGCGGGCGGAGCAGAGTGCCTGCTTCGACAGTGGTGGAGCCGACCGTAAGACGACCGCTCCGGCGCCGCTGGTGGCTGTGAAACCTGAATCCAGCAATGGAAGCGCCTCACCGCAAGGCGAGGCTGCATGATGATCACCAAAGATCACTCACATGCAACGGAACGACGATGAGGTCGACAACGGCAGTCGTTACCGGAGCGGGGAGAGGTGTCGGCCTGGAGATTGCCAGACAACTTGCAGTCGCCGGCAACCGCGTATTGCTCACAGACATCGATGGCGACGTCGCAGCACGTGCCGCCGCCGAGGTAGGTCACGAAGCTTGGAGCGCCCAACACGACGTCCGAGACCCGTCGAGCCATCGTGGCATTGCCGCGCAGGCTTCAGCTCAGGGACGTCTGGCTGTGTGGGTGAACAATGCCGGGATCCTTCTGGCGGGGGACTGCTGGACGCACACCGATGAGCAGATCACGAACATTGTGAACACTAACGTGCTAGGTGTCATCTCAGGCTCCGCTGCTGCGATCGACAGCATGGGATCATCGGGAGGAGCGATCCTCAACATTGCGTCGCTGTCGGCGCTCACTCCGGTGCCGGGACTCGCGCTGTATGCGGCGACCAAGGCTGCTGTGTTGTCGTTTACAACCTCATTGCAGGGCGACCTTGACCATGCTGGACTGCCGATTCGTGCTCGCGCACTGTGTCCCGACGTCGTCGATACCACCATGGTCACGTCGCGAGCGGGTGACCCGGGTGCTGCCATACTGTTCGCGGGGCCCGAACCACTCGCCGCCGAAGACGTTGCCCGTGCGGCACTTGAGCTGCTTGAGAGCCGGCAGATCTTCCGCGTCGTGCCTCGCTGGCGAGGGCTTGTTGCCCGCTCAAGTGGCGCCACGCCGTCACTCGGGCTGAAGACTATTGCGTTCATGCGCGGCCGAGGCGAACGGCGACAGCGCGAACGACCCTGACTGGGCGACCGATCCGGGCAAGTCGGGGAGCTTCCTGAGTTGAGGACTCAACCGAGCGGTTGATCTCAGCCGTTCACCGCAGGCAGCCCCTTCAGGCCGACGCACACCACGATGCGCAGGTCGTGGGGGTGTCGTCGGCGGTGACACCGAGCGTGACGTCGATCGGCCTGTTCGCGACGTTGCCGTCAGCGATCTTGACGTTGACCGCGTCGCCCCGCACCACCGGATACCTCGTCCAACGGCCGGTCCTGCCGCGGTGGCGTGGCGGTGGCGCACCGGCTCGCGGGAACCCGCCGTTGGCGGTGGTACTCTCCAGGACGCAGCACGCACGAGTTCGAGACATCGCCGGTGCAGGGCTCGAGCACAAGAAGCGGAATTTCCATGTGGCGGTGCAGTCCGCCGACAGTCACGAGGCAGGCGGCGTTCCTCGCCAGGCGCCCGCAATTCACGGGAAGTAAGACAAATGAGCGAACTGTTCCCAGATTACGTCGCGCCTTGGGAGACCGGGGACCAGAAGGTTCTGCGTAAGCACGCCGCGGCGTTCTTCCGCAAGGAAGCCGCCCCCCACCAGGCCAGATGGGCCAAGCAGCAGCAAGTGGATCGGGAATTCTGGAACAAGGCCGGCGCCGCCGGGCTGCTGGGCCTGAACCTGCCCGAGCAATACGGTGGTGGTGGCGGCACTTTCGGCCACGAGGTCGTGGTGCTCCAGGAGCGGGCGTACTCCCACGACACGGCCTTCGGCTACGCGGTCCACTCGACGCTGTGCTCGCAGTACATCGCCGCCTACGCATCCGAGGAGCAGAAGAAGCGTTGGATTCCGAAGCTGGTCAGCGGGGAGATGGTGGCCGCGGTCGCGATGACGGAGCCGGGCGCGGGGTCAGATTTGCAGTCGATCCGCACCACCGCGGTCCGCGACGGTGACCATTACGTCATCAACGGATCGAAGACCTTCATCTCCAACGGATCACATTGCGATCTGGTGATCATCGTAGCCAGAACCGAACCGGGTCTGTCGTTGATTGTTGCCGAGACGAAAGGGCTGGCCGGGTTCGAGCGCGGCCGGGTGCTGGAGAAAATCGGCCAGCACGGCCAAGACACTCGAGAGT
The DNA here is from genome assembly GCA_034189785.1 of Actinomycetota bacterium. Classification (GTDB taxonomy): domain Bacteria; phylum Actinomycetota; class Actinomycetes; order Mycobacteriales; family Mycobacteriaceae; genus Mycobacterium. The sequence continues at coordinate 2,128 of JAXHUG010000085.1, forward strand.
TGGCATTCACCGATATGCGGGTGCCGATCGCCGGTCTGCTCGGCGGTGTCGAGGGGCGGGGATTCGCCCAGCTGCTGGAGCAACTCCCGCGCGAGCGGCTGACCCTCGGCGTCGAAGGCGTTGCAATGGCCGAGGCAGCGGTGGCCGAGACGGTCAAATATGTCAAGGAACGCACTGCTTTCGGCCAACGCCTGCTCGACTTCCAGAACACCAAGTTCGTGCTCGCCGAATGCAAAGCCGAGGTGCTGGCCGGCAAGACGCTCATTGACTACTGCATCGGGCGTTACCTGGACGGAAAGCTCGACGCGGCAACAGCGTCGATCGCCAAGATGTGGGCGTCCGACAAGCAGGTGGAGGTCGTTGACGAGTGCCTGCAACTCTTCGGCGGGTACGGCTACATGATGGAGTACCCGATCGCGCAGATGTATGCGGCGGCGCGGGTGCAGAAGATCTACGGCGGCACCAACGAAATCATGAAAATTC
>JAXHUG010000086.1:0-61780 GCA_034189785.1 Actinomycetota bacterium
CCCGATCAACGCGGCGACGACGAAGAATGCGGCGGCCGAGCCGAGCCACCACCGCCAGGAGCGGTACGCGACGACCGGGAACGACACGGTCCAGAAGCGCAGGAACTCCCGCCACAGCGGGGCGTGCGCACCGGTCACCGCCGCGCGGGCCCGCGCCACCAACCCGGACAACCGGCCGACCAGAACCGAATCCGTGGACGCCGAGCGCACCATCGACAGGTGCGTCGACACCCGCTGGTACAGGTCCACCAGTTCGTCGACCTCGGCGCCGGTCAGCCGGCGGCGCCGCTTGACGAGCTCGTCGAGACGGTCCCAGGTGGGGCGGTGGGCCAGCACGAACGCGTCGACATCCACACCGGCCACCCTAGTAGCGTGGGCGTATGGTCTCCCAGCCCGAACCGGTGGTGACCGGTGACGCGGTGGTGCTCGACGTACAGATCGCCCAACTCCCGATCCGGGCACTGTCGGCGATGGTCGACATCCTCGTCATCTTCGTCGGGTACACGCTGGGCCTCGTGCTGTGGGCGATCACCCTGAGCGATGCCGACACCGCGCTGTCGGCGGCGGTCCTGCTCATCTTCACGGTGCTCACGCTGGTGGGCTACCCGCTGGTGTTCGAGACGGCGACCCGTGGCCGGACGCTGGGCAAGATGGCGCTCGGGTTGCGCGTGGTGTCCGACGACGGTGGTCCGGAACGGTTCCGGCAGGCCCTCTTCCGCGCGCTGGCCGGCTTCATCGAACTGTGGATGCTCGCCGGCGGGCCGGCGGCGGTGTGCAGCCTGCTCTCGCCCAAGGGCAAGCGCATCGGCGACGTCTTCGCCGGGACCGTGGTGATCAGCGAGCGCGCACCGCGGATGAGCCCACCGCCGGTGATGCCGCCGGCGCTCGCGTGGTGGGCCTCGTCGCTGGAGCTTTCCGGTCTCGACGGCGAACAGGCCGAACGCGCTCGCCAATTCCTCTCGCGCGCAACGCAGCTCGAACCGCGGCTGCGCGATGAGATGGCCTACCGCATCGCCGGTGAAGTCGCCTCACGGATCTCTCCGCCGCCGCCACCCGGCACGCCGCCGCGGTACATGCTGGCGGCCGTGCTGGCCGAACGGCACCGGCGGGAGCTGGCGCGTCTGGTGCCTACACCCCCGGCGTACCGATCGGCCCCCGTGCCGTCGTACGCGGCCGCGGCACCGCCGCAGGATTCGGGTTTCACCCCGCCCCGGTGACCCCGCACGCCGGCCGGCAAAGCGCGACAACGTCCTGTTTACTTTCGAGGTGTATAACGCCTAGTTATCCAAGAGTAAACGGTCGGTGAACGATGCGAGGAGTGTCATGGACCTTGTCGACGGCGCGGTTCGAGCGATCACGCGGACTGCTGACGTGACCACAGCGGCTGCCGGAGCGGTCAGCGGTGCTGCGATCAACGGAGTCATCGGTGGCGTGCAGGGCGCAGCCACGGGGCTGCGAGATGGCGTGGCTAAGGGCAGCCACTCTTCGGCTGCTGCCGCCCTCACGCTGGGTGCGGTCGGGGCGGTCGGTCTGGTGGAATGGCCGTTGCTGCTCACTGTCGGCGGTGGCGCACTCGTGCTGCACCGACTCAGTCAGCGATCGAACGGAAACGGTGATCGTGAATCGGCACCGGCGCCTCTGCGTTCCGCGTCCACCGGCTCCGCGTCCACCGGCTCCGCGTCCACCGGCTCCGCGTCCACCGGCTCCGCGTCGACCCAATCCGCTGCCAAGCCGCGCAAGACGACCCGGTCGCGGCACGCCACCAGCAGGTGAGGTCCGTACTCGGACGGATGGCCGACACTGCGGCAACCTTCGTGACCGTTCCGATCGCCGTCACCGCCGCAGCCACGGCGATCGGATTGGAAGCGGGCGTCAGCGTTGCCACATTGCCTGTCCGACAAGGCAAGCGCCTGCCGGCGCCCGACGTGAGCGCTGTGCTGGCAGTCGCAAGAGAACTGATCGGCGGTAAACCCGTTCGGCGCTCCTGGCGCGGGAATGGCCATTGCTGGATCGAGGTCCGTGGGCTGGACACCGAGCGCGGACCCGCACTCGGAGCGGCCGTCCTCGACGCAGTCGGTGTGACGCCGGGCGTGACATCGGTTCGGCTGAACGTGCCCCTGTCACGGGTGATCGTGCACGTTGACGACGACGGACCGACCTTGCACGACCTGTGCGCACTCGTCGATTCCGTCGACCGTCAGCAACCGGCAAGCGACGACCACAACCGATCCACCGACCTGCCCGCCGACGGTGTGGTGCTTGCCGGTCGGGCAATGGCGGCAGCAGCCGACGGCGTCGGACTGTGTGCCGCGGTCGCGGGCCGCGCGCTGATGTGGCCGAGCCTGCCCACCGGCCTGAGCGCCGCGGTCACCCTCGTCGACTACCAACCGCGGCTGCGAGCGATGGTGGAGGGAAGACTCGGTCCGGTGGCCGCGGACACCGCGCTCGCGATGGCCGCCGCCACGGTCTACGCGATCACACAAGCTCCTTCTACGGTCGCCGCCGAATTCTTCCGGCATGTGATGCAACTCGGTGAGAGTGTCTCCGCCGCTGACGCGTGGGAACGGCGAGCCGACGCGCTGGCCGCGCACGCAGACCGTCCCGACCCCACGCCCGCCGCGCAACGGCCCCGTCCCCTCCCGGCCGGCCCGGTCGAGCGCCACAGTGAACGAAGCGGCGCGACGCAGGGACTGGCGGCATCCTCGGTGGGACTACTCACCCGCGACCTGAACCTCGCCGCGACGGCGGCCGTGGTGACCGCGCCGAAAGCGGCCCGAAATGCGCGGGAGGGCTTCTGCAGCACACTGTCACGCGGTCTGGCCGATCGGCACGGCGTCCTGCCTCTTCGCCGCGAGGCCGTGCGGATGCTGGACCGCATCGACGCGGTCGTGGTGGATCCGCGCGCGCTGGTGACAGCGCAGCTGCGGGTCAGCCGCCTGCGCGGTGTCGCCGACCAGGACCGCGCCGCGGTCTGGCAGTGGGCCCAGGATCAATGCGAGCGAGGGTCCCTCGGCGCCGGCTGGCATCACAGCCCGATCGGCGCAAGCAACGGCAGTGGCCCAGCACGGGGCGAGGTGTTCGTCCGGGCCGCGCATCACCCCTTGGCGGCCAGTGTGCTCGGCGAGATTCGGCGCGCAGACGCCGATGTGGTGTCGATCGACGAGGAAGAACTCGACGACCTGCGCTCGTCATTCGACGAGCTCTATCCCGTCGACGGATCGGTCGACACCGCGCTTGCCGAAGCGGTCGCAGCCTTGCAGCGGGCGGGCCGCACGGTGGCGGTGATGTCGAGCGAGGCCGCCGAGGCCCTCGCCGCGGCCGACCTCGCGATCGGGGTGTCCGCCGTCGACGGCCGGCCTCCTTGGGACGCCGATCTGCTGGCGGACGACCTCGCAGGCGTGTGGCGACTCGTGCACGCAATGCCGGCCGCTCGGCGGGCCAGCGAGCGCGGCGTGGACATGGCCACGGCGGCGTCCTCGCTCGGAGCATTGCTGATGATCCCCGGCGTCCGCGGACGCGGGCCGGGTCCGGTGACCGCGGGCGCCGCGGCCGGACTGTGGACCGGATTGTTGCTCGCCCGCGGAGTGCTCCGCGCCGAGACGCCGGCCCCCGCACCTGAGCAGGAATGGCACTCGATGTCGCCGGATCAGGTCCGCAAACTCCTACCACCACCGAAAGTGGTTGCCGCCGGGGAGCTGTCGCGCCTGTCGGCGACTGCGCAGACATCGGCCGACACCATCGGCCGAATCATCGGACCCGTTCGCCACACGGTATGGGAGTTGGCCACCGCGCTGCGTGAGGAGCTGTCGGATCCGTTGACTCCGGTACTGGCCGTGGGCTCGACGGCCAGCGCACTGCTGGGTTCACCGGTCGACGCCATGCTGGTGGGTTCGGTCCTCACGGGCAACGCGGTGTTGGCGGCGACTCAGCAGGTGCGGGCCGAACGCCTGTTGCGACGCTTGCTGGCCCGACAGGATCCGCCGGCGCGCCGGGTGATCGACGACCGTTCCGACAGTATCGAAGCGGCTGAGTTGCAGCTCGGCGACGTGATCGAAGTCCGCCCGGGAGAGGTGGTTCCGGCCGATGCCCGTCTGATCTCCACCGTCGACCTGGAGGTCGACGAATCGTCGTTGACCGGCGAGTCGCTACCGGTGGCCAAGCAGGTCGGCGCCACACCGGGCGCGCCGCTCGCCGAGCGTGCGTGCATGCTCTACGCCGCCACGACCGTCGTCGCGGGCACCGGCCGCGCGGTGGTGACGACTGTCGGCGCCCAGACGCAGGCCCGACGGGCGGCAGAGCTGCCGGGCGCACCGGGTTCCGCCGTCGGCCTGCAGACCCAGTTGCGCGAACTCACCAACCGTGCTCTGCCGTTCAGCCTCGGCGGCGGTGGCTTGGTCAGCGGCTTGGGCCTCCTGCGAGGGGTCTCGCTGCACCAGGCGGTGGGCAGCGGCGTCGCCGTCGCGGTGGCCGCCGTTCCGGAGGGCCTGCCGCTCGTGGCGACGCTGGCGCAGCAGGCGTCCGCGCGCCGGTTGAGCCGCGCCGGGGCGCTGGTGCGAAGCCCTCGCTCGGTCGAGGCGCTCGGACGAGTCGACGTGGTGTGCTTCGACAAGACAGGCACGCTGAGCGAGAACCGGTTGCGGGTGTCGCGGGTGCACGCCGTCGACGGTTCGACCCGCGATGAGGTGCTGGCCTGCGCGGCGCGCGCCACCCCGCCGAAGAACGGCGAGCGCCACGAGCACGCGACGGATGCGGCAGTCGTCACTGCGGCGTCGGAACTCGCCGCGCCACTGCAGGACCCGGCGCTTCTGCCGTTCCGGTCCGGTAGACCGTTCAGCGCGACGATCGACGACCGCGTGCTCTCGGTGAAGGGCGCCCCCGAGGTGGTGCTCGCGGCCGCCGCAGACCTGGATCCGCAGGTGCAGCGCGCCGTGCAGAAGATGGCCGAGAACGGCTTACGAGTCATCGCCGTGGCCCGCCGTGACGTCTCCGCAGCGCAGGCGCGCAAAGCGCGCGAGGACCCCGACGCGTTCGCGGGGCTGTGCCGCCGGCAGCTCCGGGTCGTGGGTCTGCTGGGGCTGTCCGACACCCCACGCGAGGACTCGGCCGAGCTGCTCGACACACTGCGGCGACGGCAGATCGGCGTCCGGCTCATCACCGGGGACCACCCGGTGACCGCGACAGCCATCGCCGCGGAACTCGGCATGCCGGTGAACGCCGACCAGGTGATCAGCGGGTCGGAATGGGAGGCGCTGCCGCGGCGGGCTCAGGAGAAAGCCGTGCGCGACCGACTCGTCTTCGCGCGCATGTCGCCGGAACACAAGGTGCAGATCGTCCAGACCCTCGAACGCACGGGTCAGGTGTGCGCGATGGTCGGTGACGGCGCCAACGACGCCGCGGCGATTCGCGCCGCAACCGTCGGTATCGGCGTGGCCTCCCACGGCAGTGATCCGGCTCGGACCGCCGCGGACGTCATGCTCCTCGACGGGCGTATCGGCGCGCTGGCCGATGCCCTGGATGAAGGGCGCCAACTGTGGCGCCGGGTCCAGGCGGCGGTGTCGGTCCTGCTCGGGGGGAATGCCGGAGAAGTGGCGTTTGCGATCGCGGGCACGGCGTTGACCGGTCGTTCGCCGCTGAACACCCGGCAGCTGCTGTTGGTCAACATGATGACCGACGCGCTTCCGGCGGCCGCTCTGGCGGTGAGCCCGTCGAACGGACCGGTCGACGGCGGGCACGGCCCAGATCAGGCGGCTCTGTGGCGGACGGTGGCCATTCGCGGCACCACCACCGCCACAGCGGCCACCGCAGCATGGTTGATGAGCGGTTTCGTGATGCAGCCGCGCCGCGCCTCGACGGTTGCTCTCGTCGCACTGGTGTCCACCCAGCTCGGTCAGACCCTCATCGACTCGCACAGTCCGCTGGTGGTCACCACCGCGCTCGGCTCGCTGGCAACGCTCGGCGTGGTGATCAGCATTCCGGTGGTCAGTCAGCTCCTGGGTTGCACACCTCTCGGACCCGTCGGCTGGACACAGGCACTCGGTACGGCGGGAGTCGCCACGGTGGCGGCCGCGGTGGCTCCGCGGGTCCTGGAGCTGCTGCCCACCAAGACCGATGGCCGCGTGGAAGACAACACCGGAGGTGACCGACATGCCGAGTGATGAGGCGACGTTCGCGCTCGACATTCCTGTCCTCGGTCGCGTGCGGATTCCCCGGCCGAGCCTGAGGAAGCGTCGGCGATTGCCGATGCGCGGCAGACCAAGTACTTCCACGGTTGCTTCGAGAGCACGCATGATCCGTCGCGCGATCCGGGCGGCCGACAACGAACTACGGACCACCGATCGGATGATCGAAGCGTTGGACGGACGATTCCCCACATCCTGAGACGTTCAGCCGTCGTTCACTCGCAACGGTGAACGGCGGACGAGTCGGGCGTGTTACCGATCGCGCTCAAACATATTCGTCGAGGCAATCACAGCGCAACGCATCGCAGCTACGTTGCAGCTACGTTCCGTTCATCGACACGCCGACGGATAGGAACCGTTCTGGATGTCGGACGTGCACAGCGTCGGCGGATACGTCACGGCGGGCAGCCTGTTCGCCTTGGGTCTGGCGAGCTGGCAGGTGCTGATCGCCCTGCTCGTCGGCATCGTCATCGTCAACCTGCTGTGCAACCCGGTCGCCAAGCCCAGCCAGCAGGGCGGTGTGCCGTACCCCGTCGTATGCCGCAGTTCCTTACGGCGTCCTCGGCGCGAACATCCCCGCCGTCATCCGCGGCCTGCCCCGGCCTGGCGCCCTACGCCGACGCCGACCAGTACGGCTTCACCGGCCTGTCCCTGCTCGGCTGGTGCAGCTTCATGCTGCTGTGGGTGCTGCAGGCGTGCGTGTTCTGGCGCGGCATGGGGGTCGATCCGCAAGTTCATCGACTTCTGCGGCCCCGCCGTGTACGTGGTGATGTTCATCCTCTGCGGCTACCTGCTGTGGAAGTCGGGCCGGCAGGTCCGCCTGTCGCTGGGCGGCGAGAAGCAGGGCAACACCCTGGTGGTCATGCTCGGCGCGATCGCGCTCGTCGTGTCGTACTTCTCCGGACCGATGCTGAACTTCGGCGACTTCGCCCGCTACGGCAAGAGCTTCGAGGCGGTCAAGAAGGGCAACTTCCTCGGCCTGCCGATCAACTTCCTGATGTTCTCGATACTGGTAGTCGTCACCGCCGCGGCCACGGTGCCGGTGTTCGGCGAGCTCCTCACCGACCCGGTCGAAACCGTCGCCCGCATCGACAACGTCACCGTCACCGCGATCGTCCTCGGAGCACTGACGTTCTCGACCGCCACGATCGGCATCAACATCGTGGCCAACTTCATGAGTCGGCACATGGTGCCCACAATATTGCCCGACGCCCCGTGACACCTCAACCAAAGTCGACCACCGCCTCGGTAATGTCATCGCCGTACCGCGATCCTCGTTCGTGACGGAAAGGCAGGCCATGACGGGAATCACCATCCTCACCGACAGCGTCGCGTGCCTGCCACCGGAGGTGCGATCGCGACTCGGCATCGGCGTGGTGGGAATCTGCATAACCCTCGACGGCACCCTGTATCACGAGGGCGTCGACCTGACCGCGGAGGAGTTCTACGCGCAGTTCACCGACGAGCTCGACCACAAGACCGTCTCACCCTCGGTCGGCGACTGGTACGAGGCGATGCAGAAGGCCGTCGACGCCGGCGCTGCGGGCTTGCTGGTGGTCACCCTCGCCGCAACGCTGAGCAGCACCTACGACAGCGCACGTACCGCCGCGAAGCTGATGGCCGTCCCCACGGTTGTGGTGGACTCCAGGACCGCCGCTGCCGCAGAGGGGCTGTTCGTGCGCCGACTGGCCGAGGAGGCCCGGGCCGGGACGACGCTCGACGAGTTGGTGGCGCGGGCCGAGCGGCTGTGCGGTAGCTACCACCTGGAGTTCGTGCTCGACGGTCTGCGGCGGTTGGCCTCCAGCGGGCGGATGCCTGCGACGATGGCCCGGTTCGGCGACGCTGTCGACGTCAAGCTGATGCTTACGCTCGGTCCCGATGGCGACGTGCGTCTGCTCGGTGTGGTCCGCGGCATACATCGCGGTATCGACCGGATCTACCGGCGGGTGGTGTCGGCCTTCCCGCCGGGGACACCGGGCCGGGCGGTGGTCAGCCACGCATTGCTCGAGGACGAGGCGCACCAGCTGGCAACCCGGCTGCGCAGCGCCCGTCCGGAATTGGAGGTCGAGATCGCTCTGTTCACCCCGGTGATGGGCGCCAGCACCGGGCCGATCGTCGGCGTGGCCTGGGAAGACCCTGCGGTCACCGGCGGTTGAGACGCTGCTGCTCGAACGCCCACTCCACGCCATGGGTCACGGCCGCAACACCGGCGGTCTGGAACCCGTGGCCCATGCCCTCGACGAGTTCGACGCGGCGCGGCTCCGGTGCGGCGTCGTACAGGTCGAGCGCCGCATCGGCGCGGATCATGCCGTCTTGACGGCCGTGCACGATCGCGACCGGGACCCGCAGCTGCGTCACCTGGACGGTCGGCAGTTCACCGGACCGGAACTCCGAAGAGACCCGGGTTCCGGTCCGTCGCATATACGCCCGCCCCAGGGGAGTGCGTGTCATCACCATCACCGCAAACGCCCCCAACGTCAGCACCGAACGCAGTGACGTGGGGATGCTGACCAAGACGATGCCGGCCAGCCCGGGATCGCCGACCGCGTAGGAGAGGGTGGCGATCGCACCCATGGAGGCACCAACGGCCACGACGTCGTCGACGTACCCGCGCAGGTGGTCGACCGCGATCCCGACGTCATCGGCCTCGAGGCGGCCGAGCGTGCACTCGCCGCCGGACATGCCGTGCCCTCGGCTGTCATAGGTGAGGACGGCGAACCCGGCGTCGGCCAGGGCACGAGCCTGCTCCACCACGGCGTCGAGTCGGCGGGTGGCCGAGAAACCATGTACCAGAACCACACCGCCGCGAACCGTTGCGCCCGGTTGGTAGATGTCGGCGACCAGCCGCGTGCCGTCGGGGCTCGACAACACGGCATTCTCGATGCTGATCACCACACCGCGATCCCGTAGGCGCACGACGGCCGGTTCGTCCGCCGCTGGAGCCACTGCACATGGGGATGGATGCGACGCAGGTCGGCCACAGCGTTTCCAGTTTCCGGTGCCTCTTGGTCGACAGTGACAAGCGCCCGCCTCGTGCCGGGTCCGATGAGCACTGCCGCCGCCCTGTCCAACGCCTCGCTGGCGGTGGCCCCGGATGCGACCAACCCCGCCGCACCCTTCGCCAGCCATTCGCCGACGCGGACCTTGCCCAGTTCGGTCGTCGATTCGCGCACTGCGCGCTGGATGCGCGCGGTGTGAATCCGGCGTGACGCCCGCTGGAGCTGCGCCGCTTCACTGTCGGCGTCCCCGTTGACGCCGGGGCCGACGGCCTCCAGGGCCAGCAGCCCGGCCAGCATGTCCGTCGGAACCACGCGGGCCGGGACCGCCGCCAGCTGCGCCGCGCGGCGGGCCGCTGGCAGCACGTCCTGGTCTCCCGGCAGCACGACGACCGGCGATGCGCACGCGTCCACCACCCGCAGCAGCTCGCCGGTCGACGGCTTCTCGGTGATCCCACCCAGGACGACCCGCCGTGCGCCCGCTTCCAGGTAGGCCGCGACCAGCCCGTCCCCCTCGGCCACCGCGATGACGGACACCGCGCTCCCGTCGGGAGCACCGGTGTGCAGTCCCCGCTCGGGCGCCGGCCCGTCCTGCGCTGCGAACAGATCAGTGATCTCGACGTGGGAGACTTCACCGGCCTGCCGGGCAGCCGCAAGCGCGCCGAGGACGTCGTCGGTGTGCACGTGGCCACGCCACGTGTCTCCGATTCCCGCGATCGCCACCGTGTCACCGAGGTCCGACCAGCGCTCGCGCAGTGCCTGCAGCTCGCCCTGGTCGGCGGCGAGCATGCACAGGACCTCGTAGCGACCGCTGGATGGCTTCGCATGGGCGCCGGCATCGGCGGTCGTCACCTGAAGCACCGGTGCCTCCGGTCGGGGCCGCGGGCTTTCCTCCCCGGTGATCGCTTCCAGCAGGGCATCCAGGAAGAGGACGTAGCCGAAACCACCGGCGTCGACGACCCCCGCACGGGCCAGGGCCGGCAGCAGGTCGGGCGTGCGCGCCAGGGACCGCCATCCCTCCTCCGCGGCCGCTCGGGCGACTTCTGCCAGCGATTCACCGGCCGACGCCGCCGCCTGCGCCTGGCGCGCCGCGTCGTCGGCCACGGTGAGGATGGTTCCCTCCACCGGGTCGGCGATGGCCTCACGCGCGGCCGCAGCCGCGGCGGTCAGCGCAGCAGCGAGGTCCGCTGCCCCGCAGGTGTTGTCCGGCAGACTGGTGACGAAGCCGCATAACCCCTGGCCGAGGATCACCCCGGAGCTGCCCCGGCCGCCCAACAACGCGCCGGTCGCCACCGCGTTGACCACGCCGCCGTCCGGCTTGGCCTTCGCCACGTGTGCCAGCACCGAGTCCAGCGTCGCCGCCAGGTTGTCACCGGTGTCCCCGTCCGGCAGCGGATAGACGTTGAGCCGGTTCAACTCGGACCGATGCCGGTCCAGGCGGGCGGCAAACGAAACCATAGTTTGCTCGAGCGCGGTCATGTCGAACAGCGGCGGTCTTGAACTCATGGTGGCGGGCTTCTCAGCTGGCCTTGTGCTGGTCGGCGTCATAGAGCAATCGGTTGCGGTAGCGCTCGAGCCTGCCACCATCCGGAGCGCGAGCGTTGCCCAGCAGGCGCTTGAGCAGCATCGGGATCACGATAGCAAGGCCAAGCGCCATCCCCCACGGTCCGTTCGTCATCGCCAGCACGACGAGCAGCAGCACATCGGCGATGAAGGTGATCAGCCCGGTCTCTTTCACCAGTCGCCCGATCGCCAGCGCCGCCAGCAGCATCAGCGCCCCCGGCCAGTACAGCACCGCCAGGGCACCGATGGCCGGGGACAATCCCCTGCCGCCGGCACCGCGCAGAAAGATCGACCAGCAGTGGCCGGTGATCACCGCGGCCGCCGCGACTACCCCGACGGTGCGGTTGCCACCCGCAAGCGCAGCGGCCAACGCACCTTTGGCGACGTCGAGACCCCCACCGAGGACCAGCGCCGAGATGCCGGCTACGCGATACAGTCCCGTTCCCGACACGGTGCCCGTCCCCACCTCGCGCAGATCCACACCGACGCGCCACAGCGAGACGATCTGGCTGAACGGGACCGCGCCGATGAGGTACGCACCCAGCACCGCGAGCACCCCCATCGGCCACGGCTCCCCTCTGTTGTACTGACGGTCAGACTAACCCCATCCGGTGTGGCGCACCCGCGCGGTGAGGACGTACCGGTTCGTCGCCGGTGTCCGCGCCGCCGCTCTGGACGGTCGCCGCATTGACCGCTGCTTCCGGCCTCGTCGTCGCGCTGCGAATGTACGAAACACACACCGGCCCACGGCGAGCATGTCGGCGTTGGCCCGGCGCCGTTGCCTGGAGCATCATTGGCCGGGTGAAAGCGTCTGTCGAGACACCGCCGGATCCGTCGATACGGGACGGCGCCGAGGTCGCCCGCCTTCTGGTGGTCGATCCGGCGACGGGTCTCGCGGGATCGGAGGCAGCACGTCGCCTCCGGCGCGACGGCCCCAACGAGCTTCGGGCCAAGGTGCCGGTACCGCTGTGGCGAAGGGTCCTTCGTCAGTTCCAGGATCCGCTGATCTACCTGCTGCTCGTCGCGGTCGCGATCTCGACTGCGGCCTGGCTGGCCGAGGGGTCGAGCGGCGCACCGATCGACGCTCTGGTGATCGCCGCGATCGTCGTGCTCAACGGCGTCCTCGGGTTCGTTCAGGAGAGTAGGGCCGAAGCGGCCGTCAAAGCGCTGCAGTCGATGACCGATGCGACGTCGACGGTGCTGCGGGAGGGTGAACTGCGCACGGTGCCGTCGCGGGAGTTGGTGCGCGGCGACGTCCTGGTGCTGAACGAGGGCGACGCCGTCGGTGCCGATGCCCGCCTGCTGACGGCGGCCGCGCTGCGCCTGTCCGAGGCGTCACTGACCGGCGAAAGCGAGGCGGTGACGAAAACCGCCGCCACGTTGACCGACCACCTGCCGCTCGGCGACCGCAAGGACATGGTGTTCCGCGGCACCTCGGTGGTCCAGGGAGTGGGCCGTGCGGTCGTCACCGCCACCGGGATGGATACCGAGGTCGGTTCGATCGCCGAGATGCTCGAGGCCACCAGGGAAAACCCCAGCCCGCTGCAGAAGGAGATCGCGAGCGTCAGCAAGCTTCTGGGCATCACGGTCATCGTGATCGCCGTGGTGGTCATGATCGTCACGGCGCTGGTGAACGAGATCTCCACTTTCAGTGATCTGGTCACCGTCTTACTGCTGGGCGTTTCGCTCGCGGTGGCGGCGGTCCCCGAAGGGCTGCCCGCCATCTTGTCCGTCGTCCTGGCCATCGGGGTGCAGCAGATGGCGCGGCGCAACGCTGTGGTCAAGAAGCTGCACTCGGTGGAGACGCTGGGTTCGGCCACCGTCATCGCGTCGGACAAGACCGGCACACTGACGAAAAACGAGATGACGATCCAGCGCATCCGCACCACCTCGGGCGAGGTCGAGCTGACCGGCGTCGGTTACCGCCCCGAAGGCACCGCGCTGGCCGGCGGCCGGGACCTGTCCGATCCGGCGCTGTCACGCGAGGCACGGATGGTGCTCGCGGGCGGTTCACTGGCCAACAACGCGCAGCTGACATTGCGCGACGGTGAATGGCAGATCCAGGGCGACCCGACCGAGGCGGCGTTCCTGGTGGCCGCCCACAAGCTCGTGGGCACCGTCGACTGTGCGCGGCAGTTCGAGCGCCAGGGTGAGATCCCGTTCACGTCCGAGCGAAAGATGATGTCCTGTTCGGTCTCCGGCGGTGACGAGGGCACTGCGGTGGTGGCCAAGGGTGCGCCCGACGTGTTGCTCCAGCGCTGCGTCGCGGTGCAGGTCGGAGACCAGGTGATTCCGCTCGACCCCGGTAGGCGGGCAGCCGCGTCGGCCGCTGTCGAAGAGCTGTCCGCCCAGGCGTTCCGCACCCTCGGTGTCGCCTACCGCTGGGTCGACGACCCGGACACCTGCGGCCCGCTCGACGTGGCTGACGAACAGAACCTCACCTACGTGGGCGTCGTCGGGATCATCGACCCACCCCGCCCCGAGGTGGCCGAGGCCGTCGCCGAGGCACGCCGGGCGGGTGTGCGGGTCATGATGATCACCGGCGATCACCCCACCACCGCGGCGCGCATTGCCGAGGACCTCGGCATCATCGGGCCCGGGGGCACCGCGGTCACCGGGGCCGAACTCGACAGCCTGTCCTCCGACCAGCTTCAAGAGGTGACGGCCACGACGTCCGTCTACGCCCGCGTCGCCCCGCGCAACAAACTCCAGATCGTCGACGCGCTCCAGGCCCGAGGCGAGGTCGTGGCGATGACCGGCGACGGCGTCAACGATGCCCCCGCGCTGAAGTCGGCCGACATCGGTGTGGCGATGGGGATCACCGGGACACAGGTGACCAAGGAAGCCGCGAAGATGATCCTCGCCGACGACAACTTCGCCACCATCGTCGCGGCGGTCCGCCAGGGCCGGGCCATCTTCGACAACATCAAGAAGTTCCTGCGCTACCTGCTGTCGTCGAACATGGGCGAGGTCTTCACCGTGTTCTTCGGCGTGGTGTTCGCCGGCTTCATCGGGATCACCACCACCTCGGGGGAAGCCATCGTCGTGCCGCTGCTGGCCACCCAGATCCTGTGGATCAATCTCGTCACCGACTCCGGTCCCGCCCTCGCGATGGGCGTGGACCCGGAGATCGACGACGTGATGTCCCGGCCGCCGCGGCGGCCGACCGACCGGCTCATCGACCGCGAAATGTGGCGGGGCATCGTGTCCATCGGCCTGGTCATGGGCATCGCCACGCTGTTGACGCTGGACATCTTCCTGCCGGGCGGTCTTGTCGAGGGATCGGACACGTTGGACGTGGCGCGCACCGCCGGGTTCACCACGCTGGTGTTCGCCCAGTTCTTCAACGCCTTCAACTCCCGTTCGGAGACCACCAGCGCATTCTGCCACCTGTTCAGCAACGGCTGGCTGTGGGCGTCGGTGGGCCTGGGTGTAGTGCTGCAGATCGCAGTGGTCCAACTGCCGCTGCTGCAAACCGCTTTCGGTACGGTGTCGATGGACCCGGACCATTGGGCGGTCGCGGTCGCGATGGCCTCGGCGGTGCTGTGGTTCGATGAACTCCGCAAGCTTGCGCTGCGGGCGCTCCGGCGCGGAAGCGCCCCGACAGAGAGGACGAGCCGGGGATGACTGCGACTCCGTTGTCCACGCAGCAGGAGCATCGTCTGCTGTCACGCTTCATGCTGTTGAGCCTGGCCGCTGCCATCGTGACGATTGCGCTGAAAGCCAGCGCCGCCGTGATCACCGGTTCGGTCGGATTCCTTTCCGACGCTCTGGAATCCGGGGTCAATCTGGTCGCGGCCGTGGTGGCGCTGTGGGCGCTGTGGGTGGCGGCCCGCCCGCGCGACGCCGACCACCATTTCGGTCACGGCAAGGCGGAGTACCTCTCGGCCCTGGCCGAGGGCGTGATGATCTTCGTGGCCGCGACGGCGATCATCTGGAGCTCGGTCGAACGCCTGATGAGCCCGGCCCCGCTCGTCCAGCCCGGGCTGGGCCTGGCCCTGTCCACCGCCGCAGCAGGGATCAACCTCATCGTGGGGCTCACCCTGCAACGGATAGGTCGACGACACCGCTCGATCACCCTCGTCGCCGACGGCAAGCACCTGATGACCGACGTGTGGACTTCCGCCGGGGTGATCGTCGGCATCGCCCTTGTCGCACTGACGGATTGGTATCCGCTCGATCCCATCGTGGCGCTGGCGGTCGGGGTCAACATTCTCTGGACCGGGTACCGGTTGCTACGCGGCTCGATGAGCAGTCTGCTCAGCGCCGCCCTCCCCGAGCGGGATCACGCCACGGTGGACGCGGTCCTCGACCGGTATCGCGGCGAGTACCCGATCGAGTTCGCACCGCTGCGGACGGTCGAATCCGGCCGGCAGCGTTCGGTGTTCGTGGTCGTCACCGTTCCCGGGGAGTGGACCGTACAGGCGGCGCACGAACTTGCCGACCGGCTCGAGATTGACATCGACGCGGCACTGCCACACACCGAAACGTTCGTTCACGTGGAGCCTGCGGACACGTCTTCCCGTTAGCGGGAAGCCTGGTGCGCGAGCGCGTGTGCCCCCCGATGGGTTTCGGGTGAACACAAGCCGCCCATCGCGCCACAGTGCCAGACCCACATGTGCGCCCTCCTCCGAGCCCCGGCGCCGAAGTGTTGCACCCACCGTAGGGAAGCGGTCAGTGGCCTGCGGTGCGGAGTGCATGGCCGGCTTAGGCGCTCACTCGACGTCGACCCAGTCCAGGGTGCGCTGTACGGCCTTCTTCCAGCCGGCGTACCCCTCGGTGCGCTGGTCGTCGCCCCACTGCGGCGTCCAGCGCTTGTCCTCCTGCCAGTTACGGCGCAGATCGTCGGCGCCGTCCCAGAACCCGACCGCCAACCCGGCCGCGTAACCCGCACCGAGAGCGGTGGTTTCGGCCACCACCGGCCGGACCACGTCGATGCCGAGCACATCGGCCTGGATCTGCATGCACAGATCGTTGGCGGTGATACCGCCGTCGACCTTGAGCACCTCGAGGTGCACACCGGAGTCGGCCTCCATCGCGTCGGCGACGTCGCGGCTCTGGTAGCAGATCGCCTCCAGCGTCGCGCGCGCGACATGGGCGTTGGTGTTGAACCGGGACAGGCCGACGATGGCGCCGCGGGCATCCGAGCGCCAGTACGGTGCGAACAGCCCGGAGAACGCGGGCACGAAGTACACCCCGCCGTTGTCCTCGACCTCACGCGCCAGCGCCTCGCTCTGCGACGCACGGCTGATGATGCCGAGCTGGTCGCGCAGCCACTGCACCGCCGACCCCGTCACCGCGATCGAACCCTCAAGCGCGTAAACGGGTTTCGCGTCGCCGAACTGGTAGCAGACCGTGGTGAGCAAACCGTTCTCGGAACGGACGATCTTCTCGCCGGTGTTGAGCAGCAGGAAGTTGCCTGTGCCGTAGGTGTTCTTGGCCTCGCCCGCCGACAGGCACACTTGCCCGACCATCGCGGCCTGCTGGTCACCGAGAATGCCGGTGATCGGCACCTCACCGCACAGCGGCCCGTCCTCCCGGGTGACACCGTGGCAGGCCAGGCACGACGACGATTTGATCTCGGGCATCATCTGGCGCGGAATCCCGAAGAACGACAACAGTTCGTCGTCCCAGTCCAGCGTCTCCAGATCCATCAGCATGGTGCGGCTGGCGTTGGTCACGTCGGTGACGTGCACGCCGCCGCGCGGCCCGCCGGTCAGGTTCCACACCACCCAGCTGTCGGCGGTGCCGAAGATCGCGTCACCCTTCTCGGCCGCCTCACGCACACCCTCGACGTTGTCGAGAATCCACTGCACCTTGCCCGCGGAGAAATACGTCGCCGGCGGCAACCCGGCCTTGCGGCGGATCACGTCTCCGCGTCCGTCCCGGTCGAGCGCCGTGGCGATGCGGTCGGTGCGGGTGTCCTGCCACACGATCGCGTTGTAATACGGCCGCCCGGTGCGACGGTTCCACACCAGCGCCGTCTCCCGCTGGTTGGTGATACCGAGCGCGCACAGGTCCCCGGCCGAGAGGTCGGTGCGGTTGAGCGCCGACATGAGGACCGACGCGGTGCGCTCCCAGATCTCCACCGGGTTGTGTTCGACCCAGCCGGCCCTGGGCAGGATCTGCTCGTGTTCAAGCTGGTGACGGCCGACCTCGGCGCCGTCATGGTCGAAGATCATGCACCGGGTACTGGTGGTCCCCTGATCGATGGCGGCCACGAACTGGCGGGAC
The DNA here is from genome assembly GCA_034189785.1 of Actinomycetota bacterium. Lineage (GTDB taxonomy): Bacteria > Actinomycetota > Actinomycetes > Mycobacteriales > Mycobacteriaceae > Mycobacterium. The sequence continues at coordinate 16,973 of JAXHUG010000086.1, forward strand.
TCGGGCACACATCCTCCTTGGTGTCCTTCTTGGTGTCCTTCGTATCGGCTCAGTCGTCCATCATGGACCACATGGGAACGCAGAGCGCCGACATCGACCGGGTGCCGCCGAGGTGCAGGATGCCGGCATCGATGCCGGGGAAGCGGCGGGGGATCTCATCGAGCTCCTCGATGAGCAGCCCCGTATCCGAGATAGGCACGCTCACCGCGACGGAGGAAGTTCGGATCTCCGCCGGATATGCGGCCACCGAACGAGCGAATACCTGCGCGGGCGTCACTAGCATCGGCTGAGTGGGCGAAGAAGTGAAGCGGACCGGCTTCAGCCATGCGCAACGCCGCGAGTACCGCCGCAAGGTGCAGCTGTGCCTCGACGTGTTCGAAACCATGCTGGCACAGTCGAGCTTCGAATTCGAGCGTCCGCTGACCGGTATGGAGATCGAGTGCAACCTCGTCGACGCCGACTATCAGCCGGCGATGAGCAATTCCGAGGTTCTCGCGTCGATCGCCGACCCGGCCTATCAGACCGAATTGGGCGCCTACAACATCGAATTCAACGTGCCGCCGCGGCCGCTGCCCGGCCGGGCCGCGCTCGAGTTGGAAGCCGAGGTGCGGGCCAGCCTGAATGCGGCCGAGGGCAAAGCCGACTCCGACGGCGCCCACATCGTGATGATCGGCATCCTGCCGACGCTGATGCCCGAACACCTGGCGAGCAACTGGATGAGCGAGTCGACGCGCTATCAGGCGCTCAACGACTCGATCTTCACCGCGCGCGGCGAGGACATCTCCATCGACATCGCAGGCCCCGAACGGCTGAGCCTGCAGGCGGCCTCCATCGCCCCGGAGTCGGCCTGCACGAGCATGCAGTTGCACCTGCAGGTCTCCCCCGCCGAGTTCGCACGCAACTGGAACGCCGCGCAGATCATCGCCGGCCCGCAACTGGCGCTGGGCGCCAACTCACCGTACTTCTTCGGCCACCAGCTGTGGGCCGAGACGCGTATCGAACTGTTCACCCAGGCCACCGACACCCGGCCCGACGAGTTGAAGGCCCAGGGGGTCCGGCCGCGGGTGTGGTTCGGCGAACGCTGGATCACTTCGATCTTCGACCTGTTCGAGGAGAACGTCCGGTACTTCCCGTCCCTGCTGCCCGAGGTCTCCGACGAGGATCCGGTCGCCGAACTCGCCGCCGGACGCACCCCGAAACTCCCGGAGCTACGGTTGCACAACGGCACCATCTACCGGTGGAACCGCCCGGTGTACGACGTGGTCAACGGCAAACCGCATCTGCGGGTGGAGAACCGCGTACTGCCCGCCGGTCCGACGGTCATCGACATGCTCGCCAACTCGGCGTTCTATTACGGCCTGCTGCGCACGATCTCCGAGGAGGACCGTCCGCTGTGGACCAAGTTGAGCTTCGCCGCGGCCGAGCACAACTTCCGCGACGCCGCGCAGAACGGTATGGACGCGCGGCTGTACTGGCCTGGACTCGGTGAGGTGACACCCGACGAACTCGTCCTGCGGCAGCTACTTCCGATGGCCGACGAGGGGCTGCGCCGATGGGGGGTGGCCGCGGAGGCGCGCGACCGCTACCTCGGGGTGATCAAGGGCCGGGCCAAGACCGGCCGCAACGGCGCCGCCTGGCAGGTCACGACGGTACGCGCACTGCAGGAACACGGTTTGGCCCGGCCCGACGCGCTGGCCGAGATGCTGCGGTTGTACTGCCAAGGCATGCACAGCAACGAACCCGTTCACTCCTGGGACGTTCCCGCGTAGGGTCGGAACCATGAGGTCTGACGTGATGAATTGGGACGACGCGTACCGCAGTGCGGGAAGCTTCGAAGGTACGCCGCCGTGGAACATCGGCGAACCCCAGCCGGAACTCGCCGCGCTGCACCGGGAGGGCAGGTTCCGCAGCCCGGTGCTCGACGCGGGATGCGGGCACGCCGAACTGTCGCTCACACTCGCCGCCGACGGTTACACGGTGGTGGGAATGGACATCAGCCCCACCGCGATCGCCGCGGCCGACCGGGCCGCACAGGAACGGGGCCTGGCCACGGCCAGTTTCGTCCAGGCCGACATCACCTCGTTCACCGGTTACGACGGCAGGTTCAACACCGTCATCGACAGCACGCTGTTCCACTCGTTACCCGTCGAGGGCCGCGACGGCTATCTGTCCTCGGTGCACCGCGCGGCGGCGCCCGGTGCGCAGCTGTTCATCCTCGTGTTCGCCAAGGGTGCGTTCCCGGCGGATCTGGAGGCCAAGCCGCAGGAGGTCGACGAGGACGAACTGCGCGCGGCGGTGTCGCGGTACTGGGAGATCGACGACGTCCGCCCGGCGTTCATCCACGCGAACGCGTCGGCGATGCCGGACCTGCCCGCCGAGCTTCCCCACGGACGTGACGAGAAGAACCGGGTGAAGTTCCCGGCGTTCCTGTTGACCGCGCACAAGCCTGAACAGGACTCATAGGCGTGCCGCCTCAGTCAGTGCCGCCGCCGCCTCGCCGAGTTCGTCGGCGGTGACGTCGACGTGTGGAGAGAGCCGCAGCACCGGCACCGTCAGCTCGCGCGGCGCCCGCCGCGAATCGCATGCAGTGGTGACGATGCGCCGTTCGGCCATCAGCCACGCCCGCACCCGGTGCGGGTCGGCGCCGTCAGTGGGTGCCAGCGTCGTGATGGCCGACGGCTCGTCGACCGGTTCGACCGCCCGCCACCCGGGCACATCGGCCATCGCCGCCCGGGTCAGCCGGCCGACTTCGGCGAGACATGCCCGCACCTGCTGCTCCCCGACGGCCAGATGCTCGCCGATGGCAACCGAGAATCCCACCCGTGCAGCAACGTTGGACTCGCCGTGCTCGAGTTGCTGCAGTACGGCCGGCGGCGCGGCGGGTTCCGACGGCGGAAAGCGCGGCCGCAGTCTCTCGGCGAACTCGGGCCGGACGGCCAGCACCCCGACGCCGCGGGGCCCAGCCAGCCATTTCCGCGACGACGCGTAGATCGCATCGGGCGCGACCGCGCAGTCGAGGTGGCCGAGAGCCTGGGCGGCGTCCACCACGAGGGGTAAGCCGAGGTCCCGGCACACCTCGGCCAGCGGGCCCAGCGGCTGGGTGAGGCCGCGGTGGCTGCCCAGCGGTGTCAGGTGCACCAGCGCGGGCCGGTCACGCACCAGCGTTTCGGCCGCGGCGTCGACACGTAACCGACCGGCCGTGTCGACGGGCAGTGGTGAGACCTGAAATCCGTTGGCCGCCATGAGCGCGAGGTTGGGCCCGTACTCACCGACCAGACACGCCATCGAACGGTCGCCGTCCCAGCTGCGCAGCAACAGGTCCAGGGCGTGGTTGGCCCCGGTGGTGAAGACGACGTCGGTGACCGCCAACCCGGCCAGAGCCGCGACGGCGGCGCGGCCCGCGTCGAGCACGGGTGTGGCCGCCTCGGCCGCGACGTAGCCGCCCACCTCGGCTTCGCGGCGGGCGTGCCGCGCGGCGGCGTCGATGGCCGCGAAGCCCTGCCGCGAGCACGCCCCGCTGTCGAGGTGGATCCCGACCGGTTTCGGGCGCGCCGCACGCCAGCGTTCGGCCAGCAGCCCGGTCACTTGGCCGCCAGCGACAGCCCGAAATCGCCCCCCGGATCGGTCCAGAAGTGGGTGCGGCGCAGGCCGGCGGCGGCGAGTTCGGCGGCGACGTCGTGGGGCTCGAACTTGCACGACACCTCGGTGAGCATCTCCTCACCGTCGGCGAACTCCACGGTGAGGTCGAGCGCCCCGACGCGTACCTGCTGTGGATCCGTTGCGCGCAACCACATCTCGATGCGCTGCTCGCCGGCGTTCCAGCGGGCGACGTGCGCGAACGCCCCGATGTCGAAATCGGCGTCGAGTTCGCGGTTCACCACGGCGAGCACGTTGCGGTTGAACCGGGCCGTCACGCCCTGGCTGTCGTCGTAGGCCGAGACCAGCCGGTCGGTGGCCTTGACCAGGTCAGTGCCCAGCAGCAGCGTGTCCCCAGGCGCCATGGTGTCGGCGAGGGTGGCGAGGAAGGACGCGCGGGGGGCGGCGGTGAGGTTGCCGATCGTCGACCCGAGAAAGGCGATAACCCGCCGGCCCCCCTGGGGGATCTTGCCGAGGTGTTCCTCGAAATCGCCGCACACGCCCTCGATCTCGAGACCGGCGTACTCCGCCGCCAATGCCGCACCGGCATTCTGCAGCACGCTCGCGTCGACGTCGAACGGGACGAACCGGCGCAGCGATCCGTGCTCGCGCAGCGCCGAGAGCAGCATCCGGGTCTTCTCCGACGTGCCGCTGCCCAGTTCGACCAGGGTGTCCGCGCCGGTGACCGCCGCGATCTCCCCGGACCGGTCACCCAGGATCTGCACCTCGGCGCGCGTCGGATAGTACTCGGGTAACCGGGTGATCCGGTCGAACAGATCGCTGCCCACAGAGTCGTAGAACCACTTGGGCGGCAACGTCTTCGGGTTCGCGGTGAGCCCATCGCGCACGTCACGCCGCAACGCCTTCGCGGCGGAGTCGTCCGCCAGGTAGGTGGCGAGGGTGAACGTCATGCCGATCCTCTCAGCGCGCTCAGCTGTACCGAGGAGCCGTCCGTGCGGACCAGATGGCGGTCCGGGATCTCCTCCCAGCGCGGGTCGTCGTCGTAGGGTTCGCTGGCCAACGCCACGCCGTCATCGGTGCGCAGCACCGACAGGGTGTCCCCCCAGGTGGTGGCGACCATCTCGGATCCGTTGGCGGCCAGGATGTTCAGCCGTGCGCCGGGGTCGCGGGCGGCCACCTCGGTGACGGCGTCGCCGAGCCGGTCCATGCCCCGGTCGAAGATCAGCGCGGCGAGCAACGCACTGTCGACGGTCGATTCGGCGTGCGTGGACAGCGGCAGCACCGCCCGGTCGACGAGCCCGTTGTGCGACAGCAGCCAAGCCCCGTCGGTGAACGGCGCCGAGGCGGTCGCCTCGATCGGCATGCCCACGCTGGCCGACCGGACCGCCCCGACCACGCACGCGCTGCGCAGGGCGGGGGCGACCGACGCGAACGACGTGTCGCCCCACAACGGGGAGGCACTGCGCCACCGGCAGGGCGCCGCATCGTCGCGAAGGTCGGGTGAGAAGAAGCCGACACCCCACCCGTCGGCGTTCATCAGGCCGTGCTTCTGGCGGCGCGGCGCATAGGACTGCATCAGCAGGCTGTAGGGCGGGTCGAGGATGAGCGCGCCGACCGAGCGCGGCGCCCCCAACCAGCCGACGTGGCGGCACATCAGGCCGTACCCGCCTGGTTGTCCGACCACGCCAGCCGGATCCCGCAGAAGATCTGCCGCCGGATCGGATGGTCCCAGTTGCGGAAACTGGGCCGCAGGATCTCCGGCGCGACCGCCCACGACCCGCCGCGCAGTACGCGGTAGTCACCAGATCCGGCGCCGTCGAAGAACGGCTGCGAGTACCGGTCGTAGATCATCGGGGTGAAACCGGGCCAGGGCCGCAGAGTGGAGGTGGTCCACTCCCACACATCGCCGAGCATCTGTTCGGCGCCGCACGCCGACGCCCCGGCCGGGTACGCGCCGACGGGTGCGGGCCGCAACGCGTCTCCGCCCAGGTTGGCCAGGTGCGCGGTCGGTGCCGACGATCCCCACGGGTAACGGCGGCGTTGCCCGGCAGCGGGATCCCACGCGCAGGCCTTCTCCCATTCGATCTCGGTGGGCAGACGCGCCCCCGCCCAGCGGGCGTATGCCTCGGCCTCGAAGAACGTGACGTGCTGGACGGGTTCGTCGGCGGGGATCTGCTCGACATGCCCGAACCGCGTGCGGGTGCCGTCACCGTTCCAGAACTGCGGCCCCGTCAGCCCGGCTTCCTGGCGGTGTGTCCAACCGGGCGCGGACCACCACTGCCGCTGCGAGTAGCCACCGTCGTCGATGAACTGCTGCCATTCGCCGTTGATGACGGGCACCCGTCCGATCCGGAAACCGGGGACGTCGACGATGTGCGCGGGGCGTTCGTTGTCAAGAGAATGCGGTTCGGTGACGGCGTCGACGCCCAGCACGAACGGTCCACCCGGCACCGAGACCGAGGTCCCCGCGAGGCCGGACCGGCCGGCGGGCAGCGGTGCGCCGGGCTCGAGCAGCGGCGCTCCGGTCCGCAGGTTGAGTGCCTGGAGCATCGTCTCGTCGTGCTGGTTCTCATGGCTGATCACCAACGCGAATCCGAAGGCCTTCTCGGCGTCGTCGTCGCGTAGGGCGTCGAGGGTGTCGAGGACCTTGCCGCGCACGCTCCGGCAGTACGCGCGGGCGTCGGTCGGCGGCAGCAGCGGCAGGTTCACCCGGCTGGCACGGGAGTTGACGAAGGCGTCGTAGAGACGTTCGACGCCCGGGGCCAGCATTCCGGGGCGGCCGGGGTCGCCGTCGCGCAGCAGCCAGAACTCCTCCTGCTGCCCGATGTGCGCGAGGTCCCAGACCAGCGGGCTCATCAGCGGGTCGTACTGTCGCCGCAATTCCGTGTCGTCAAAGTCGACCAACCGGAGCGTGCGGTCGCGCGCTCTGCCCAGTTCGTCGCCCAGGGTGTCACGTGCAGTCAAGGCTCACCTTTCGCGAGTTGGCGTACGGCTGGTCCGATCCCGTAGGCGACCGCCCGGTCGGCAAAGTCATCGGCAGGGGATCTGGCTTCTTCGACCGAACGCACCAACTGCTGCATCGATTCCATCACGGCTGCGGGTGCCCGCTCGGCGGCGGCCTCGACGCAGCGCAGCGCCGCGGAGCGAAGCCGGCGGTCGCCGAGCCCGATGCGCGCGGCCCGGTCCCAGGCCGTGGCGACCGATTCGGTGGCCTCCGCGGCGATGTCGGCGGCCACCGGATCGTCGAGCAGGGTGGTCAGCGTGAAGGCGACGGCAGGCCACAGAGCGTCGGGAACCGCATCCAGATATCGGATTTCGAGCCAGCGGCGTGGACGCACGGGCGGGAAGAGGGTGGTCAGGTGGTATTCGAGGTCCGCACGTGTCGGACGCCGCCCGCCGAGGAGGGTTTGTCCGTCGGCCCACTCGGCGAACGGCACCCAGTCCGTGACCGGCACCGGCTCGGGATTGGGCACCAGCATCACCGGGGCGCGCAGCGCGTAGCGGGCCCAGTCGCTGGCCGGGTCGTCACCGCTTGCGCCGAGCACCGGCCCGCAGCGTGCTTCGTCCAACTCACCCCAGACCCACTGCCTACTGCTCTGCCACCCCGAGAACCGGCCGGCGAGCAGCGGAGAGTTGGCCGTGGCGGCGATCATCGTCGGGCCGAGCGCATGCGCCAACCGGACCCGGTCGGCCCAGCCACGCCGGGGTCCGGCGTCGAGGTTGAGCTGGATCGATGCGGTCGAGGTCATCATGAATGCACCGGCCGCGCCGGTACCGCTCGCCGTGAAGAAGGCCTCCATCGCCGAGTACCGACCGCCGGGGTTGACGCGGCGCGGCCGGCGCAGCGGGTCGGCGCCCACGAGCACCAGCCCGAGCCCGCGCTGTGCGAAGGCCGCACGCAGCACGGCCCGGTCGGAGGTCATCGCGGCGATCGCGGCGATCGAACCGTCCGCGGGCGGGCCGGACAGTTCCACCGCGCCACCGGGTTCGACGGTGATCCTGCTGCCGCCGGGCAGCGCCGGGACACCGGCGATCGCATCCGTCACCTCGCCCCAGTCGAGGCGACGGCGTGGGTCCGTCAGGTCGACCGAGTGCGCCTCGATCTCGAGGCCGACCGGGCCGACCGGGCCGTCGTGCAGACAATGTTCGGTGATGTGCTCGGCAGCGTCGGCCGCCGAGGCGAATTCGTCGGGTGCCGTGTCGCATCCCGGGTCGTAGGTCGTTTGAACGGTCATCTGATGAACCCATCCCCTCCCCGGGTCCGGACGCTGGGACTGGACCGCTGGTTGGCAGCCGCGGTATCGGCTGATCACCGCTACCGTCCTCATTGTCCAGAGCGGACCGACGAGTGCACCCTGTTTATCCGTGACAGCTTGGTGACATGCGGGTGCCGCCCAACTCGGCCGGTCATTGCCCCAGCGTGTTCTGCATGGCACCGGCCAGCAGGTTGACCGCTGGTCCGCCGTTGCCGGATTGGCACACCTTCGCCTGCAGCAGGACGTTCTCGCGCTTGCGGGTGGTGGTGAAGCAGCGCCGGTCGGTGCCCGCTTCCTGTTTGACCCAGTCGGCGTCCGCGGCGCCGGCCGGACTACCGGTGAACGTCCACACCTGAGTGGTGAAGTTGTCGAGGTGCATCGCGGTGGTCTGACCCGCACAACCCGTGGTGCGGTCGACGACGCGGCGGTATGCGCGCTCGGCGGCGTCGGTCGTCGCGTACACGCCGATCGCCTGTTTGACCAGGTGGGTGGCGTCGGTGGGCGATTCCTGCGCGACGGCGCCGTTGAACGAGGCCAGGTCGGGATCGTTGTAGACCTCGGGTAGCCCGATGTCGGCCCAGTTGTTGCAGACCGGGTCGTCCACGTAGAACGCCTGCGCCGGGTTGGTGAACAACGATTCCCACCGCAGGGTGGCACCGACGATGTTGCCCACCGAACCCTTGCCGAGCACGGCGTAGTTGACCACGCCCGGATCCGACGGGCGGGCCTGTGCGAGCGGTGCCGAGGCCAGTACGAGACCGGCCGCGGCGACGCCCACCAGAAGCCGCATCGGCACTAGACCTTCGCCGACAGCTTCACGTCGATGTTGCCGCGGGTGGCCTTGGAGTACGGGCAGAACGCCTGAGCCTTCGCCATGAGGTCGTCGGCGATGGACTGCTTGAGACCGGGCAGGTAGCCGATCAGGTGTGCGGTGATGCCGAAGCCGCCCTCGGAATCCGGGCCGAAGCCGACCTGGGCGGTGATCGCCGACGCCTCGTCGATCTCGACGTCGTTGTTCTTGGCCTGCAGGCGCAACGCCCCCAGGAAGCACGCGGCGTAACCGGCCGAGAAGAGCAGCTCGGGGTTCACACCCTCACCACTGCCGCCCAACTCCTTGGGCGGGCGGGTGTCGAGGTCGATCTTGTCGTCGCTGGACTTCACGTGGCCGTTGCGGCCGCCACCGCTGGCCGTCGATTCTGCGGTGTACTTCACTTCGATGCTCATGGCCAACGATCATGCCAGCCCGCTCGCAGACGGCAAACGCCCCGGCCACTGGTACGGCCGGGGCGTCCCGGAGGGGCTGCAGAAATGGTCTCGGAATCGGCTACGGCTGCGCGCCGGCCTTGATCTTCGATTCAGCACTGTCACCGGCGTTGCGGTTCAGCGTCCAGCTCGGGTAACCCGCCGCGATGCCCTGGTCGGTCGGCGGCGTTGACCCACTGGTAGGTGTGGCTGCCGTAGCCGTTCATGTGACGGTAGGCCCTTAGGGATGATCTAGGATCATTCCCATCACGGACGCGCGGGGAGCAGTGGGCCCGGCCGTGTATGCCGGGGGCGGCGTGTCGGCGAAGACGGGTCCGGTCCTTGGCTTCTTCCCAGCGGCTCAGGGCACCGGTTGTCCCGGTTTGTACGGGTTGACCGCGAACTGGATCACCCGATATGGCGCATTGTCACCGTGGGGGGTGGTGTTCCACTGGCTGACGAACACCCGCACCTCGCCGAGCGTCGACCCCGGCGAGATGTAACCGCCGTACGGTTGGGCCAACCGGTTGACCTCCGGCGGCGGCAGGAACTCCGCCCGATCCGGCCAGTTCCCCGCGACCACCACCGTCGTCACCGGCGCGTCACCCAGACCGATCGGGTTGTCGGCCACCCGGATCTCCATGTTCCCGGTGCTGGCATTGAAGTACGAGAGCACCGTCTTGCCGTCGATCTGCCGCACGCTCATCTCACCGACTCGGTCGCCCCACAGCGGCGTCGGCTCGTGGCCCCAACCCGATTCGACCGACCAGCCCTGCCATTTATCGCGGTCTGTGAACACCTGCGGCGCAACGCGATACAGCACCACAGGTCCGCTGCGGTCGAAGTTGTTGGCCACGATGTAGACCCACCCGCTCGGCGAATCCACCGCCGGAATCGGGTCGTAGTAACCGCTGATCTGCGACTGCAACCCCTCGGCATGTCCGGCGTCGCGCTCCGAACCGGGCACCGTGCGCCAACCACCCCGCCCCGCTTCGGCTTTCACCAGCCGTGAGCTCTGCGGTCGCAGATCGCGGGTGGTCGTGACCAGCATGTAGTTCTCGCGGTTGATCTGCACCACACCGGCAGGCAGCTGCGACGATCCTGCCGGCGTCGGATCGGCCAGCAACGGGGCGTCCACCCCGGTGACCCGGTCGTAGCGCACCCCTGCGGGGTCGAGGATCGAGTCGGTCTCGACGTGCAGCGCGACCGGCGAATACCAGCCACCGAAGCCCACGCCCTGCCCGGCAAAGCTGTCACCGCAGACCTGCAGGATCCCGCTCGGGAACTCCATGAATTCACAGAGATCCGTCGCACCGATCCCGTAATCACTTGTAGCCGTTCCGGTTCCGGCGGTCGGGCCGAGCCGCACCACCTGCCCCGGCGCCAACGGCGGCAGCACGGGACCGGGAACGGGCGCGGGTGGCTGCGCATGGGCGGTCGGCATAGGCAACGCGGCAGCGAGCACCGCGGCGGCGGTCACGCGGCCCCAGTACACCCGCCGGTCACAGCTCGGCGGCCAGCAACTCGGCGATCTGAATCGTGTTCAGCGCCGCTCCTTTTCGCAGGTTGTCGCCGGAGATGAACAGCGCCAGCCCGCGCCCCTCCGGCGCGCCCGGATCCTGGCGGATGCGGCCGACCAGCGATTCGTCGACACCCGCGGCGGCCAGCGGCGTCGGCACGTCGACCAGCTGCACCCCCGGCGCAGCCGCCAACAATTCCGTCGCGCGTTCGACCGAAAGCGATTGCGCGAATTCGGCGTTGATGGACAGTGAATGCCCCGTGTAAACCGGCACCCGCACGCACGTCCCGCTCACCAGCAACTCCGGGATGCCGAGGATCTTGCGGCTCTCGTTGCGCAGCTTCTGGTCCTCGTCGGTCTCCCCCGAACCGTCGTCGACCAGCGATCCGGCCAACGGCACCACGTTGAACGCGATCGGGGCGACGTACTTGTTCGGCGCCGGGAAGTCGACGGCGCCGCCGTCGTGCACCAGGTCGCGGCTGCCCGAGACGACGGCGCTGGCCTGACCGAACAGTTCCTCGACGCCGGCAAGACCGCTGCCCGAGACGGCCTGATACGTCGACGCGATCATGCGCACCAGACCGGCCTCGTCATGCAGCGGCTTGAGCACCGGCATCGCGGCCATCGTCGTGCAGTTGGGGTTGGCGATGATGCCTTTCGGGCGATTACCGGCATCGCGCTCGAAGTTCACCTCGCTGACGACCAGCGGTACGTCAGGGTCCTTCCGCCAGGCCGACGAGTTGTCGACGACGACGGCGCCGGCGGCGGCGAACCGCGGCGCCTGCACCCGCGCCGTGGTCGCGCCCGCCGAGAACAGCGCGATGTCCAGGCCCGACGGGTCGGCGGTCGCGGCGTCCTCGACCTCGATCTCCTGACCGCGGAACGGCAGCTTCCGACCCTGCGAGCGGGCCGAGGCGAAGAACCTGACGCTGGTGGCCGGGAAACCGCGCTCCTCGAGCAGGGTGCGCATGACCTGGCCTACCTGGCCGGTCGCGCCGACCACCCCGATGTTGACCATCTACCGTCCCGTTCCCGCGTAGACGACGGCCGCTTCGTCGCCGCCGAGGCCGAACGCCTCGTGCAACGCGGCGACCGCCTTGTCCAGTTCCGTGTCCTTGACCAGCACGGAAATCCGGATCTCCGACGTCGAGATCAGATCGATGTTCACCCCGACCTCGGCCAGCGCCTCACAGAACGCCGCGGTGACACCCGGATGGCTGCGCATCCCCGCACCGATCAACGACACCTTGCCGATGTGGTCGTCGTAGAGCACGCGGGTGAACCCGATCTCGTCCTGCAGCGAGGTGAGCTTCTCCACCGCACCCGGGGCGTTGTCCCGCGCACACGTGAACGTGATGTCGGTCTTCCCGTCCTCGATCTTGCTGATGTTCTGCAGCACCATATCGATGTTCACGTCGGCGTCGGCGACCGCGCGGAAGACCTTGGCGGCGTAACCGGGGACGTCGGGCAGACCCACGACGGTGACCTTGGACTCACTGCGGTCGTGAGCGACTCCGGTCAGGATGGCGTCTTCCATGGCGATGTCCTCGATCGATCCGTTGACGATGGTCCCGGGTTTGTCCGAGTACGACGAGCGCACGTGGATGGGCAGGTCGTAGCGGCGGGCGTACTCCACACAGCGCAGCATGAGCACCTTGGCGCCGCACGCCGCCATCTCGAGCATCTCCTCGAAACTGACGGTGTCGAGTTTGCGCGCGTCGGGCACGATGCGCGGGTCGGCGGTGTAGACGCCGTCGACGTCGGTGTAGATCTCGCAGACGTCGGCGCCCAGCGCCGCCGCCACGGCGACCGCGGTGGTGTCCGACCCGCCGCGACCGAGCGTGGTGACGTCCTTGGTGTCCTGACTCACGCCCTGGAATCCGGCGACGAGCACGATCTGGCCCTCGTCGAGCGCCGACCGCAGCCGGGTCGGGGTGACGTCGATGATCTTGGCGTTGCCGTGGGCGCCGGTGGTGACGACGCCCGCCTGCGAGCCGGTGAACGAGCGAGCCTGGGCGCCCAGGGACTCGATCGCCATCGCCACCAGGGCGTTGGAGATGCGCTCACCGGCGGTGAGCAGCATGTCGAGTTCACGCGCCGGCGGGGCCGGGCACACCTGCTTGGCCAGGTCGAGCAGGTCGTCGGTGGTGTCACCCATCGCCGAAACGACGACGACCACGTCATTGCCCGCCTTCTTGGTCTCGACGATGCGTTCGGCGACGCGGCGGATGCGCTCGGCGTCCGACACCGAGGACCCACCGAATTTCTGGACGACGAGCGCCACTGAACTAGCCTTTCGCGCGGAAAAAGTCCCACCAAGGATAAGGGCTGCGCGCACCTGCTTTTTCCCTGCCCTCGCGCAGGACTCAACCGGTAGCGTCGATGCGTGGCCAACCCGCCGTCCGACCGCGCCGCGCAGACCCAGGTGCCCATCCACCCCGACGTCGCCGCCCGCTGGAGCCCACGCGCCTTCGACCCGACCGCCGAACTCACCGACGAGCAGTTGACGGCGCTGTTGGAGGCCGCGCGCTGGGCGGCCTCGTGGGGCGGGCGGCAACCGGTGCGGTTCGTCGTCGGGCGCCGCGGCGATCCGACCTTCGGGGCCTTGGCCGGGGTGCTGCGCCGGGGCAACAGCTACGCCCGGGCGGCCAGCGCGCTGGTCCTGGTGTGCGCCGACGAGGGGCACGACGAGCGCACCGCCCGCTACGCCGTCCTCGACGCGGGTGCCGCGATCGCCAACATTAGCGTCGAGGCGGTGTCGCGGTCACTGATCACCCATCCGATGGCCGGCTTCGACGTCGACGCGGCACGGGCGGCGTTCGGCATTCCCGGCGGTGTGCGTCCGCTGGCCGTCGTCGCGGTCGGGCGGCTCGGTGACTACGCGCAGGCCGACGAGGCAATCGTCGAACGCGACTCCCGGCCTCGTGAGCGGTCACCGCTCGACGACGTCGCATTCGCCGGCAGATGGGGCCACCCGGCGCTCTGACATTCCGCGACCTGGTCGAACTGCCGATCCGGTTCCTGTCGGTGATCGCGTTCCCGGGCTCCGCCGTCTAGCGCCGCATTTGGGTCGCCGCACCGCGGCACGCTACAGTGTGCTCACCATGTTTGTGCAGCGGGCGCTCCTCCTCGGCCGCCGCGGCGGGGTCTGACCAGACCGGCTTCCCGTCGCGGGTGTTCGTGACGCGCCGGTCGAGTCCCTCGTCCAACTCCCGGAGCAATCGATCATGAACACCCCTGAATCAACAGACGCCTTCTCGTCCGTCCGCGCCATCACCACCCCGTCCGGCCCGCCGCATCCCGGCCAGCCGGCTTGGAACACCCAACGCGCCTCCTCCATGCCGGTCAGCCGGTACCGCAGCTTCGCCGAAGAAGTGGAACCGATCACGCTGCCCGACCGCACCTGGCCCGACAAGGTCGTCGACACCGCGCCGATGTGGTGCGCGGTCGACCTGCGCGACGGCAACCAGGCGCTGATCGACCCGATGAGCCCCGCGCGCAAACGCCGCATGTTCGAACTGCTGGTGCAGATGGGCTACAAGGAGATCGAGGTCGGCTTCCCGTCGGCCAGCCAGACCGATTTCGACTTCGTCCGCGAAATCATCGAACAGGGCGCGATCCCCGACGACGTCACCATCCAGGTGCTGACGCAGTGCCGGCCCGAACTGATCACCCGCACCTTCGAAGCCTGCAAGGGCGCACCGCGGGCGATCGTGCACTTCTACAACTCGACGTCGATCCTGCAGCGCCGCGTCGTGTTCCGCGCCGACCGCGAGGCCGTCAAGCAGATCGCCGTCGAGGGCGCCCGGATGTGCGTCGAAGAGGCCGGCAAGCACCCCGACACGCTGTGGCGGTTCGAATACTCGCCCGAGTCCTACACCGGCACCGAACTGGAGTACGCCGTCGACGTCTGCAACGGCGTCGCCGATGTCGTGAAGCCCACCCCCGAGGTGCCGCTGATCATCAACCTGCCCGCCACCGTCGAGATGGCGACGCCCAACGTCTACGCAGACTCGATCGAGTGGATGAACCGGCACCTGAACCCGCGCGACAGCATCATCGTGAGCCTGCACCCGCACAACGACCGTGGAACCGCCGTCGCCGCAGCGGAATTGGGGTATCAGGCCGGCGCCGACCGCATCGAGGGCTGCCTGTTCGGCAACGGTGAGCGCACCGGCAACGTATGCCTGGTGACGCTGGGCCTGAACCTGTTCAGCCGTGGGGTCGACCCGCAGATCGACTTCTCCAACATCGACGAGATCCGCCGCACTGTCGAGTACTGCAACCAGCTGCCGGTGCACGAGCGTCACCCGTACGGCGGCGACCTGGTGTACACGGCGTTCTCCGGCAGCCACCAGGACGCGATCAACAAGGGTCTGGACGCGATGAAGGTCGCCGCTGACGAAGCGGACTCCGACATGGACGACGTCCTGTGGCAGGTGCCGTATCTGCCGATCGATCCGAAGGACGTCGGCCGTACCTACGAAGCCGTCATCCGGGTCAACTCCCAGTCCGGCAAGGGCGGCGTCGCCTACATCATGAAGGCCGATCACGGCCTGGTGCTGCCGCGCCGCCTGCAGATCGAGTTCAGCCAGGCGATCCAGAAGATCACCGACGGCGAGGGCGGCGAGGTGTCGCCCAAGGAAATGTGGGACGTCTTCGCCGAGGAGTACCTGTCCCCGGTCCGGCCGCTGGAGCGGATGCGCCAGAAGGTCGACGCCGCGGAGGTCGACGGCGGCACCGACACGATCACCGCGGTGGTGAAAGTCGACGGCGTCGAACGCGAGATCGTCGGTGCGGGCAACGGTCCGCTGGCCGCGTTCTGCGACGCCCTGGGCGCGATCGGATTCGACATCAGCGTCCTGGACTACTTCGAGCACGCACTGTCCGCCGGCGAGGAGGCGCAGGCGGCGGCCTACGTCGAAGCCTCCGTCGGCGGTAGGACGGTGTGGGGTGTGGGCATCGCGACCTCGATCACGACGGCCTCACTGCGCGCGGTGGTGTCGGCGGTGAACCGCGCCGCCCGGGGATGACTGTCGTCGTCGTGGGCAATCCGAAACCGACGTCGCGGACGCGGCCCGCCGCCGAACCGGTCGTCGATCTCGGCGCCGGCCTGCTCGGATGGGTTTGGCCCGAAGGTGGTGGTCGCCTCGCTAGAACAGCGCGAACTGATCGCCGACCGTGGTGGCGTCGAAGAACTCCTCGATACCGGTGCCCCCGACGACGTGGTCGAGTGCCCGCAGGAAGTCGGCGTCGGAGAGCACCGGGACGCCGAGCTCCTGAGCCCGGTAGCCCTTGCCCTGTTCGACGTCGGACTGGTTGCAGATGACCAGTGAGGTCTCTGCGTCCACCGCGTCGGTGTAGGCCAGCCCGGCGGCGAGCAATCGCTCGATCAGCTCCTCGTAGGTGCGCGTGACCTCCGCGGCGACCGCGACGCGCATTCCCCTCACCAGCGGACGGTCCGCGATGTAGCGGCCCGGGTTCAGGTACGCGCAGGGCAGCCGTGCGGCCGCCGTCCTCAGCGGGTGCAGGTCGTCGTGGGTGACCCGGCCGTTGGGCCACCGCCGTCGGCTCACCGAACGCGTCGGCAGCCAGGCTCCGCGCTCGCGGGCGCGCGCCAGTGTCGGTTCGAGGATCTGAGCGAGGACCTGAGCGTCGTCGAGCGCTTCGTGCGGTTTGAGCTGCCGCACACCCCAGTATGCTGCGAGGGTCTCCAACCGCAGGTTCTCCGTCCCCAGATCGAGGCGACGGGCGAGTTCGACGGTGCACATCACCGAGTCGATCGGCAGTTCGGCACCGACGAGTTCGGCCTCGGCGGTCAGGAACGAGTAGTCGAATCCGACGTTGTGCGCAACCAGAGTGCGACCGCGCAGCAGTTCGGCGAGTTCGGCGACGACGTCACCGAAGCGGGGCGCGCCCTCGAGCATCTCGGCGGTCAGCCCGTGCACATGCGTGGGTCCCGGGTCGACACCCGGGTTCAGCAGGGTGGCCAGGCTCTGCTCGACGTTGCCGTCGTCACCCACTGCGAGTGCGGCCAGACTGACGATGCGCGCCTGCCCGGGCCGAAAACCAGACGTCTCGACATCGACGACGGCCCATCCTTTACCGGTGTCGACCGCCGGTCTTCCCCAACCGTGGCTCACCATCTCAGCGTGGCATGTCCCGCCGACAATCTCGGATCGCAGCGGTGCGTGTCGGCACCCTAAACTGCCGGGGATGGTCACCCCTCGAGGACGCGCCGCCCTGACGGCCGGAGCCGCCGCCCGGTGGGCGTCGCGCGTCACCGGCCGCGGTGCGGGCGCGATGATCGGCGGCCTCGTCGCGATGACGCTGGACCGCTCGATCCTCGCGCAGCTCGGTAAGGGCAGGCGCACGGTCCTCATCACCGGCACCAACGGTAAGTCCACCACCACGCGGATGACCGCGGCGGCGCTGGGCACCCTCGGCGCAGTGGCCACCAACGCCGAAGGCGCCAACATGGACGCCGGGCTGGTCGCCGCGCTCGCCGCCGACCGAGCGGCGGGCCTGGCCGCGCTGGAAGTCGACGAGATGCACGTGCCGCACGTGTGCGACGCCGTCGAGCCGTCGGTGGTGGTGCTGCTGAACCTGTCGCGCGACCAGCTCGACCGGGTCGGTGAGATCAACCACATCGAGCGCACCCTGCGCGCCGGTCTGGCCCGGCATCCGTCGGCGGTCGTGGTCGCCAACTGCGACGACGTGCTGATGACGTCGGCGGCCTACGACAGCCCGAACGTGGTGTGGGTGGCCGCGGGCGGCAGCTGGGCCAACGACTCGGTGAGCTGTCCCCGTTCAGGTGAGGTCATCGTCCGCGACGGCCAGCACTGGTATTCCACCGGCATCGACTTCAAGCGGCCCTCACCGCAGTGGTCGTACGACGACAACCACCTGTACGGCCCGGGCGGCCTGTCGCTGCCGATGACGCTGGCGCTACCCGGTGCGGTGAACCGCGGTAACGCCGCCCAGGCCGTGGCCGCCGCGGTCACGCTGGGTGCAGATCCGGCGACCGCCGTCGCGGCCGTGTCCGAGGTCGACGAGGTGGCCGGGCGCTACCGCACCGTACGCCTCGGCGACCACACGGCGCGGGTGCTGCTGGCCAAGAATCCCGCTGGCTGGCAGGAGGCACTGTGGATGGTCGACAAGCACGGCGCTGGGGTGGTGATCGCCGTCAACGGTCAGGTCCCCGACGGCGAAGACCTCTCCTGGCTCTGGGATGTGCGGTTCGAGCACTTCGAGGACACTCAGGTGGTGGCCGCCGGCGAACGCGGCACCGACCTGGCGGTGCGGCTGGGATACGCCGGCGTCGAGCACACGCTGGTGCACGACACCATCGCGGCGATCCACTCGTGTCCGGCAGGGCACGTCGAGGTGATCGCGAACTACACGGCATTCCTGCAACTGAACCGGCGATTGAACCGTGACTCCAGGGGGCAGGAGCGAAGCGACCGGGGGGATAGTGGCTGACTCGACGGTGCGGATCGGTCTGGTGCTGCCCGACGTGATGGGCACCTACGGCGACAGCGGCAACTCCGTCGTGCTGCGACAGCGGTTGCGGTTGCGGGGCATCGACGCCGAGGTCGTGGAGATCACGCTGGCCGATCCGGTACCCGCCGAGCTCGACCTCTACACCCTCGGCGGCGCCGAGGACTACGCGCAGCGGCTGGCGACAAAACACCTGCAGCGCTATCGGGGACTGCAGCAGGCCGCCGCGCGCGGGGCTCCGGTGCTCGCGATCTGCGCGGCGATCCAGGTGCTCGGCCACTGGTACGAGACCTCGTCGGGGGAACGGGTCGACGGCGTCGGGATGCTCGATGTGACGACCACACCGCAACCCGCCCGCACGATCGGCGAAGTGGTGTCCCAGCCGTTGGCCGAAGGACTGCGCGACAAACTGAGCGGCTTCGAAAATCACCGGGGCGGAACGACGCTCGGCCCCGATGCGGCACCGCTGGCACGGGTCGAGAAGGGGGCGGGAAACCGCGACGGAGACGGTCTCGACGGGGCGGTGCAGGGCAGCGTCATCGCCACCTACCTGCACGGGCCGTGCCTGGCCCGAAACCCCGAGCTGGCCGACAACCTGCTGAGCAAGGTCGTCGGCGGTCTGCCGTCGCTGGAGCTCGACGAGGTAGCGCGGCTGCGGCGGGAACGTCTGGCGGCACCCCGGCGGCTTAGCTAGGCCGCCGTTCTGCGCCCAAACGAACGAATGGGCGCCAAAGGCCGAGAGGATGCGGGCATTTCGTCGATATCGGCGCAACGCTTGTACGCCTGCCGCACACGGGCGAGCACCGACCCGGGATGGTCTTCCTTGATCACCCGGATCACCTCCCAGCCGCACCGCCGGATACTCTCCATCCGGCGCATGTCTTTGACGTACTGCGACCGGCTCGTCCTGTGCTGGTCGCCGTCGTACTCCACCCCCAACTGCAGGTGCCGCCAACCCATATCGACGAAGGCGAAAGGTTCGCCGCTCCCGTCGGTCACCGGGATCTGTGTCGCCGGAGTCGGGAACCCGTCGTCGATCAACAGCAATCGCAACCAGCTTTCCTTGAGCGACTCCGCCCCCGGGTCGATCAGCGGCAGCAACTGCCGTAACTGACGGACACCCCGCACCGAGCCGTACCGGTCGATCAACGCCGTGACGTCTTTGGACTCGAACGGCGCCGCCCGCATCAACGCGTCGAGCCGGCCCATCGCCGCGGCACGCTTCTGATACCGCCCCAGGTCGAAGGCGGTGCGCGCCCGCGTCGCCACCCGCAAACCGTCGGAGATGATCACCTCGTCGTCGGCGACGCGGTCCATCCGCACCAAGAGGCCGGCCTGCTTGCGTCGTTCGTGCACCAGGATCTCGATCGGTTCTTGATCGTCGACCCAGTCCGCACCGTGCCATGCGGATGCGGCGACCCCGGTCACGATGCCGGTCCGGCCCGACGTGAGCCATGCGGCGACGGTTCGGTCCTGCAGTGTCGGGTTCGCATTTTTCGAGATGTACACACCACGGAATATCGGGCGATACCAGCGTCGCAGCTCGCTGCGCGGCAGGCCACCGCCCAGGGCTTCTGCGCCCAGGAATACCTCAGTCATGGCCGTATGGTCGTCGACGGGTCTGACACCTCGCCCAGATCGACGAAATGGCGACATTCACTCGCACAAGTTCGCCCGTTTGTTCGTTTGGGCGAAACGAAGTCAGGCCATCGCGCGGCGGCCTGCCAGCGCGCGGCCCAGCGTGAGCTCGTCGGCGAATTCGAGATCGCCGCCCATCGGCAACCCCGAAGCGATCCGCGTGACGGTCAACCCGGGGATGTCACGCAGCATTCGCACCAGATACGTGGCCGTCGCCTCCCCCTCGGTGTTCGGGTCGGTGGCGATGATCACCTCGGCCACGTCAATCCCGTCGACCCGCTCGCCGATCCGGTTCAACAGCTCGCGGATGCGCAGTTGAGCCGGCCCCACCCCACTCAACGGGTCGAGCGCCCCGCCCAGCACGTGGTAGCGGCCGCGGAACTCACGCGTGCGCTCGACGGCCTGCACGTCCTTGGGTTCCTCGACCACGCACACCAGCGACGCGTCGCGGCGCGGATCGGAGCAGATGCGGCAGCGGTCGGCATCGGAGACGTTGCCGCACACCTCGCAGAACTTCACCCCGTCGCGGATCCTGGTGAGCACCGCGGTCAACCGGTCGATGTCGGGCGGCTCAACGCTCAACAGGTGAAACGCTATGCGCTGCGCGCTCTTCGGGCCGATCCCCGGCAGCTTGCCGAGTTCGTCGATCAGATCCTGGACGGGCCCCTCGAACAAGTCAGAGGCCCGGGATCCCCGGGCCGCCCATACCGCCCGCGAGCGGCCCGAGCCGGTCGTGGGCCAGGATGGTGACCTGCTTGGCGGCGTCGGCGATCGCACCGACGACGAGGTCCTGCAGCGTCTCGACATCGTCGGGGTCGACGACCTTGGGGTCGATGGCCAACGAGGTGACCTCACCGCTGCCCTTCATCGTGACCTGCACCAGACCGCCACCGGCCTGACCGTGCACCTCGGAGCCGGCCAAGGACTCCTGCGCCTCCATGAGTTGCTGCTGGATCTGCTGGGCCTGCGCGAGCAGTGCCGACATATCGGGCTGGCCACCGGGTTGCATGCCTGGTCCCCTTGCGTGTTGATGTCGTGTTGGTCTCGACTTGGTTTCTCTCGCCCGTGTCCGGAGCTTCGGGCTTTAAGCGTAGTCCGCACGCGGGCTACGGTGGCGCCCGTGCCCGCCAGCCTGCGTGTCGGAGCCGCGATCGCCACCAGCCTGCTCGTCGCCGCCTCTACATTCGCCACGACGACGTTCGCCACGACGACGTTCGCCGCTCCCGCTTCCGCCGCTCCCGCCAACATCGCCGGGAAGATCGTGTTCCTCGACCCCGGCCACAACGGCGCCAACGACGCCTCGATCGCCAGGCAGGTACCCACCGGTCGGGGCGGCACGAAGGACTGTCAGGCCAGCGGCACGTCGACCGAGGACGGCTATCCCGAGCACACATTCGCCTGGGACACCACGTTGCGGGTCCGGCAGACGCTGACCGCGCTCGGCGTGCGCACCGCGATGTCGCGGGGCAACGACAACGCGCTCGGCCCATGCGTCGACGAACGGGCCGCCCTGGCCAACTCCGTCCGGCCCAACGCAATCGTGTCCGTCCACGCCGACGGCGGTCCACCGACCGGACGCGGCTTCCACGTGCTGTACTCGTCACCCCCGCTCAACAAGGCGCAAGCCGGGCCGGCCGTGCAGTTCGCGCAGGTCATGCGCGATCGGCTGTCCGGATCCGGGTTCGTCCCGTCGACCTACATCGGTTCGGGGGGACTGAACCCGCGCAGCGACATCGCCGGGCTCAACCTCGCGCAGTACCCGTCGATCCTGGTGGAGCTGGGCAATATGAAGAACCCGGCCGATTCGGCGGTGATGAAGACCGCCGAGGGCAGGCAGCGCTATGCCGACGCGGTCGTCCGCGGTATCGCCGCGTTCCTGGCGGTGTCCTGAACGGCGGGTCAGGCCCCCTTCTCGACCTCACGCTTGAGGTTCTCCAGCAGCTGCGCCTGGATCTTCTTCAGTCCCAGCGGCGCGAAGATCTTCTCGAAGAAACCCTTGACGCCGCCGGCGCCGGTCCACGACGTCTTGACCGTCACCGAGGAACCCGGCCCCGCCGGCGCGACGGTGTAATTGCTCACCAGCGTGGAGTTGGAGTCCTTCTCGATCACGGTGTGCCCGACCACGTCGACGGTGGCCCTGACCTCCCGCACACGCGATTTGGTCGCCTGCAACTTCCAGGTGGCGACGGTCCCCGCACCCTGCCCGCCCTCGACAACCCGGTAGTCGCGGTAGTGCTCGGAGAGGATCTTGGGCCGGACGGTCCGGTAGTCGGCGACGGCCGCCAGGACCGCGGCCGGTTCGGCGTTGACCATGACGGTGCTCGACGCGCTGACCTGTCCCATGATGTGACACTCCTTCGTCGCGGTGCGGTCGCATCGGCTGCGGCCGCGGACTAGCGTATATCCGTGTCTGTTGCACCAACCGACGCACGGGCTGCTCACGCCGAAGGCGTGGAGCGGCTGCTGGCCAGCTACCGGGCGATTCCGCCGACGGCCCCGGTGCGCCTCGCCAAACCCACCTCCAACCTGTTCCGTGCCCGCGCCAGGAACACCGTCAAGGGGCTCGACGTGTCTGGACTGACCGGCGTGATCGCCGTCGACCCGGATGCGCGTACCGCCGACGTCGCCGGCATGTGCACCTACGAGACCCTCGTCGCGGCGACGCTGCCGTACGGTCTCGCGCCGCTGGTGGTGCCGCAGCTCAAGACCATCACCCTTGGCGGTGCGGTGACGGGGCTGGGTATCGAGTCCACCTCGTTCCGTAACGGCCTCCCGCACGAGTCGGTGCTGGAGATGGATATCCTGACCGGTTCCGGGGAGGTTCTCACCGCGAGCCGCGACCGCCATCCCGACCTCTTTCACGCCTTCCCGAACTCCTACGGCACGCTCGGGTACTCGGTGCGGTTGAGAATTGAACTCGAACCGGTCAAACCGTTCGTCGCACTGCGGCATCTGCGTTTCCGCTCGCTGACCGAATTGGTCGAGGTGATGGACGGCATCGTGGAGACCGGCCTCCTCGACGGCGAACCCGTCGACTACCTCGACGGCGTGGTGTTCAGCGCGGAGGAGAGCTACCTGTGCGTCGGCGTGCGGACCGCGACGCCCGGCCCGGTCAGCGACTACACCGGCCGGCAGATCTACTACCGCTCGATCCAGCACCCCGCCGGTGAGAAGCACGACCGGCTGACGATCCACGACTACCTGTGGCGCTGGGACACCGACTGGTTCTGGTGCTCACGGGCATTCGGCGCGCAGAACCCGAAGATCCGGCGGTTC
The DNA here is from genome assembly GCA_034189785.1 of Actinomycetota bacterium. Lineage (GTDB taxonomy): Bacteria > Actinomycetota > Actinomycetes > Mycobacteriales > Mycobacteriaceae > Mycobacterium. The sequence continues at coordinate 40,001 of JAXHUG010000086.1, forward strand.
TGGCCGCACCGCTACCGCCGCAGCAGCTTCTACTGGAAGCTGATCGGCTACGACCAGCGGTTCGACATCGCCGACCGGATCGAGATCCGCAACGGCCGTCCGCCCCGGGAGCGGGTCGTCCAGGACGTCGAGGTGCCGATCGGCCGCGCCGCCGAATTCCTGGCATGGTTCTTGGTGAACGTGCCGATCGAACCGCTTTGGTTGTGCCCGTTGCGGTTACGGGACCACAGCAGCTGGCCGCTGTACCCGATCCGCCCGGGCCACACCTACGTCAACGTGGGCTTCTGGTCGTCTGTGCCGGTCGGCCCCGAGGAGGGGTTCACCAACCGGCTCATCGAGCGCAAGGTCAGCGAACTCGACGGGCACAAATCGCTGTACTCGGACGCGTACTACCCCCGAGAGGAGTTCGACGAACTCTACGGTGGCGAGACCTACAAGACAGTCAAGAAGGCATACGACCCTGATTCACGTCTGCTGGATCTGTATGCCAAGGCGGTGCAGAGACGATGAGGATGGCGCGAGCATTGCGGAGGCAGCTATGACAGAACGAGTACCGGACCGGAGGCTGACGCTGGCGGAGATCCTCGAGCTCTTCGTCGCGGGCCGGGAACCGTTGAAGTTCAGTGCGTACGACGGCAGTACGGCGGGGCCGGCCGACGCCGAGCTCGGCCTGCACCTCAATTCGCCGCGCGGCACCACGTATCTGGCCACCGCGCCGGGTGATCTGGGGCTGGCGCGCGCGTACGTCTCCGGTTGCCTGGAGATCACGGGCGTGCATCCTGGTGATCCGTATGAGCTGCTGCGGTCGCTGACCGAGAAGATGCAGTTCAAGCGTCCGCCAGCCAAGGTGCTGGCGAACATCGTGCGCTCGATCGGGTTCGAACACCTCAAGCCGATCGCCCCGCCGCCGCAGGAGGCGCTGCCGCGGTGGCGCCGGATCGCCGAAGGGTTGCGGCACAGCAAGGCTCGTGACGCCGAGGTCATCCACCACCACTACGACGTGTCGAACACGTTCTACGAGTGGGTGCTCGGACCGTCGATGACCTACACGTGCGCGTGCTATCCGCAGCCGGGCGCCACGCTGGAGGAGGCACAGGAGAACAAGTACCGGTTGGTGTTCGAGAAGCTGCGCCTGCAGCCCGGTGACCGCCTGCTCGACGTCGGGTGCGGCTGGGGTGGCATGGTACGGTACGCGGCCCGACACGGCGTGAAGGCCGTCGGCGTCACACTGTCGAAGGAACAGGCGCTGTGGGGCCAGAAGGCGATCGCCGACGAGGGTCTGACCGACCTGGCGGAAATCCGGCACAGCGACTACCGCGACGTGCGCGAGATCGGGTTCGACGCAGTGTCGTCGATCGGGTTGACCGAGCACATCGGTGTGCACAACTATCCGTCATATTTCCGGTTCCTGCAGTCGAAGCTCCGCAACGGCGGGCTGCTGCTCAACCACTGCATCACCCGGCCGGACAACCATTCCGCACCGACCGCCAGTGGATTCATCGACCGCTACGTGTTCCCCGACGGGGAACTCACCGGCTCGGGCCGCATCATCACTGAGGCGCAGAACGTCGGCCTCGAAGTGGTGCATGAGGAGAATCTGCGCCACCACTATGCGATGACGCTGCGCGACTGGTGCCGCAACCTCGTCGAGGTCTGGGACGAGGCGGTCGCCGAGGTCGGGCTGGGCACCGCGAAGGTGTGGGGTCTCTACATGGCGGGTTCACGGCTCGGCTTCGAGACGAACATCGTTCAGCTGCACCAGGTGCTGGCGGTCAAGCTGGACGAGCGCGGCAACGACGGCGGCCTGCCGCTACGGCCGTGGTGGTCGGCGTAGCTCCGACCTAACTCCCGTCGATACGGCGAGCGCCCAATTCGTTCTGCAGTAGTTCGAGCGCGGCTTCCTCGGGGTCACGACGGGGCCCAGCCTGCTCGTGCACCGCCTCGGCCAGCATGCTCTCCTCGTCGTCCTCCGAGGGCGGCGGATCGGCGAGGGGGGCGGGACGTGCCGGCTCGGCGACCACAGCCGGCGCCGGACCGCCGCCCGCCTCACATCGGATCGTCCAGTCCACGCCGAGCGCATCCTTGAGCGCATCCCGGATGACATCGGAGTTCCGTTGCTCGACAAGCCGTTTCGCCAGCGGCGCTGATTCGTGGCTCAGCACCAGTGTGTCACCCTCGACCGTGCGCACGATCGCACCGGCCAGCATCACATCGATCGTGCGGCTGCGCTGACGGACCTTCTCCCGCACCGTCGTCCACATGCTGCGCACCGCAGCCGCATTGGGCGCACCGGCGGCCGGAGGCGATGCCGCCGCAGGCGGGGGCGGTGGCGCCGCCGGCTCCGGACGGGCCTCGACGGGCCCAGGGGCCGGGGCATCGGCCGCCTGACTCCTGCGGGTGAACGTCTTCGCCGGTTCGACGGGGCGAGCGGCCGCCGGCATGTCGGACGCGGGTATCGACATGTCGAGGCGGGTCTCGATGCGCTCGACGCGTTGCAGGAGAGCCGATTCCGTGTCGCTGGCCGACGGCAGCAGCAGCCGGGCGCACACCACCTCGAGCAGGAGTCGCGGTGCGGTGGCACCCCGCATCTCCCCCAGCCCGGCGTGGACGACCTCGGCATAGCGGGTCAGCGTCGCGGCCCCCAACCGGGCGGCCTGATCCCGCATCCTCTCCAGCACGTCACCGGGCGCGTCGACCACCCCGCGCGCGGCGGCGTCCGGCACCGCCTGCAGGACGATCAGATCGCGGAACCGCTCGAGCAGGTCGACCGCGAACCGCCGCGGATCGTGCCCGGCGTCGATGACCGATTCGACCGCGCCGAACAGCGCGGCGGCATCCCCTGCGGCCAGCGCGTCGACCGCATCGTCGATCAGCGCGACGTCGGTGGCCCCCAGCAGCGCCAGTGCGCGGCCGTATTCGACCCGGTTGCCCGCCGCGCCGGCCAGCAACTGGTCGAGCACCGACAGAGTGTCGCGGGGCGAGCCGCCGCCCGCGCGGATCACCAACGGGTACACCGCGTCATCGACGGTGACGCCCTCATCGGCGCAGATCCGTTCCAGCAGCGTGCGCATCGTCTTGGGCGCCAGCAGCCGGAACGGGTAGTGGTGGGTGCGCGAGCGGATCGTCGGCAGCACCTTCTCCGGCTCGGTGGTGGCGAACACGAAGATCAGGTGTTCCGGCGGCTCCTCGACGATCTTGAGCAGCGCGTTGAAGCCCGCGGTGGTGACCATGTGGGCTTCATCGACGATGAAGATGCGGTAGTGGGACTGCGCAGGCGCGTAGAACGCCCGGTCCCGCAGTTCGCGAGTGTCGTCGACACCGCCGTGGCTGGCCGCGTCGAGTTCGGTGACGTCCATGTTGCCCGGGCCGTTGGGGGCCAACGCCACACACGAGTCGCACGTTCCGCACGGCGTCGGAGTCGGCCCCCGCTCGCAGTTGAGCGAGCGGGCCAGGATGCGTGCCGACGACGTCTTCCCACAGCCACGGGGGCCGGAGAACAGGTAGGCGTGGTTGATGCGGCCCGCAGACAGCGCGGTCGACAGCGGCTCGGTGACATGCTCCTGCCCGACCACCTCCGCGAAGGTCGCCGGTCGGTACTTGCGGTAGAGCGCCACGGTCAGCAGGCTACCGACGGACTACGGCGGATGGTCACTCGAGCAGTGACTCGGTGGCGGCCAGCAGCGCACACGTCGCCAGCCCGTCGATGGCTGACCACAGGTCGTCCTCCGAGGGGAACGACGGGGCGATCCGGATGTTCTTGTCCTCTGGGTCTTTTCGGTACGGAAAGGCGGAGCCGGCCTCGGTCACCGCGATACCCGCGTCCTTGGCCAGCGCGACCGTGCGCCTGGCGGTGCCCGGCCACACGTCGAGGCTGACGAAGTACCCGCCCTTGGGATCGGTCCACGAGGCGATCTTCGACTCGCCCAGCCGGTCCTCGAGGACCTGGCCGACGAGCGCGAACTTTGGCGCCAGCAGTTCACGGTGGCGTTGCATGTGCAGCCGTACGCCGTCGGCATCCCCGAAGAACTTCAGGTGCCGCAACTGGTTGACCTTGTCCGGGCCGATCGACTTCTTGCCCGCGTGCTGCAGGTACCACGCAATGTTGCCCGGCGAGCCGCCCAGGAAGCTGACACCGGCACCGGCGAAGGTGATCTTGCTGGTCGAGGTGAACACCAGCGGCCGGTTCTGGTTACCCGCCGCGGCCGCCAGGCCCAGGACGTCGATCTGCCGCATGAAGTCGGGCGTCAGGGTGTGCACCGCGTATGCGTTATCCCAGAACAACCGGAAATCAGTTGCTGCCGTGCGGATCTGGACCAGGCGGCGGACGACCTCCCAGGAGTAGGTGACCCCGGTGGGGTTGGCGAACACCGGGACACACCACATGCCCTTGATGGCCGGGTCGGCGGCGACGAGTTCCTCGATGAGGTCGACGTCGGGGCCGTCTTCGAGCATGGGCACGGAGATCATCTCGATGCCGAGGTTCTCGGTGAGTGCGAAGTGCCGGTCATACCCCGGCGCCGGGCACAGGAATTTGACGACCGGCTCGGCGACCCACGGCCGCGGCGAGTCGACACCGCCGTGCAGCAGCGAGAACACGACCGTGTCGTGCATCAGCTCGAGGCTGGCGTTGTTTCCCGCGATGAGGTTCGGCACGGGGATGCCGAGCAACTCACCGAAGATCGCGCGCAGTTCGGACAGACCGTGCAGCCCGCCGTAGTTGCGGACGTCGGTGCCGTCGCTGTCGCGGTAGGCGTCGCGGCCCGGGAGTTCGAGCAGCGCGTTCGACAGGTCGAGCTGGGCGGGCGAGGGCTTACCACGGGTCAGGTCCAGGCGCAGACCCTTGCCCTGCAGTTCGGCGTAGTTGCGCTGTTGCCGCTCGTGCTCGGCGGTCAGGTCGTCGCGGCTGAGGGAGTGGAACGACACCGCGAGCCTTTCACCAGGACGTACCGGACCGTGGAATACAGGGGACCCCGCGCACCCGCCAGAGCCCGTTGACCCTTGCTGCCTTCCGGCCCTGGGGGAGTTCACAGGATGGACGCCGCGCGGGGTCCGACCTGAGTGTAATACCCGCGTCGGGCGCATCCTCGACGGGCGCACTCGGCTCGTCGGTTACCATGGCCCCCGGAGGATTCGCCTAGTGGCCTATGGCGCTCGCCTGGAACGCGGGTTGGGTTAACAGCCCTCGCGGGTTCAAATCCCGCATCCTCCGCACTCGGTCCGGGGTGCGATCAGCGATTCGAGGTCCTGATCGCACCGCCGGCCCACCAGTCTCGAGGAGGAGCATGCGGCGCTCGGTCGCGGTCATTTGGCACGCATCGTTCTCCGTCATCGCTGCTGTCCTCTACTTCTTCTTCGTCCTGCCCCGCTGGTTCGAGTTCGTGGGGTCGACGTCGCACACACTGGGCACGGTGCTGCGGATCGTCACCGCGGCGCTGATCGGGCTGGCCGCGCTGCCGGTGGTGTTCACGCTGCTGCGCACCCGCCGGCCCGAACTTGGCACCCCGCAGTTGGCGTTGCGGCTGCGCATCGCGTCGATCGCGCTGCACGCGCTGGCCGGTGCGCTGATCCTGGGCGCCGCGATCAGCGAGATCTGGCTGGACCTCGACTCCGCAGGTCCATGGCTGTTCGGCAGCTACGGCGCGGCCGCCGCTATCGCACTGCTCGGTATCTTCGCGTTCTATCTGGCGTTCGTCGCCGAGCTGCCGCCCCCACCGCCGAAACCGCTCAAGCCGAAGGCACAGACCCGTCGCGAAGAACCCGCCGAGGAAGCCGAGCGCTCGGAATCCGACACTGATGCGGCTGACAAGACAGAAAAGACCGAACCGGGCGACGAGGGACCTGCCTCCTCGAGCGGCGGGCTGCGCAACCGGCGCCCGTCCGGCAAGGGTGATTCTCCGCGCCGACGCCGCCGTCTGCGCGGCGGAATCGCCGTCGAAGACTGAGGTCAGCGCCCTTACGTCGACACCGCGCGGTCTGATCACGAACAATATGAGCAGAACCCGAGTCACCGAAACTTCGTCGAAGGGCAATTCATGGGCATGCTTCGTTCCCGTTGGCTGTCCGTGCTCTCGGTCGTATTGGTCGCGCTGCTCGCACTGGTCGGCCCGTTCGCCCCGGCCACCTCGAGCGCCGCACCCGCTGACCCGATCGCGGCGGCGGCCATTGTCGAGCCCGCCGTGGCGCGCATCGACACCGAGATCGACTACCAGAGGGCGATCGGTAACGGCACCGGCATCGTGCTCGACCCGGGCGGTGAGGTGCTGACGAACTTCCACGTCGTCCAGGGCGCCGATCGCATCAACGTCACCGTGGCGGGCCGGTCGTACCCGGCCGTACTCGTCGGCTACGACCGTCGCCGCGACATCGCGGTCATCCAGTTGCTCGGAGCGGGCGGACTGCCGGTCGCCCCGATCGGCGACTCCGCGGCGCTGGCCGCGGGCGAGCCTGTCGTCGCCCTCGGCAATGCGCAGGGCTCCGCTGCCCCGTTGACCCGGGAGGTCGGCAGGGTCACCGCTTTCGGGCGGACCGTCCAAGCCGAAGACACGCTGACCGGTAGCTCCGACGAACTCACCGGGTTGATCGAGTTCGCCGCGCCCGTGCGCGCCGGCGATTCAGGTGGACCGGTCGTCGACAGCACGGGCCAGGTCGTCGGCATCACCACCGCGGCCTCGGTGAACTACCGGATGGGTCCCGGGGGTAAGGGCTTCGCGATCCCGATCAACGAGGCGCTCGGCATCGCGAACCAGATCCGGTCGCGGACTCCATCGGACACCGTCCACATCGGCCCGCCCGCGCTGCTCGGCGTCGGCGTGCGGACCGCACCGAGCGACGTGCCCGGGGTCCTCATCCAGGAGGTGCTGCGCGGCGGACCGGCCGAAGCGGCCGGTTTGATGGACCGCGACGTGCTGATCGCGATCAACGGCACCCGGCTCACCTCTGCCACGCAGCTGACCCACACGCTGGACCGCTTCTACCCCGGCGACGTCGTGGACGTCACGTGGATCGACAGGTTCGGCCAGGAGCGCACCGCAAAGGCGACGCTGGCACCCGGACCCTAGAGTCCACCGCCGCGCAGCCACTGTCCCAGCCTGGCGATCGAGGCCTGTGACTTCACCGTCGATGTCCCCGGCCGCGTCGACGTCGAGCTCCATCACCTCAACGTCGTCATCGCCACCATCAACGTGCGCTAACGCCGCCCCCGGACTCGTCCCGGCGCCATCCGAGCTATCCCGCGCGGTCTTCCTCGTTGGCAGCCCGCAACAGATCGTCGCGCGCTCGCGCGACCCTGGAACGGATGGTGCCGATGGGGCACCCGCTGACCTCGGCGGCCTCGGCGTAGGTCAGTCCGAGAACTTGGGTCAGGACGAGTGCCTCGCGGCGTTCTGGCTCCAGTCCGTCGAGCAGCATCCGGATCTCGACCATCTCTTCAATCCGGTCGCCGCCACGGCGGGCGCCCAGGACGTCGTCCAAGTCCAGGACGTACGCGGGTCGGGGTCGGCTGGTGTTGTAGCGGATCTGGTCGACGACCACCCGACGGGCGATGGACATCAACCAGGTCTTCGCCGTAGAACGGCCACTGAAGCGGGGCAGGGACTTGATCGCCCGCAGGAAGGTCTCCTGCGTCAGGTCATCTGCGCTGGCCGGGTCGGCCAGATAGGCGACCGTCCGCCAGACGTCACGCTGGGTGGCCTCGATGAACTGTGTGAGCGCCGCTCGATCGCCTCGGCCTGCGGACTTGGCGAGGTGGGTAACTTGGTCATCGTCGCCACATGTCGCCACGGCTAGGAAGCGTAAGCCATGAACGTCGGGAACTCTTCGCGGCTTTGTGACGACTCTTTTCCTAGGGCACGATGGCGCAGTCGGTGGGAAAGGAGGTGGAGTCGACGATGTCGATGACGGCCGCCGTGACGAGCGATGGCACGGCGGATGCGCACCGCGTGCAACTCGACGTAGCGGGCATGTCGTGTGCTGCGTGCGCGAGCCGGGTCGAGTCGGCGCTCAACAAGCTCCCCGGAGTCCGTGCGTCGGTGAACTTCGCCACCCGGGTCGCCACGGTCGACGCCAGCACAGACCTGTCCGCCCCGGAGTTGTGCGATGCCGTTCATCGCGCCGGTTACGACGCGCAACCCCGCGCAACAGGTGGCACTCGCGATGACGATCCCGATTCCGATCACGCGCGGTACTTGATGATCAGGCTGGCCGTGGCGGCCGTGCTGTTCGTTCCGTTGGCCGACCTGTCGGTGATGTTCGCCGTCGTTCCCAGTACGCGCTTCACCGGTTGGGAATGGGTGTTGACGGCATTGGCCGTGCCCGTCGTCACGTGGGCGGCCTGGCCATTCCACCGAGTCGCTCTGCGCCAGGGTCGCCATGGCGCGGCGTCGATGGAGACGCTCATCTCTGTCGGCATCACTGCCGCGACCATCTGGTCGCTGTACACGGTGTTCGGTGATCACAATCCCAGCGACGGTGGCCGCGGCATTTGGGGGGCGCTGGTAGGCAGCGACGCAATCTACTTCGAAGTCGCGGCCGGCGTGACCGTATTCGTTCTCGCCGGGCGGTACTTCGAGGCCCGCGCCAAGTCCAAGGCGGGCGGAGCGTTGCGTGCGCTGGCGGCGCTGAGCGCGAAGGACGTCGTCATCCTGCTGGCCGACGGGTCGGAGATGACCATCCCGGTCGACCAACTCAAGGAGCAGCATCGCTTCGTCGTGCGCCCCGGTCAGACGGTCGCCGCGGACGGTCTCGTGATGGAGGGCTCGGCCGCGGTGGACATGAGCGCCATGACCGGCGAGGCCAAACCGCTGCGGGTGGTTCCGGGTGGCAGCGTCATCGGTGGCACGGTCGTCCTGGACGGCAGGCTGATCGTTGAAGCCGCCGCGGTCGGCGCCGACACGCAGTTCGCCGGCATGGTCCGCCTGGTAGAGGAGGCCCAGACGCAGAAGGCCGACGCGCAGCGGCTGGCCGACCGAATCTCGGCGGTGTTCGTGCCCTGCGTGTTCGCGATCTCGGCCGTGACGGCGATCGCGTGGCTGTTCGCCGGCGGCGGACCTGACCGAGCATTCTCGGCGGCGCTGGCAGTGCTGGTCATCGCCTGCCCGTGCGCGTTGGGCCTGGCCACTCCGACCGCGATGATGGTGGCGTCAGGTCGTGGGGCTCAACTCGGGATCTTCCTCAAAGGCCATCGCGCACTGGAGGCGACGCGCGCCGTCGACACCGTCGTCTTCGACAAGACCGGCACCTTGACGACCGGTCGGTTGACGGTCAGCACCGTGGTGGCGGCAGACGGTTTGGGCGGCGAGGACGTGCTCACGTTCGCCGCCGCCGCCGAATCGGCCTCCGAACACGCCGTCGGAATCGCGATCGCGGCCGCATCTGCCGACCACGGGAAGGTCGATGACTTTCGCGCCGTGCCGGGCCGCGGAGTAACCGGCGTGGTGTCCGGCCGGTCGGTACGGATCGGCAAGCCGTCGTGGATCGCCCCGTCGTGTGAATCCGAGGTGCTGGCCGCAGCTCGTCGGCACGCCGAGACACGCGGTGAGACAGTGGTCTTCGTCGAAGTCGACGGCGAACCCTGCGGTGTCATCGCGGTGTCGGACACCGTGAAGCAAACCGCGGCCGAAGCCGTCGCCGACTTGCATGCCCGCGGACTGCGGACCGTCCTGCTGACCGGGGACAACCCCGAGTCCGCAGCAGCCGTCGCCGCCCAGGTCGGGATCGACGAGGTCGTCGCCGACGTCCTGCCCGACGGCAAGGTCGACGTCATCGAGCAGCTCCGCGGTCACGGCCGCGTGGTGGCGATGGTCGGGGACGGAATCAACGACGGACCCGCACTGGCCTGCGCCGACCTTGGCATGGCCATCGGCCGTGGCACCGACGTCGCCATCGGCGCCGCCGACATCATCCTCGTCCGTGACGACCTGGCCGTCGTGCCGCAGGCACTCGACCTCGCCGCCGCCACGATGCGCACGATCAAGGCCAACCTGGTGTGGGCCTTCGCCTACAACGTCGCCGCCATCCCGGTCGCCGCGCTCGGACTTCTCAACCCACTGATCGCCGGGGCGGCGATGGCGTTCTCGTCGTTCTTCGTGGTCTCGAACAGCTTGCGGCTGCGCAACTTCGGGCCACGCCGAGACCAGACCGCGACCCCGGAAGGACACGTCGATGACGCAGCAGACATTCGAGGTTGACGGCTTGCACTGCGGAGGCTGCGTCAACACCGTCAGGGAGACGATCCTCAGGTTGAGCGGCGTGATCGCCGTGGACGTCACGCTGGGGACGGCGACACCCTCAGCTGTCCGGGTCGAGGCCGACGACGACGTGGATCTGGACCTCATACAGCGTTCGCTCGCGGAACGGGGAGACTTCCGCATTCGGCGCTGACCTCGCCGAATGCGCGTGGTCGAGCGTGTACAGTCGTTGTGGCCGCCGATGCGGTCTTCTCGGACGGGGCGCAGTTTCACGAACAGGAGGACGCAAGATGGTTCGAAAGACCGGAGATCGGTACGAATGCAGTGAATGCGGGTCAACGCTGCTATACGAAAAAGACTGTCCCTGCTGTTCGGACAGTGCGCACTCAGAAGTCTGCTGCGACAAGCCGATGACGAGAGTCACGGCCTGAGAAGCGTCGGGCATGTAGGCGGCACCGAGGGTCACGATGTTGGTGACGGTCTGGCTGGTGAAACCCTCACCGTAAAGAGCCCAGAACGCCACCCACGACACGATTCCCGCCTGGTACTGCCTCAGCGACGGTTGCGGGCCAGTTCGCGGAGCATCGCGTTGTAGGCATCGAGTTCGTCGTCGGCATAGTCGGATTCGGCATGCCGATCGGAGCGAACGGCCGCCCGACGATCCTGCCGCGCCCACTGTGCGACGAGCGCGACGACCACCAGGACCACCGGCAGTTCGCTCGAGCCCCAGGCGATCGCGCCGCCGAGATGTTGGTCGCTTTGAATGCTGGACAACCACGGAAGGCCGACGAATCGGTAGAACTGCTCACCCATCGCGGTGCTCATCGTCATCGTCGCGATACCGAAGAAGGCGTGAAAGGGCATGACGGCGAACAGAAGTCCGAGCCGGCCGAGGAAGGGAAGTTTCCGGGGACCGGGGTCGATGCCGATGATCCCCCAGAAGAACAGGTACCCGACGAGCAAGAAGTGGACGCTCATGAGTTCGTGACCCCAGTGGTAGCGGATCAAGGTGTCGAAGATCGGAGTGAAGTACACGGCGTAAAGCGAGGCCACGAACAGCACGAACGCGGTGATCGGGTTGGCCAGCAACGCAGTCACCTTGGAGTGGACCAGCCGCAGCAGCCATTCCCGCGGACCTGGGGGTAGGCCGTCGGCGGCAGACGGCAGCGTTCGCAACGCCAGGGTCACCGGGCCGCCCAGTACGAGGAGCACCGGGACGAACATGTTCAACGTCATGTGCTCAGCCATGTGCACGCTGAACATTGCCGAGCCGTAGGCCTTGACTCCCGAACTGCTGGTGAAAAGCAGCATTAGGCAGCCCACGACCCAGGCCACCAGCCGACCCACCGGCCAGCCGTCGCCGCGTCGACGCAGCCGGACGTAGCCGAGCACGTACGCGCTGCCCAGCAGGACAGCACCGACTCCGATGAGGGTGTCGAAGCGCCACGTCGTCAGGATCGTCATCACGCTGGGCGGATCGGGCAACGCGTAGCCCAGGAAGATGTCCCAGGTGGTGAACTCGTGGGCGAGCAGTCTGGGTGCGGGTCGGGTCGCCATCGATGCGGCCAGAGCCACCGCGGCGACCATCGCAACTGCCCCTACCACGCGGCGTGACGTGCTGGGGCCCGTCCCGGTGCGACGTTGCAAGGCGAGTGACACGATGTCACCCACCCATACCGCGAACACCGTGGCCGCCGCGATGCCGCCGGCCCGTCCGTACCCCGTTCCGGTCAGTCCGCCGGGGCCGAGAAGCACTGCCAACAGCATGGCTCCGTACCCGAGAACGATGGCACCACTGACGATCTCGGTGGTCAGGACGCGGAACGCCAGCTGCTCGTCAGGCCGTTGAATTGCCGCCGCGACCTTGACGCCGACCAGGACAGCGAGGGCGACGGTGAACACGATGGCGGCGCTGGTGGCGTAGTCATGGTCGGGGCCCTGGCCGGCGTTCCCGCTGACCGGCACGGCCACGCTGCCCACCAAGGACGGCAGCAACAAGATCACGTGGCTGATCCACCGCACCGACATTCGAGCGGCCGCGGTCACGATCACGGCGACGATGGCCACCGCGATCCACGCGCGGGCCATCTCGGACGCGAGGACCGCGTCCACGACCATTCCACTGCCCACCAACCGCGATACCGGCGCGCCGGCATCGCTAGCCGCCTGGATCACCACCATAGCGGTTGCGACCAGCGCCCACACTGCCGACGCCCGCTCGACCATCAGGTGTACGCGGAAGGCCCGTTCGTCGATCACGCCCCGCGCATCCGGGCGCGACGTGATGACGACGTACGTCAGCCCACCGAAGGACAGGGCACCGGCCAGCGTCGCGGTGAAGTACCCCAGCGGCTCCGCCAACGCCGTGGCGGCACCGGGGTAGGAGTCGCCCGTCGACGCGTAGACCCCTGCACCGGTCACGGCGACGTACCAAGCCAGCCCTGCCACCGCGACCACGTAAGCGGAGGCAAGCGAGGGAACTGGCCGAACCGTCACTCTTCCGACCTTTCCCCGAAACGCAGCAGTTGCGTCAAGGATACGACCGCGCGTCGTAGTGATCGGTAGGCGCCGGAACTTTCTGCTGGCTGGTTCCGACCATTGGACACGAAACACCACGTTTCCCCTGTCCACCCCACGAAAGACGCACCTGCAGTGACTCACGCGCGGCACCGACCTCGAACTCGTCTGCGGTAACACGATGATTGAAGACCTGTTTCTGCGCTGGATCGTCACCATGCTGTTCGTGTTGAGCGCAGCCGAATGCGTGTACGCCATCGCCACCGGACGGCGGGTGTGGACACACGTCGTCAGCGATTCGCTGCACTTCGTGATGGCCCTGGCGATGGCGGTGATGACCTGGCCCTGGGGAATGGCGCTGCCGACGAACGGTCCGATGCTCTTCTTCGCGGTGGCGGCGCTCTGGTTCGTCGCCCTGACCCTCGTGCATACCGGGCACCGCGGGATCAACGCCTATCACGCAGCGATGATGCTGGCGATGGTCTGGATGTACGCGCTCATGGGCGGCAGTCTGTTACCTGCACCGAGCGACGGTACGAGCCAGGCCGGCGGTGCTGGCGGGCGCCATTCCATGCCTGGCATGCCCGGGATGGACATGCCCGGAGCCGCCGCCGAGAGCACCGGGAATCCACCGTTCATCACGGGTGCCAACTGGCTATGCACCGTCGGTTTCGCTCTCGCGGTGGTTTGGTGGCTATACAGGTACTTCGTCGAACGCAAGGCCGAACCGTCGCAGCCGTCCCACCGATTCCTCGGGACCGCCTCCCAGGCGATGATGGCCGCGGGAATGGCCGTCATGTTCGGGGCGATGCTCTAGCTACGCACTGGTCGCGGACCTCGATGGCAAAACGCAGCGGCCTGTCGCCCTCGACGATCGGGCGGATCCGGCGCCGCTTCGATCTGAAACCGCATCTGGTCGACGGGTTCACACTGTCCACCGATCCATTGTGCGTCGACGAAAAGAGCCCGTTCGTCTGGAAGAAGACCGCCGAAGAGATCCTCGACTCACTCGCCAAATATATTGAACGAATTTCTGGCGGGGGACACTAGGGATTAGGCGGCTGAACCATCGGTGGGCCACAGGTGCCCTCGCCTTCTTCCGCGGGAAGCGTTGTTCGGCAACACGATCTCCGGTTCGGACTCGGCAATGCGCGCTTCGGGCCGCGGGCTGGTGGTGTGCCGCCACACCAGGATCGCCAGAACGGCGCCGAGGACGATAGGGATGTGAGTCAGTACCCGCGTCGCCGTCACGGCACCCGTCATCGCATCGGCGACGACGTATGCCGTCAGCACCCCCACGAAGACGCTCAACACACCGGCCAGTCCCGCTGCCGCGCTCGGCCACGCCGCTGCGCCGATCATGACGACGCCGAGGGTGATCGACCATGCCGTGGATTCGTTGAGGAGATGGCCACCAGACCCCATGCTGTGATCGTGGCTCAGCCCGACACTCAATCCGAGAGCCTGCACGGAGCCGACGGCGATCTGCACGACGCCGACGCCCAGCAACGCCCACCGCCGCCAGGACAACTGCAGACGCGACGGCCCCTTGACACGTCCGTCGACATGAGGCGCCAGCCCCAGCGGCCGCTGAGCCAGCCGGCGCAGGCTCGCAGCCTGCACAGTCACGCCGTCGAGCCAGACCCGGCAATCAGCACAGCCATCGAGGTGCTCGTCCACGCGGGCAGCGGGCACCGGCTCGCGCTCACCGTCGATCCGGGCCGACAGCGCGTCCCGGGCCACCTCACATTCCACGCTTCTATAGTCGCTGACCCGGCCCAGAAGTTGCCACTTCTCACGGCGCGCCAGGGCTATCGAGGAGCGGGGATGCTTCAGTCCCTGCGCCGGATCTGGCGACTGCACTTCTGGGTCGGCTTGTTCGCAGCGCCCGTATGGCCGCCCTGCCTACTCGACTGGCCGCCAAAGGCAAACCGAAATCCGCGTACGAAGAAGCCTGCGCCCAAATTTCTCAAGAGGTGAAGCCGGGAATCGGGTATTGCCCGTTGAGGGTGTGTTTGCCGACGTCGGCGATCTTGTATGACACCGGGTCGTGCAGGGTGTGAGTGCGTACGTTGCGCCAGAAGCGGTCGAAACCGTACTTGGGATGTGTTCCGCGCGCGCCGATCACCTCGAAGATTCCGCTGTTGATGTCGAGGGCCGCGTTCGTGGCCAACGCTTTGACCCCGGAGATCTTCACCATCAGTTCGCCGCGGTCCTCGGGGGTGAGCGCGTCGCCCTTGTCCCACACCGTCTGCAGCAGATGGGCCGCTTCGCGGGCAGCGGCGTCAGCGCCCTGCAATGCAATGGTGAATTCACCATAGGCACGCAGGACGTAGGGATCCTCGGTTGCCTGTTGAATCCCGGCCGGTGTCCAGGGCCTGGTCTGAGTACGGGTGTACTCCCGGGCGGCGTCGAGTGCGCCGTGCGCGATGCCCAGGTAGACATTGGCGAAGATCAATTGAACTATGGGCGCGAAGAGACTGCCCCGCTCGGACTGTATGAAGGCGAGAATGAAGGCGTTGGGCGCGCCCAGCACTTCGTCAGGCTCGACCTTGACGTTGTGGAACTCGGTGGAGCCGCTGTCGGTCTGCCGCATGCCGATGGCGGCCCAGTCGTCGTTGACCTGAACGCCGTGCCTGGACGTCGGAATGGCGGCCGCAACGATCGCGCCCTGCTGCGGAGAATCGTCCTGGATGACGCCGAATACGAGCAACAGGTCCGAACCCTTGGCGCCGCTGCAGAAGTGCTTGGTGCCGTTGAGTAGATAGCCGCCGTCCTCGGTCGGGGTGGCACTGACCTTCCAGTCCAGCACGTGGCTGTTGTTTTCGCTGGAGGCATTCCCGGTCCACCAGTCGTTCTGCGCGAGCTGACGATGCAGTCGTTGTTCTTGTTCCTGCGAACCGAACAGTTCGATCACCGGGGCGGTGCTGAGGTGGTACCCGAACAGGTGTCCCAAAGATCCATCTGCTGCGGCGATTTCGCGGACAACTTCGATGGCGGTGGGCCAGTCTGCGCCCCACCCGCCGTACTGGCGTGGGATCAGCAGCGACAGCAGGCCGCTCGCGCGCAGGTCTTCGCGCTCGGCTGTCGCCGAACCCCCGGTGCGATCACGCTCGACGGCGGTGGCTCGCCACTTCTCGGCGAGCCCACGGGCAACTGCGACGGGATCGTTGTCGGCATCGCCGGGTCGAACGTGCTGCTTCTCAGCGGGCAGAGTCATGCGGATCTTCCTGTCGGTGACGGTTGAGGCTGATGTTCAGAAATTCCGGAGCCGCCCACTGGTCGAGGGCGACGGGTTCCTGCAGCAACTCGTTGCTGAGCAGGAATTGCTGTGTGCGATCCAGGAGGGCGACCGCGTCGGGATCCAGGCGCGGCACCAAACGCTGATGGAAGTGGGCGCCGAATCCATGGCCAACTGCGTCGGGGGATACGCCCAGGTTCGCGGCGTGCAGGCGGGTCACCGCATCACCATGGTCACGTGCCCACAGCCCGGCATCGACGGCCGCGTCGACCAGTCGTTGAACGAGGTCAGGCCGGTCAACGACCAGTTCGCTGCTGACCGTCCACACACTGGCATAGGCATTGCGGTCATCGAGGCCGAGATCCACCACCGGGCGGGCGCCGGTGCTTTCCAATTCCGCGGCCCAGGGCAACCAACTGAACAGGGCGTCAACGTCACCGCCGGCCAACACCGCGGCCTGACCTGCAGCCACATCGGGAAACAGGTCCGCACCCTTGAGGGTCGCGGCCTCGTCCAACTGCTGGGCGGGGACATCGACACCAGGACTGTTGATCGGCACCAGCTCGACGTCGTCCACACCGAGCTCACCGTGCTCAAGGGTGTGCAACAGCGCGCGCGCCTCCCACGAGCCCAGCGCCACCAGCGTCTGCCGCCAGGGATCCAGCTCGAGATAGTCGCCCAGCTGGCCGCGCAGGATGCGAATCGCCGAAGCCGACACTCCTATGCGGCGCCCCGCAAGGTCGGCGGCCACTGCGATCGGGCTGCCGTCGCCGACGAAGAAGCCCTGACGCCCCAGGATCGGGGTGATGCCGAGGAGACGCGTGCGTCCGGGTGCCCGCAACCCCTCGCTGAGCAGTGGTGGGATCTCACCTCCGTAGCGGGTGTAGGCAGGCTGGTCGTAGGTGAAGTGGACCGTTCCCTGCTTGCCGCTGAGGATGTCGAGTTCGATGCCGGCGGCGTCGAGGAAGCCCGATTCCCACGCCGTGAGCAGCGCGTTGGGTACTGGGCAGTTGCTGTAGGTCAGTGTGTCGAGGATGCCGGGATCAAGTTCTGAACCGGGGTTTCCGAGGCTGAGGCGGCCTGCCATGAAGGTTGTCCTAACGGTCGTGGTTCGCGCAGACCCAGGTGGTCGCGCAAGGTGTTGCCCTCGTATTCGGTGCGGAAGTAGCCGCGATCCTGCAGAACCGGCACCACCTGGTCGACGAATTCGTCATACGCGCCAGGCAGAAAGGCCGGAGAAACAATGAAGCCATCCGCGGCGCCGGCCTCGAAGTGGCGGATCAGCTCATCGGCGATCTGCTCCCCCGTGCCGGCCCACTGCGGAACGAACCCCACGTTGGTTCCATACCGCCGACCCAACTCCGCCAAGGTGAGCTCCTCGGCGTGCATCGCGGCGGCGAACATGTGCAGTTGCGTCGGCACGTTGCGATCCTGCAGATCCCGCAGGATCGTCGTGATCGGAGTGTCCAACGGGTACTCCGCCAAGTTGATGCCGGTGTGACTGGACAACGTCGACAGTCCCACTTCCGGATGCACCAGACTGTTCAGGTATTCCAGTCGTTCCTGCGCCACGGCCGTGCTCTCCCCCAGCACCGGCATCACGGCGGTGAATATCTTCGTCTGATCGGGATCACGCCCCGCAGCCTTCACCTCTGCTTTGATGCCCTGATAGGTGGCCTGCATGAACCCGAGATCGGGCGCGACACTGAAAACGGCCTCGGCCCACCGCCCGGCGAAGCGCCGACCCCGCGGCGACAATCCGGCCTGAAGGATCACCGGCTCACCCTGAGGTGAACGAGGCACCTGCAGAGGCCCGCGCACATTCAGCCACTCCCCGTGGTGATCGACGTAGTGAACCTTCGCGGGATCGGCGAACACGCCGGCCGCCTTGTCCAGCACGAGCGCGTCCTCATCCCAACTGTTCCAGAGCTTCTTGACCGTCTCCAAGAACTCATCAGCCCGGTCATAGCGGGTGTCGTGTTCCAGATGCTGATCAATACCGAAGTTGCGCGCTTCAGCGTCGTTGAGCGAGGTCACCACGTTCCAGGACACGCGGCCCCCAGACAGGTGGTCAAGCGTCGCGAACACTCGTGCGACGTGATACGGGGGAAAATAGGTCGCCGAAATGGTTGCCCCGAGACCCAGGTGTTCGGTCACCGCGGCCATGGTTGCGACCACACTGGCGGGCTCCAAGGCGATTGCACCCTGTCCGCCAAGCCCGACACCGGTGTCCAGGTCGTCCCCGTAGCTGTCCTCGACGGCCAACCCATCGGGCAGGAACAACAGATCGAACTTGCCGCGCTCGAGGGTACGGGCGATGTGTTGGTAGTACGCCCCGGTCAAAAAACCATTCGACGCGCCCGGGTGCCGCCACGCCCCATGTGCATGAGTCACATTGCCGGCCGAGAAGAAACCGGCCAGATGCAGTTGTCGCCGTTGAGCCATCACGTATATGTCCTCTAACCGTAAAGAGCGGAGCGCTTCGTGTCGCCAAGAAGTTTCACCCCCACCCCCCGGGTGTGCCCACCGTTAAAATTCGCCCGATTTCAATGCTCCCCTGCCAACACTGAGCGCTCCCGCTGAACCGCCTGGTGAGCCCGGGTAGTTGTTTCGTAGGACCAGACGCCGGGTTCGGTCGGCACCTTCGCCGAGGCCGCTTCGGCGAGCCATCGGCTCCAGCGGCGGCATGACGGGTAGATCCATGGCGTCCGTATTCACGTAGACCCGTGTGTTCCGGCAATGTCATCGCGCGGATCCCGCGCCCCGAAGCGCCTTTCGGCGCGTTGAGCGGCGTTGCGTTCTCGTTCGGCTTTCACGCGGGAGGCGTTGTCGGCGGCGCGGGTGCGTCGTCGCTTGGGCATCTTCGCGGTGCGCCCGGGATCCGGTGGGGGTTGCGGCAGCGGTGGTAACGGCGCAGTGGTGGTGTCCCAGCCGGGGAAGAACAGCCGGCTGCCCGGCACCGTGGTGTAACGCTTGCCGGTCGGGGTTGTCCAGATCAGCGTGCCGTCAGGGAGCTGTTCGTCACGCCAACCGTCCCGGAAGGTCTTCGCCAAGTGATGGACGCGGCATTTGCAGTCGAGGTTCGAGGCATGGGTGGGCCCGTACGGCCAGGGCACCACATGGTCGATATCGCAGCGCTCGGCGGCTACGTCACAACCCGGGAATCGGCAGAACAGGTCGCGGGCGCGCACGAACGCCGCCAGCTTGGCCGACGGACGATAATGCGGTTCGGGATCCGGGCCGGGCAGCCACAACGCCTTGATCGCCGCCCCGCCCCGGATCGCCTCGGCCAATGCCACGATCGGCAGAATCTTCGCCCCGGGCAGCAATGCCAGACCCGAATCCTGTTGGCAGTCAGTAGGATTCGTGTCGTCACACTCCGGCTCAGCGACGTCTTCCCCGGCGAGCTCTTCCCCAGCAGGCTCGTGTCGGGTTTCGGTGAGTTTCTGTTGCTGCTCGCCGTCTTGGGCGGCGATCAGATTCTGGGCCGCTTCCAGCGCGGCCGGATCGGCGATCACCGAGACAACCACGTTCGAGGAGGTTGCCGGAGCCGCTGCTGCGCAGTCGGGGGATCCGCACCGGCACGGAAGACGATCCTGACCCTGAATGATCGCCCCCACCGCGCATGAGCGCCGCTCCCCCACCGTGCGCGGGTCGTTGCCGCAGACCCCTTTGAGCATTGCGGTGATCCGGGCCGACAGCACCGCGGCGTCACAACCCAGCAGCTGCCCCCAGACCAACACCAATTCGTCAGGATCCTCGGCGGATCCAATATGGAAATCCCGGGTCTCGATGACCTCCTTGGCACGGATCACCGCGTCAGGGTCATACCGGTCGATCACCGCATCGATGGACCGCGTCAACCGGGCCTCCGACAACGGGCCCCACTGCAACGCCTTGTCGGCCAACTCGGCGTCCAACATCCCCAGTACCTGCGCATCATCGACCAGGCGGGTGCGCCAGATGATCTCTGAGATCAACCGGGCACTCAACCGCCCCTGCACGTACAGCGCCGCCACCTTCGGCAGCCGGTCACGCAACGCGACCGCGATCCGCATCTGCCCCGAGGCCCGCTTGTGCCCCATGTTCAACACCGCCCCGAGCCCGGATGCCGCATCAGCCCACGAGTCATACACCCACTCGTCGCGCTCCTCGTCACAGGTCACAGTCAGATGCACCAGTTCCGCGATCGCAGCCGACTTGCGTGCCGCTGCCACCGCCTCCTCCCGGGCGGCCTGCTCGATCGCAGCGAGCAACGCGGACTCATCCAACCCCGCGAACATTCGATCGAACATGCATTCGAGTATTCCTGCCTCCACCGACGCTTCGCCAACCGGAAACCGCAGACTGTGGATGAATCCCGGATTGGGGATAAACCTTCGTAGCTGGCGATGGACCGCCTCTCGTCGCGCTGCACGGCCGTACAGTATGTGTCTCGGCCACAATGGCTGGGTGCACCTTCCCGTTTCACCTCCGATTTCGCCGATGCTGTCCAAGGCGGTCACCGACATCCCCCTCGGCGCGTCCTACGAACCCAAGTGGGACGGGTTCCGGTCGATCGTGTTCCGCGACGGCGACGAGGTGGAACTCGGCAGCCGCAACGAGCGGCCGATGACCCGGTACTTCCCCGAGCTCGTCGAGGCGGCCCGCGCGGAGCTCCCGGCCCGGTGTGTGATCGACGGCGAGATCGTCATCGCCACCGCCGCCGGACTGGACTTCGAGGCGCTGCAGTGGCGGTTGCATCCGGCGACGTCACGGGTCCGGATGCTGGCCGAGAAGACTCCGGCGTCGTTCATGGCCTTCGACCTACTGGCGCACGGCGACACCGCTTACACGTCGCGGCCGTTCGCCGAACGGCGGGCGGCGCTGGTCGACGCGCTCGCCGGGGCGGGCCCTTTATTCCACGTCACGCCAGCCACCCTCGACGTCGACACCGCACAGCGCTGGTTCCACGAATTCGAGGGCGCCGGCCTCGACGGGGTGATCGCCAAACCGCTGGACGGCCCGTATCTGCCGGACAAACGGGTGATGTTCAAGGTCAAGCACCAGCGCACGGCCGACTGTGTGGTCGCCGGGTACCGGCTGCACAAAGCGGGCGGCGACGCCGTCGGCTCGCTGCTGCTCGGTCTGTACACCGACGACGGCGAGCTGGCATCGGTGGGTGTCATCGGCGCCTTCCCGATGGCCACCCGGCGCCGGCTGTCCGACGAACTGCAGCCGCTTGTGACCACGTTCGAGGACCACCCGTGGAGCTGGGCCGCCCACGCCGACCCCGATGTGGTGCGCCGCTACGGCGGCGGGTCCCGCTGGAACGCGGGCAAGGATCTGTCGTTCGTGCCGTTGCGGCCTGAACGGGTCGTCGAGGTGCGCTACGACCATATGGAGGGGCGGCGATTCCGCCACACCGCCCAGTTCAACCGCTGGCGCCCCGACCGCGACCCGCGCTCGTGCACCTACGCGCAACTCGAGCAGCCGGTGACCTTCCGCCTCCGCGACATCGTGGCGGGGCTCGGCCCCTAAGTCAAACGGGTACGGACTGCTTGGCAGCTTGTTCGGCGGTGCGCTTCTCGGCCATCTTGGCTTCGCGTTCGAGACGGCGCTGTTTGGCGGTCTCGAACTTCTCGCACGCCTCCTCGAGCTCCTCGACCAGCACGCCGAGGTCGTCGCGCATGCGGGCGGCCTCACCGGTGAAGTCCCCCCGCTCGAAGATGCGCCATTTCTTGAGCACCGGCATCACCACGTCGTCGAGGTGGATCCGCGGATCGTAGACGCCGCCGACGGCGATGACGACGGCCTTACGCCGGAAGTCGGGCACGGTGTAGCCGGGCATCTTGAAGT
>JAXHUG010000087.1:0-9685 GCA_034189785.1 Actinomycetota bacterium
GTGGTGGCGTAGCGGGTGGTGGTGCTGGCGCGGCCGGGGGCGGTGCGGCCGGCGCCGCGGGTGCAGGCCAGGAGATGGGCCAGATGGGCCAGATGATGGGCATGCCGATGCAGCTGGCGCAGCAGGCGGCTCAGATTCCGATGCAGCTCGCGGGGATGGCAATGCAGATTCCGCAGGGAATCATGCAGGGTGTCTCGAGCGGGATGCAACAGGTCGGGCAGATGGCGGGCCAGTTCGGCGAGATGGGCGCCGTCGAGAAGGACGAGAAGTCGAAGCCAGAGGAAGAGCTGCGCGAGAAGAAGGACGCGCCGTCCGAGGAGAAGAAGCCGGAGGGCGCCGCGCCCGGCGAGGCGACGGGGGAGCGGGCGCCCGAGGTGGGTCCGCGCCATGCCGCTCCGGAGGCACCGAAGGCCGGACCCGCGCCGGAGCCTCCGCCACCGGCGCCGAAGCCGGCGCCGACTCGGCCCGCTGATTCGTCGATTGTCTTGTGACCGTGAGTGTTTCTGACGGGAAGGTGCGCATATGAGCTTGCCTCCCCCTCCCAATCCGTATGGCGGGCAGACACCATACGGTGGCCAGCCGCCGTACGGAGGTCAACCGCAATGGGTTGGTCAGCAGCCGGGTGCGGGTGGGGGGCAGTTCAGTGGGCCGCCGCCGTGGGGTCCGCCGCCGTCGAAGGGCGGCAAAGGGAAGTGGATTCTCGGTGGGGTGATCGTGTTGCTGGTCATCGCTCTCGCGGTGACCGTGACGATCTTGGTGACGCGTGATGGTTCGAATGGGAATTCGCCGATGCCGCCGGGGGATGGGCAGGCGTCGGAGTTCGCGAGTGCCAACGACACCGGACCGGTCAATATCATCACCGAAGACCCGACGTGCGATGCGTGGGGGCGGATAGGTCGAGATTACGCAGCTGAACTCGAAACGATTGAGTGGGCTGAGCGGGACAGATCTATCCCTGCGACAGCGTGGACGCCTGCACAGAAAACAATGTATGAAAACGCCGCAAAGGCAATGGTTACGGCCACCAATCACGCCGCAAATCTATCGCAGCAGACCCCGCACAGAGTCATGAGCGCGTTGTATGCGCAATTCATTGCGTATACGGAATCCTTTTCGGACCGGATCCCTGCGTATGACAGTGCCGACGACGAGGTCTTGGCAGTTTCGGATGCTGTCGGCAGCGCGATATCCAACATTTGTTCCTCTATCGACTTCGGGAGTGCTATCGCACTCGCGCCGCTAGTAGATGCGCCGGCGGGGCCGACTGACATTACGAATTCAAGCGATTCGGTTTCGCCGAAGCGGTTCCTCGAGGGAGCGAATCCCGTTTGTGGTGACTGGCAAACAGCGGCAGACCGCTTCAGCGTGGATACGGCGGATTGGCTTGCCATCGATGCGAAAATCCCCGCGTCCGATTGGACGCCGGAACAGCGATCAATCAACGAGATAGTAGGGCCCACCATGACTGCCAGCGCCGATGATCTCGATCGAATGAGCCGAAGAAGTTCGAATCCGGTGTTCGAAGACTTCGGTGTGCTTGCGGCGCAGTATCGGCGCGCCTATGCACTGTCTCTGCCGTCGTACACCGCCGCGGACGGATTTCTCTCACAATCCGCGGCCTTCTTAGTCAAGACAATCGTTTGGGCTTGCAAGGCTTCGAAATGATCGGATCCAGCACCAGGGCAAGGCCGAGCGGACCGTATGCCGCCGAGATGACCGGTAATGGCGCTTGGCCGCAGACCGATGAGACTGTGTTCTCTGCTCGGACGACAGACCTCGAACGTCAACTTTCGTTACTTTCCTCCGCACGAGAGTCGTGGCAAAAGCACGAAGCGTCTATCTTTAATGGTGCACACATTTGGTCCGGTACGAGCGCTGGAAAAGCAGGCGCGAAGGTAAGTAAGCACGGCGGAGACATGCAATCTCACGAACAACAACTCCGGAGAGCCATCGTTTGGTGCAACGATGCCGCCGCTAGCATTGTCGAAGCGAAGGCAACGATCGCCGACAATGTGAAGAACGCGCAATCTGAAATTGAGCGATTGGAGATAGTCGCAGCTCAGAATGGTGAGGATGCTACAGGCGCAATTCACTCGCTTGTCAACCGTGAGTACTTCGAGAACTTTAATACGGTCACGGAGTTGGCTGTAGGGATCGGCGGCCAACCTGGGGTTCCCCAAGCTCCCTTCGAAGATTCCGATATCTCAGGCCATGGGAGTGCCACTCCTGACGGCAAGCCCGGTTCTGACGCGCCGTCGACCGTTGACAACCATGGTCCGGTTGACAACCAGGGTCCGGTACTCTTAATGGGCAAAGACAATGGTGTGATCAAAGATGCTGGGTTCCAAGCGCCTCCCGAATCCGTGCCTTCCCTGAAGGATTCCGTGGAACTGGGCCGGACCGATGCGCCAACTCGTGGACTGGGCTTCGAGCCGCCTCAACAGCCGAGCTATATCGGCGGCGTGAAGGTCGACTCCGGACGGACCAGCGACGCCGGTTCCGCGTCGGTCTTCCAACCTGCAGTCAACCCCTCTGGCGGTACACTTGCGTCTGCTGGCGAAAAGCCTCCTACAGGGATCCCGCCGTCATTGCCGACCTCTACTGCGCCGACAGCTCCCGGTTCACCGTTGAGTAGCGGCGGGTCAGCGACGAGCGGAGCAGCGAGCTTCAGCGGGGGAAGCGGTACTGGCGGTGGCGCTTCGTCGGGAGCTAGCGGCGGCTCATCGGGAGGCGGAACGTCCAGCAGTCCTCTCAGCGACAGCCCTTCGTCAATTGGCGATCGGACAAGCGTCGACTCCTCGAAGGGTGCGTCCGGCCCGTCATCCGGTTTCGGTGGGCAGGCGCCGGTCCAGTCCCCGTCGATCGCGGACAGAGTGTCGAACATCGGTCCTCCGATGCAGCCCGCCTCGGCGCCGATGGCCGCACCGGCCGCACCGACCGGCGTTGCGCCGCCTGCTTCGGCTGCTCCTTCCAATCCGATGACGAGCAGTGCGGCGCACACACCGGTCGCACCGGTGGCCCCACCGTCGGGTGGCGGCGGTATTTCGATGGCGGGCGGTCCCGCAATGCCTCCGCAGCCGATGCCGCTGGGTCCGCCGCCGACACCATCGCCCGCCGCCCCGGTCGTGCCCGCCGCCGCGTCTGCACCACCAGTGGCGCCTCCGCCTTCGAGCGCTGGGTCTATGGTCGGCGCTCCCGCACCTGTGCCCGTGTCTGCAGCGCGAGCCGAACGCGACGCCATCGGCGGCTCGATGCGCCGACAGTCAGCGGGCGACCCGGTACAGATGGCGCGTCGCATCGCGGCAGCTCTGAATGCCGTGGAGTCAATGGATTTCGGATTCTTTTGGGCCACGGGTGTCGCGAAAGACGGCGCTATCCTGGTGGCCAACAGCTACGGCATCGGCTACATCCCAGACAATGTGAAGTTGCCTGAGGGGGTGAAGATGGTCAGCGCCGACGAGTCGATTCCGCTCGAAGACCGCGCGAAATGGGCCACCTTCCCGATGCTCGCCTTACATGGCTGGGCGCAGCATCACGATGTCCCGTTGCGTGCCGTGGTCGCCACGGCAGAGCAGTTCGACGGATTCGATCCGGGCGCGGCCCGTGTGATTCTCACGCCTGACGACATTCCGGAGCGGGGCGACATGGCCGGCCGGTCGCGTCTGGAGGTCATCGCGCCGAGCGCCGCACGCCACCTCGACTCGGTCGGTGACCCGATGCTGAGTGACTTGCTGCCGCCGGCGCCCGCGGACACGGCTCCGCCGGCTGACAATTCTATGATGCTGTGGTTCGAGGTGATGAAGCCGCTGATGAGCACCGCGGCGGATCGCGGCGCAGCGCATCTCCAAGCGATGGTGAACTACGCCAACCACGCTCAGGAACTCGCGCTGTACCAAGCTCAAACGGCAACCGAGCCGGCAGCACAGCGCGCAGCCATCGCCGATCGGGTGTACTGGCAGCACGTCAGTGTGATGAGTAGCGACGTGATCGTCGTGACGCAATAGCCACACCCCCGCATCGCCGAGCCTGACCAACCGCCGGACGCCCTAAGCTCTTACGAGTGGCGACCTCCAAAGTCGAACGGCTGATGAACCTGGTCATCGCGCTGCTCTCGACGCGCACCTTCATCACCGCCGAACGCATCCGGCAGGTCGTCGCCGGCTACGCCGACAGCCCCAGCGACGAGGCGTTCTCCCGCATGTTCGAGCGGGACAAGAACGAACTGCGCGACCTCGGCATCCCCTTGGAAACCGGCCGCGTCTCCCAGTTCGACCCCACCGAGGGTTACCGCATCAACCGCGACGCCTACGCGCTGCCCGCCGTCGAATTGACCGCCGACGAAGCCGCCGCCGTCGCTGTGGCCACCCAACTCTGGGAGTCACCCGAACTCATCACCGCCACCCAGGGCGCCCTCCTCAAACTGCGCGCCGCCGGCGTCGACGTCGATGCCGCCGACAGCGTTGCCATCTCCACGGCCACCCTGCCCGGCGTCCGTGGCAACGAAGAAACACTGCGCACCCTGCTCGAAGCCATCGACAACGGGCAGGCTGTCCAGTTCGGACACCGCAGGGACCGCTCCGAGCCCTACACCACCCGCACCGTCGAACCCTGGGGTGTGGTCACCCACCGCGGCCGCTGGTACCTCGTTGGCCACGACCGCGACCGCGACGCCCCCCGCACCTTCCGGCTGTCCCGCATCGCCGACGACGTCGCCACCATCAGCCCCCCCGGCACCGTGCGCAAACCCGACGACGTCGACCTGCGCGAGATCGTCCGACGTGCCGTCGCCGAATGGCCCACCGGCACCCAGGCCCGGGTCTGGGTCGCCGACGGCCGCGCCACCGCGCTGCGCCGCCAGTCCGTCGTCGAAGGACCGATGACCCTCGGCGGTCGCGCCGGCGAGGTGATCACTGTCGAGATCGGCATGTTCGACCAACTCGCCCGCGAGGTCGCCAGCTACGGCGCCGACGCCGTCGCGCTCGAACCGCAGTCCCTGCGTGACGACGTCATCGCCCGACTCAAAGCGCAGGCCACCGCATGAGCGCCGTGTCGACCCGGCTGGTCCGGCTACTCAACATGGTCCCGTACTTTCAGGCCAACCCGCGCATCACCTACGCCGAGGCCGCAGCCGACCTCGGCGTCACCGTCAAACAGCTGCAGGACGATCTCAACCAGCTGTGGATGTGCGGGCTGCCGGGCTACGGCCCCGGTGACCTCATCGACTTCGAGTTCTCGGGGGACACCATCGAGGTCA
The DNA here is from genome assembly GCA_034189785.1 of Actinomycetota bacterium. Classification (GTDB taxonomy): domain Bacteria; phylum Actinomycetota; class Actinomycetes; order Mycobacteriales; family Mycobacteriaceae; genus Mycobacterium. Next base: position 5,255 of record JAXHUG010000087.1, read on the forward strand.
CCTTCTCCGCCGGCATCGACCACCCGCTGCGCCTGACCTCACCGGAGGCCACCGGCGTGCTCGCCGCGCTGCGCGCCCTCGTGGACGTGCCCGGCATGGTCGACCCCGAAGCCGCCCGCAGCGCCATCGCCAAGATCGAGCAGGCTGCGGGCGCCGCCGGTCACGACCTCGGCGATGCGGTGACCGCCGTCGATGAACCAGCGCCGATGGAGAGTGAGGCAGCCACGGCTGTCCGTATGGCGGTGCGGGCCGCCCGCGCGCTGCTGATCGAGTACTACTCGGCCTCCCACGACATGCTCACCAGCCGCATTGTCGACCCCATCCGCGTGCTTCTCGTCGCCGACCACACATACCTCGAAGCCTGGTGCCGCTCCGCCGAAGGGGTGCGTCTGTTCCGGTTCGACCGCATCGTCGATGCCCGCGTCCTCGACGAACCCGCCGTCCCGCCGCCGCCCGCGGTCGAGGCCGGACCCGACACGTCGTTGTTCGACGCCGACCCCGCGCTGCCGTCGGCGACCCTGCTCATCGACCGGTCGGCCTCGTGGATGTTCGACTACTACCCCCTGCGGATCGTGCGCGAACTGCCCGACGGCGCCTGCGAAGCCGCGATGACATACGCCTCCGACGACTGGATGGCCCGCTTCGTGCTCGGCTTCGGTTCGGCGGTACGGGTGCTCGAACCGCAGGACCTGGCCGACAAAGTGCGCGAATCCGCCGCCGCGGCGCTGCTCGCCTACGAGAACGACACCGCCGGCGGGTAGACTCGGCCACGACTTCGAGGAGGTGCACATTGGGCGGTCTACAACCCTGGCACTGGGTTATCGTCATCGCGGTGTTCGTGCTGCTGTTCGGCGCCAAGAAGCTGCCGGATGCTGCGCGTTCGCTGGGCAAGTCCATGCGGATTTTCAAGTCGGAGATCAAGGAGATGCAGTCGGAAGGCAAGTCGGACAACCCGCCGGCCACCCCGATCACCTCCGAGCGCGTCGACACTGCCAACCCGACGGCCGAGCAGCCCGACAAACACTCGGCCTGATCCCACGCTTTCCGTCCCACGCGGCCTGATGCCGCGTCGTCAGGCGGCGTCCGTCGGCGGCCCCTAGGCAACTACAACGTGCAAACCCCCGGATTCATCAAGCGGCTCAACCCGCGGCAGCGCCGCGCACGGGCCAATCCCGACGGCACCATGTCGTTGGTCGAACACCTCCATGAACTGCGCAACCGGCTCCTGGTGGCCGCCGCGGCGATCGTGCTGACGACCATCTTCGGTTTCTTCTGGTACAGCCACGGCATCCTTGGCTTGCCCAGCCTGGGCGAATGGCTGCGCGGCCCCTACTGCGCGCTGCCCGACTCCGCGCGGGCCTCCATCACCGAGGACGGGGAGTGCCGGCTGCTGGCCACCGCGCCGTTCGACCAGTTCATGCTGCGCCTGAAGGTGGCTCTGATGGCGGGCATCGTGCTGGCCTGCCCGGTGTGGCTGCACCAGGTGTGGGCGTTCATCACCCCCGGCCTGTACCGCAACGAACGCCGGTTCGCGATGGCGTTCGTGACCATCGGGGCGGTGCTCTTCATCAGCGGCGCGATCCTGGCCTACGTGGTGCTCGCCACCGCCCTGGGATTCCTGCTGACCGTCGGCAGCGACGTGCAGGTCACCGCGCTCTCGGGTGACCAGTACTTCGGGTTCCTGATCAACCTGCTGCTGGTCTTCGGTTTCAGCTTCGAGTTCCCGCTGCTGATCGTGATGCTCAACTTCATCGGGATGCTTCCCTACGAGCGTCTCAAGGCGTGGCGCCGCGGCCTGATCTTCGCGCTGTTCGTGTTCGCCGCCTTCTTCACACCGGGCTCCGATCCGTTCTCCATGCTCGCGCTGGCGTGTGCGCTGACCGTGTTGCTCGAATTCGCGATCCAGCTCACACGCATCCACGACAACCGCAAGGCGAAGCGGGAAGCCGCCGAAACCGTGCCGGAGGACGAGGCCGCGCCGATCGGCGGTGCCGAACCGGTCGAACCGCCCAGCGCGGTGTCGAGTCCCCCCCGATCCACCATTCATGACGAATCCACCTGACCCCCAACTCGCGGCGTTCACCGCGGTGCTGCCGTTCGCGCTCGACCCGTTCCAGATCCGCGCCTGCGAGGCGCTCGAGAACGGACACGGTGTCCTGGTGTGCGCGCCCACCGGCGCCGGCAAGACCGTCGTCGGTGAGTTCGCCGTGCACCTCGCGCTGGCCGCCGGCGGCAAGTGCTTCTACACCACTCCGATCAAGGCATTGAGCAACCAGAAACATGCCGACCTGGTCCGCCGCTACGGTCCCGAGAGGATCGGGCTGCTCACCGGGGATCAGTCCATCAACGGTGACGCCGACATCATCGTGATGACCACCGAAGTGCTCCGCAACATGCTCTATGCGGATTCGCCCGCGCTGCACGGACTGTCGCATGTGGTGATGGACGAGGTGCATTTCCTCGCCGACCGGATGCGCGGTGCGGTGTGGGAAGAGGTTATCCTGCACCTGCCCGACGAGGTCCGGCTGGTCAGCCTGTCGGCGACGGTGAGCAACGCTGAGGAATTCGGCGGCTGGATCCAGACGGTGCGCGGCGACACCACCGTGGTGGTCGACGAGCACCGGCCGGTTCCGCTGTGGCAGCACGTCCTGGTCGGCAAGCGATTGTTCGACTTGTTCGACTACCGCGCACACGGCCCGGCCCGCACCGGACGTGAACTCGTCGTCGACCCGGAACTGCTGCGCCACATCGCCCACCGGCGTGAAGCAGACCGCCTCGCCGACTGGCAGCCGCGCGGCCGGGGTCGCTCGGCACACCGCAGCAGGCCGACGATCTACCGGCCGCCCGCCCGGCCTGACGTGATCGCCGTCCTGGACCGCGAGGGACTGCTCCCGGCCATCACGTTCGTATTCTCCCGCGCCGGCTGCGACGCCGCGGTCAAACAGTGCCTGCGCTCACCGTTGCGGCTGACGACGAACGAGGAACGCCGGCGCATCGCCGAGGTCATCGACCGCCGCTGCGCCGACCTGGCCGACGCCGACCTGATCGTGCTCGACTACCACGAATGGCGCGAGGGGCTGCTGCGCGGGCTGGCCGCCCACCACGCCGGCATGCTCCCGGTCTTCCGCCACACCGTCGAGGAACTCTTCACCGCCGGACTGGTCAAGGCCGTGTTCGCCACCGAGACACTGGCATTGGGCATCAACATGCCCGCCCGCACCGTGGTACTCGAGAAGCTTGTCAAATTCAACGGCGAACAGCACATGCCGCTCACGCCGGGGGAGTACACCCAGCTCACCGGACGGGCCGGGCGACGCGGCATCGACGTCGAGGGCCACGCGGTGGTGCTGTGGACCCCCGATGTGGAACCCGTCGAGGTTGCCGGGCTGGCCTCGACACGCACGTTCCCGCTGCGCAGTTCGTTCGCGCCGTCGTACAACATGACCATCAACCTGGTCCATCAGATGGGTCCGGCGCAGGCGCGCCAACTACTCGAGCAGTCGTTCGCCCAATACCAGGCCGACCGCTCGGTGGTGGGTCTGCGCCGCGGCGTCGAACGCGGCGAACGGATGCTCGACGAAATCGCCGCCGAACTCGGCGGCCGTGACGCGCCGATCCTGGACTACGTCCGGCTGCGGGCGAAGATCTCCGAACGCGAACGCGCACAGTCCCGTTCGTCGCGGCTGCAGCGCCGCGCGGCCGCCAACGACGCGCTCAGCGCTCTGCGGCGCGGCGACATCATCAGCATCACCAACGGGCGGCACGGCGGATTGGCCGTCGTCCTCGAACCCGCGCGTGACACCGACGATCCGCGACCGCTGGTGCTGACCGAACACCGATGGGCCGGCCGCATCTCCTCAGCCGACTACACCGGCGCGACCCCGCGCGTCGGCACCATGACGCTGCCCAAACGCGTCGAACACCGGAATCCTCGCGCACGCCGCGACCTGGCGTCGGCGCTGCTCTCGGCGGCCGCCGGGATGGCGGTGCCCGAACCGCGGGGCCGGCGCAAGGGCGCCCAGCAAAACGACGACTTCGACCCCGAACTCCTATCGTTGCGTGACCAGATGCGCCGCCACCCCGCACACCACCTGCCCGACCGCGAGGAGAAGGTTCGCGTAGCGGAGCGCTACCTGCGGATCGAACGGGACAACACGCAGATCCAACAGAAGGTCGCCGCCGCCACCAACTCGCTTGCCCGCACCTTCGACCGGATCGTCGTCCTCCTCAGCGAACGGGGGTTCATCGACACCAGCGGTGACGACCCGGAAGTCACCGACGACGGCCGCCTGCTGGCCCGCATCTACAGCGAGAGCGATCTGCTGGTGGCGGAGTGCCTGCGCGCAGGCACCTGGGAAGGACTCGACGCCGCGGAACTGGCCGCGGTGTTGTCGCCACGGGACTCGAACAGCACCGACGACAACACCGCGG
>JAXHUG010000088.1:0-23377 GCA_034189785.1 Actinomycetota bacterium
ACAGCATCGGCATGATCAGTGCGGCGGGCCGAACTCGTAAACGGAATGAGCCTCATCGCCACATCCCTCCGAGGACCGACTCCCCCACCGGCTCAACAACAATTGGTGGCACAAGCCACAATTGTGGGCGCATGCCACCATACTGAGCGGAGGATTTCGGCTTGTCAAGACAGCAGCGTCCCTCACCTGTTTGATCGCAAAGCCGGCCTGGCGCCGGCGCGTCACTTGTGTCCGACACCGGATGGGGCGTTCGTCCGAAATCGGCTCGCGGGGCGCGCTAGCGGTATCCCAACTGCATCCGCGAACAGCACGCGTCCACGTGGGATCCACGGTGAGCCGGCGGCGCCATGTCTCGGGTCTCGTCAGAGCTGCGGGTTGAGGTCCAGCTGGGTCACCGCGTTCATCCCTGTGATCAGCCAGTCGGCACCGTCGCGCTCCATCGTCAACCGGTAGGACAGGTAACGCAGCGACGGGATGTTCTTGCTCACCGGACTGGTGGACACCGAATTCGTGTAGACGATGGCGGTAGCCTCCGTCGGCGTGAGGCTCTCGACGGCGGCGCCCACCACCTCGGTCGTGTTCGTCACCTTCGCCTGTTCGTTCGTCGGGACGATGGCGTCGATGTAGCGGCGGTACTCGGTCGCGAAATCACCTGCCAGATAGCGGGCCGAGCGGTCCGGCAGCGTCGCCATGTCTTCCGGCGTGTAACTCCACAACGTGGTGATCGCGTTGGTCGCCGTACGCGCGATGCTGAGCTTGATGTCCACGGCTGCCCGGTCGGCCAGGTAGGGCTGGAGCATCGCACCGGCGAAGGCGCCCGCCCCGACGAATACGACCGATGCCGCGGCGGCCGTGGTCAGCAACCGCTTGCCGGCCGGCCGGTGCGGCACGAGCACAGGTTCCGGTGCCGGTTCGGTGCCGGCTTCGGCGATGTCAGCGTCGACGGCCTCGGGTGGCCGAGCGTCGGGTTCGGCCACTTCCGCGGCCTCGGACGCCGTCACCTCCGACTCGCCCCCGGCTGCAGAGGTGCTGACCGGCTTCTGCACCCTGCCCGCCTTGCCGGTGGGCATTCGCCGGGCCGGTTCGTCCGGCACGGCCGGCGCGGAATCCTCGACGGCGGTGCCCGACGAATCCGGCTCAGCGGCAGCATTCTTGCCGCGTCGCCACCACAGCAGCCGCCGCCGTCCGCGCTTGGTTTCGGCAACTCCCGTGCCGGCGGGATCCATGGTCAGATCACCTGCACCAACTGGCTGATCTTCCACGTCTGTCCCTCCTGCGTCGTCGTCGCCACCCAACGGTTCCCGCTCTCGATGGTCTGTTCACCGTCCGGTGTCCTGGATGTCGTCGTGGTGGCCGCCAGGACGTCGACGCTGCCGTCGCCGTTCCAACGCTGCACACCCGCCTCGACCACCTTGCCCTCCGTCGGTTCGGCACGGGCAACCTGGATCACGATCTCGTTCATCTTCTCTTCGAACATCTTCGCGAAGTCGCCGGTGCCCTGGGCCAGGATCCGGTCGGCGTACGCGTTGGCGTTGAACGGATCGAGCGTGGTGTACGACGTCATGAAACTGCGCACGAAATCCAGCGCCGCGGCGGCCCGCAGATCCGCGCGCCGGTCGCGTTCGTTCGAGACGAGCATCAGCGTGCTGAACGTCAACACCGCGGCGAGCAGGACACCGGCCAAGGTCGCGACCAACGGCAGACCCCACCGGCGCGGCGGCCTCGGCGACACCGCGAAAAAGTCGGGCTCCTCGTCAGCGACCCTGCGGCGGGGGCTCACTGACCGGCTCCCTGCATCAGCGGCGCCTTGAGCACCGTCAGATTGTCCACCCGCCACTTCTCGCCGATCCGGTCGAAGTCGACCCGCACCGTGGCGGTGATGAACTTCAGGTCCTCGGCGGTGGTGCCGCGCTGCCCCTGCATGGCAAGGAGCATCGCCGCCTCGTCCATCGACGCCGACACAACGGCGCTGCTCACCGCCCAGTACTCGTTGGACGTCGCACCGCCCTTGCGCACGATGTCCTGCTGCGCGACCAACTGCGGCCGGTAGGCGTCGGTGGTCAACGCCTGGGCACGGTTGAGGTCCTCGTCCATCGTGTCAGCGCCATAGCTCAACATCTGCTCGACGATCCGGGGGCCCTGTTCGGCGATCTGTGCACGCAACCGGTCGTGTTCCTGCTCTTGGCGGTATACCGCCAGGTAACTCACGGCAACCGCCATGACGGCCACCACGACCGCACCGATGAGCACCTTTCCCGTGAGACGGCGCATATCGCGCTCCGGAAGATCGACGACGCGGACCTCCGTCCTCAGCAGCAGATCGGCGAAGGTGCGATTGCGGCGATCCCATAACGGCCACAACCATCCGACGAACAACGCCGCGGTGTCCAGCAGGTGGGCCGGCTCCCGGAGCAGTAGCCGTCCGAGTCCCGCCACGGCGCCGCCGCGCTGCACCACACGGATTCCGCACAACGCCCGGCCCAGCGTCCAGCCGGTCAACGACGGCAACAGCACCCGGTTGCCGATGACCGCGAGCAAAGCCGCCGCGGCCACTGCCGTCTGCACCCACCAGCTCCACCCGATCCGCGGGCCCGCCAGAGACCACGGCGCGGTCGTCGCCGCCACGGCCAGCCCCGGCAGCACGTCGACCGCGAGCGCGCCGGCCCGCACATGCCAGCTGGCGAACGGAGCGGCGGGGGTTGTCTCGGCGGTCGGCGCCTCCACCGGCGCGTCGACGAGGGCAGTCACGAGGTGACCTGATCGAGTCGCGCCACCTTGTAGGTGCCTTCATCGGGGGCCATCTGCACCCGCAGGCGGTACCCCTGCTCCTGATCGGCAACCTCTGAATTGGTCACCTTGACCCGCACCGCGACCAGCACGTCGATGGTCCCGTCCGCGTTGTGCTTCTCCATCGCCGCCCGCATGTCGGACACCTGCACCTGCACGTTGGCGGCGCGGTAGGCGTCGACGAGCACCCCGCCGTACAACCCGGCCTGCACGGCGAAGTCGCCCGTCGAGCACTCGATGATCCTGGCCTGGCTGGCTGTCATCGTCGAGGCGTCCGGGGCGTGGGTGGCCGCTACGCAGTCACGGGCGGCCGCCACGGCGGCGGCGGCGTTCTCCGCGAGTTGCGTGCTGTCCTGATGGGAGCGCAACGCCAGGTATCCGCCCACGCCGGCGCCCGCGCTGAGCAGCAGCAGGACGACGCAGACCAGCACTGCCCAGCCGCGGCCGAGCCGCGGCGGACGGCGCCCGTCGTTCCCCGGCGCCGCGTCGACCTGCTCCCCGGGCCCGCCCTCGACGGGGGATGCGCTCAGGTCGGCGTCAGTGTTGTCTTCCAGTGCTGAAGACTCCGCTACCCGGTCCGGTGTTTCCTCAGCATCGGTGGGGTTCAGCCGGCGGGTGCCAGCATCTCCTTCCATCCGTCGTCTCCTGGGTTGTTCGAGTTGCTGACGTCGTACTTCACGCCGTCGGGTCCGACCACTTCTCCGCTGGCCGGGTTGTACACGGCGGTGCCGGGTGGGCCCGGTGCCGGAGTGTAGACGCACGGATTGGGTTGCTGGCCACTGCAGGTCACGGTGCCCTGCCCGGGCGGGCTCAACGGGTCACTGCTCGGCGCAGGTGGCGCCGGCAACCGGTCGGCGGGCAGCGGGTTCATCCCGTTGTTGATCGACGGTGCCGGGATCACCAGTCCGGGGTCCACCGGCTGGTTGCAACGGGCCCCTGCAGCCGGGCAGTCGCGGATCTGGTTGGGGTCGCCGTACCAGGGGTTGGTCCCCAGCGGCACGTACGGTTCGTCACTGCGGCATTCGCGTGGGCTGGCCGCCCGCTTACCCGGCACATCGACACACGGGTAGTTACGGGCACCGCGCACGACGTTCCCCTGGAACTCCTTCGGAATCTTGCAGTAGAGGTTCGAGGGCGGTTGCGCCTCGCTGGTGTCGGCAAACGCCCGCCACTCCGACGCGGGCAGGAAACCGGTGAGACACGGCGGCGGCTCGTTGAGCGTCAGGTTGAAATCGATTTTCGCCATGTTGTCGAACGGTGCCACCACGGCCTGAGCCACCGCGCCCCCCTGAGGGAGGATGACAAGGGTCTGCTCGAGGCCTTTGTTGTATCGCTTGAGCATGTCGGCGACGACTGCCACGTTGGCCAGCGTCTGCGGCAGCGAGTCGCGTACCCCACCGAACACCGCGGTGAACTGATCGGCGGTGGGCGCGGCCTGCTGCAGACCGCTTCGCAGCGCGGCGTCCTGCTCCGCCGACTGGGCGGCCAGGATGTTGAGGTTGCGCGACCACTGCGCGATGTTGTCCCCCGAGACGACCTGGCTTTCCAGGATCGGCGCCGAGTTCGCGATGACGTCGTTGACCGGGCCGAGGTTGTCGCGGAAGTCCCGGGCGATGGTGGTAGTCGAGTCCACCAGTCGCTGTAGGGCCGGTCCCAGCCCGCCGACGGCCAGCGACGTCTCGGTGAGCAGCGAGTCGATCTTCTCCTTCGGCAGCACCGCGAGGCCCTCGTTGGCAGCGTCCAGCGCCGGACCGACCTCGCTCGGCACGGTGCTCTTGGTGATGGTCTGCCCATCGCTGAAGAACTGCCCCGGGTTGCCCGCCGACACGAGGTCGAGATACTGCTCGCCGACGGCCGACACCGAATGCACGTTGGCGCTGGCGTCGACCGGGATGCGGAATCGGTTGTCGATGCTCATCGTGGCCTTGGCGCCGGCCTCGGTCGGCTCGACGGCGGTCACCTTACCGATCGTGGTGCCGAGGTAGGTGACGTTGGCCGTCGGGTACAGCCCGCCGGAGCGGGGCAGCTCGGCGTGCAGCGTGTACTGCCCGATGCCGACCAGGCTGGGCACCCGCAGGTAGTACCAGCCGAGCGCGACCAGCGCGATCACTGTGAGCACCGCGAAGATGACCAACTGAATCTTGATGAAGCGAGTCAGCACCGCTCACTCACCCCTTTCGACCAGCGGCCCGTTCGGCGCATCGTGGGGGTTCGGCGTGAACCGCACGTCCGGGATCATCGTGGCCGGGTCGCGGCCCCAAGACTGCTCCAGCGCCCGCAGCGAACCAGACAGTCCGGTGCCGGTGAGAATGGCGTTGTCCACCATACTCAGCGTCAGATCGATGACTGCCGACACGTTGATGTAGTCGCCTCTCATCAGATTGTGGACGGTCTGGGCAGGGAACGGGGCGGTCAGGATCAGGTTCAGCGCGCCAGGCAGGTATGGCGACGCCTTGGCCAGCTGCTTGAGCGGGCGCTGCAGGTTCTGCAGGTTGGTGTGCAGCGGATCGCCCGCCTGACCGAGGTAGGTGTCGGCAGCGCTGCTGAAGCGGCCCACCGCCTGCACCGCGTCGGCGAACAGGTCCCGCGTCTCGGCGAAGTGCTTGATCAGCGGCGGGAACTCGGTCAGCGCCCGGTCGAGGGTGTCGTTGCGGCCGGCCACGACGCCGAGCAGCCGGTCGGTCGAGTCGATCGCCCGGGTGAGGTCGTCGCGCTGCCGGTCGAGTTCGTCGGTGAACACGTCGAGCCGGTCGAGGAACTCGCGGATCTGCGCCGCCCGGCCGGTCAGCAGCTTGTCCACCTCGGTCTGGATCACCTCGAGGTTGGGGATGCCCCCGCCGCGCAGGATCGTCGCGAGGCTGGCGAGCACCCGCTCGGTGGTGGGGAACGCCGACGCGTTGCGCAGGGGGATGGTGTCACCGTCGCGCAGCTTTTCGCCCGACGGGTCCGGTGGCGCCTCAAGCTCGATGTGCTGGGAGCCGAGAAGGCTGGTCTGCCCGATCTTGGCCAGCGCGTTCGACGGCAGCTCGACGCCGGGCTCGATGCCCAGTTCGAGCGTCGCGACCCAGTTCCTCAGCTCGATGGCGCGCACCGTGCCGACGAACACGTCGGCCACCCGCACACGGCTGTTGACGTTGAGTGCCAGCGTGTCCGGCATCTGGACGTAGACCGTCATGCTGTCGGACCCGGTGCCCGGGCCGGCGGGCAGCGAAACGTTGGCGATGCCCTTCCAGTTGCCGCAGGATGTCAGCACCACCGCGGCCACGGCCAACGCGACCGCGCGGCGGGCGAAGGTGGCTGACCTCCGGCTCATCGGAACCTTCCGTCGTGCCCGCATGCGGTTCATCACGGTGTCCCCCTCTCCGCGGGCAGCGGCGACCCGGCGGGCGCCGGGCCCGACAGCGGTGATCCGCCCGGATCTCCCGGGATGACGCCGGGCGCGGGCGCCGGCGGCGGGCCCGGCTGCGGGTACCACGGCGGCGGCAGCGGATTGCGCTCGTCGAAGGCGTTCGGCGGTCCGGGCAGGTTGCCGCCGCGGGTGGTGCCGAAGGCCGGCGGCGCGGGCCGGTTCACCGGGTCGGGCCCGCCCAGCAGTGCGGCCAGCGAGTCCGGCGTGAGCATGTTCGCGGTGAACGGCTGCACGTCGAGACCCTGCATACCGGGCGCCACGATCCAGCCGGGCTCGTGGTTGCCGTGGGAGAACAGCGTGTCCCGAGAGAAGATGCCGGGCACGGTGGTGTCCTTGTACCCCGCCGGCGGCTGCAGCCGCGGCTCGGAGTAGGCAATGTACTTCGGCAACGTGGTCGCCGTGTTGATCGGATTCAAGCCGAACGGCAGGAAGTTGAACTTGATCGCATCCATGATCGGCGCCAGATACTGCGCGCAGAGCTCCGCCGATTCCTGGTAACCGAGCCGGCTACCGGCCTGGATCGCGCTGCAGATGAACTGCATCGGGTTGGCAAATGACGCTATCGCCGGTGCGGCTGAGAGGTTGCCGCGGGTCGGTTCGTAGATGTTCAGGAAGTTGGCGCCGTAGTTGGGGATCACGTGCAGAGCCGTCTCGAGGCCGTCGAGCGGTTCGGGCTGCAGGATCGCGTTCGTCACGTCGGCCAGATTGTCGACGTCGGTAGTCAGCACCTCGCTGTTCTCGTCGAGGAACTGGCGGGTCGTGGTGAGCAGCTGGTCGAGGTCCTGCAGCACGGTCGCCAACTCGCGGTCGGTGTTGGTGAACGAGTTGGTGAACCGAGCCAGATCGTCGTTGAGCGCGACGAATTGCTGATCGCTGCGGTAGAGCGCGTTGACGAACAACGCGAGGCTCTTCACCACGCTGAAGAAGTCGCCGCGGCCCTCGTTGAGGGTCGTCAGCGCCTCCGACATGTTGTTGAGCGTCCTGTTGATCTGTCGGCCCTTACCGGCGAACCCGTCGGCGGCCGACTCGATGATGTCGCCGAACGGGCCCCTGGGCTGCTCGGGGGTGGGACCCAGATCGGTCAGGATGCGGTTGATGGAGTCCCGCAGCTCGTCGTACTCGACCGGTACCTGGGTGCGGTCGATCGGGATGACCGCGTTGTCCTCCATCACCGGGCCGCCGGTATAGGCGGGCGCCAACTGGACGGTGCGCGATGCCACCAGGCTGGGGTTGAGGATCGACGCGGTGGCGTTGGCGGGCACCTTGTACTGGTTGTCGTAGCTGAAGGTGACCTTCATCTTGTCGCCGGCCGGCTCGATCTCGTCGATGGTCCCGACGCGCACACCCATGATCTGCACCGTGTCGCCCGGATAGAGCGCCAGGGTTTGGGTGAAGTACGCCACGACCGTGTTGGTGGTCAGCTTCTTGTACAGCTGCCAGCCCACGAACCCGGCGACCAGCGCGAGCACCACGGTGACCGTGCCGATGACCAGTGTGGCCCGTGACACCCCGGGCACCTTGAGGTTGCGCACGTTGAGGATGGTCGACATCGGTCAGGCCCTCGTCATTCTTGGGATCCCGGTGGAAGGAAAGGCGGATTGCCGGGCAGCGGCGGCGTACCGGCCGGCGGCAGCTGCTGGCCGGGCCCCGGCGGGGGCGGTGGACCGACCAGTGCAGGGGGCGGCGGCGCCTGGGTCACCTGCCCACCAACGGCCGTCGGCCCGGGGAACGGCCCCGGCGGCTCGTGGCGCGCACCGGGCGGTGCCGGCGCCAGCGGGACCGGCGTGCCGGGAACCGGCGGCGCCTGCTGGCCGGGGACGCCGGCGCTGGCGATTCCCGGCGTCGGCGGCAGACCGTTGGGATTCGGCGCCGACGTGGCCACGTCGGGCGGGCCGTAGTTCGGTCCGTACGGGTTGTCCCCGAACGGCCCGACCGAAAGGCCGGCGCACGGCAGCGGGTTGCCCGGCGAGGGCAGGCCGTCGGCCGGCGGCGTGTAGGAGCACGGGCTGCCCTTCGGCACCGCGGGGCCCGGATTCTCCGGCGTGCCCTCCAGCGGTGTCGGCGCCGGCGGCGGCGCACCGTTGGGGAGCCGCTGCCCGTTCGGGTCGGGGAACCGGAAGGCCGGCAACCCGGCGTTGCGCCAGAACTGCTGTGGGTCGATGCCGCGCTTCTGGAAGGCGGCGTCGACGAATGGCTGCAGGATCGAGTATGGCAGCAAGTTGGACAGCAGCACGTTGAAATATGGTCCCGTGGCGACCGACTCGCTCAGCGAGGAGAGGAACTTGCTCAGCGTGGTCAGCTCGTCGATCAGGTCGAACTTGCGCTCCACCAGGATCTCGCTGAGCGTGCGCAGCTGTTCGAGCACCCGGTTGAGGTTCGGGTTGTCGTCGATCAGGCCCTTGACCTGCTCGGAGAACATCGACACCCGTTCCAGCAGCCGTCCGACGGCGTAGCTGCGTTCGTTGACCGCGGCGAGCAGTGTCCGGGCGTTGACCAGCAGGTCGTTGACCTGCCCGCTGCGCTCACCGAGCACGCCGGCGATCTTGTTGGCGTTGGCGAGCAGTGCCTTGAGCTGTTCGTCGCGCTTGCCGATGGTGTCGGAGAAGCGGGCCACCCCGTCCAGGGCGGCGGACAGGTGCGGATAGGTCTGGTCGATGGTCTCCGACAGCACGTTGAGCGACTGGCGGACCGCCTTGGTGTCCCATCCGGACGCGGACTTGGTGACGTCGAAGAATGCGTCGTAGATCTGGTATGGCGTGGTGGTCTGGCCGACCGGCAGGACGCCGTTGGCCTGCAGCGCCGTCGATCCGCGCGGTTCGATCTGGAGGTTTCTGCGACCGAGGATCGTATCGGTGCGGATGGCGGCGCGGCTGTCGCTGCCGACCTGTGTGGCGCCGAGCGTGAAGCCGACGACGACCTTGTCGCCCTCGATCTCCGTGGCGGTCACCTGCCCGACGTCCACCCCGGCGATGCGCACCTTGTCACCGGGGTTGATGCCGCCGGTGTCGGTGAACTGCGCGTAGTACTTCGGCTTCGCGAACAGCATCGGCACTGTGGCGAAGCTCTGACCCACGCCGATGGCGAGCACCAGGATGATGATGCCCATCAGCCCGCCACGGAGCCGGTTCGATCCTTCGAGCGTCCTCATCGCGGTGTGCACCTTCCCGACGGCTGCGAGGTGACCCGCACGTTCCGGACCGGACCGCCGGGCTGCAGACCGTTTAGTTTCAGGGTGATGTCGCACAGGTAGAAGTTGTAGAAACTCCCGTAGACGCCACCGGTGCGAGCGAGGGCCTTATGGGCCGACGGCAGCCGCACGAGGATGTCGTTGACTTCCTCCTCCTGGTCGATCAGCGGCTGCTGGGTGGCCTCCAGGTAGCCGACCGTGTCCTGCAGCAACGGGCGGTTGTCGGCCAGCAGATCGGAGATCGTGCCGGCTGCGTCGCTGATGTCGGCGACCGCCGTGGCGATCGGGTCGGCCCGGTTCTTCAGACCGGTGATCAGCCGCTCGAAGTTGACCAGCGTCTCGTCGAACTGCTCCTGGTGCTTGACGGTCGTCTCCAGCACGGTGTTGAGGTTACGGATCACCTCGCCGATGGCCTGATCACGGTCGGCCAGCGCCGCCGTCAGCGATGCGGTCTGGTCGAGGATGTCGGTGATGGTGCCGCCTTGGCCCTGGAAGACGGTGATGATCGACTGGGCGATGTTGTTGACCTTCTCCGGGTCGAGCGCCCTGAACAACGGCCGGAAGCCGCCGATCAGCGCATCGAGGTCGAGTGCCGGTTCGGTGCGGTCGACCGGGATGGTGGCGCCCGCGGGCATCCGGCGGTCGCTGTCGCCGCGCTTGAGCTCGAGGTAGCGGTCGCCGATCAGGTTGAGGTAGCGCACCGATGCGGTCGACTCGTCGAACAGCGGAAGCGAACGGTCGACCGTGAAGTCGACCTTTGCCCTGCTACCGCCCTCGAGCAGTTCGACGTTGGAGACCTTGCCGACCTCGACGCCCGACGCGCGGACGAACTGCCCGGCCCGCAACCCGCTGACATTGCTGAAGATCGCCGAGTAGCCGGTGGTGCGATCGAAGCGCATCTGGCCGAACACCACGACGATGATCGCGGTGCACAACAGCAGCACCAGTGAGAAGGCGCCCAGTTTGATGGCGGTTCCGGTGATCTTCATGGGTTGATCGTGTGCTCCCCGACTTGGCGTCCCCAGACGTATTCGCTGGCCAGCGGCTGGCCGAGCTCGAAATGGTTGTACGGCGCGATCGAGGCGCCGGTGTCCATCACCAGGTACGGCGCCGGCCACAAATCCCGGGTGATCGGTTGCCAGCAGCCCGGCCGCCCCTCCGGGCCGCCCCTGGCGTTGAGCCGGGGCAGGTTGTCCGGATACACATACGCGTTCTCGGCGCCGGCGATGGTGGCGTTCACAACGAGCGAGTAACCGTTGCCGCCGACTGCATCCGCGACCTTGGGCGCCACGTCATGGAAGTTGCGGACGGTGCAGAACAGTGCGGGGCTGTACTCGTTGAGCAACTCGCCCGTCGGGATGAGATCCTCGGCGCCACGCACCAGGTAGGGGCCGCCGCGCTCGAACACCTCACCACCGGTGTTGCCGAAGCCGACCGCCGCCATCAGCGCCCGATCGAGGTTCCCGCGCTGCTCGTTGAGCGTGCGGGCCGTGGTGACCGCGTTCTCCAGACCGTCGAACAGGTCCGGGGCCGCGTCGGTGTACACCTCGCCGAGGTCGGCCACCCCGCGGACGTCGCGTCGGATCTGGGGCATCTGCGGGTTCAGGTCGGCCAGAATCGTGTTGCCGTCGATCACCGACTCCCCGAACCGGTCGCCCAAGCCGTCGAGGGCCTGCGCCGTCGCCGTCAGGGTCTGGTTGAGCTTCACTGGGTCCACCTTCTGCGCCACCGACACCACGGTCTCGAACAGGGTGTTGAACTCGGTGGTGACGGTGGTCACGTCGATCACGTCGGAGGAAGTGACGCGCCGCGGTGTCGGGTCGGGGGGCGAGGCGAACGACACATACTTGTTGCCGAAGACGGTCGTCGCCGAGATGTCCGCGACCACGTTCGCCGGGATCAACCGCACGTACTCGGGATCCACCTCCAGGGTGACCCTGGCCTTTGACTCGTTGCCGACGCTCACCGCGTTGACGTCGGCGACCCGCCCGATCTCGACACCGTTGAAGGTCACCTTCGTGCCGGGGTCCAGGTTGAGCCCGGCCCGCGCTGACATCAGCGTCAGCTTCACGCGCGGGGTGAAGTCACCGCGGAACTGGAACCACACCAG
This sequence comes from Actinomycetota bacterium, assembly GCA_034189785.1. Taxonomy (GTDB): domain Bacteria; phylum Actinomycetota; class Actinomycetes; order Mycobacteriales; family Mycobacteriaceae; genus Mycobacterium. The sequence continues at coordinate 11,494 of JAXHUG010000088.1, forward strand.
GGTGGCCACCACAGCGAATATCACGAGGAGGACCAGCCCGGCCACTTTGTACGGCGGGGTGCGCGGATTGTTGATGGGTGCCTGAGGTTCGGTCATGGTCACACCGTCAGGTTGAAGTTCGGGTCGGTGCCGTAAAGCGCCAACGAGGCCATCAGGACCACCAGCACGATCGCGACCAGCGAAGCCCGCATCGAGCGGCCGACCGCCTCACCGACGCCGACCGGTCCCCCACTGGCGAAGTAGCCGTAGTAGCAGTGGTTCAGCATGACGATGATGGAGATGATGACGGCCTGCACAAACGACCATGCGACGTCGTCGGGCCGCAGGAACGTGCGGAAGTAGTGTTCGTAGGTGCCGGTCGACTGCCCGTAGAACAGGGTCGTGGTGACCTGCGCCGACAGGAAGCTCATGATGATCGCCATCGCGTAGAGCGGGATGATCACGATGAAGCCGGCCATGAGTCGGGTCGAGACGAGGTAGGAGATCGACTTGATGCCCATCACCTCGAGCGCGTCGATCTCCTCGCTGATCCGCATGGCGCCGAGCTCTGCGGTGGCGCCGGCACCCACCGTCGCGGCCAGCGCGACACCAGAGACCACCGGCGCGGCGATGCGCACGTTGACCAGCGCGGCGAAGAATCCGGTGAACGCCTCGACACCGATGTTGCCCAGGGAGGCGAAACCTTGGATCGCGATCAGCGAGCCACCCGAGAGGGTGACGAAGCCGACGATCGCGACCGTGCCGCCGATGACGGCCATCGCGCCGGTGCCCATGCCGATCTCGGCGATCAGCCGCAGCACCTCTTTGCGGTAGTACCGCAGCGCGTGGCCGATGGAGCCGACGGAGCTGACGACGAACCATGCGACGTGGCCGATGCTGTCGAGCCCGCGTGACGGCGCGGCTACGAACCTTTCGACGCGGGCGTAACCGCGGGGAAAGCGCTGCCGCAGAACGGTGCCGGTACCGGTGTGCGTCTGTGATGTGGGCGCCATGTCAGCGCCCCGTTCCGAACCGCACCCCGATGGTCGTGAGCACCACGTTGACCGCGAACAGTGCGATCACGCAGAGGACCAGGGTCTCGTTCACCCCGGTGCCGACGCCCTTGGCGCCGCCACCGACGGTGAGCCCCCGGTAACAGCCGACCAGCCCGGCGATCAGGCCGAACATGGTGGCCTTGACGACGGAGATCACGACCTCGGGCAGGCCGGTCACCAGCGTGAGCGTGGAGACGTAGGCACCTGCCGAGACGTTTTGGATGTAGACGCCGAAGAGGAAGCCGCCGACCAGGCCGATCGTGATGACCGCGCCGTTGAGCAGAAGCGCGACGAAGGTGGAGGCGACGACGCGCGGGACCACCAGCCGGTGGATGGGGTCGATGCCGAGCACCTCGAGGGCGTCGATCTCCTCGCGGATGGTGCGGGCGCCGAGGTCGGCGCAGATGGCGGTGGATCCGGCGCCGGCGACCACCAGCACGGTGACCAGCGGTCCGAGCTGGGTGACGGCGCCGAGGGCCGCACCGGCACCGGAGACGTCGGCGGCGCCGAATTCGGCGAGCAGGATGTTGAGCGTGAAGATGATGAGGACCGTCATCGGTACGGAGACCGCGACGGTCGGTAGGAAGGACACCCGGAACAGGAACCATGCCTGGATGATGAACTCGCGCCACTCGAACGGCCGGAACAGCGCCTTGCCGGTCAGCACGCACATCCGGACGAAGCCGCCGACCGCTTCGAGCCCCGGCCTCACCTGATCGCGTACGTATCCGGTCAAACCGCCGTTGGCGGCGGTCACGAATTCGCTCCGATGCCGGAACCGTCATACCCATGACGCAACGGCAGAACCTGTCGCATGCCGCCTCCTCGCCCCGTCCCGCCGGTGGTGTCCGATGTCTCTCTACTCTTGAGTAGTAACTGAGACCACAGGACTGTACCCGACTGCTCTCCGGTCGTGCACCCCATCGACCGGATTGAGCATTCAACCGTTGGCAAGCCCGCGTCCATTCACCAACCGCCGGGAATTCGTCGCCGAAGCCGTTGGAGCACTGGGGTTTTCGCCCGCGTCAATCTGGATGACCCTGCGTGGGCGTGAGCATCACCGCTGCGTGAGGCGCTTCGGACGCTGCGGGGCGAGGCGGTGGCCAGTCACTTGGAGTGACCGTGGCGCTACGGCGGCGGGACACGGAGACGGCGGTGCGGTTGACGACGGGACACTTCACCGACGGGGCGCAGAGGTTGATCGTCCGGCTGGAGAAGATCGGGCTCTGGAATCAAGTGGGCCGGCTTCGCGCACGTCTAGCCGCTGCCGGCGCCCAACTGTTCGGCCCGCACCTTCAAGTTGTCGGCGAGATAGTCCAGCGTCTCGCTGATCGCCTTCTTCACCATCGGCTTCGGGATGGGCAGCTTCGTCTCCACATCCATATCGACCGTCAGCAGTGCCGACGCCCCGATCGAGACCACCGAGAACCGCTGCTCGTGCTTGTCGAAGTGATCGCCCTGCTGCAGCAGCGTGAAGATCTGGTTCTCCCCCGGGTAGTACACCGCGGTGATGAACGTGCCGGCCTGCCCCTGCACCTCGACGTCGAGTCGCAGCTGACTGGGTCGTCCATCGTCATAACGGGCGAGGATCCAGCACCCCCTGATCTCGGGGTTCCACTCCGGGAACCTCTCGAAGTCGGCGACGATCGCCATGATCGCCCCAGCGGGCGCCTCGACCTCGACGGTCTTGCTCACGAACGGCATCAGGGGAGCATATCGACTACTCCACGCGCGCCGTCTCCATCAGCGACCTGATCGCCTCCGGTATCGGGACCGGGCGCCGGGTCGAGCGGTCGACGTACACGTGCACCCAACGCCCGATCGCCGCGGCCGCCACCGCGTCGAGTTCGAACAGCGCCAGGCGATCACCACATGCGCCGAATGCCTCGAGGTACATCGCCTCGCCGGTTTCAGGTAGCCGGTGTAGCCGAGCGCGACAGCAGCGTCGATTTCATCGGATCGTACTGACGCCGCCGTCGACGGGAATGATCGCGCCGGTGACGTAGGCACTGGCCCGGCTGGTCAGGAACACCGCGATCCCGGCCATGTCGTCGGGCGCACCGACGCGGCCGAGCGGCAGCGCCGCGCCGACGGCCTCCTCACCGGCGGCCAACAGCACCTTGGTCATCCGCGACGGAAACAGGCCGGGCGCGATCGCGTTGACGAGGATCTTCGGCGCGAGTTCGGACGCCAGGTGTTTGGTCAGCATGTGGACCGCGGCCTTGCTCGCCGCATAGGAGAAGTTGTTGCGGCCCCGCTCCGGCGTATGGAAGCCGTCGACGCTGCCGGTGTTGACCACCCGGGCCGGATCCTGTTCTGTCGCAGCGGCTTCGAGCATCGGCACCAGGGCGCGGGTGAGTAGGAAGACACCCTTGACGTTGACGTCGAGGACGCGGTCGAATCCGGACTCGGGGAACTCCGCGAAGGGCGCACCCCAGTTCGCGCCGGCGTTGTTGAACAGCGCGTGCACCCGGTCCTCACGGGCCGCGAGCGCATCGGACAGCGTCTGCACTCCCTCGGCGGTCCCGAGGTCGGCGGGTACCGACTCCACCCGGCCCAGCGGCGACAGTTCGGCCACCGCCACGGCGAGTTCGGCCTCCTTGCGGCTGGCCAGGTAGACAGACGCGCCCGCCTGCAGCAGCCCGCGGGCGATCATCACGCCGATCCCGCGGCCGCCCCCGGTGACCACGGCGACCTTGCCGTCGAGTGAGAACAGGTCAGTCACGGCCGGCTCCCGTCCGGATGTCCACGCCCAGCGGTGACTCGGTGCGCACCGCCTCGTCGCGGATCAGCCCGCGCAACAGTGCGGTGCTGAACTCCTCGGCGATCTCCTGTGCGGTGCGCCGGCCGTGGGGACGCAGCCAGCGGTAGGCGCCCAGCGTCATCCCGATGTAGCCGAGCGCCAGCACGTGCGAATCGCAGTCGTAGAACTCGCCGCTGGCGATGCCCCGGTCGATCACGTCACGGACGTGCTCGTAGACCTGGGTCTCCTTCTCGCGGATGTACTCGACCTGCTCCTCGGTGAACCACTCGCCGATGTAGGGGCCCTCCTGGAAGTACACGGCGGCACGCTCGATGTCGTTGGCGATGCCGACGAGCAACCTGCGGGTGAAGTGGTAGATCGTCTCGCGCGCGGAGGCCGTCGGATCGTCGTGCAGTGCGTCGACGGTGAAGTCGGCGGCGCCTTTGTAGATGTCGTAGAGGATGAGCGATTTGCTCGCGTAGTAGTGGTACACCGTGGCTTTGTTCAGGCCCACGGCGTCGGCGACGTCGTCCATCCGGGTGCCGTGGTAGCCGCGGGCGGCGAACAGCTTGGTGGCGACCCTCAGCAGCTCGTCACGCCGCGTCGACCCGTTGGGCGAGGCTTCGGCAGACATGGCGACCCACTATCGACGGGCCCGCGGAACGGGCGTCTATCAACTGGCTGGTTGGTCAGTCTATGGCAATGCCGGCCAGCCCTGTCCACATCCGTCACCCTCGGTCTAGACTGCTGACAAACGGCCGCGTCGCACCCGGAGGTACCGAATGGACCCGAATCCCGACTACGACGCGAGCGACGAGATCGAGTACTTCTTCAACTACTTGTTCTGGGGTCTGCGCGGGGTCTCCGGCCCGGGCGGCGGCTACCCGCCGCCGGCCTATCCGCCGGTCTAGAGCGGCTACGGCAAGCTCGCCGGCCACCACGGCCGGATCGAGCGTGAGCCCACCGTCGCGGGATGCCGAGCTTCTGGGCGGCTGTGGTGGCCGCCACGGCGTCCGGTGGGGCGACCGCCGCACCACCATCGATGACACCGCAGCATAATCCGCCTTACCGTTACCTTACCTTTCCCTTAACTTCCTTAATTCGGGTGTACGGTGGCATGCATCGCTCGGTCGAGGAAGGAGCCAGACATGCACCACGGACCCGAACGGATCGTCCTGATCACGGGCGCCTCAGGGGGCATCGGCGCCGAGGTCGCCCGGCATCTCGCCGGCCCCGACACCCACGTCGTCGTCCACTACCACGAGAACTCCGGCGGCGCGGACGCTGTCGCGGGCGCCATCCGCGACGCGGGTGGTCGCGCGTCCACGCTGGCCGCCGACATCTCCGACGAAGCGGAGGCGGCGACGCTGATGGACTCCGTCGCGGCGAGCTTCGGACGTCTGGACGCGATGGTCCTCAACACGGCGAGCCGGCCCGAGCTCGGCGCCGACCCCCGGTACGCCATGCGCCTCAATCGGGATGCGCAGCGTCGCCTCGCCCAGTTGGCCGTGCCGCTGATGCCGGCCGGCGCCCGCATCGTGTTCGTCACCAGCCATCAGGCGCACTTCTTCCCGGACAAGGCGGTGCCGAAGGGGTACGTCACCGTCGCGGCCAGCAAGCGCGCCGGGGAGACCGCCCTGTACGGGATGCGTTCGGTCCTGGCCCATGCCGGCATCCACCTCACCGTGGTCTCCGGTGACCGGATCGACGGTCCGACGATGCACCCGCTGCCGACCGCCGACGACTTCGCCGAGGCGATCGTCGGCGCGACCCGAACCCCGTTCCCGCCGAGCATCATCTACGTCGGTAAGGCCGACTATCTGATGACCGCCTGATCGGCGGTGAGGGCGGCCACGCATTGCGCTTCCGCGGATGACAAACTATGCCGATGCTCATCGCGATACCACGCGAGTCTCAGCCCGGCGAGACACGCGTCGCCGCCACACCGCAGACGGTCGGGCAGATCATCAAGCTCGGATACTCGGTCGTCGTCGAACCCGGAGCCGGGACGGCTTCGAGTTTCTCCGACGCCGCCTACGTCGAGGCCGGCGCGGAGCCAGGCGATCCGTGGTCGGCCGATGTGGTGCTGAAGGTCAACGCACCCACCGACGCCGAGATCGCGGCGCTGCGTGACGGAGCGACCCTCGTCGGTCTCATCTCGCCGGCGCTGAACCCCGACCTGGTCGAGAAGATGTCGACGCGCCGGATCACCGTGCTGGCCATGGACGCCGTCCCGCGGATCTCGCGGGCGCAGCCGCTCGACGTGCTGTCGTCGATGGCCAACATCACCGGCTACCGCGCGGTGGTGGAGGCCGCGCACGCCTTCGGCCGGTTCTTCACCGGTCAGGTCACCGCCGCGGGCAAGGTGCCGCCGGCCAAGGTGCTGGTCGTCGGCGCCGGGGTGGCGGGTTTGGCGGCCATCGGCGCCGCGGGCAACCTCGGGGCCATTGTGCGGGCCACCGACCCGCGCCCGGAGGTCGCCGACCAGGTCGCCTCCCTGGGCGGGGAGTACCTGGCCGTCGACCCGGCTGCCGCGGAGGTGTCGGCCACCGGATACGCCAAGGAGATGGGCGAGGACTACAAGCTCCGCGAGGCGGCGCTGTACGCCGAGCAGTGCAAAGACGTCGACATCATCATCACCACGGCGCTCATTCCGGGCCGGCCCGCCCCGCGGATCATCACCGCCGACATGGTGGCCTCGATGAAGTCGGGCAGCGTGATCGTCGACATGGCCGCGGCCAACGGCGGCAACGTCGAGGGCACCGTCAAAGACCAGGCGATCGTGACCGACAACGGAGTGACGATCATCGGCTACACCGACCTGGCCGGCCGGCTGCCCGCGCAGGCCTCGCAGCTGTACGGCACCAACCTGGTCAACCTGCTCAAACTGCTGACCCCGGAGAAAAATGGGACTCTCCTGCTGGATTTCGACGACGTGGTGCAGCGCTCGGTGACCGTGGTCCGCGACGGCGAGGTCACCTGGCCGCCGCCACCGGTGCAGGTGTCGGCCGCACCGGCCGTCAAGGCTGCGGCGCCCGCCGAGCACAAGCCGGCCAAGCAGCCCATGACGACCGGGCGCCGGGTGGGGTTGACCTTCGCCGCCACCGCGGCGCTGTTCGCCCTCGTTGCCCTTTCACCGGCCGCGCTACAGGTCCACCTCACGGTTTTCGCGCTGGCCATCGTCATCGGCTACTACGTGATCGGCAACGTGCACCACGCCCTGCACACCCCGCTGATGTCGGTGACCAACGCGATCTCCGGGATCATCGTCGTCGGCGCCCTCCTGCAGATCGGGCACGGCGATCCGGCGATCACCGCGATCGCCACCGTGGCGATCCTGCTTGCCAGCATCAACGTCTTCGGTGGGTTCTCCGTGACCCGCCGCATGCTGGCCATGTTCTCGAGGAGCTGAGGAATGCTGTCACTGGAAACCACCGCGACGGCGGCCTACGTCGTTGCGGCCATCCTGTTCATCCTCGCCCTGGCCGGACTGTCCAGGCACGAGACCTCCGCGGCGGGCAACACCTTCGGCATCGCCGGCATGGCCGTCGCTCTGATCGCGACCATCGCACTCGCCCTCGATCGCGATATCGAGCCACTCGGCCTGGGGCTGCTGATCGGCGCCATGGCCATCGGCGCCGTGATCGGGCTGTGGCGCGCCAAGGTGGTCGAGATGACGGGTATGCCCGAACTGATCGCCCTGCTGCACTCGTTCGTCGGCCTGGCCGCCGTGCTGGTCGGTTGGAACGGCTACCTGCATGTCGAGCGCCAGCCCGACGGCGCCGAGGCGGCCGCGCTCGGCGCCGAAGGCATGCTCGGCATCCACTCGGGCGAGGTCGTCATCGGTGTGTTCATCGGCGCGGTGACGTTCACCGGGTCGGTCGTCGCCAACCTCAAGCTGTCGGCCCGCATCAAATCGGCGCCGATGATGCTGCCCGGCAAGAACGCCCTCAACGTCGCGACACTCGTGGCCTTCGCCGTGCTGACGGTCTGGTTCGTCATCGATCCGCAGCTGTGGGTGCTCGTCGTGGTGACCGTGCTGGCGCTGCTGCTGGGCTGGCACCTGGTCGCCTCGATCGGCGGCGGCGACATGCCCGTGGTGGTGTCGATGCTCAACAGTTACTCCGGCTGGGCCGCCGCGGCGTCGGGCTTCCTGCTGGCCAACGACCTGCTCATCGTCACCGGCGCACTGGTCGGGTCCTCGGGTGCCTACCTGTCCTACCTCATGTGCAAGGCGATGAACCGGTCCTTCATCTCGGTGATCGCCGGCGGCTTCGGGATGGAAAGCGCGTCGGGCAAGGATGCCGTCGACTACGGCGAGCACCGCGAGATCGACGCCGAGGGCGTCGCCGAGCTGCTGTCTTCTGCCGGCTCGGTGATCATCACGCCGGGCTATGGGATGGCCGTCGCCCAAGCCCAGTACGGGGTCGCCGACCTGACCCGCAAGCTGCGCGAACGGGGCGTCGACGTCCGGTTCGGCATCCACCCCGTCGCCGGCCGCCTGCCCGGCCACATGAACGTGCTGCTCGCCGAGGCGAAGGTGCCCTACGACATCGTGCTCGGCATGGACGAGATCAACGACGACTTCGGCGACACCGACGTCGTGCTCGTCATCGGCGCCAACGACACCGTCAATCCCGCCGCATCCGAGGATCCGGGCAGCCCCATTGCCGGCATGCCCGTCCTCACCGTGTGGAACGCCAACCACGTCATCGTGTTCAAACGCTCCATGGCCGCCGGCTACGCCGGCGTGCAGAACCCGCTGTTCTTCCGCGACAACACCCAGATGCTGTTCGGTGACGCCAAAGACCGGGTCGACGCCATCAACGCGGCGCTCACGGTCATCGAGAAGGTGTAGGCCGCCGATGCCGGTTGATCGTCTGCTGCCCTCCGACGAGGCGCGCGCGCTCATCGCGCTGACCCGTGACATCGCCGACAAGGTGCTCGACCCCATCGTCGACGAGCACGAAAAGACCGAGACCTACCCCGATGGTGTCTTCGCCCAGCTCGGCGCGGCGGGCCTGCTGAGCCTGCCGCAGCCCGAGGAGTGGGGTGGCGGCGGCCAACCGTACGAGGTCTACCTGCAGGTGCTCGAGGAGATCGCGGCGCGGTGGGCGGCGGTCGCGGTGGCGGTCAGCGTGCACAGTCTGTCCTCGCACCCGCTGCTGGCCTTCGGCACCGACGAGCAGAGGCAACGCTGGCTGCCCGGCATGCTGTCGGGCTCCCAGATCGGGGCCTACAGCCTGTCCGAACCGCAGGCCGGCTCGGACGCGGCGGCGTTGCGTTGCGCGGCTGTGTCTTCCGGCGACGGCTATGTGATCACCGGCGAGAAGTCGTGGATCACCCACGGCGGGAAGGCGGATTTCTACACGCTGTTCGCCCGAACCGGCGAAGGCAGTCGCGGCATCTCGTGTTTCCTGATCCCCGGTGATCAGCCCGGGCTGTCCTTCGGCAAGCCGGAGGAGAAGATGGGTCTGCACGCGGTACCGACGACGACGGCGCACTACGACCAGGCTCGTGTCGACGCCGACCGGCGCATCGGTGCGGAGGGTCAGGGTCTGCAGATCGCGTTCTCCGCGCTGGACTCCGGACGGTTGGGCATTGCGGCGGTGGCCGTCGGCCTGGCGCAGGCCGCACTCGACGAGGCCGTCGTCTACGCCAACGAGCGAACCGCGTTCGGCCGCAAGATCGTCGACCATCAGGGGCTGGGATTCCTGCTCGCCGACATGGCCGCCGCCGTGGTCAGCGCTCGGGCCACCTACTTGGATGCCGCGCGGCGGCGCGACCTCGGCCTGCCGTATTCGACCCAGGCCAGCGTGGCCAAGCTGGTCACGACCGATGCGGCGATGAAGGTGACCACCGACGCGGTGCAGGTGCTCGGTGGCGTCGGGTACACCCGCGACTTCCGCGTCGAGCGCCACATGCGCGAAGCCAAGATCACGCAGATCTTCGAGGGCACGAATCAGATTCAGCGGCTGGTCATCTCGCGCTCACTCACGACCCGCTGAGCCTTCCGGCCCGGCGGGGATGGATCCTAGGGTTCTCCGTCCTCGACACGTGTCATATCGTGACGGTCATGGACTTCGCGATGTCGGCAAAGGCGCTCGACTACCACCAGCGGCTCACCGAATTCATGGTCGAGTACGTCTTCCCTGCCGAAGCGGATTACCACCGATACCGCGAGGAGTCCGGGCCGAAGGACCACACGGTTCCGCCGGTCGTCGAGGACCTGAAAGCCAAGGCCAAGGAGCGCGGGCTGTGGAACCTGTTCCTGCCGTCGCTGTCCGGATTGTCCAACCTGGAGTACGCGGAGTTGGCCGAGCTGTCCGGGTGGAGCATGGAGATCGCCCCCGAGGTGATCAACTGCGCCGCGCCCGACACCGGCAACATGGAGACCCTGCACCTGTTCGCGAACGAGGAGCAGAGTAAGCGGTGGCTCGAGCCGCTGCTGAACGGGGAGATCCGCAGCGCGTTCGCGATGACCGAACCGGCCGTCGCCTCCTCCGATGCCCGCAACATCGAGACGACCATGCTGCGCGACGGATCCGACTACGTGATCAACGGCCGCAAATGGTGGATCACCGGCGCCGCCGATCCGCGCTGCAAGCTCCTGATCGTCATGGGCCGCACGAATCCCGACGCCGCCAGCCACCAGCAGCAGTCGATGATCCTGGTGCCCCTCGACACGCCCGGGGTCGACACCCGGCGCTCGCTGCCGGTGTTCGGCTTTCAGGACCAGCACGGGCACTGCGAGATCGTGTTCGACAACGTCCGCGTGCCCGTCGAGAACCTGCTCCACGAGGAGGGCAGCGGTTTCGCGATTGCGCAGGCACGGCTGGGCCCGGGCCGCATCCACCACTGCATGCGCGCACTCGGCGCGGCCGAGCGGGCGTTGGCGCTGATGATCGACCGCGTGCAGAAGCGCGTGGCGTTCGGTAAGCCGCTGGCCGCGCAGGGTGTGGTGCGCGAGGCGATCGCCAAGTCCCGCAACGAGATCGACCAGGCCCGGTTGCTGTGTCACAAGGCGGCGTGGACCATCGACCAACTGGGCAACAAGGCCGCCCACGTGCTGGTGTCGCAGATCAAAGCGGTCGCGCCGCAGGTGGCGTGCGACGTCATCGACCGCGCGATCCAGGTGCACGGCGGCGCCGGGGTGTCCGACGACGTCCCGCTGGCCCGGCTCTACGCGTGGCACCGCGCGATGCGGCTGTTCGACGGCCCGGACGAGGTGCACATGCGGACCATCGCGCGTGCCGAACTGGGTCGCGAGAAGTCCCCGTTCGCGGCGGCGGTGTGTCGCTAGTGGTCTCGGCCGGCGACGAACTGTCGGGAGCGTGGAACTTCCGCGACGTCTCCGAGCAGACGGGCATCGCCCCCGGCGTGTTCTTCCGCGCCAGTGAGCTGTCCCGCCTCGACCACGAAGGCCGCTCCGCGCTGGCCGGTTACGGCGTCACCGACGTCGCCGACCTGCGGACGTTGCGCGAACTGGAGCGGCACGGCCCGGGGCGGGTACCCGCCGGGGTGGACATCCACCATCTGCCGTTCATCGAGACCGTCACCTCGGACGGAGAGGCCCCCCACGAGCACGCCTTCCGGCGGATGATGACCGACAAACCCGACAGCGAGTCGATCGCCGCCGCGGCTGCGCGCTACATGACCGAGGAGTACGCACGCATTGCGAGTGCACCGCTGGCCCAACGCGCCGTGCGGCGGGTGGTCACGCTGCTGGGTTCCCGCCGCCGCGTGCTGGCGCACTGCTTCGCCGGGAAGGACCGGACCGGCTTCACCGTCGCGGTCGTGCTGGAGGCCGCGGGAGTGGACCGCGACGCGGTCATGGCCGACTACCTGCACAGCAACACCGCAGTGCCGCGGCTGCGCGAGAGCATCCTGGTGACCGTGCGTGAACGGGCCGCCGAGACACCCGAGGTGCTGGAGATGGCGGAGGCCCGTCTGACCGAGTCGGTGCTCGGCGTGCGGGAGGAGTACCTCGATACCGCGTTCCGCACCATCGTCAGCGGGTACGGCTCGCTCGACGGCTACCTGACGGCCGCCGGCGTGAGCGCCGACGAACTCGCACAGCTGAGGTCCGCCCTGCGCGGCTGATGGC
>JAXHUG010000088.1:23477-70574 GCA_034189785.1 Actinomycetota bacterium
GGTCGGAAAATTGCGGCGCTACCGCACCGCCATGTGGTACAGCACGGCATAGGTGGTGTTGCCGTCGACCTTTGGGATTAAGACGATGCTTTTGCGTTTGTCGTCGTACTGATCGCACGATCCATAGTCAGTGGCGTTGATAGTTGCCCCCGCGAACTCGAGCATCTCGTCTGCCGGGTACACCAGGATCGGCGCGAGGTTGAATCCCTTGGACTGCATGCTTTTACAGGTCTCGTTCAATACCTGGTCACGTGGTGCGACGAAGCTGACGACCGCCTTGTCACGGAAATCATCCAACGGCGGCCTCGCCACTCGAACGTCCTGTGCGCCTGCGGGCAGAGCGGTGTTGAAGGAGGCCATCACCTGACGTGCTTCCTCCACCGGTGACACGCTCGGCGGTGGGGACGGTGAAGCAGCCGGCACAGTCTGTGTGCCCGCGCGGCCCACGGCCAGCCCAACGCAGGCGGCCAGGACCCAGGCCAGTGATCTAGCTACCACTGTGGACTCCGGTGCTTCCGGTCATGGTGAACTCCTTGGCCCACCCAATAAGGTGGAAGCGCGCAAACTGACTGTCGGTGATCGGCATGCCCGCAATAGGCGTCGCTTTGGTCACGTCCCAGTGTGACGGTTATACCGCCGAGGTCCGACATCTTCGGGACGCTCGCACAAATCGACTCAAAGCCAGGGTTGGTTTGCGGGAGCGCGTGGCAACGAGATCAGCGGACTTCGCCCGCAAATCAAAAGTGGAGCCACGGGGAATCGAACCCCGATCTGAGCCTTGCAAAGGCCCCGTTCTACCGTTGAACTATGGCCCCGTCACGGACATGACCGCGACGGTATCACCGCTGGTCATCCCCACTTTCAACTCACTCTCCTACAGATAATGTTCGGCGTCCTACTGCATCAGGTAGACCCCGGCCGCCCATGCCACCGTCGCGAGCAGCGCGCCCGCCAACTCGACGCCCACCGACAGGGCGATGCCCTTGACCGCATGCACGGTCGACGCCCACGCCACCCGCTGGTCGCGGCGCACACCGAGTTCGGCGACGTACACCCCGCCGACGAAGCCGATCACCAGCCCGAGCACGGGGATCACGAAGAACCCCACCACGCCCAGCACCCCGCCGGCCACCAGGCTCATGGTCCGCACGTCGGCCGCGCGCATCCGCCGCATCGGCCAGAAGTACTTGATCAGCAGCGCCGCCGCGAGGATCACGGTCACCACGGCGAGCGTCACCCATGCGGTGGCGTTCTGCTCGACGACGGCCCACGCCGCGATGGCGCCGAACACCAGCAACGTCCCGGGCAACAGCGGCACCACGATGCCGACCATGCCGACGGCGACCGCCAGTGCGACGAGAAGGAGGCCCCATGCGCTCATCGGCGTCGCCCGCCACCGAGACGACGGCGTCGACGGATTCGTCCCCCAACGGCAACCGTTGAGCGTCGGCTCGGATGAACCCGACGTTCGGACCCGCGCGTACCGCGCAGCACCAGCATCGGTTCCGAGATGTCGACGCCCAGCCGTTGAGCCATGGTCAGCAGGGTATCCCGCGGCGCCCGTCGGGCGTGGGGATCAGGCTGTCGGGCACCGCCGCGACCCGCCCGGCATACCCACCCATCGTGGTGAACGCCGGGACCCGTTGGCCGACATGGCAATCCCGTTCAGCGACGCCAACCGCACCAGACCAGGAGGCGCGCCGAGAGTTCCTGCGCGAGGAGCGCTTTCACCGAGAACTCAGCCGAGCGTGAAGCTGGCCTGCTGCGCCGCGGACAGATCGGTGATCTCAGCCCACTTGGATGCGACGTCGTCGACAGTGGGCACCCCGCCGGAGAACGTCACACCCTCGTTCTGGAAGAGTGCGGTGCGCTGCACCTTGCCGCCGCCGACGATGAAGATCGAACCGGTGTCGGTCAGTTCCTCGGTCATCAGATGCGCGACGATCGGCGCGACGTACTCCGGCGTGAGCTTCTCGAAGACCTCCGGCGGCAGGATGTCCTGCGTCATCCGGGTCGCCGCGACCGGTGCGACGGCGTTGGTCTTGATGTTGTACTTGGCGCCTTCCTGGGCGAGCGTGTTGATCAGGCCGACGAGGCCCAGTTTCGCTGCGCCATAGTTGGCCTGGCCGAAGTTGCCGAACAGCCCGCTGGTCGAGGTGGCGACCACGACGCGGCCGAAGCTCTGCTCACGGAAGTGCGGCCACGCGGCGCGGATCACGTTGTACCCGCCGTACAGGTGCACCTTGAGCACCGCGTCCCAGTTCTCGAATGTCATCTTGTGGAACGTGCCGTCGCGCAGGATGCCCGCGTTGCTCACCACACCGTCGATCTTGCCGAACTCGTCGATCGCGGTCTTGATGATGTTCTCGCCGCCGTCGGGCTCGGCGACGGAGTCGTAGTTGGCCACGGCCCGCCCGCCCGCGCTCTTGATCTCGTCGACGACCTGATCGGCCATCGCCGATCCGGCACCGGTGCCGTCGCGCGCACCGCCGAGGTCGTTGACGACCACGGCGGCGCCCTCGCGGGCGAGCGTCAGCGCGTACTCCCGGCCCAGTCCTCCGCCGGCTCCGGTGACGACGATGACGCGATCCTGCACTCCTGACATGGGTGTCCTTTCGAGCTATCGCTAAAAGAGGCGACGGGCGAGCTTCCAAGCCTTCTCTGTATACGGCGGGTAGATCAAGGCGCCCACGTCGGGTCGGGTGGGTTTGGTCATCACGGTCTTGTGGTGACTGAACGTCTCGAAGCCGAACCGGCCGTGATAGGCGCCCATCCCGGACGGGCCGACACCGCCGAACGGCAGTTTGTGCGTGGCGAAGTGGAACAGCAGGTGGTTGACCACCATGCCGCCGGACGACACGTCCTTGACCACCCGCTCGCGGATCGCCTTGGACTTGGTGAACAGGTAGGCCGCCAGCGGTTTCGGCCGTGCGTTGACGAAATCGATTGCCTGGTCCAGGGATTGGACGGTGATGATCGGCAGGATGGGCCCGAAGATCTCGTCGGTCATCAGCGGTTCGGCGGGATCGGGGTCGACGACGACGGTCGGCTGGATGCTGATGGTCGACGCATCCGAACCGCCGCCGATGACGACGTCGCCCTTGGTCGCGGCCAGTGCGGTGGTGAGCCGGTCGAAGTGCCGCTCGTTGACGATGCGCTTACCGCCGGGGTTCTCGGACTCGAACGTCTGCACCGCGGCTTTGATCTTGTCGACGAGCTGATCGCGGATCTTCGCGTCGGCCAGCACGTAATCGGGGGCGATGCAGGTCTGCCCGGAGTTGATCAGCTTCGTCCAGGCGATGCGCTTGGCGGCCACGTCGATGTCGGCGTCGGCGGCGACGATCACCGGGCTCTTGCCACCCAGTTCCAGCGTGACCGGGGTCAGGTGCGGGGCGGCGCCCTCGTAGACCTTGCGGCCGATCTCCGTACCGCCGGTGTACAGCAGATAGTCGAAGCCCTGCGCGATGAGTTCCTGGCTGACGGAGCCGTCCCCCTCGACCACGGCGATCGCCTCGTTGTCGAGGTAGCGCGGCACCAGTTCAGCCATCAACGCCGAGCAGGCTGGCGCCACCTCGGAGGGTTTGAGCACCACGGTGTTGCCCGCGGCGATCGCCCCGACGGCCGGACCCAGGGTCAGCGCGAACGGGAAGTTCCATGCACCGATGATCAGTACCGTGCCGAACGGTTCGTACTCGACCCACCCGAGCCCGGGCAGCTGCGAGAGCTCCAGCATCCGGTAGCGCCGCCGCGTCCACTTGCGCAGATTCTTCGCGGCTTCCTTGGCCTCTCCGGCGACACTGAGGATGTCGGCCAGCCATGCCTCGAAGGGTTTGCGGCCGAGGTCCTGGTCGAGCGCGGCGGCGATCGCCGTCTCGTTCTCGACCATCAACCGTTCGAGGGCACGCAGCTGGCGTTTACGCCATTCGAGGTCGCGGGTGCGACCGGTCGCGAAGGTCCGGCGAAGACGGGCGACGGTGGCGGGGATGTCTTGAGTGGCTTTAGTGTCTTTAGTGTCTTGAGTGTCTTGAGTGGCGGAATCGGTGGTCATATCTGGTCCTTCCTGACCGGGATGACTCGATCGTAACCAATCGGTTGGCCCGCCCACCGGGAGCACGTCGTCGAAGGCGATCGGGCTGCCCACCGCGCTGAGCCCGTCGATTCCGGAGATCAACGCGTCCTGCACCACGCACTGGCTGATTCCCTCGGCCGCGGCGTCGGCGAGGTGGGCGTCGAGGTGGGCGTCGAGGTGGGCGTCGACGAAGCGACTGCGCATCGCGTGGCAGTCGACGATCTGGTGGCGGGCGGCGCGGACACCCGGCCGGTCAGTCGGCAGAGCGCTGCAGCACCTCGATCACCTTCGGCCGGCCGGGGAGCACCGCGGGGCCGACGCGGGTGGCGAGCTCGACGTGCCTGCCTCCTGCCGCCTCACGGCAGCCTCTCGGCGGTGACGAAGTTGGAGAACGCCTCATCGTCGGTCAGGTCGGCGGGCAGGGCCCACCGGTTCAGGCGGCGCATCTCCTGCTGCGAGCTGGCGACGGTCGCGGTCCAGCCGTGGGCGTCGAGCCAGTCGGCGACGTCGGCGCGGTCGGGGTCCTCGTAGATGAGCTGCTGGATGTCGAGCGACGCGGTCATGTCGAACTTCTCGGCGATGCGCTCGAAGCGCTCGCGCATCTGCTGGCGCCGATCCTCGGCCTGCACCCCCGCGGTTTCGGCGGCCACACGGCTTCCGGGTGCCGACAACTCGGTGATCTGCCCGAACAGCCGGTCCTGGGCGTCGGCAGGCAGGTACATCAGCAGTCCCTCGGCGAGCCACGCGGTCGGCCGGAACGGATCGAATCCGGCGCCGCGCAACGCGGCGGGCCAGTCGTGGCGCAGGTCCATCGCCACCTCGCGGCGGGCCGCGACCGGTTCGACACCGTGCTCGGCGAGTGTCGCGGACTTGTACCCGAGCACCTTGGGCTGGTCGATCTCGTACACCGTGGTGCCCGACGGCCAGTCCAGGCGGTACGCGCGGGAGTCCAGGCCGGAGGCGAGGATGACGATCTGGCGGATGCCCGCCTCGGCCGCAGCGGTGAAGAACGCGTCGAAGAAGTGTGTGCGCACCGCCTGATAGCTGTTCATGTGCTCGAAGATGGCGGCGGCCTCGGTGTCGGCGTCGGCGACCTTCTCGACGAACTTCGCGTCGAGGACGAACTCCCAGATACCGGTGCCCGCCCCCGTCACGAGCAGCCTGGCGTACGGATCCCGGATCAGGGCCTGGTCGCGCTCGGTCTCGGCGGCGCGGGATGCGGCCACCATGACGGCGGTGGACCCGACGCTCGTCGCGATGTCCCACGTGTCGTCGGCGGTGCGCAGAGAGCTCATCGGGGTCCTTTCGCCGAGCACGAGGTCGCGCTCGGCACGGTGGGTGTGGCCACCGATGGTACCGAGTAGCTTCAGGAAAGCTGTTCGATCGTGGTCGATCTCACCCGATCAGGTGTGGAGCTGCCAGAGCTTGTTCGCCATCAGCAACTCGAACTTCTCGACGACGACCGCGAGCTCCTGCTCACCGCCCACGTAGCCGGCGTAGAAACCCAGCCCCCACATGACCGCGACCAGCATCTCGACGATCGACGGGATGTCGGTGTCGGTGCTGAGCTCACCGCGTTCGACGGCGTCGTTGACCACCCACGACACGAACGAACGAGACATCCGCAATGCGTCGTGGCCGTCGCTGCGCAGATCGGGATGCCGCTGTGATTCGAGGACCGACGTGACGAGAAACGCGCTGGCCGAACGGTCTTCGGATTCGGCGTGCATGGCGGCCGAGAAGAACGCCGACAAACGGCCCAGCAGCGTGCCCTCGCCGTGGGCGCGTTCCATGCCCGCGCTGATCACCCACGCATTGGTCTGTTCGCACACCTCGCGGTAGAGGAGGCGTTTGCTCGCGAAGTAGTGGTTGATCGCCGGACGGGTCAGATCGGCCCGGACCGCAATCGCCTGGAAGGTCGCAGCGTCGTAACCGAGTTCGCTGAAGACCTCCCTGGCAGCACGCAGGATGCGCTCACGTGTCTCTGCGGCCTTCGCTGCGGGCGGTCGTCCCGGCCCCCGGCTGGCAGTATGCGGCACAGTCAAATTCTGCCATAGGAAACGTCGCCTACCAGCACGTGGCGTCGTTCGCGCGCCCGCGATCGCAGTTTCAGCAAATCGGGGGTGGCGACGGGTTCGGACGCATTGCACTGGTGCTCCCGCACGGTCCGACAACCCCTGACCGCCGCCCCGGCGGTCTACCATCAGCGGTCATGCTGACCCCGGCCGTCCTGTGGCGCCGGGCGGCCGACCGCATCCAGCGCCGCGATCCGGAACGCGATGCGCTGCGCCGCGCGGGGCGGGCCGCGATCGTGCTGCCGATTGCCGCGGCGGCGAGCTTCACGCTGGCCGGCGGCACGCAGGCGCCGCTGTTCACGATCTTCGGTTCGGTGGCGCTGCTGATTCTCGCCGACTTCCCGGGCAACCGGGCCGCGCGGGCGCTGGCCTACGCGGGGCTCGGGTTCAACGGCGCGATCCTGATCACCCTCGGCACCCTGACCGCGCCGCATCCCTGGCTCGGTGTCGCGCTGATGTTCGTCCTCGGCGTCGTGGTGACGTTCTCCGGGGTGCTCAGCGAGGTCATCGCCGCCGGGCAGCGGGCCACCCTGATGACCTTCGTGCTGCCGGCCTGCACCGCGCCGGGCCCGATCGGCGAGCGGCTCACCGGATGGCTCATCGCCCTGGCCCTCTGTGTGCCGGCCGCGCTGTTCCTGTTCCCGCCCCGACACCACGACGACCTGCGCCGGCATGCGGCGACGGTGTGCCGGTCACTGGCGGACTGCCTCGACGCCGACGCGTCGACCAGAGACGTCCACCGGGCGATGAACGCGCTGTGGGAGAACTTCGTCAACGCCGATTTCCGCCCCGTGGCGCTGACGGCGGGTAGCCGCGCGCTGGTCCGGGTGGTCGACGACCTCGGGTGGCTGTCCGACCGCGTCACCGACGACACCGCAGCGCTGCTGGGCGATATGAAGCCACCGATCGTGCGGGTGCTGCGCGACGCGGCGGCGGTGGTGCAGATCCGCGACGGGCAGGTGCGCGCCGCCCGCAACGCCGATCTGGACGCCGCGCTGGACGAGTTGCGCTCGATCGCCCACGGCCGTTACCGCGAGGACATCGAGCAGATCCTCGCGGTGCCCGACGACGCCACCGCGGTCGCCGTCTCCCGCACCCTGCTGGGCCGCCGCACCTTCTCGGCGACGGTCGGCGTGACCGGGCGGATCATCCGCAACGCCGCCCTGGCCGATGCGCGGCCGGTGTGGGCGCGGGTGCTGGGGCGGCGGCTGCCGCGTACCGGCGCCGCCGACTGGGTGATGCCCGAGACCACCGCCGTCGCGGCCATCACCAAGGGTTTCGTGGCGACCCGGGCTGTGGTGCTGCGCAACAGCCTGCGCACCGGTCTGGGGCTGGCCCTGGCCGTCACTGTCACCCAGGTGTTCCCGGTCGAGCACGGCTTCTGGGTGGTGCTCGGCGCGATGTCGGTGCTGCGCAGCAGCGCACTGACCACCGGCACGCGGGTGTTGCGCGCGGTGGCGGGCACCGCGATCGGGTTCCTGCTCGGGGTGGCGCTGATCGAACTCGTCGGCGTCGAACCGGCGGTGATGTGGCTGCTGCTGCCGGTGGTGGCGTTCGGTTCGGCCTACGTCCCCGAGATCGCCTCGTTCATCGCGGGTCAGGCCGCGTTCACGATGATGGTGCTGATCATCTTCAACGTCATCGCGCCGACGGGTTGGTCGGTGGGGTTGATCCGGGTGGAGGATGTGGTGCTCGGCGCGATGGTGGGTGCGACGGTCTCGCTGTTGATGTGGCCGCGGGGCGCCTCGGCGACGGTGACGGCGGCGGCGGTGCGCGATTCCTGCGAGGCGGGCGCCGCCCTGCTGAGGGCCGCGGTGCTGCGGGTCACCCGAGGTTCGTCGGAGCAGGCCGCCGACCGGGTCACCGCGCTCAGCCATGCCGCACTCGAGGCGTCCCGAACCCTCGATGACGCTGTGCGCCAATATCTCTCGGAGAACGGCGGAAAGACCGACGTGCGGGCGCCCGTGGTGCGGGCGGCCAACCGGGCCGTCCGGTTGCGGGCCGCCGCCGAGCTGATCGCCGACGTCGTCCCGCCGCCCCTGGGGGTGTACCCGCAGACGCGCCGGGTGCTCGAAGCGCACGCCGAGCTGGTCTGCCGCCGGTTGGCCGGGCCCGCGCCGGAGGCCGTCCGCACGCCGCCGGTCAGCGACGACTTCGCGCTCGCGCTGCGCCCCGAGGCCGGCGGCCCGGAGGCCGAAGACAACGACCTGGCCATCTCCGCGGCGCTCCCGCTGGTCACCGTGGCGGCGAATCTGGGCGAGCTCGAGTTGCTGTACTCGCGCGCCGAGCAACCGCTGACCGCCGGGCGCTGAGGTCAGCGCCCGGACGTGTGCGCCACCAGCGCGTTCGGCGGGACGGTGCCGAACTTGCCGGCTTGCCGCCGAGGATGTGGGAAGCGCTGCTGCACAAGGCGATCCGGAGCCGGTCGCGGCCGCCGCCCGCCGTCCCGCGCAGCACCACCGCCGGTTCCTCCGCCAAGAAACCGCAGCTACCCTCCTGGCGGTGCCCTTACGATTGCTCCGTGGATTCGACCGGACCGCACGGCGGGAGGAGACGGGCCGCGCCGAGGGCGGCCCTGGGTTTGCTGTTTACATTGAGGCACGAAGCCGTCGGCAGGTCGACACGGGAGGTGCTGAGCACGGTGCAGCGGGTCGGTGTGATCTTCGTGGCACTGATGCTGGCCCTGGTCAGCGCTCCGCCGGTGGCGGCGGTCGAACCACCCAGCATCGACCCGGGAGCGCTCCCTCCGGACCAGACCGGACCCGATTCGCCGACAGAGCAGCGCCGGGTGTGTTCGACCCCTACGGTGCTGCCCAACTCGAATTTTGCCGACAAGCCCTGGCCGAACGACTATCTCCAACTGGCCGAGGCTCAGAAGTTCGCGACCGGCGCCGGGGTCACCATCGCCGTGATCGACACCGGCGTGAACGGGTCACCGCGCGTGCCCGCCGAACCGGGTGGTGACTTCGTCGACCAGGCCGGTAACGGAATATCCGACTGCGACTCACACGGCACGTTGACCGCGTCGATCATCGCCGGACGCGGGTCGCCCACCGACGGGTTCATCGGGGTCGCCCCCGATGCCCGGATCCTGTCGCTGCGCCAGACCTCGGAAGCCTTCCAGCCCGTCGGCGCCCGCCAGGACCCCAACGATCCGGACACCACACAGACCGCGGGTTCGTTGCGCAGCCTGGCCCGCGCGGTCGTGCATGCGGCCAACCTGGGCGCGCAGGTGATCAACATCAGCGAAGCCGCCTGCTACAAGAGCACCCGCCCCATCGACGAGACCAGGTTGGGCGCGGCCGTCAACTACGCCGTCAACGTGAAGAACGCCGTGGTCGTTGGCGCGGCCGGCAACACCGGGCAGGACTGCATGCAGAACCCGCCGCCCGACCCGGCGGTCCCGACCGATCCGCAAGGCTGGGGGCAGGTCCACACCGTCGTCAGCCCCGCCTGGTACTCACCGCTGGTGCTGACCGTCGGCAGCATCGACGACAACGGTCAGCCGAGCAACTTCTCCATGTCCGGGCCGTGGGTGGGTGCGGCCGCACCCGGCGCGAACATCACCGCGCTGGGTTATGACGGTCAACCCGCCAACGCGCTGCAGGGCCAGGACGGCCCCATCCCGATCGGCGGCACGTCATTCTCGGCTGCCTACGTCTCGGGGCTCGCGGCGCTGCTCAAACAGCGCTTCCCCGAGCTGACGCCGGCGCAGATCATGAACCGCATCACCGCCACCGCGCGCCACCCGGGTGGCGGTGTCGACAACTATGTCGGGGCGGGTGTGATCGATCCGGTCGCGGCGCTGACCTGGGAGGTGCCCGCGGGGCCCACCGCGGTCCCGTACCGCGTCAAACAGCTGCCGCCGCCGGTGTACGTCCCGCCGCCCGACCGCGGACCGATCACCTGGGTGGTCGTCATCGGGGCGGGTCTGACACTGATCCTCGGCGTCGCCGCGCTGACCCGGCGGGCGTTGAGGCGCCGATGACGTCCCTGCTCGCACAGTTCGGTCTACGCCTGACCACCGGCCACCTGATGTGGGCGGCGGTGCTGATCCCGGCGTGCATCGCGATCTTCGTACCGCTGGACCTGCTGTGGGTCGGCATCACGGTGTCCGTGGTGATAGCGCTGATCGCCGTGGTAACCGTTCGTGGGCGCCGGCTGACGGGCTGGGTCGCGGCGGTGTTCTCCTGGCGGCGCAGGCACCGCACTACGCCGCCCGCCCCATCGGAACCCGCGGTCGGTGCGACGGTCATGCCCGGCGACCACGTGGCGGTGCGCTGGCAGGGCGACCACTTGATGTCGGCGATCGAACTGGTGCCGCGCCCGTTCACCCCGACGGTGGTGGTCAACGGGCAGTCCTTCACCGACGACGTGCTCGACACCGCCCTGGTGGAGAAGCTGATCGCCGCGCACTGCCCCGAACTCGAAGCCGACGTGGTGGCCGCCGGGTACCGGGTCGGTAAAACCGCCCCGGCCAGCCTGGTCGCGCTCTACGAACAGGTGGTGGGACCGTATCCGGCCCCGGCGAGCCGCCGCACGTGGATCGTGCTGCGGGCCGACCCCGAACTGACCCGAAAACCCGCGCAGCGCCGCGACTCCGGTGTGCCCGGGCTCGCGCGCTATCTGGTGGCCTCGACGACGCGGTTGGCGGATCGGTTGGCCGGCGACGGAATCGACGCCCGCCCCAGCCGCAGCTTCGACGACTTCGACCGGGCGACCGAGGTCGGCTTCGAACGGGAGACCTGGTCGGCGATCAAGGGGTGCAGCACCTTCACCGCCGCATACAGCGCGCCCGGTGGGCCGGATGTGTGGTGGTCGGCGCGCGCGGACCACACCATCACCCGGATGCGGATCCGTCCGGGCACCCCCCCGACCACCACCGTGCTGCTGACGACGTTGGCGAATCCGTCGACGCCGCGGGGGTTTTCGTGCCTGTTCGGCGGCCAGCGCGCCGCGCTGCAGGGCGTCGGCCCGGTGTCGGACAAACACTACGAGCTCCCGATCGGCTCGGCGGGAATCCTCATCGGCGAGACCGCCGACCGCTACCCGGTGTACATGCCGTTCGACGACGTCGACGTCAGCATCAACCTCGGCGATGCCCGGCTGTTCACCCAGTTCGTGGTCCGGTCCGCCGCGGCGGGTGCAGCGGTGACTCTCGGCCCGCAGTTCCGCGAGTTCGCCGGCTTCGTGAACGGCCGCATCGGCCAGGAGGTCAAACTGTCGTGGCCGAACGCTACGACCTACCTGAGCCCGCATCCCGGTGTCGGCCGGGTGATACTGCGACACAACTTCATCGACACCCCGAGGCACCGGCAGCTGCCCATCCGGTTGATCAACCCGCGCGAGGAAAGCCGCTACCAGATGGCGCTCGAGCAGTGACCGATCGTTGGCCGGCCACCCGGATGCCGCGGTGACCTGAGGAGGAAGACATGGCGGGCGACGAAGTCCGGGTCGAGCCGGCAGACCTGCGGGCTCGAGCCGCCACACTGGACGAGGAGATCACCGACGAGTCGCAACGGCCCACGCCGCCGTGCGGCCTCCCGTTCGTCACGGCGTCGGCAGCCGGTATCGCGGCCGGTTCGGACACGCTGCGCAGCCACCTGATCTCCGGTAACCGCGAAGCCGAACGGCTCGCAGCGGTGCTGTCCGAGGCGGCCGACGTCTACCAGCAGATCGACAACCGCGCGGCCCAGGCGCTGGGGTACCCCGACGGACCATGCTCGGTGGAGCCGGTCCCGGTCAACCCCACGCTGCCGCCGTCGGTCCCGCCGATCGAATTCCCCTCCTCGGCGCCCGCGCTTCCGGGCGGCCAGATCGACGCCGGCTTCATGGATGTGAAGGCCGCCGCGCAGATCATCCACTCCGGCAACCCGGGCCCGATGCGTGCCTACGGGGAACAGGCCAAGACGTTCGCCGGCACGCTGCGCGGCAGGGCCGCATCCTTCAACCTCGAAGGCATCACCTGGGACGGCACCGCCGCCGAGAAGGCGGGTGACGCGGTCCGGCAGCACAAGGACTGGCTGGAGAAGCTGGCCGAGAGCTACGAATTCCTCGGCACCGAGGCGATCGACATGGCCGATGCGCACGACACGTGGGCGGGACAGCATCCGACCGTTGCGGAGGTCGAGGCGGTCGAGTCCCGTGTGGCGCAGGCCGGTCAGGCGGGCGATAAGGACGCGCTCGCCAAGGCCGTGATGGATTACCTTGCGCTGCAGCGGCGGTCCGAGGACGTCCGGATCAGCTACAGCGCCGACGTCGCCGGTAAGAGCCTGCCCAGGGTACTCGACCCGCCACCGGGAGCAGCGCCGGTACCGCCGATCAGCAGCAACGGCGATCCGCGGAAGGGCGAGAACAAGCCCACCGGTGGGGACGCACCAGGGCAACCGGGCGCCGGCGCGGGTTCCGGTGGCGGCGGGGGCAGCGGCCAGCAGGGCGGCCGAGCAGGGGCGGCGCCGATGGGCGCCGGTTCTGCCGGCGGAGAGGGCGGCGCTCAGCCCTTGGGCGCCTCATCCGGTGGCGGTTCACCATCGGGAGGCGGCGGCTCTCCCGCCGGTGGCGGTGGCGCCCCAGCCGCACCGGCTGACGGTGGCTTACCGGTCGGCCTGCCCGGTGCCGACCCGGACAGGCTGCCACCGCTCGACGACCCCGCACTGAAACCGGCCGCGGCGAGCGGTGGGGGCACCGGTGGCGGCTCGGGTGGGGGCGCCGGTGGGGGCGGTGTCCCGCCGTCCCCGCTGCAACCCGCTGTCGGTGCCGAGACCGTCGCCCCCGGGGCCGCCGGGCCGGGTCGCGCAGGTGCCGCCGCGGCCGGCCCGGCGGGTGCGATGGGTGCGATGGGTGCGATGGGCGGTACGCCGATGGGTGGCCACGGCGCGGGCCGCGGCCCGGGTGGCGGCGAGAAGAAACGCGCGCCGGGCCTGGCGCCGGACGAAGACCTCTACGTCGAGGACCGTCCGTTCACCGAATCCGTCATCGGCTACACGCCCAAGCCGTCGCGGGACCGGAAGGACTCGAAGTGAACGCCGAGATGCACCCGACGGTGGCGGCGGTCCTGGCCCAGGCGCAGCAACTGCAGTCGATCATGGACGAGCAGTTGCACAAGATGAAGCATCAGACGTTCACCGCGTCCGACGGGACCGAGACCGTCGAGGTGACGCTCGACGGTCATCAGCAGTTGACGAGTGTGCACATCGAGGACGGTCTGCTGCGCCACGGCGTCCACGTCGTCGAACAGCGGTTGAACGAGGCGCTGCACCACGCGACCGAGGCGGCGTCGGCCGCGATCGAAGCGGATCGGGAGCGAATCGACGCCCAGGTCGCCGAGCTGACCGAGTCGTGGCGACCCTGAGCGGGTCAGCCGCCCGGCCGCGCGACCGTCGCGATGGCGTCGCGGCCGGCCTGATCGACGGACTCGTACCGGGTGCCGGCCAGCGCGGGCGGATTCACCTGAAGCACCTCATCACTCAGCGGTCCCCCTCAGAAACGCAGGTTGCGCAGCACGTCGTACACGCCGGCGATCCACAGCAGCACCGGGATGACCGCCGCGATCGCCGCGCCGTCGACCAGTTCGAGGATCCGCTTGGTCACCGGCGACACGCGGTGCACCCCGTCGGTGGCACCGATGACGACCAGCGCCACCGCGCCCAGTGCGGTGTAGATCGCCAGCACCAACCATGCGTCGTCGGGATACCATTGGCACAGCCTGACCATCACGCCCGTCGGCACGATCACGGTCACCGCAAGCAGCGCCCACGCGCACCAGCGCTCGGCGTACAGCCGGGAGCGGAAGCCGCAGATCGCGGCGACCAGTCCGGCCACGATCAGGCTGTGGACGAAGAAGTGGCCCTGCACCACCACCGCGATCGCACCGACCGCCAGGATGAGCGCGCCCGCCGTGAGGAAGCCGATCAGCAGCTTCTTGGCCAGCACGCTGCGTTCCTGCAGGCGGGCCGCCGATTCGGGTACCGAGGCGATGATGGCCTGCCAGGTCGGCGATTCCTCGTCGACCCCTTCGCGCGAAGTGACCGGGTCGAGCAGTTCGTCGTTGGTGACGGTCTCACCGGGTGCGGGGATCGGCGGCAGGGCGATGCGAGCGACCGCGACGGTCAGCTTCGCGGCGTTGGTCAGCACGATCAGGCCGAACGCGACCGCACCCGCGGGCACCCAGTACTGCCACCCGTATCCGTACCCCACCGCGGCCGCCGTCAGCGCCGCCGTGGCGATCGCCAGGAAGGCCGCGAACTCGGCCCGCCGCCGGGGCCCGCCCCTGGTCACCAATGTCACCAGCAACATCACGGCGCCCGCGCCCGCCAGCTGCGGCGCGCCCAGCGATCCGACGCCGTTGGGCAACGGCACGGCCAGCGCCGCGCTCCCGGCGAGCGCCGGCGTCGAGGCGACCAGCAGGCTTTCGGCCATGTTCAGGCTGGCGTAGCGGTTCTGCGCCAGCAGGCTGCCGCCGAGCAGTCCGAAGCCGAGTACGGCCAGCGCCAGCGCCCACCACAGGCTCTGCCCGGTGCGGTCCCACGAGATCAGGGACATCAGCGTGATCGCAACGGAGACCAGGGGTATCGACACACCGACGAAGCGGTTGAGCGCAACGCGGTCGAACTCCGGGGACTCGTCGAGCACGGCGATCGCGTCGATCACGTCCTCGACCAGCGGACGGTAGCGTTCCGTCCGGCTCACCGAGACCAGTGTCAGCAACGACCCGTCGACCACCCCGGCGTCGTCGAGGGACTCGTCGGCCTTCAGTGGCGGCGCGCCGGGACGCGCGAACGCCCACACCCCCTGCGCGGTGAAGTCGAAACCCGCCAGCACATCCTGGGGGGTGTCCTCGAGGATCTCGGCGAGCACCGCGACCGTCTCGTCGATATAGGTCTCGACGGGTGCCGCCGCGGGCAACACGAGATCGGTCATGCGCCGGCCGGTCAGGATCGTCACCCGGGTGGTCGACGGCCGTCCGGGCATGACGCTCGGGGTGGTGGATGCCGCGGCGGTGGTGGTCAACGCCGTTCGAGCCTGTCGAAGTCGTCACTCAAGGCGGCCGCCAGTTCGGTGATCCGCCGTTGGAAGACCTTGTTGAGCAGATCGAGCTGGATCTCCGTGCCTGCCGCGATGTGCTTGTCCCACGGCAGCACGATGACACGCCCGGGCGCCATGTGTCGCTCGAATTGCTGAACAAGGTCGTCGACATCGATGTTCGGTTTGCCCGGCACCACGTGGTTGATGACCACGCAGGACCGGCCCAGTAGGTCCTGGTAGCCGTTCTGGCGCATCCAGTCCATCGTCACCGCGGCCTGCCGGGCCCCGTCGATCGAGGCACTGGCGACGATCACCAGCCCGGACACCGTCGACAGCACCGCACGCGGGGCAGGCTGGAACAGGCCGGCGCCGCAGTCGGCGAGCACCAGGTTGTAGTACCGGGACACGACTTGTGTCGCACCCTTCCAGTCGGCGTCGTTGAACTCGCGGCGGGCCTGGCTGTACTCCTCCGAGGACAGCACCTCGAGGTTCGCGCCGTTCATGCTCGTGTAGGCGCGGATGTCGTTGTAGCGGTCCAGTTCCTTGTCCGACAGCAGGTCGGCGATCGTTGCCGCGGACTGCCGGCCGGCCCGGTCGGCGAGGTTGCCGGCGTCCGGGTCGGCGTCGATGGCCAGGATCCGGTCACCGCGCACCTTGGCCAGCGTCGATCCCAGCGCCACGGTGACGGCGGTCTTGCCGACGCCGCCCTTGAGGCCGAGGACGCCGATCTGGTACGAGTCGCGGGCGTTGCGCCGGATCCGTGCGTGCAGATCCATCTCGTACATCTCGTCCGGCGAAAGGCCCAGGTTGATCCGGGTGAGCAGGTACAGCACGTGGCGCCAGCCGCGTTGCGACGGCAGCTTGACCGCGGACTTCACCCCGACGTGCGAAAGTGCGTCGATGGCGCGGTGGTTGCCCATCGCCGCCGCGGAGGTCGGCGCCGGCTGCGCGGGAGGCTGACCCTGCGGCCAGGCGACCTCGGCCGCAGGGGCTTGGGCGAAATGCGCCGACGGTGGTGGTGCCGGCGCGGGGCCCAGGGCCGGGGCGCTCGCCTGGCGCGGCGTATCGAAGCGGCCGCCGCCGGGCAGGTGGGTCTGCGGCGTGCGCATCATGCCGTTCGGGGTCCGCTGCGGTGCCGGACCCTGGGGTCTCGGCGCCTGCGTGGTGGGCGGCATCTGGGTGGTGATCTCGGCGTGCCACGGTGGCGGTGCGGGTGCGGCCGGGGTGCGCGGTGGGGTGATCGGCAGCGGCGGCGGCGCGGCGGCGTCGGCATTGTTCGAGCCACCGGCCGGCGTTGGGGCGGTGCCCTGCATCAGCGCGTCGCGGTCGACGTGCACGGTCGCCTCGTCGGGCGTCTGAGCGGCGTCTGGGGAGTGGAAGAGCCGGTCATAGTCGGCCGACATGGGGTGCCTCTCGGTGGTGGGTTTGCGCCGTGGCGCAGGAGGTGGGCGAGTATGGCCGGTGCCGTGAGGGCCGGCCGGTCCCGCCCACCTTCATGCAGCTGCGGGTCAGGCGAACATTCCGGTGACGCCGGCTTCGGTCTGAGCCATGGTGGAGCCGGCCTCGCTGATGGTCTGGGCGAGGTTCTGCAGGGCCGCGTTGAGCTCGGCCGAGGTGTTGTCCCAGCGGGCCTGGACGGCCTGGTACGCCTCCGAACCCGAACCGCCCCACACCGCCGCCAGTGCGCCGAGCGAGGCCTTACCCTCGTCGAGCAGACCCTGCGTCGTGCTGACCGCGCCGTTGATCTCGCCTGCGCCGCCCTCGATGCCCGCGAAGTTCCATACCTGTTCCGACATTGATGTCTCCTTGAGTTGGTCTGTGAGTGGTCAGAGATTCATGGCCGACGCGAGCGTGCCGGCCTGATTCTCGTCGGTCGAGCCGTACTGGGTGCCCGAGGTGTGGATGTTCGAGGAGATCTCGGTCAGCGTCTGGATCTGCGCGTGGGCGGCCTCCTGGTAGCGCAGCAGCGCCGCCTGCGCCGCCTCGCCGGCCTGACCGCGCCACTGCGGGAGCAGGCTGTTGGCGGTGGCGTCCACCGACCGCATCACGCCCTGCAGCTCGCCCGAGATCCGCTCGAAGTTGCCGGCCTCCTTGGCGAGGACAGCAATATCGGTATTCATTGCCATTGTGGATACATTCCTTACTTTCCTGTGTCCTCACCACGGGAAATGGCGAGTCTTCCGGTCAGGTGACCGGGAAGTCTGTGTTCCCGCGACGACTCACCAGTCGTCGCCGTCGTCCTCGTCCAGGTCGTCGACGAGTGGTGCTGGTGCGGTCAGCCCCGGTTTCGAACCGCCGATCTTGGCGCCCTGCCCGGCCATCCCCATCGGGCCCATCCCACCGCCCGCGCCGCCGACCGGTGCCAGGCCGCCGATTGTGGCTCCGGCCGCCGCGCCGGCACCGACGGGAACCGGGGCGGCCGCCATCTTCTCGCCGACGAGGTTCGCCATCAGCGGGGTGCGCGGTGCGGTCCCCCCGGCGCCGGGCAGCGACGCCGCCCGCACCAGACCCGCACCCAAGCTCGCACCGGAACCACCCGCGAGCGGATGGTTGGACAACGGTGCGGCACCGATGAGGCCGATCTGGGCCTTCTCGCCACCGGGACCGCCGCCCATCTGTCCGAAGATCGACGGCATCTGCTGCAGCGGTTCGGTCAGCATCCGCATCGGGGTCTGCACCATCTGACCGAACTGTTGCGGAACCTGCGCGACCATGGAACCCACCTGGCCGGCCATCTGCACACCCATCTGGACGCCCTGCTGCATCACCTGGCCCTGCGGCTGCCGACCGGCCTGCTGCGCGGCGTTCTCCCCCTTCTGCACGGCCCCCTGGGCGCGTTGGGCGGCCATGTTGCCCTGGGCCGTCGCCCGGCCGGCGTTGAGGCCGGCGGACTCCATCTTGGCGGTGGCGCTGTCCTTGGCGATGAGCCCGTTACGGGCCTCCCCCATCGGGGCCCGGGCCCCCGCCTGCGCCACCGCGGCGGCGCCGGTGCTCTCGCCGACGCCGGGGATGACGATCGGCGTCATCGGCGGAATCGGCTCGAACAGCAGGTTCATCTGCGTCTCGGCCTGGTACACGTCCATCGCCCCGGCGGCCTGGTTCCACATGCGAACGAAGTAGTCGCACTCGTTCACCCCGATCGGCACGGTGTTGACGCCCAGGAAGTTCGTCGCCTCGAGAACCGCGTGCGTGATGTGGTTCTGCTCGATCTCCGGCAACGGCGGAGTAGTTGCTAATGCAAGGGTATGGGAGTTTGCCTGGTTCGCCGCCTGCAGCGCCCGCTTCATGGCCTGCGCCGACGTGGTCCGCAACCAGAGGACCATCGGCATGGTCGCGGCCACCGCCCGTTCACTGGCGGTGCCCGTCCACATCGACGACAGATTCGCCAGGCTCGCGGCGAGTTCGTCGGCCTGGGTCTCCAACAGCACGGAGAGCGCCTCCCACCCGGCCGCGGCCTGCAGCATCGGCGCGGGGCCGGCTCCGGCCATCAGCCGGCCGGTGTTGACCTCGGGCGGCAGCGCCGTCCAGGTCGGTGGAAGGGGTATGCCCGTCAGTGCCATGGTGTGTTGGTGGCTCCGCTAGCGATCCGCTGGGGAATCTGCCGCGCCGCTCAGAAGGTGCTGGCGTTGGCGGCGTCGACGGCGGCGTACATACCGGAGATCTCCATGAACGCCGCTCCCGCGCGGGCCAGTTCCTCCTGCGCGAAGGTGTTCAGTGCCAGGGTTTCGGCACCCTCGGCAGCGAAGGTGGCCGCGGCCATCGCCGACACCTCGTCGGCACCCGCGGGGACCAGCGCGGTCACCGCCGCGGTCACCGCCGTACCACCGGCCAGACCCCGCGCACCATTTGCGACGACCTGGCCGCCGATACCCGCCGCGCCCGGATTGTGTTCGAGAGGTTGCATTTGCGCATCTCCTTTACTGGTTCCCCGAATGCAGGACAAGCGATGGTGAACGGCTCGGGCATACGTGCCCCGTCGTCTCCGGACTCATCCCCCGACGTATTTGCTGGCGATTTACCACCAACGTTGCTGTGAAGCTGTCGTTAGATACTAACCGCCCAGTGGGAGTGGTGCGAACACTTCTTCTTCGGGTGGATCGGCCGGGGGGTCCACGTAGGCGGCCTGGACCACCTCCTTGCCGTCCGGCGACACCAGAAGCGCCTGGCCAGGCGGCCGTTTCCGCAATTTGATCTCGCTCGACGGGAACTCCGTCTTCTCCCCGGACAGGAACAGCGCCGGGGTCCCGGCGCCGTACGCCGCCCCCAC
This sequence comes from Actinomycetota bacterium, assembly GCA_034189785.1. GTDB lineage: Bacteria > Actinomycetota > Actinomycetes > Mycobacteriales > Mycobacteriaceae > Mycobacterium. The sequence continues at coordinate 42,913 of JAXHUG010000088.1, forward strand.
GAACTTGTCCATGGTGGCCCGATGCGCCTGGCTCATCTGGCAGGTCGCGATGATGTGCAGGCCGATGTCGGCCGCCGCGGGCAGCAGCGGCGCCAGCGGCGCCATCGGCGGCACCATGCCGGACGCCGCCACGATCATGTGCCAGTCGTCGACCAACAGCACCACGTCGGGTCCGCTCCACCACGATCGCGACCGCAACTGGGCCGTGGTCAGGTCCGGCGGCGGCAGTCGCTTCTGCAGGTTGGTCGCCAGCGCCTTGATTGCCGCCTCCAGCGATGCGTGATTGCGGTTGACCGCGCCTGCGTCGAGAAGGTGGCTCTGGGGCACCGCGTCCAGCAACGCCGACCGATAGTCGGCCACCATGAACCGCACTTGCCGGGGACTGTTGCGACGGCAGATCGCCTGCGCCACGGCGTGGGCGATCGTCGTTTTGCCGGACCGGGGCGCACCGAAGATCAGCAGGTGCGGCGTCATCTGCATCTCGTTGTAGGCGACGCTGAGATCGGATTCCCGCACACCCAGCGGAATGCGCCACCGCGGGCGGTAGTCGGCATCCGGTCCCGGCGGATTGGGGTCGAGGTCGTCGAGATAGACCCGTTCCGGCAGCACCCGCACCTGCGGCGCCCGGACCGTGTGTCGGGCGGCGATCTGGGCGACGGCCGACGTGATCGCCGGGACGAGGTTGGCCGCGCGGTGCTGCCCGTCGAGGCGTGGCACGCCCATCATCAGATGGTGCTTCTCCATCGAGATCGCCCGGCCCGGCCGGTTCGCCGGGATCTCGCGGGTGATGCGGTCGATCTGCGTCTCGTTCACATCGCCGAGCCGGAACTCGACCTTGGTGCCGAGGTAGTCACGAACCCGTGACTTCAGCTCGGTCCAGCGTGGCGTCGAGATGATCACGTGCACTCCGAACGCGAGGCCCTGACCGGCCAGGTCCTGGACGACCGGTTCGAGGTCGGGGAACTCCGCGACGAACGCCGGCCACCCGTCGATCACCAGGAACACGTCGCCGAACGGATCGGCGGCTGCCGGGTTGTTCGGATCCTCCCGCATCTGCCGGTAGCCCGAAATCGAACCGACCCGCAACTGCTTGAAGGTCCGCTCTCGTTGCCGCTGAACGGCTTTCACCTCGGCGACCACGCGGTTGACGCGGTCCGGTTCGGCACGGGTAGCGACCCCGCCGACGTGCGGCAGCTCCTCGAGGTACATCAGACCACCGCCGCCGAGGTCGACGCAGTAGAACTGTACGTCGAGCGGTGAGTGCGTGGCCGCCGCCGACAGGATCAACGTCTGCAGGAACGTCGACTTACCGGTCTGCGGTGCCCCGCCGATCGCGATGTTGCCGCCTGCGGCGGACACGTCGACCCCCCAGATGTCCTGGCGGTGCCTGCGCGGTTCGTCCATGATGCCCAGCCCGAACCGCAGCGGCCGGCGCTGATGGTCCCGTTCGACGAGTTCGTTGACCGGCGTGGGATCGGTCAGCGGCGGCAGCCACATCCGGTAGGCGCGGATCTCGCCCGTGGTGAGCTGATCGAGGACGACCTCGCGCAGCACCGTCGGTTCGACTCGCGTCATGCGCGATCCGCCTCGCCGCTCCTCGCTGAAAGTCATGACGTCATCGCCGTATCGGAGATCGGGGTCGCGGTGAACTGGTGGATCCGCACCCGGTTGCGGTTGGACTGGCGGGGTGTGACCTCACCGTCCTCCTGAACGGTCGCCGCCGGAACGTAGGGGTTGCCGGTGTAGACGCTCTGGAACTTCACCGGGTCCTCCATGCCGACGCGCAGGAAGCCGACACCGCTCTCCTTGTTGGTGATGTACTGCGCCTCCGGTGTCCCGATCACCGCCTTCGACTCCGCTGAGCTGGTCGTGCGCAACGCGATTCGATACGTGAGGTTCGGCTCGAGCTTGTCGATGCGCACCCCGCCGGTGTTCAGCGACTGAGTGGCCAGCAGCAGATGCACCCGCAGTGAGCGGCCCACCCGGCAGATGCGGTCGAACAGCACGATGAAGTCCGGGTGGTTCTGCAGCAGTTCGGCGAACTCGTCGACGACGACGAACAGTGTCGGCAGCGGCGGCAGGTCGGCGCCGCGTTCGCGGTGCTTCTCGTACTCCGCCACACCGGACAGCGCGCCGGCGGCGCCGACCTCCATACCGGCCTGCCGCAGGATGGACTGCCGCCGGTCCAGTTCGCCGGTGAGCACCTCACCCATTCGGCTGACGAGTTCGGCTTCCTCTTCCATGTTCGTCACCACCGCGGCGGTGTGCGGCAGTTTCTCCATGCCGAGGAACGTCGACCCGCCCTTGAAGTCGGTGAGCAGCACGTTCACCTGATCGGGATGGTGGGTCGCCGAGAGCGAGAGGATCAGCGTCCGAAGGAACTCCGACTTGCCCGAACCGGTGGTGCCGATCAGCATGCCGTGCGGGCCCGCACCGAACTCGGCGCCCTCCTTGATGTCGAGATACATGATGTCGCCGGTACGCAGCTCGTGCCCGAACGGAATCTTCAGCCGGTCGCGGTCGGTGTCGGCGAACATCCGCCAGCGCGCCGGGGTCACCTCGTCCACCGTCTGGGCGCCGACGAGTTGGTGCCACTCGGTGGCGACCTTCTTCTGCACCCGCACGTTCTTGTCGATGATCGCGCCGGTGATCGACCAGCCCGCGAGCTTGCGGGCGATGCGGCCGGCCTGGCCGGGGGTGAGCCGGTCGCTGCTGTTGGTGACCAGCCGGAAGGGCGAGTTCGGCATCCGATCGTCGGCAGTGCCGTCGGCCGCCACCCGGATCCGGTAGGCCGAGCCGTTGTGGTTGCCGAGCGTGAGCACCGTGACCCCGGCGCGGCCGTCGGCCGGGAATCCGGCGCGACCACCGGTGAGGTCGACGACGGCGACGTACGGGCCGCTGGGCGCTGAATCGGCGGTGTGCGGTCCGCGCGCGGTGAGATCGCTCAACCCGTCCGGCCGGGTGAACACCATGCGGGTGGATCCGGCGGCGTCGGCGTCACTCTGGTGCTGAACGTGCGGGAGCCATTTGAGCCAGCTCCAGGTCGGATCCTCCGGGTCGTCGGTGAGCACCCGCACGTGAAGCAGATCCGGCGGATGGAAGACCGCGAAGTGGCAGATCATCGCCGCCAGCAGGGCGGCGGATCCGTCAGGGTCACCGCCGATCGCGATGGTCGGAAACGACCGCAGCGCAAGCACTTTCGGGCAGTCGTGGATGAGGCCGTGGGTGCGCAGGAACTTGGTCACCCACATGTGGCTGACCGGTTCGAGGTGCGGTTGCGGGGCGGCCTGCGGACCGGCGAGCCCGTTGACGTCTCCGATGGACGGTTTGAGCAGCCGGTCCACCGCCGGTTCGGAACCCAGACCGATCCGCGTCGCGGCGAAGAATTCGCTGTTGGCGTGTCGTGACCACTGCCGGTGCGTGCCGATGATCGACAGCAGATCCTCCGGATGCGGTGCGTGGTAGTTGAAGAACGTCACCTGCGCGGCCGCCGACGACGTGACGCGGCTGCGCAGGCCCGACAGGTACCGCAGGTATTCTTTGCGGTCGGCGTTGATCTCCGGCACCCGCTTGGCGCCCGACCCGCCACCGGCCATGAAGCCGACCGTGGCCATCACCATCATCAGCGGCATCATCAGCACGTACGGCGACAGCTGCCGGACGCCGGTGAAGATCATGATCGAGATGATCCCGAGCATGCAGCCGCCCATCACCCACGGCAGCGCCTTCTGCATACCGGACGCCGGGATCTCGACGCCCAGATCGTCCGGTGGCGTGACGGTGATCTCGCCGGGGGTCAGCCGCGGACCCCGCTTCATGATCGGGGTGAACTTCTTCGTGGTCATCCAGCGACTCCAGTCATCGGCTGCCTCCCGATCGGGCGCCTGCCGCCGAACGGTCCTCGCCGAGCTTGCGCGGGTTGGGGTTCGCGGGCAGGGTGTCGTGTTCGAGCAGAGCGGCCTGCTTCGACAGGACCGGGCCGTCGACGAGCATGCTCACCACCTGCCACGGCGCGGTCAACGGTCCGACCAGCCCGAGGTTCGTGGCAGTCTCCTCGTCGGGGATGCCGTAGCGCACGCCCTGCGGGTCGATGTAATAGAGGCTCTCGCCGTACCGCGGATCCGGTGACTGCAGCCGGATGAACTGCCCGCCGTCGATGTACACGGTGGAGTCACCGGTGATCTGCCGGATGCCGATGTTCGACGCCGAAGCGGCGGTCGGCAGCCGCCGGCCGGCGATGACCGTCGTCCGGGGCGCCTGATCGCCGGCGACGCGCTGCCAGGACCAGCACAGCGTCGGATCGTCCTGGCGCAGGAGGATGTCGAGCGCCTTGTCGGGCAGCGGTGAGACGTAGACCTGCTCCGGAATCCGCGCCGCCAGACTGGCTTCCACCGTCGGCGGTTCGGTCAGACCGTGGGAGTTGGTGGCGCGCAGCGCTGCGGCGGTCGGGTCGTTGACGCGGGCCACCCCGTCGGCCAGCACGACGTAGTGCTGCCGGTCGTCGGATTCGGTCACCGTCTCGAACACCGAGCCGATCACCAGGTTCGCAGGCAGCCCGACGGTATTGGGTTCACCGGCGCGGGCCACCTGGGGCAGTTGCCACGGTCCGGCGTTCGGCAGGGCGTTGAACAGCCCCTCGGAGATCGGGGTCGCCCTGGCCGTCACCGGGATCCCGGCGGCCGATGTCACCGCACGGTCGGTCAGGTCGATCGAGTGCCGGCCGCCCGCGGTCACCAACCAATTGGCACCCTTGAATGACACCAGCATGCCCTGGTCCGGGCGCAGCGGCCCGACGGTCGAGTCGACCGCCAGCGGGCGGACCAGGACCGACGTCTCCACGCTCGGCACCACGCTCTCCGGTTTGGTGACGGTGTCGCACAGGGTCCACATCGAGTCGGCCGCACCGGAGACCGGCGTCGCATAGGGGGCGCCGGGGATGCCGATCGGCTGACCCTTCGACATCCGGTTCACCTCCTCGGATTTCACCGCGGCCGGGGTTCCGGGGTCGCCGAGTACGAGCCGCGCCGAGGTGAGGTTGTACACCGGCCGCAATTCCCCGCCGCCCGGCATCACGACATAGAGCTGGTTGGTGCTGCGGTCGACGAGCAGCTGATCACCGCCGCGCTTGCCCAACGGTTTGAAGTACGCCATCAGCGCCGCGCCCAGACAGATCAGCACCGCGATGATGATGCCCGCGCTCACCGCGCGGCTGTAGAACTGCAGCGGATCGTCGAACATCCGGGTGTCGCGGCGCACGATCGCGTGCTCGACCCGGCGCAGCAGGAAGCGCCAACCACTGACCTGCACCTTGGTGGTAAGCCGGAAACTCGCCATCCCTCACCCGCTGATGTTCAGGCGGGAATGGACGGCGGCGATCGCCGACGCCATGTCCTCACCGTTGATTTCGCTCAATTGCCCGACGCCGAGGCTGTCGAAGTCCAGGGACCGGGCCAACCGCATGTCGCGGCTCTGCTCACCGGCCTCCACCAGCTGCCGGGCGTAACGGCCGTTACCGGCGATGTCCAGCGCCGGTTTCCCGTTGAGGGTGCGCTGCCCGAGCAGCGTCGCCGCCTCGAGCACGAGTTTGGCGGCATCCTCGTTCACCGACGAGTCATTGCCGGCAGCAATGACCTCCGCGATCTCGACGACCTCGTCGGGAGAGTACGAGTCGAACTCGATGCGGGTGGCGAAGCGCGACCGCAGGCCGTCGTTGGTCTCCAGCAGCCGATCGATGCCGGCGCTGTAGCCGGCGATGATCACCACCAGTCGGTCCCGGTCGTTCTCCATGCGGGCCAGCAGGGTGTCGAGGGCTTCGGTGCCGAACGGGTCGGTGCGGCCGTCGCGCTCCTGGACCAGCGTGTAGGCCTCGTCGATGAACAGCACCCCGCCGACCGCGCGGTCGATCGTGCGGGCGGTCTTGACCGCCGACTGGCCCTCGTATTCGGCGACGAAATCCTTGCGGGAGGTCTCGATGAGCTTGGGTTCGGAGATCACCCCCAGCCCGGCGAGGATGTTCGCCACCACACGGGCGATGGTCGTCTTGCCGGTTCCGGGCGGGCCGGCGAAGATCATGTGCTTCGACGTCTGCGCGACCTTCATCCCTCGGGCCGCCCGGATCCTGGCCATCTGGGTGGCGGCACGGTACGCCTCGATCTGATCCTTGACCCGGCTCAGCCCGATCTGCCGGTCGAGTTCGGCCTCAGCCTCCTCGAGCAGTCGCTCCCGGCCGGAGGTGTCGGCCACCGCGCTGGCCGGATCCCACGGATCGGTGCGGGCGGCGAGCGTCTCCGCGGTGGTGGTGACCAATCGGTACGACGGATCTCGAAGGGCCGCGGTCACCTTCGGCTCGGGATGGGTCGCCTGCAGCCATTCCAGCAGCGCTCGGGCGCCCTCTTCGTTGCCCTGGCTGCGGTACGTCACCGCCAGGTACCAGGCGATGGTCTGTGCGCAGGCCTGACCGGCGGGTGAACTGTTCATCTCCGTCAGTCGCCGTTCTGCCTCGGTGAACAGACCGAGGTTCGCCGCGGCCACACCGTGGGCCACCCCGGCGGCAGCGGCGAGGAACTTGTCCGGCCAGGAGCGGGCGCCCCGCACCTCGTCGATCACGTCGGTCCAGCGTTCCGCCGCGCCGTAGACGACGGTCTTCACCCACGCGACGAGGTGGTCCGCGCCGCCGGGTGGCACGCCCTCGAGTGCCTCCATGGCGTCGGCGAAGTTGCCTTCCTTCGCCTCGTTCACGGCGAAGCCCATCGTGATCGCCAGCGGCGAGGTGATCGGATAGGTGATCTCACCGAACAGCCCGCCGATGGGGATGCGTGCGGCGAGGGTGTTCATCGAGATCTCGGCGGCACCGGCGAGTTGTCCGAAGTTGCCGCGCGAGTACCACGCCCGGAACAGCGTCACCCGGTCCATGTCGCCGCAGCGAATCCGTCCCACCCAGGCGTCGCAGGCGGTTTCGTCATAGTTGGTGATGTCGGTGAAGAGCTCGTAGGAACGAGCGGGGGCGTTGGGCAGCATGCCGACCGCACTGCCGAACAGGCCGGCCAGGTGATCACTCATGGCTACCTGCATACCTGGTGGTGAAGATCTCGGCGCGGTGCGCACGGGCCTCTTCGGGAGTGGGCAGTGCGAGGTCGCGCTGCAGGAAGTCGCGGGTCGCGGGATCGTCGTGGCCCTGCTCGCGCATCCCGTCGAGCATGAACTCGTATTGGGCCGACTTGGCATCCTGTGCGGCCAGTCCCGAGATCACCACGATCTCCTCCGCGAGTTCGGTTTCGGACATGTGCGCCACCCGTGGTGACAGGTCGATGCGCTGGACCCGGCCGTCGAGATAGCTGGTGACGGTGACGGTGCCGGGTGGATTGCCCACGGTGAACAGCGGTTCGGGCTCGGGTTCGTCGGACAGTCCGTATCCGGCGAATGCGTCGAGCGCGGCGAGGTCCCCGCCGTCCGCGTCACTGTCGTCCTCGACGGGGACCGGCCGATAGACGTCGAGCGCCGGAAGGTCGTCGGCTTCGTCATCGGGGTCGCGGTCATCGGGGTCGCGCTTCGAAAAGTCACCCACCATGGAGGATCCCCCTCACTCCCCGTGGAAGGCGTCGGCGTCGCTGTGGTCGAACCACGTCTGCGACGGGAGGAAGTCGACCAGCCCGTCGAGCGCGCGCTGCAGGTTCTCCTGGGTGCCGGGCAGAAAGCTGCCGTACAGCTCACCGCTGACCCGGCGGGGGATCGACACGATGCGGCCGTGCGGGGAGTCGAGCACACCGGCGGCGAAGTCCGTCGTGGTCTGGGTGCCGCCCGGGTGGCGTTCGGTCGCGATGAGCTCCACCCAGCTCGCCGGCTCGCTGATGATGTCGGCGTAGGCGCGCGCTGATGTCAGCGGTATCCCGTGGGCTTGAAGTTCGTTGGCCGTCCGGCACTGGGCGAGTTCGGCGGCCACCCCGGTCAGCGGTTCCACGTCCGCGGGCGGTGCGGTGCCCAGCACTGTCGTCACCATGTTGGCGAGGCCGATCTGCGGGGCGACGCGCTGCAGCACCAGCATCTCGTCGTCCCTGGCGGCGACGACGTGGCGTTCACCTTTGCGGCACACCACGAAGCGGACCATCCTGCCGCCGAGGTCGCGCCGCCACCAGCGGCCTTCGAGGACCCGGTTCGACCGGCTCAGGGTGTCGACCATCGCGGCGACCTCGGGGTGCGGATCGCCGTAGAAATTCAGTACGCCCTGCTCGGTGAGATCGCGGGCCACCTGGTCCCACACGATCTCGCGGAGATCCGCCTGGGGGATGTTGAGGCGAATGCCGAGCGAAGGCGGGAAGTCCGCCACGTGCATGCGGTCGGCGATGACGAGCATTCCGTCGATCGTGACCTCGACGGCAACGACGTCGTCGTAGTGGGTGCCGCTGGACGCGGCCGGTGCGCCGGCCGTCATCGGACTCCCGCGACCCGCAGATCACCCATCGGACCCCCAACTCTCATCGCGCCAGGTGCGCGGCGGATTCTGCCCTGGATTGTTCGGACATTTGCCGCATCCCGCAACAGCATCGGCGTAACACCGGGTTCGGCGTCCCTTCGCCGCAAGTGAGCGTACCAGCGCACCAGGCACCTCCAGCGCACGATTCTCAAGGCCGGGCCACGGCATCCACCGGCGCGCCTACCGCCTGATCAGCAATACACAACGCCAGCTACTTCTGCCTTTCAACTCTGCCTCACGGGTTCTTCAGCGAACACTCGGACCGCCGGGCGGGGTGCGCCGTGCGCCGTGCCGTCGTCCGCTACGCAAATCCGGCCGGATACATCCGGCGTTCGCGGTCGCAATCACATCCGGCGGGGGTCCCACCCTGGCAGCGCCGCGGGCGTTCGAGCTGCATAACTTTGCTGGTGTCGCTCGGCGGCCGGGGCCGCGCGAATCGTGAGCAGCTTGGTCGATACTGGGTCGACGTCCGTCTCGCCTGACATCCGGAGGAGACCGTAGTGACCGACCGCGATGACGCCCCGCGCAGAGAGCTCGGCTCGACCGGCCCGGAGGACGAGGACTTCGAACCGGACACCGGGCCCTCGGGACCGCGCGCGACCCCCCCGCCGCCCGCGCAACCGGCGATCACCGACCCGCAGCTGCGCACCAGCTTCCGCGACACTCAGCAGTTGCGGCCCGGACCGCCGGCCGTTCCACCGCATCCGCAACCCACCAACCGGGGTCGGCCGCCCGGCTGGCAGCCCGCCCGCGGGCCGCTGCCGCCGGCCGGACCCCCAACGATGGGGCCGCCATCGCAGCAGGGTTGGCCACAGGAGGCCTACGGTCCCGGCGGCCCGGTGGGCACACCGGGCTCCTACGCCGACCGGATCCGGGTCGACGAGCTGGTGCCGCCGCGCCGCACCCCGCCGGCGCATGGTTGGCGGCGGTGGGTCCACCGCTTGAGTTTCGGTCGGATCAACCCCGGTCAGTCGCCCGAGGAGCTGCGCCAGCTCGAGCTCGAGAACACGATCCGGGGTGTGCTCCGTGGGCACTACAAGGTCGGTGTCATGGGTAAGGGCGGCGTCGGCAAGACGACGGTGTCGGCCAGTATCGGCTCGGTGTTCGCCGAACTCCGCCAGGACGACCGCGTGGTCGCGATCGACGCGGACACCGCGTTCGGCAAATTGGGCAGCCGGGTGGACCCGAATGCGCGGGGAAGCTACTGGGAGCTGGCGTCCGATCAGCACCTCGAATCGTTCGCCGATGTGCGCGCCCGCGTCGGCAACAACGCCGCCGGACTGTTCGTGCTCGCCGGAGAGGGGTCGCCGGCCCGTCGCAGAGTGCTCGATCCGGCGATCTACCGTGAGGCCACCTCACGGCTGGACCGGTACTTCTCCATCTCGATCGTCGACTGCAGTTCCACGATGGACTCTCCCGTCACCCAGGAGGTCCTGCGCGACCTCGACGCGTTGATCGTCGTCTCCTCGCCGTGGGTGGACGGTGCGGCCGCCGCCGGGCAGACGCTCGACTGGCTGGCGGCCCGCGGCTTCGTCGGCCTACTGCAACGAACTGTGGTGGTACTCAACGACTCTGACGGCCACGCCGACAAACGAACACGGTCGATTCTGGTACAGCAGTTCGCCGGACACGGTCAACGGGTGATCGAGATCCCGTTCGACGGGCACCTGCGGCCCGGCGGAGTCATCAGCGGAACGCGCGAGATGTCGCCCGCGGCACGGCGGAAGTTCCTCGAACTCGCGGCGGCGCTCGCCGACCACTTCCCGTCGACCGGCGACCGCTCCCGGGAACGCGGCTGACGCCTTCCACCTGCCCACCAGATTTGGGTTCGCAGGGTGCCGGGTGGCGTACGTACGTACGTACGCACGCACCGTGTTAAGGCCGTTTCGGGGGCGACCGCGGTGCAAATCGTGTGGCCGACGCGGCGGGGTTCGCGCCTGCTTGGGGAGCTGGGCTCGGCCATCACGAGGCCTCCGGCCGGGGCAAGCGCGGCCAGACGGGTGAATTTGCCGATGCCGCTGCGTGCTCGACCGTCACCGCCACGCCGGTCTCGTGGCACTCCCTGCGGCCTGGTTGCTTGGTTAGTATGGGCCGAGGGCGAGCGCATGACGGGAGGACACGTGCCGAGATCACGGGACATCCTGCAGCGCTTCCGGTCTGCGGGGACGCCTGGGGCGGCTACGGCGCCCGGGGTCCCCGCAGACCGGGTGGCTGAGTTGTCGGCCGAGCTTGAGCCGGTGCTCGCACAGCTGGTGGCGGTGCAGGAAGAAGTGTCGCGAATCCGTGCCGATGCCCAGCGTGATGCCGAGCGACGGCGGCAGGCCGCTGTGGAGCGTGCCAGTGCTCTGGTCGCCGCCGCCCACCGGGAGGCGTCGGCCGAACGCGCCGACGCCGCTCGTCGCCTCGCCGGAAACGTCGAGAAGGAGTCTGCTGGCACCCTTGCCGCCGCCGAGTCCGATGCCGCGGAAGTCCGCCGCCGGGCCGCGGAGAAGATGCCGTCCTACGTCGATCGAGTGGTGTCGGCGACGAGGGCCGCGATGGCCTCCTCACCGGAATCCGGTTCGTGAGCTCACCCTGGGTTGCGGGCGTGGTGCGCGCCAAGGCCCTGGCCAGGCGCCGGCTGGGGGCGGCCGGGGCGCGCGCGGTGGCGACGGCACCGGGACTCGCAGCGGCGATCGCTGCGCTGGCGTCGTCGTCGTACGGACGTGATGTGCGTCCGGATCAGAGTCTGGCGGCCGCCCAGCACACTGTCGGCGCGTCGCTGCTATGGAACATGCGGGTGCTGGCAGGGTGGCTCCCGCGCGGGCGGGTGGACGTCGTGCGCCTCTCCGCTGCGGGTTTCGAAGTCGCCAACCTCGATGAGCACCTCTGCACACTGCACCACCTGTCGAGCCCGCAGCGCGTGCCCAGCGACCCGCCGTACACCCTCGGAATGCTCGACACCGCATGGTCGCGGCTGTCGTCCACGACCGCGCTCACCGAGGTCGCGCGGGTGCTCGAAACCTCGCGCTGGCAGTTGCGTGGGTGCACAACGCCGCGCGAGCTCGCACTCGGACTTCGGCTGGCCTGGGCCGATGCCGTGGTCGGTGGTGTACCGGAGGCCGCCGGGTGGGCGCGGGCCGGCGCAACGTTGCTCATCCTCAAGGAAGTCGCCCTCGAGGACCGACGGCTGACGGAGCCCCTGGCGCTGCGTGCGTCATACGTGTTGGGACCGGCGTTCGTCGGTGCGCTGACCGGCCGCCCGGCCGAATTGGCGCGGCTTCGCGACGGCCTGCCGTCCGACGCCAGGTGGGTGCTCGACGACATCGATCAGATCGAGGACCTGTGGCGCGGTGAGGCCGCGTGGTGGCATCGGGTCGAGCGCGACGGGTTCGGATTGCTGCGCGGTTCGGGCTACGACCGCAAACCCGTGGTCGGTGCACTCGCGGTACTGGCGGCGGACGCATGGCGGGTTCGGGCCGCCCTGGAAGCAGCCGCGCGTGGTGGCGCGGGATCGACGCTGGAGGCCTTCGATGGGGTGGCGTGACGCCACGGCGCCGGTGCGCATGCAGCGGGTGGCTCTGGTCTGCCCCAGGGCGGTGCTGCGCGACATGCTCGTGCAGGTCGCCGATGCCGGCGTCGTCGAACTCGATCACACGACGGCCTCGGGATCCAGCGTCGATGGGCCACCAAGCCGCGCCGGATCAACGAATCCCCGTTTGTGCCCCACCAGTCCCGACCTCGGTGACCTCGAGCGGGCCGGCCGGGACGATCTGCTCGCAGGCGAGGCCGAACTCACGTCGTTCGCCGGCGACGCCGTGGTTCGCGACGAGGTCGCCGCTCTGGCCGGCTGGGTTCCGGCCACGGAGTTGCCCGCACTGACCGGCCGGCTGGCGGATACCGGCGCCGGCGTCGTACCGATCCCGTCGCCTCCCGGGGTGGACCCCCCGACGTTGCTGCACCCCGGCAACGGCGTGCGGCAGTCGTTCACGCCGCTGGTCGAGACATACGGGACGGTGCCATACGCCGACGTCGACCCCAGCGTGCTGGCCGGGGTCGCGTACATGCTGATGTTCGGCATGATGTTCGGCGATGCCGGGCACGGCGCCCTGCTCGCCGTTCTGGGGTTGCTGATGCGTGCCGGACGACCCCGCGCGCTTGCCCGGTTCCACAAGGTCTGGCCATTCGTCGTCGGGTCCGGGCTGGCCGCGATCGTGTTCGGGTTGCTCTACGGGGAGTTCTTCGGCCCCACCGGAGTCGTTCCGGTGCTGTGGCTGGCCCCGCTTGATGAACCCGTCACGTTGCTGGCTGTGGCGTTGGGTGCGGGCGCGGTGTTTCTTGCCGGTGCGCAGAGCATCGGCACGGTCAACCGCTGGCGGGAAGGAGGGTGGCCGCTGGCACTGAGCGCCCCCTCCGGAATCGCCGGCGCGGCCCTTCTCGGCGGCCTCGGCCTCATCGCGCTCGGCGTGAACGGCCATCTCAGCTGGCTGACATTGACCGGCGCCCTGGTCATGGCGGGCGGGGTCGCCTTGGCGTACATCGGCTTTCTGGCCGCCTCCGGTGGCGGCGGTGCGGGCATCACTCAAGCCTCCGTCGAGGTCTTCGACGCCGTGATGCGGGTCGGCGCGAACCTGGTCTCCTTCACCCGGCTGGCAGCATTCGGGCTGACCCATGCAGCACTGGGAATGATCGTGTGGGACGGCACGGCCGGGCTGTGGAGGTCAGGCGGCATCCTGGTGGCCGCCGCAGTCATCGTCTTCGTCGTCGGAAATGTGCTCGCTTTCAGTCTCGAGGCGCTCGTCGCCGGAGTGCAGGCCCTACGTCTGGAGTACTACGAGCTGTTCTCCCGGATCTTCGCCGGCGAGGGCCGACCGTTTCGCCCCTGGCACATTCCCATCGATCGCAGCAGTGAACCCGTATCAGCCAACAGCACAGCAGCATTCGGCACCACCACCGGGAGAAAACCATGATGATCTGGGTTCTTGCACTGCCCGTCGTTGTCGCCGCGTTCGCCGCGACCAGCCAGCTGCTGAAGCGCAAGGGACGCACGGCCGTACGAATCCTCGTGGGCCTCAACGCCTTCGTGTTCGTCGTCGCGCTTGCGGCGTTGGCTCTGGTCGCTACCGCCGGTCCCGGGTCCGCCGATGTGACCATGACCGTGGCCCAGGAGGCCGGGTCCGGGTCCTCCTCCTCGTCGGCAGCGCTGCTCGGTGCTGCCATCGCCGTGGCGGGCTCCTCCCTCGGCGCAGCGATCGCAGTGGCCTATACCGGCGCAGCCGCACTGGCGGCGATGAGCGAGCGACCCGAGTTGTTCGGCCGCGCCATGGTCATCGTCGGGTTGGCTGAGGGCATTGCGATCTACGGCCTCATCATCGCGATCATTCTGATCGGCAGAGGGTGAGTGAGATGGGACGCGTCGCGGTCATCGGCGAGGAAACCGCCGTTGCCGGTTACGCACTGGCCGGCGTCATCGTCGTTCCGGCTGAGGGTGACGATGCCGTCCACGGCGCCTGGAGCGGCCTGCCCGACGACGTTGCGGTCGTCATCTTGACCCCTGCAGCGGCGCGCGCCCTGGGTGATGCCCGTACGGCGAAGCTGCTCCCGTTGACGGTGGTCGTGCCATCGTGACCACTGCCCGCAAGCCCGATTCGGCCGATCCGCTGGCCCCCGTCCGACGGGAGTTGTTGGCTCGGGCCCGAGCCGAGACCCAGCGCCTTCTCGCGCACGCCGATGCCGACGCCGACGCGACCCTGGCGGCGGCGCAGCGCGAAGCCGACGACATCCGCGGCGCGGCGCGTGCCGAGGGGGAATCCGACGCCGCAGCGGTGCTCGCCGCCGAGCGTGCGCGGGTTCGACGCCAGGCCCGGGCCGTCGTATTGGCGGCGCAACGAAAGGCCTACGATGAGCTGCGTTCCCGGGTGGCGCAGGCGTTGTCGGCCGTGCGGGACGACCCCGGTTACCGACCGTGGCTCGATGGCCTGGCCGAACGCGCCCGAGCGGTGCTCGGAGCCGACGCCGTGGTGCGCGAAGCCCCCGACGGTGGGGTGATCGCCGAGACGACCGGCCGGCGGGGGCAGTACACCCTGGTCGGTCTCGCCGACCAGGTGATGGATGCGATGGGCACGGACATCGAGGGACTATGGTCGCCGTGAGTGCGACGGTGTCCCGGGTGTCGGGCTCGCTGGTCGAGATCGAGGGGCTCCCCGGAGTGGCGATGTATGACGTCGTGCTGCTCGGCGAACACCGGTTGCCGGGAGAGGTCGTAGCCATCGCCGATCGCCGGATCACGGTGCAGGCATATGAGGACACCGGCGGCCTGGGCCCGGGCGCCGCGGTTGTTTCCCGGGGCGCACCGCTGTCGGCGGAACTGGGCCCGGGGCTGCTGGGCTCGGTGTTCGATGGCCTGCTGCGCCCGTTGTCGGACGCCGGAACCTGGCTGGTTCCGGGCGGGAGCCGAGCGGCCGGCCCTGACCGACGCTGGCAATTCACTCCCTCGGTTGCCGAGGGCGCCGTCGTCGCCGAAGGTGACGAGCTGGGTTCGATCGGCGGGGATACTCCGTTGCCGCTGCGGATCCTGGTCCCCGCCGGTACGGCCGGTGCCGTCGAGCACATCGTGGCGGCGGGCAGCTATGCCGCGGACGCGGTGGCCGCGACCGTGGCCGGGGTCGACGTTCGGCTCACCAGCGTGTGGCCGGTCCGGCGGGCCCGACCGTACAGCGAACGCCTCGACGCCGCCGAGGGACTGCACACCGGGCAGCGGGTCCTCGACCTGCTGTATCCGGTGGCCCGTGGCAGCAGTGCCGCCGTGCCAGGTGGATTCGGTACCGGCAAGACGATGCTGTTGCAGCAGATCGCCAAGTGGTGCGACGCCGACGTGATCGTGTACGTGGGGTGCGGCGAGCGCGGCAACGAAATGGCCGATGTGGTCGCCGAATTGAGCGCGCTCGAGGATCCCCGCACCGGCGACCGGCTCAGTCGCCGCACGGTGATCGTCGCGAACACGTCGAACATGCCGATGATGGCGCGTGAAGCCAGCATCTACACCGGTGTGACCGTGGCCGAGTACTTCCGGGACATGGGATATCACGTTGTGCTCATTGCGGACTCGACGTCGCGGTGGGCAGAGGCACTGCGGGAGTTCGCCTCCCGCACCGGGGCCTTGCCGGCAGAGGAGGGGTATCCGGCCAGTCTTGCCTCGGCGATGGCGGCCTTCTACGAACGGGCCGGGCATGTGGTGACTCTCGGCGGGCGCCGCGGCTCGGTCACCATCATCGGTGCGGTCTCGCCCCAGGGCGGGGACATGACCGAGCCGGTGACCGCGCACACCGAGCGGTTTGTCCGCACGGTGTGGATGCTCGACCGGGACCTGGCCTACTCGCGGCATTACCCGGCGGTCGCGTGGTCGGGATCGTTCTCCCGCGACGCCGACGCACTGGGCGCCTGGCATGCACGCCAGGGATATCCGGCATGGGCGCATCGCCGAGAACGGGTCAGCGCATTGCTCTCGGACGCCGATCGGCTCGGCGCCCTGGCAGATCTGGTCGGTATCGGGGCGATGCCGGGCGCCGAGCGCATGGTCATGCTGGCCGGGAGGCTGTTGCGCGAAGGGGTGCTGCAACAGAGTGCGTTGAGCCCCAACGACGTCTTCTGTTCCGCGGCCAAGGGCGCCGCGCTGCTCGATGCGGTGCTCACGGTTATCGACCGGTGCGACGAGCTCGTCGACGCGGGGGTACCCGCCTCGGCGATCGAGGAGACGGACTTCGGCAGCATCCTGCGGGCTGCGCAGGAAACCGGCCCGGAGGACTCGCAGGCAGTCCAGGAACATTTGGACGCCATGCTGACCCGGCTGGCGACGCTTCATGAGTAGGGGTTCCTTCGCGTCGGCCGCCGCGTTCGGTGCGCTGGCGTACACCGATGTGGCCGAACTGCGCGGGCCGCTGCTCGTTGTCCGCGGCGTGTCAGGAGTCGGGTGGGACGAGTCCGCGCGCATCGAGATGGGTTCCGGGGAGCTGCGCAACGGGCTCGTCCTGGAGGTCGACCGCGACCTCGCGGTTGTACAGATGCTCGAGGGAACCGACGGTATCCGACCCGGCGACACCAGCGTGTGCTTCGCCGGGGAGACCCTGCACATCCCCGTGGGACCCGGTTGGCTCGGGCGGGTCTGCAACGGTCGGGGCGAACCCGTCGACGGGGGACCACCGATCTTCGGCGTGCGGCGGGCTCCCGTCTCGGGTTTCCCGCTCAACCCCACGCACCGCGAACCTCCCGCTGAACCGGTCATCACCGGGGTCTCTGCCATCGATGCGCTGACCACAGTGGTGAGAGGACAGAAGCTGCCGGTGTTCTCGATTGCCGGTTTGCCGCATCTCGAGCTCGCCACCCAGGTGGCCGCACAGGCCACCGCGGGTGATGCGCCGTTTTCAGTGGTCTTCGCGGCCATGGGCCTGACCCATCTCGACACGGCCGCGGTGCGAGACGCCCTCGAGGCGCGCTCGGCCGCCGGCGAACTGGTGTTGTTGCTCAACACGGCCGACGACCCCGTGGTGGAACGGATTCTGACACCCCGGCTCGCGCTCACGGTGGCCGAGTACTTGGCCTTCGAGATGGGTAGGCATGTGCTTGTCGTGATGGCCGACATGACATCTTACGCGGAGGCTCTGCGTGAGGTGTCCGCGGCACGAGGTGAGATTCCCGGTCGCCGGGCCTATCCGGGCTACCTCTTCAGCGACCTCGCCTCGCTCTACGAGCGGTGCGGCCGCATCCGTGATGTGGCCGGGTCGGTCACCGTGCTTCCGGTGTTGACGATGCCCGCCGGAGACATCACCCATCCGGTTCCGGACCTCACCGGATACATCACCGAAGGTCAGATCGTGCTCTCTACCACCATGGGCGACGCCGGAATCTACCCACCGGTCGATCCACTGAACTCCCTGTCGCGACTCATGCGCAAAGGCGCGGGGCCCGGACGCACGCGGGAGGATCATCTCGACGTGGCCGCCCAGGTCCTGGCATCGCTGGCGCGGGCCCGGCAGGCACGCGAGCTCGCCGAGTTGGTGGGCGAGGACGCACTGAGCGCCACTGACCGCGCGTACCTGTCCTTCGAACAGGCGGTGGAACAGCGCCTGCTCAACCAGCACCGCGATGAGGTGCGGACACTCGACGAGACGCTCGACCGGGCCTGGGCGGCGCTGCGGGTTCTTCCGCGCCGGGAGCTCACGATGCTTCCCAGCGCTGTGCTCGACGCCCGCTACGCCGAGCCGTCAGCGGGGGCATGAGCGCGATGGTCAAGCTCCTGCACATGCCCCCCGGACGAGCCGGTCGGTTGTGGCTGCAACACCGGCTCTCCACCGCGCAGCACGGCGCGGCTCTGCTCGACCACAAGTTGCGCATCCTGCGGACCGAGCGCGAACAACTCGCCCTGCAACAGGACAGGATGGACGCCGAGTGGGTGTCCGCGAGCCGCGAGGGCGACCTGTGGCTGTTGCGCGGAGTTCTGCTCGGCGGACAGCGCTCGGTCCGGCTGGCCGCCGCACCGGCACCCGCGCAGGTCCGCATCCTCTGGGAGCAATTGATGGGCGTGCGTTATCCGGCCGAGGCCACCTGTACCGTGCCCGACCCCTCGCCGGACGCGCCGCCCCCCGGCAATGCGGCGCTGATCACAGCACGCGGCTGCTATCGGCGCGCTGTGCAGGCAGCCGTCGCGCAGGCAGCCGTCGCGACGGCGGTACGTGTTCTCGAGGCGCAGGAGGCGGCGACGCGTCGCCGCCTGCGAGCCATCGAGGATCGGTGGATTCCGCGCTTGCAGCAGGCGCTGGCTGAGTTGCAGTTCAAGCTCGACGAAGACGAGCACAACGACGCCGTGCGATTGCGCTGGGCGGCCGGCAATCGGTCCGGCGCCGAAACGGGCAGCGGCAGCAAAGGAAAGCCATGACACCTCCCATTTTCGGCAACGTCCTCGTCGCCGTCGACGATTCAACGGCGGCCCTGGCAGCGGTGCGCGCCGCCATCGAGATCGCGATGCGCACCGGCGCACATCTTCGATTCGTGCACGTGACGAGCGACGGTGAAATCGTCAACGCGCTGGCCAGTATGGGGCGCGATGGCGAGCTGGCAACCAGACGCAACAGAGCTGCGGAATCACTGCTGCAGCACGTCGGCGCCGAAGCCGAACGTGCGGGCGTGCGAGCCGAGCTGATACACCTCAAAGGCGATCCGGCCGCGCTTCTGCTCACCGAGGCGGGCACCTGGCCCGCCGACCTCCTCGTCATCGGCCGATCCGACGTGCGGGGAACCGGCCGACCCTACGTCGGTGCCGTCACCCGCAAGGTTCTCGAGTTGGTGGACACTCCCGTACTGGTGGTGCCGCGCCCGACATGAGGTGCTGTCGTGGCCTGCGTTGCCGACGGCCCTCAAAAGCACCGGCGTCCGGGCCTTGCGCCACTCGGTGATGGGCCTGGAATGCTCACCCATAGGTGCCGGGCGGCACCGTCTGGAACCGACCACCGTTGAATCGAACACTTCTCGTGGGGCTTTACGGGCACGCTGTGGCGCGGTGCCGATACCGGGCATTGCCGGCGCCGCCACCGCCGCCGAGTTGAACGAGGATGGTCGCGGTGGTGATCGTTGCACGTTTGGTGAACACCGGTTCGTCTCACTCATTCGGGTGGGCCGGTGACGTCGAGTTCGGCATACATCCCGGCCCGGTAGTGGCCGGCGATGTTGCAGATCAGCTCGTAGCGTCCCGGGGCCAGGGTGATGGTTGTCCAGCCGGTGCCGCCAGGGGCGATGCCGTACTGGGGTGACTGGTCGTCGCCTTTGTCGGCGCCTTTGTCGGCGCCGCAGGTGCGGGAAGCCTCACCCAGGCTGCCGGACTCGTCGACCCTGCCGTCCGGGCCCGTGACACGCCACCCGGGGTATTGGCCCTGCGCCAGGGGCAACACGACGAGTTCGTGGCTCAACCCGCCGGTGTTGAGTACCCGGAACGACACCGGGCCGGCCGGAACGGAGACTGGGGTGACGACGATGCGCATCATCCCCATGCCCGGATATCGGTAGCCGGTTCGCCCCGGGCGGTTCGCGCCGTTCCAGCCCGGCCCCATCATTCCGTGGCCCATCATCGCTCCCATGTCGGTGACGGTGACGTCAACCACCGCGCCCGGTAGCGCCGGGGCGGCACAGGACGGCGGTGGGGCGGCCGGGTACCGCCCGGGGCCCATCAGGCCCGGGCCCCAGGTGCCTGGGGCGTTCGGGTAGGGGGCGTTGGCGGAGAGGGGTGCTTGGCGGCCGAACGGCCCGCCGGGGTACCAGATCGCGGTGGTCGCGACCCCGAGGATCCCCGCTGCGATCGCGATGGCCAAGACCAGCCAGAGACGGCGGGAGCGCATCGCACTCAGCGGTGTTCGCGCAGCAGCGTCATGCGCCGCTGGTATTCGTCTTCGTCGATCTCGCCGCGGGCGAAGCGTTCGCCGAGCAGACCTTCAGCGCGGTCCAGCCCCGACCCGGGCAGGTGCGCGCTGGTGTTCCGCGGACCGGTCAGGTAGCGGACGGCCACGACCACGGCGGTGATCACCGCCGCCCAGAACAGCACCATCACCACGGTCATCAGGATCCAGCCGCCTGATCCCATGCCACCCCAGCCCCAGCCGTCATACATCATGGTCGCGCACCTCTCGCCTTGAATTACCAAACCCCGCAACGTGAGCTGCCCAGGCCAGCCTGCGCGGACAGTGACACGACGCGGTAGGGCCGATGGTCCTCAACTGTCGATGCCTTTCGGTATTACCGGCAGATGCACAGCATTATCGCAGGTGCTCTACTCGTTGACCCGCCCGGAACTCCTCGATTGAGTGACGCCTGCTGCGGCCACGACGATTCCGGTCCCGACCGTGATGAGCGCAAAGGGGACCGGAGACGCTCTGCGCGCAGTCCCGCTGACATCGGATCTGGAGAAACGAGACGACGCAGCCTGCACGTGTTCACCGATCACGTTCGTTCTGGGGCGGTGAGACACGACTATTCATGCAAGTCATGCAAGCGGTAGGTAAACGCGGCTACCGTGCTGCGCGAACTCCTGTGACTTGGCGGCCATCGCGTCACGGACGTCGTGGCTGATGCGCATGGAGCAGAACTTCGGTCCGCACATGGAGCAGAAGTGGGCGGTTTTGGCCGGGGCCGCAGGCAGTGTCTCGTCGTGGAACTCCCCTGCGGTGTCGGGGTCCAGAGACAGCGCAAACTGGTCGTGCCAGCGGAACTCGAAGCGGGCGGTGGACAGGGCGTCGTCGCGTTCCTGGGCTCCGGGGTGCCCCTTGGCGAGGTCGGCGGCGTGCGCGGCGATCTTGTAGGTGATGACCCCGGTCTTGACGTCGCCGCGGTCGGGCAGGCCGAGGTGTTCCTTGGGCGTGACGTAGCACAGCATCGCGGTGCCGGCCTGAGCGATGATCGCCGCTCCGATCGCAGAAGTGATGTGGTCGTAGGCCGGTGCGATGTCGGTGCTCAGCGGACCCAGGGTGTAGAACGGCGCCTCCTCGCACAGCTCCTCCTCGAACCGGACGTTCTCCACGATCTTGTGCATCGGGACGTGGCCGGGCCCTTCGATCATCACCTGCACGCCATGGGCTTTCGCGATCTTCGTCAGCTCACCGAGGGTGCGCAGCTCAGCGAACTGCGCCTCGTCGTTGGCGTCGGCGATCGATCCCGGGCGCAGTCCGTCACCCAGGGAGAAGGTGACGTCGTAGCGGGCCAGGATTTCGCACAGCTCGGTGAAGTGGGTGTACAGAAACGACTCGGTGTGATGGGCAAGCATCCACGCCGCCATGATTGACCCGCCACGCGACACGATGCCGGTGACTCGTTCGACGGTGAGCGGGATGTAGCGCAGCAGCACCCCGGCGTGCACGGTCATGTAGTCCACGCCTTGCTCACACTGCTCGATCACGGTATCGCGGTACACGTCCCAGGTCAGCTTGGTGGGGTCGCCGTCGACCTTCTCCAAGGCCTGGTATATCGGGACAGTGCCGACCGGAACCGGGGAGTTGCGCAGGATCCACTCCCGAGTGAGGTGGATGTCGCGGCCGGTGGACAGATCCATGATCGTGTCGGCGCCCCAACGGGTGGCCCACACCATCTTGTCCACCTCCTCAGCGACCGAGGAAGTGACCGCCGAGTTGCCGATGTTCGCATTGACCTTCACCGCGAATGCCTTGCCGATGACCATCGGCTCGCTCTCGGGATGGTTGTGGTTGGCCGGGATCACCGCACGGCCGCGGGCGACCTCGTCGCGCACCAGCTCGGCGGGCATCCCCTCGCGCTCGGCGATGAACGCCATCTCCGCCGTGATCTCGCCGTTGCGTGCGCGTTTCAACTGGGTACCACGGTGCCGTATCACGCCGGGACGCGCGGGCAGTCCCGCGGCGAGGTCGATCACCGCGGTGTGGTCGGTGTACGGACCCGACGTGTCGTACAGGTCGAGGTGGTCACCGGTGCTCAGGTGCACCCGGCGGAATGGCACGCGCGCGCCGTTGGACAGCTCGCGGTAGGTTTTCGAACTACCCGTGATGGGGCCGGTGGTGACGGAAACGGGATCGGACACGACAGACATTTCAGAAATCTCCCTACGCCGGCATTACCCGGTCAGGTTCATACGGTCGACGGCCCAACAGCCGTCCTCTCAGCGCACTGGGTGAGCGCTCCCGCGAGTGGACAGTTCCGAACTTAGCAGCACATAGCCGACCCACGCAGCGCACCGCCCATGACTTGTCGACATCCTCACCCGGCGGCCACTGACGCCGCCCACCGCGCAGGGTCGGCGCTGCTTAACGCGCCGGTAATTGTCCACTGAGTACCGTGGCTGCATGCGAGGCGAGCCGCCGCGAACGATGGGTGTCGAAGAGGAGTTCCACCTCGTCGACCTGAGGACGAGGCGCCTTACGACCCGCGCCCCCGAACTGCTCGCCAAGCTGCCGCCGGACTACGTCGCCGAGATGCAGCGCTGCGTCATCGAAACCAACACCGGCGTCGTCGACAACCTGGACGCGCTGCGCACCGACCTGCTAAGCCATCGGCGGGTGTTGGTCGACGCGGCCGACGAAGTCGGCGTCGGCGTGGTGGCTGCCGGCGCTGTGCCGCTGTCGGTGCCCGCCGAGCTGCAGGTCACCGCGACCGACCGTTACCTGCGCATGCTCGCCGATTACCAGCTGCTGGCCCGTGAACAACTGATCTGTGGCACGCACGTGCACGTCGGAGTCGACGACCGCGACGAAGCCATCAACGTCGCCAACCGTCTCGTGCCGCACCTGCCGACTCTGCTGGCGCTGTCGGCCAGCTCACCGTTCTGGGCCGACGGGTCAGATACTGGCTACGCCAGCATGCGTACCCTGGTGTGGAGGCGATGGCCGACCACCGGTCTGGCCGCCCCGGTGCACTCGGCAGCCGAGTACGACGAGTTGATCAACGGGCTTATCGCCAGCGGGGTGATAACCGACTTCGGGATGGTGTACTTCGACCTTCGGCCGTCAAGCCACGTGCCCACCCTGGAGCTGCGGGTATGCGACAGCTGCCCGTCGGTGGACACCATCGTGCTCGTCGCCGGGCTGTTCCGGGCCCTGGTGGCACGGGAGGTCGAGGCGATCCGGGCCGGCACCCCGGCGGCGGTGCTCCCGTCGACGCTGGGCAGCGCGGCGCTCTGGCGCGCCGCCCGCTCCGGGCTCGAGGGCGAACTCGTCGATAGCAGCGGCCCCGTCCCAGCCAGCCGGCCGGCGGGGGAAGTGGTCAATGACCTGGTGTCCTCGCTGCGCCCTCACCTCGAAGACACCGGCGACTGGGAGATGATCAGCGAGCTGACCCACCAGATGCTGCTTCTCGGCACATCCTCGGCTCGGCAACGGCGGGCGCTGCGCCGCCGCGGGCGCCTCACCGACGTGGTGGATCAACTCATCGCCGAGACCGCCGGGCGCTTCAAACCAACAGCCTTGGCGGCGAAAGCGGATCCCACGCTGCTCTTCGGGTATCAACCCTCCGGCGACGCCGACAAACCCGCCGGCGACATGTTCGCCAGCTACGACGAAGCTGTCGATGCGAGCGGCCGCTCACGCCCGCGCTACGAGAAGGTGCTGAAGGCGATCGGCGGCCTTGGGGTGGCTGAGCTGCGGGACCGGAAGGACGGCATCGAGCAGGAGCTACGCGCCGGGAACGTCACCTTCCCGGACGGCGACCAAAGCCGGGCGCAGGTATTCCCGCTCGATCTGGTACCGCGGATGGTAGCCGCCGACGAGTGGGCACAGCTGCGCGAAGGCCTCGGGCAGCGAGCCAGGGCACTGGATGCCTTCCTGCGCGACATTTACTCCAAGCAGGAGATCCTGGCGGACGGTGTGCTCGGCGTAGAGGTTCTCGACCGGGCACCGGGTTTCCGCTCGACGGGCCGACTGGCCGGCGACAGCGTGCGCGCGCACATCAGCGGCACCGACCTGGTGTGCGATCGGGCCGGTAACTGGATGGTGCTTGAGGACAACCTGCGCATCCCGTCGGGTACCGCCTATGCGATCGTCAACCGGCGGCTGCTGCGCAAGCACCTCCCCGAGCCGCAGCCGCCAGCGGGGGTCGCCGATCTCGACCAGGTACCGCACATGCTGCTCGACACGCTACGGGCGGCGGCGCCACCGCACCTCGACGACGAGCCGGCGGTCGCGCTGCTGTCCACCGGCCGCGAAGACCCCTCCTGGTTCGAGCACAGTTTGCTCGCCGAGGAACTGGGCGTCGCACTGGTGGCACCGTCGGACCTGTCGGTGCGTGATCGAAAGGTATTCCGCGGCACCGGGTCCGACAGCGAGCCGGTCGACGTGATCTATTCGCGGATGTATGAGGACATGCTGTTGTCGTCGGCCGGCCACGACGGCGCGCCGCTGCGGACCGGGCTGCTCGAGGCGCTCACCGCCGGCAACCTGACGATCGTCAACGCGCTGGGCAACGGTGTCGCCGAGGATAAGGCGGTGTACGCGTTCGTCCCCGCGATGGTCGAGTACTACCTGGGGGAGAAGCCGTCACTGGCGCAGGTGCCGACGTGGATCTGCGCTGAACGCGCGCAGCGCGACTACGTGCTGAACCACATGAGCGAGCTGGTGGTCAAGCCGATCGACGGTCTGCACGGTCGCGGCGTGCTGATCGGGCCGGAGGCCACCGACGCCGCGCTCGAGGCCCGCCGCCGCGAGCTGCTGCTCCAGCCGGAGCGGTTCATTGCCCAGGACCCGGTGGCACTGTCGACCCACCCGACCTTCGATGACGACGGGCTGTACCCGCACCACATCGACCTGCGCGCCTTCGTCCACCTACGGGGGGCACCCGGCGGCCCGGTGGCAGCGCATGTCTTGCCCGCCGCGCTGACCCGGGTGGCCAACCGAGGATCGCGGATCGCGAACTCGTCGTCCGGTGCCGGCAGCAAGGACACCTGGATTCTCACCGACTGACCGCCGTTGCCGTTTGGATTCAGAGCCGGCGATCGCGGCAATCTCCGCGAACTGCCCCCTTGGCCTCATCCTCCGGTTTCCGGCACTGGTTACTTCGACGTCACCGGCGCCCAGCTCGGGCACCTGCGCGTTCAGGAGTGTGCACCCCACCAGGTGTAGAGCTGGTCCAGGCCGGGACCCCGCGGTCCGGACTTCACGACCGCGACGAGCGACTCGTCGGTGTTGGTCCACGCCACCACCGGGCGGTCGGCCTGCAGTCCGCAGAACAGCACGCCGCTGACCTTCTGCGGCGTGGCGTTGCGCCGCCACGGTCCCGGCGTTCACTCGCCCATTCGACAGTTGTCGAGTCAAACCATCGTGATCGCTCGTCATTGTCATGAGAGAGGCAGAACGATTTAGATTAAGGAACTGATCACGGTCAGGGCCAACAAAGGTATCGGGATCGTCGGCCGCCGTGTCATCAGGAGCCCGTGAACTGTTCGCCGGGGATCGCGATCGACGGCGCACCATCGACGCCGACCGGGATGTCGCCCACGATGGTGGTCCGGTAGAGCACCCGCGCGACGTCGAGATGATTGACATCGCCGGGTGCCAGATGGGCGGTCGCACGGTTGTCCCAGACCGCGATGCTGCCCTCGCGCCACCGGAATCGCACCGTGTAGGCCGAGTTGGTCACCTCGTCGAAGAGCAGATCGAGCAGGGCATCGCTCTGCCGTCGGCTGTAACCGATGATCCGGCTGGTGAACCCAGGCTGGACGAAGAGGATTTTCTCACCGGTCGCCGGATGCACCCGCACCACCGGATGTTCGGTGACGAGCGGGGTCTTGGCAACCTTCTCGCCGTATTCGCTGCCCTCCTCGAACACCGGGTGTCGACCACCGAAACGGTGTTCCGCGCGCAGTCCGTCGACCAGGTCCTTGAGCGAATCGGGCAGTCCCGCATAGGCCGCCGCCAGGTTGGTCCAGCTGGTGTCGCCGCCGCGGACCGGCGTGTTGCCGGCGCGCAGGATCGAGACCGCGGGCGGATTGACCAGCGCGGTGACGTCGGTGTGCCATTCGTTGGTGTAACTCGCCGCCTTGACACCGAACTTCCGCTCGTGGTCGCGGTTGTCGATCTTCAGAATCTCGGGGAAGTCGGTAGGCGCATCGTCGTCATAGGGATGCGAGGCGGTCACCGGGCCGAAGGTCCGCGCGAACGCGATCTGCTGCGCGTGATCGATGTGTTGGTCGCGGAAGAACAGCACCTTGTACCGGTGCAGGCCTTCTACCACGGCCTCGGCCTGCTCGAGGTCCAGCGGCGCGGTCAGATCGATGCCGGAGACGTCGGCCCCGATATGACCGGCGACGGGTGCGAAGTCGAGTGTGGTGGCGGTGATGTTGTCGATGATGGTCATGATTGGTTCCCTCGTTTCTGTGGGCTGGTGTTCTCGGTGCTGTCAGGCGGTACGGGCGTAGAAGGGTCCACCGGAGATCGAACGGGACTGAACACCCCCGACACCGAGCGGGATGTCACCCTCGACGGTGGTGCGGTGCAGCACCCGGACGACGTCGAGATGACCGAGATCGGTTGGCGCCTGGTGGATCGTGGCGCGGTCGTCCCAGATGCCAACGCTATTCGGGGTCCACCGGACACGGACGGTGTAGGCCGGGTTGGTGATCTCGGTGAACAGCAGGTCGAGCAGACGATCGCTCTGCGAGGCACTGAGACCGATGATCCGGCTGGTGAAGCCGGGATTGACATAGATCAGTTTCTGGCCCGTGACCGGGTGAACGCGTACCACCGGGTGCTCGCTGATGACCGGGGTCTGCTCGGTGAGCGCGGCGGCCTCGGACTGCTTCTCCCAACGCTTTTCGCGTCCACCGAACCGGTTCTCGGCATACAGTCCTTCGAGGAAGCGTTGGAGTGAGGTCGGGAGATTGTCGTAGGCCGCGCCCAGATCTGCCCACGTGGTGTCGCCTCCGACATCGGGAACGCCCTCCGCGCGCAGCACGGTGACCGCAGGCGGGTTGATCAACGCAGTCACGTCCTGGTGCCAGAAGCTCGCGTAACTGTACTGGCGCGATCCGGCCCGACTAGCGTAGGTGCCGTCGTGGCGCACAACTCTGGCAGGCTCAACCCTGGCGACGTCGTCGACGTCCGCCAGATGGACACGGTCGGCTCGGGGCAGGTGACCGTGCCCGATCCAGAACGGCTTACGCACTTGCAGTTCCGCCGGTACGCGGGTTGTCCGATCTGCAATCTGCATCTGCGCTCATTCGGGCAACGCCATGGCGAACTCGAGGCTGCCGGGATTCAGGAGATCGCCGTCTTCCACTCGACGCCGAAGGCGATGGCCGAATATCAGGACACCCTGCCGTTCGTGTTGATCGCTGATCCGAAGCGGACGCTGTACCAGGAGTTCGGAGTGGAGCGCTCCATGCGGGCGGTCGCCGATCCGCGTGCCTGGGCCGCGGCAGCCCGTGGGTGGAATCGGCATCTCCCCCCGCAGTCCGACACCGGAGACGGCGGCCATACCGGGCTGCCAGCCGACTTTCTGATCGCGCCGGATGGCCGCATCGTCGCGTGCAAGTACGGCGCTCACGCCAACGACCAGTGGTCGTTCGACGACGTTCTCGCACAGGCCCAAGGTTAGGGCGGCCCGGCCCGGCGTCGTTGACCGCCGGGTCCAAGTCGGGCAGCCGCAGCCGAGTCGGTGCCGAAACAGCGGCGTCGTGGGAACGGCGTCCCACGACGGGAGAAGCGGAAACCATGCGAAG
>JAXHUG010000089.1:0-28919 GCA_034189785.1 Actinomycetota bacterium
GGCGGCGACCCGCGGCCCGGCCAAGAAGGACGGCGCCGCCACGCGCGGTCGCGGCAAGAAGTCCACCGCACCCGAGACCGGTGCCGACGACGTCCTCGCCGACGACACCCTCGACACCGACGACACCCTCGACGCCGAACCGGATATCGACGTCGAGGACGCCGACCTGGACCTCGAGGACCTCGAGACCGACGACGACTCGTCCGACGACGCCGATACCCCCGACGCCAAGGCCAAGACCGTCCCCAAGGGCGGCGCGGTGCCCGCCGTACCCGCCACCGAGGACGAGGAGATCGCCGAGCCCTCCGAGAAGGACAAGGCCTCCGGCGACTTCGTCTGGGACGAGGAGGAGTCCGAGGCGCTGCGGCAGGCCCGCAAGGACGCCGAGCTCACCGCCTCCGCCGACTCGGTGCGCGCCTATCTCAAGCAGATCGGCAAGGTGGCGCTGCTCAACGCCGAGGAGGAAGTCGAGCTCGCCAAGCGCATCGAGGCCGGTCTGTTCGCGACCCAGAAGCTGGCCGAACTCGCCGAGAAGGGTGAGAAGCTGCCGGTGCAGCAGCGCCGCGACATGCAATGGATCTGCCGCGACGGCGACCGCGCCAAGAATCACCTGCTCGAGGCGAACCTGCGCCTGGTGGTGTCTCTGGCCAAGCGCTACACCGGCCGTGGCATGGCGTTCCTGGACCTCATCCAGGAGGGCAACCTGGGTTTGATCCGCGCGGTCGAGAAGTTCGACTACACCAAGGGCTACAAGTTCTCCACCTACGCCACGTGGTGGATCCGGCAGGCGATCACCCGCGCGATGGCCGATCAGGCCCGCACCATCCGCATCCCGGTGCACATGGTCGAGGTCATCAACAAGCTGGGCCGCATCCAGCGCGAGCTGCTCCAGGACCTGGGTCGCGAACCCACGCCCGAAGAGCTCGCCAAGGAGATGGACATCACACCGGAGAAGGTGCTCGAGATCCAGCAGTACGCGCGCGAGCCGATCTCGCTGGACCAGACGATCGGCGACGAGGGCGACAGCCAGCTCGGCGACTTCATCGAGGACTCCGAGGCCGTCGTCGCGGTCGACGCCGTATCCTTCACGCTGCTGCAGGATCAGCTGCAGTCGGTGCTGGAGACGCTGTCGGAGCGCGAAGCCGGCGTGGTACGGCTGCGGTTCGGCCTCACCGACGGCCAGCCGCGCACCCTCGACGAGATCGGCCAGGTCTACGGCGTCACGCGGGAACGCATCCGCCAAATCGAGTCGAAGACGATGAGCAAGCTCCGGCACCCCAGCCGGTCCCAGGTGCTGCGCGACTACCTGGACTGAGGCCTGGACTGAGCCGTGCCGAAGCCTCCGAGGGTTCCGCCCCGGCGGGTGGTGCGTGCGGTCGACCGCGTCCGCGCGGTCTGCAGCGCCTGCACCGCACGACCGCACCGGGCAACATCGCCCTGCTCGAACTGGCGACCGGCGCCTGGGCCACCGCCGCGCTGTACACGGCCGCGGAGCTGGGGATCGCCGACCAGCTGACGGCCGGGCCGAAGCACTCCAACGACGTCGCGGCCCGGATCGGTGCCGACTCCGACGGCGTGCACCGGCCGATGCGGGCACTGTCCAGCCGCGGTGTGCTCACCCAGCACGCCGACGGTTCGTTCACGCTGACCCGCGTCGGCGACGCGCTGCGGCCGGACACCGAGGGCTCACTGCGGCGGCGATGCCTACGTGCTGAGGAACATCACCCACGACTGGTCCGACGACGACGCGGCGACGACCTGCGCAACATCCGCACCGCCATGGTTGCCCGGCGGCAAACTCCTCCTGATCGAGGGCAGTTCTCCACGATGTCTCCACGATGCGGAGGCACTGGCGTCGGCGCCGGTGCCGATCCGAGGTGTCCGACACCGGCTTGACGTGAGACACGACACACCGGTGACCCGTAGGGAACAAGGCCGGAACTGAATACGTCTGACAGAGTGGAGATGCGCGAGAGGGTGAACCGCCCGATCGCCGAAGAGAAACCCGATCGCCGAAGAGGAAACGGAGGAGCCATGACCGCAACTCTGACCAGCCCCGAACTCACGCGGGCTGATCGCTGCGATCGCTGTGGTGCCGCGGCGCGCGTGCGCGCAAAGCTGCCCTCCGGCGCGGAATTGCTGTTCTGCCAGCATCATGCCAACGAGCACGAGGCGAAGTTGGTCGAGTTTGCAGTCGTTCTCGAAGTGAGCCCTGTCGAGGCGTAAGACCGCCCACGCCACGCCAACACGGCATCAGCCATTCAGGGGTTTCCCACCCGTCGTCGGTAATGCTGGCCTGGTTATGACAGACCAGCCCCCGCCGGGAAGTACATCCCGCCACCACGTTCGCCGCACGCTTGTTCGCACTCTGTGGAAGAGTTGGGACGACTCGATCTTCTCGGAGTCGGCCCAGGCGGCATTCTGGTGCGCGCTGTCGTTGCCCCCACTGCTGTTGGGGATGCTCGGCAGCTTGGCCTACATCGCGCCGTTGTTCGGACCGGACGTCCTCCCGACGATCGAGAACCAGCTGATCAGCACTGCGAACAGCTTCTTCTCGTCCAACGTCGTCAACGAGATCATCGATCCGACGGTGCGCGACATCGTCAAGGGCGCCCGCGGCGAGGTGGTGTCCCTGGGGTTCGTCATCTCGCTGTGGGCGGGGTCGTCGGCGATCTCGGCGTTCGTCGACTCGATCGTGGAGGCCCACGACCAGACGCCTCTGCGACATCCGGTTCGTCGACGTTTCTACGCGCTGGGGTTGTACGTGGTGATGCTGGTGTTCGCGGTCGGCACCGCTCCCCTGCTCGCGCTGGGTCCGCGCAAGATCGCGGCGCTGATCCCCGACGAGTGGGATGCCCTACTGCGGTTCGGCTACTGGCCGACGCTGTTCATCAGCCTCATGGTCGCCGTCAACATCCTCTACCGGGTGTCACTGCCCAAACCGCTGCCGTCACACCGGCTGATCCTCGGATCGATTCTTGCCACGGCGGTGTTCCTGGTCACCACACTCGGTTTGCGGGTGTACCTGACGTGGATCACCAGCACCGGCTACACCTATGGAGCGCTCGCGACACCGATCGCCTTCCTGCTGTTCGCGTTCTTCCTCGGCTTCGCCATCATGATCGGCGCCGAACTCAACGCCGCGGTCGAGGAACAGTGGCCGGCGCCCAGCACCCATGCTCGCCGCGCGAGGGTCTGGCTGGAGGAGCGGACCGCACCCGAGCGGTCCGCTCCGCCCGTCGCGCCGGACGAACCCGCTACTTCTTGAGCGACTCGTAGATCCGCTTGCAGTCCGGGCACACCGGCGAACCGGGCTTGGCCGACTTCGTCACCGGGAACACCTCGCCGCACAGCGCGACGACATGGGTTCCCATCACGGCACTCTCGGCGATCTTGTCCTTTTTCACGTAGTGGAAGAACTTCGGGGTGTCGCTGTCGGTCCCGTCGTCGAGACGTTCGTCGGTGTCGGGGCGCTCGATCGTCTGCGTCTGCATACACCCATTGTGCCCGGCAAAGGATCCGGTAGTAAATGCGATGGGCACCGCGGGTGGATCGTGTGGAACAGTGGAGATATGAAACACGGCTCCGAGCTGAGTTTCGACGACGAGGGTCGGCCGGTTCTGATCACTCGTGCCGCGCCCGCGTACGAGGAGCAGCACCGTGCCCGCGTCCGCAAGTACCTGACGCTGATGTCGTTCCGCATCCCAGCCCTGATCTTCGCCGCGGTCGCCTACAGCACGTGGGAGAACGGGCTCATCTCCCTGGGCATCGTGGTGCTGTCGATCCCGCTGCCGTGGATGGCAGTTCTGATCGCCAACGACCGGCCGCCGCGGCGCGCCGAGGAGCCCCGCCGCTTCGACAACCGGCGGATCCCGTTGTTCCCCACCGCGGAGCGGCCCGCACTGGACTATCCCACCCGATCGGCACCGCAACCGGAGTTCCCGGGCGAAGAGCCCGACGCCGCGCGCTGAATGTCGCCACCGGCCATTCTCAGTCCATTCTCAGGTCGTCGGCAAAAAACCGCTGATCAGAACGTGTGAAGCAGGCGATACCGGGGAACTACTGACGGCACTTGAACGTTGAAGCTCATGACAGACCGAGCTGATCAGGAGGCCGTTATGGCAAATGCCACCACAAGCCGCGTCGATAGCGATCTGGACGCTCAGAGCCCGGCCGCTGACCTTGTGCGCGTGTATCTCAACGGCATCGGCAAAACGGCCCTGCTGAACGCCGCCGACGAAGTCGAGCTGGCCAAGCGCATCGAGGCCGGGCTGTACGCCCAGCATCTGCTGAACACGAAGAAGCGCCTCGGTGAGAGCCGTAAGCGCGATCTGGCCGCGGTCGTCCGCGACGGCGAGGCCGCCCGCCGGCACCTGCTCGAGGCCAACCTGCGCCTCGTGGTGTCGCTGGCCAAGCGGTACACCGGCCGCGGCATGCCGCTGCTCGATCTCATCCAGGAGGGCAACCTCGGCCTGATCCGCGCCATGGAGAAGTTCGACTACACCAAGGGCTTCAAGTTCTCGACGTACGCGACGTGGTGGATCCGTCAGGCCATCACCCGCGGCATGGCCGATCAGAGCCGCACCATCCGGCTGCCTGTGCACCTCGTCGAGCAGGTCAACAAGCTGGCCCGGATCAAGCGTGAAATGCACCAGAACCTGGGCCGCGAAGCCACCGATGAGGAACTCGCCGAGGAGTCCGGGATTCCGGCGGACAAGATCGCCGATCTGCTGGAGCACAGCCGCGATCCGGTGAGCCTGGACATGCCTGTCGGCAGCGACGAAGAGGCCCCGCTGGGCGACTTCATCGAGGACGCCGAGGCGATGTCGGCGGAGAATGCGGTGATCTCGGAGCTGCTACATACCGACATCCGGCACGTGCTGGCCACGCTCGACGAGCGTGAGCAACAGGTCATCCGGCTGCGGTTCGGTCTCGACGACGGGCAGCCGCGCACGCTGGACCAGATCGGCAAGCTCTTCGGGCTGTCCCGCGAACGGGTCCGCCAGATCGAGCGCGAGGTGATGGCCAAGCTACGCAACGGCGAACGCGCCGACCGGCTGCGCTCCTACGCGAGCTGACCGAAACCCCCGAACAGCCACGAACAGCCACCGTGCCCGCCCGGTCACACCGGCGGGCACGTGTCGTCAACCGGACGTCCGACCGTGTGTGTCGTCGCCGATGAAGACCGCAGATGAGGCGGGTCCAACCGGTAGACTCGACACCACAGAGGGTCTTGAGAGGCGCCGAATGAACGACTTGGTCGATACCACTGAGATGTACCTGCGCACCATTTACGACCTCGAGGAAGAGGGCGTGGTACCGCTGCGCGCGCGCATCGCCGAGCGCCTCGACCAGAGCGGTCCGACGGTCAGTCAGACCGTTTCACGCATGGAGCGTGACGGGCTGCTGCAGGTCGCCGGGGACCGGCATCTGGAGCTCACCGAGAAGGGCCGCGCACTCGCCATCGCGGTCATGCGCAAGCACCGTCTCGCCGAGCGGCTGCTGGTCGACGTGATCGGCCTGCCGTGGGAGGAAGTGCACGCCGAGGCCTGCCGGTGGGAGCACGTGATGAGTGAGGACGTCGAGCGGCGCCTGGTACAGGTGCTCGACAACCCCACCACCTCCCCGTTCGGCAACCCGATCCCCGGCCTTTTCGAACTCGGGCTCGACTCGCTGTCCCGGGCGGAGGCCGTCAACCTTCTCCGGCTCACCGAACTGCCGGCCGGGATGCCGGTAGCCGTGGTGGTCCGCCAGCTCGCCGAACACGTGCAGGGCGACGCCGAACTCATCGCTCGGCTCAAGGACGCCGGTGTGGTGCCCAACGCCCGGGTCACCGTCGAGTCCGCCGACCACGGCGGGGTCAACATCGTGATCCCCGGCCACGAGCAGGTCGAGTTGCCCCACCACATGGCCCACGCCGTCAAGGTCGAGAAGGTCTAACCCGCGCGGCGGCGGCCCCGTTGCCGCGGTGGCAGCCGCACACCCAGTTCCTCGGCCAACCGGTATCCGGTGACGGCCAGTTCGCGGATCTGTTCCGGACGCAGCCCCGACTGCAGCGCCTGATCGAGCATTCCGGCCATCCGGTGGACGGGGTCGACGCGCAACGCGGCGTCCAGCGACACACCGGCCAGTGGCCCGTCGCCCCTGGCGTACGCGGAGAATGCCAGTAACACCAGCGCCTCGGTGCGCCACGGCGTCGGCAAGATGCGCGCCAGAGTCACCCACAGCGTCTCGGCCCGGTCGGCGTCCTCCCCCACCGCAAGTGCGAACAGAGTGTCCCGAACTCGCACGTCGCTCAGTGCGCGGCCCACCCGCACGGCCACCTCGTCGGACAACACACCGCCGGCGGCGACGTGCGCCGCCGCGGCCCGCGCTTCGTCGATCGCCGCGCAGGCCTCGCTGTCGGTCATCGCGCCGAAGCGATCCGAACCGGCCGAGTTCAGCTCGGCCAGTTCCGCGCTACGCTCCGGGTCGGCGGCCACCACCGCCTGCAGTTCGGACCGGCGGGTGTAGAGCCTGCGACCGTCGAGCACCGCTGCCACCGCCAACGGCGACGCAGACGGATCCTCGATCACTCCGCCGCGGCCGCAACCGTCGGCGCAGTGCCACCGCCCGCCCGTGGCGACTCGGTCGACCACGTACGCGCCGAGCAGCGCGATATCCCAGGCGGCGAGTTGCTCGGCGAGCAGATCGGCGAGTTCCCGGTAGTCGTCGTTGCAGGAGTGGCAGCCCGCCCCGTGCTCATCGACGATGACGGCGACCGCGCCGTCGGGCCGGCCGGCCGCCGCCACCTCGGCGAGGTGGGCGATCTGTTCCTCCATGTCGTCGTCCAGGTCGATCCGCAGGACGCAGCCGAGGTGGCCGCGTTCCACAGTCATCAGTACGAGGGACATCTCGGGCATGAAGCCCAGGACGGCGGGCACGGCAGCGATGAGCGTGCCCGGACGGTCGAGTTCGAAGTCGGGGGTATGCGATGTGGTCATGCCTCGAACAGTGGCGGCCCCCGCCGTCAGTCCGGCCGCCACGACCTCCGCGCCGGCTCCGCGCCGGCCTCATCTGGGGATGAATTCGCCGCTGGGGAATTCGGTCGTCACCGGGCGGCGCGCTGCAGTGTCAGCAGCGCGTCGGTGAACAGGACGTCGAGCGCAGATGTGTCCGGTTCGACTGTGTCCGGTTCGACGCCGGGGTCGTTGTTCAGCCACGCGACGGTCAGCCGCGCCTCGTCAATCTGGGCGCTCAGCGTCAGCACCCGCACCGCCGGTTCGGTGGACCGCAGGATCGTGGCCTCGGTCGCCAGCGACTCGTCGGCATCCACCGGCGGCGCGGCCAGCAGCACGGTGTCGACGGTGCTGACCACCTCGCCCGCGGTGGCGGTCAGCGACGCGCACCGGGCAATTTGGTCACGCCGGGCGGAGAGCGCGGTGTCGGATCGGGTGAGGATGACGGTGAGCGCGGCCCCAGTGTCTGAGTCGACGCCCTGGGCGGCCACCGCGTGCTTGGGTCCGGGTCCGACGCGGGGCGGCGCGCATCCGGTCGGCTCGACGGTGGCGCCCACAGGCACACCCTCGACGGCGGCGACGGCCTCACCGGTGGCCCGGGGGTCGAGCACCGCCGCCCGGTAGGCCGGCGGGAAGCGGGACGGTTCGAGGAGCGCATCGGCGAGTACGATGGGTTGCGCGTCGGCGTCCAGCGACGCGGCACCACCGGTGATCCGCATGCACGCGCACACCAGCGCACCCGCGAGCACCACCGCACCCGAGGCGCTCACACCCCGCACGAGCACGCCGTCCATTGTGGTCATCGTCTCACCGCGTCACCACCGTGCGGGTCAGGCGCACCGGTGCGGTGGCACACGGACGCTGTCGGGTACTCGACGGCGACACCGGTTCAGCCGAGGCCGATCCGGGCAGCCCGCAGAGCACGCGGTACGACCCGTACCGTGTTGGGCCCAGGTGCGGTACCCGCGGCAGCGGGCGCCGCAAAATGCGGGACACTTGTGGTCACGGCGCGACGTTGCAGAAGCATTGACACCGCGGCGAGGAGGCGGACCGAGATGGCAGACCATCCAGACATCCCAGAGCAGCAGTACCAACCTGAGCAGACCGGCATGTACGAGTTGGAGTTCCCCGCTCCGCAGCTGTCGGCGGCCGACGGGCGCGGACCGGTGTTGCTCCATGCGCTGGAAGGTTTCTCGGATGCCGGTCACGTGGTCCGGCTGGCCACCGCGCACCTCAAGAACAGCCTCGACACCGAACTCGTCGCGTCGTTCGCGATCGACGAACTTCTCGACTACCGCTCGCGTAGGCCGCTGATGACGTTCAAGACCGACCACTTCCATGCCTACGAGGAACCCGAGCTCAACCTCTACGCCATGCACGACAGCGTCGGCACGCCCTTCCTCCTGCTGGCGGGGATGGAACCGGATCTGCGCTGGGAGCGGTTCATCACCGCGGTCCGTCTGCTGGCCGAACAACTCGGCGTCCGCCAGACCATCGGGCTGGGCTCGATCCCGATGGCGGTGCCGCACACCAGGCCGGTGACGATGACCGCACATTCGAACAACAAAGAGCTGATCGCCGAGCACACGCCGTGGGTCAGCGAGGTGCAGGTGCCGGGGAGTGTGTCGAACCTGCTGGAGTTCCGGATGGCCCAGCACGGCCATGAGGTGGTCGGCTACACCGTCAACGTGCCGCACTACCTGTCCCAGACGGCGTACCCGCCGGCGGCCGAGGCTTTGCTCGCCGAGGTCGCCAAGACGGCGGCGCTGCAGATTCCGTTGGCCTCACTCGGTGAGGCCGGGGCACAGGTCTACACCAAGATCAACGAGCAGGTCGAGGCCAGCGCAGAGGTTGCTCAGGTGGTGACCGCGCTGGAGCGCCAGTACGATGCATTCGTCGCCGCTCAAGAGAACCGGTCGCTACTCGCGCACGACGAGGACCTCCCCAGCGGTGACGAACTCGGCGCCGAATTCGAACGGTTCCTCGCACAGCAGGCCGGCGAGAAGGACAAGGAGGACCGGTACCGGGACGGGTTCTCCGACGGCGAGGATCGTAGCTGAACAGCCCGCACGCCGCCGGGGTGCTCGCGGCCCGATGACGAGGTAGGCGATTTGACTGACCGCACACCCAACCTCCGCCCGGTCCGGGATGTGACGCCGACGCTGCATTACCGCACCATCCACGGATACCGCCGAGCCTTCCGGATCGCCGGCGAGGGCCCGGCGATCCTGCTGGTCCACGGCATCGGCGACAATTCCACGACGTGGAACACGGTGCAGACCAAACTCGCGCAGCGTTTCACCGTCATCGCACCCGACCTGCTCGGACACGGCAAGTCGGACAAACCCCGCGCGGACTATTCGGTGGCCGCCTACGCCAACGGCATGCGGGATCTGCTCAGCGTCCTCGGCATCGACCGGGTGACGGTGGTCGGCCACTCGCTGGGCGGCGGGGTGGCCATGCAGTTCGCCTACCAGTTCCCGCAGTTCGTCGACCGCCTCATCCTGGTCGCCGCCGGTGGGGTCACCAAGGACGTCA
This sequence comes from Actinomycetota bacterium, assembly GCA_034189785.1. Classification (GTDB taxonomy): domain Bacteria; phylum Actinomycetota; class Actinomycetes; order Mycobacteriales; family Mycobacteriaceae; genus Mycobacterium. Next base: position 9,537 of record JAXHUG010000089.1, read on the forward strand.
ACATCGCCCTCCGGGTGGCCTCCCTGCCGATGGGGAGTGAGGCGCTCGCACTGCTGCGCCTGCCGCTGGTGTTGCCGACGCTGCAGGTCGTCGGACGGCTTGCGGGCACAGTGCTGGGCACCACCAGGATGGGCCGGGATCTCGCCGAGATGATGCGGATCCTCGCCGATCTACCCGAACCGACGGCGTCATCGGCGTTCGCCAGGACATTGCGCGCCGTCGTCGACTGGCGAGGTCAGGTGGTCACGATGCTCGACCGGTGTTATCTCACCGAATCCGTTCCGGTCCAGCTGATCTGGGGCACACACGATTCTGTGATCCCGATCAGCCACGCCCGGCTGGCGCACGCGGCGATGCCCGGATCCCGGTTGGAGGTCTTCGAGGGGGGCGGACACTTCCCGTTCCACGACGATCCGGACCGGTTCGTTGAAACCGTGGAGCGCTTCATCGATTCCACCGAACCGGCCACCCACGACCAGGAACTCCTGCGCCAGTTGTTGCGGACCGGTCCGAGCGAATCGGCGATCAGCGGATCCGTCGACACCCGCGTCGCGGTCCTCGACGCGATGGGCAGCGACGAACGCAGCGCAACCTGACCACCCCGTCACCGCCGAACACGTAGCATCGGCGCATGGCCATCGGCGTTCAGGTTTTGCGTGCCTTCACCGATCTCGACGGTAACCACGGCAACCCGCTCGGCGTCGTCGACGCGGCCGCCGTCGATCCCGGCGACCGCCAGCGCATCGCCCGTGAACTCGGCTACAGCGAAACGATTTTCGTCGACATCCCGCAGACCGGTGCGACGGCCGGCATCGTGCAGTTCGGCTACGAGGGCGACCTCACCGTGATCAGGGCGCGCTCCGACTGGGCGCCGGAGTTCGCAATCCACGATCTGGCGTCCACCGAGGTGCTGGCCGCCGCCGACCCGGACGACTATTCCGACGATGCGCACCACTACCTGTGGACGTGGACCGACCGCGATGCCGGACGCATTCGCGCACGCATGTTCGCCCCGGATCTCGGAGTGCCCGAGGACGAGGCGACCGGCGCTGCGGCCGTGCGCATCACCGACTACCTCAGCCGCGATCTGACGATCGTGCAGGGCAAGGGTTCGGTGATCCACACTGTGTGGAATCCCGACGGGTGGGTCAGCGTCGCCGGCCGGGTCGTCGCCGACAACGGGCGCTGCGTGGACTGATCCTCGGTCAGCCCGACCGCGTCACGTCCCGGTGTGCGCGCAGGGCTTCGATCTCACGCTCGAAATCTGCTGCGGATTCGAAGGATCGGTACACCGAGGCGAAACGCAGATAGGCGACCTCGTCGAGATCGCGCAGCGGCCCGAGGATGGCGAGGCCCACCTCATGGCTGGGGACCTCCGGCGAACCGGTCGCCCGGACCGCATCCTCGACCTGCTGGGCGAGCAGATTGAGGGCGTCGTTGTCGACCTGGCGGCCCTGGCACGCCCGGCGCACCCCCTCGATGACCTTCTCGCGGCTGAACGGTTCCGTCACACCGCTGCGCTTGACCACCGCGAGCACCGCGGTCTCCACGGTGGTGAACCGCCGGCCACACTCCGGACAGGAGCGGCGGCGCCGGATCGCCTGGCCTTCATCGGTCTCGCGGGAGTCGACGACGCGCGAATCGGGATGACGGCAGAACGGACAGTGCATCACCGCTCCTTCGCCAGACCACCGGGTACATCCGTCGAACCTCTCCGAGCCTACTCGGGTGGCATCGCCACCGCCGACGGCGCGGACCCACGGCCACCCGACATCCGGCGCGTAGAGCAGCCTCGGTGCCCCGCACCACGATTCACTGTTCACGACGCACGTCAGCCGACAGGGGCGATCAGCGTCTGCCCGGCGTCGATGGCCGCCGAATCCAGCTGGTTGAGTTCGCGGATCCGCTCGACCACCGCACCGACCGGGGCGTCGGGGGCCACCCGCTGCGCGACCTGGTTCAGGCTCTCCCCCATCTGCACCTGCACCACGGCCAGATCAGCGGGTACCGGCGCCTGCCGACCCGCGACGCCGCCCAGGTTCGCGACGAGCCCCAACCACACCGTGATCCCGGCGGCCACCAGCGCGAGCAGCACCGTCGTCGCAGGCGTGATGGGACGGCGGCGGTGCGAGGCCCGTGAGACCAGCACACCGCTGCCCCGGTGCCGAAGCGCCGCCCCGGCGGGCCGACCCGCCCGTGACAGCCGGCCCTCGACCGGGCGGCGGACCCCGCGCGCGGCCGGATGCTGCTGGGTCTGCCTCACTTCGAGGATCGTCATGTGCGTGCCCCTTTCCTTCTGGGTATTCGCCTGTGCGTTCGAATATAGTCGATCAGGTGTTCGATGGATAGAACGTGTGATCGAACTGTTGCCGACGATAAGCGAGGGGTACGACAAGTCCGTCCGACCACGACACGCGTCGAACACATGTTTGATCATGCGGCGTCAGACGACTAGATTCAGGCCCATGAGCGACGACAGCAGCGAAAGCCATACCGGCGGGCGCCGCGGCGCAGACGCCGGCCTGACCGAACGACAACGCACGATCCTCGAGGTCATCCGCGCCTCGGTAACCAGCCGCGGCTACCCCCCGAGCATCCGGGAGATCGGCGACGCCGTCGGCCTGACGTCGACGTCCTCGGTGGCGCATCAACTCCGCACACTCGAACGCAAGGGCTATCTGCGGCGCGACCCCAACCGGCCCCGCGCCGTCGACGTACGCCTGTCCGACGAGTCGTCGACGCCGGTGGTCACCACGGAGGTCTCGGGCAGCGACGCGCTACCCGAACCGACGTTCGTGCCGGTGCTCGGCCGGATCGCCGCCGGCGGGCCGATCCTGGCGGAGGAAGCGGTCGAGGACGTGTTCCCCCTGCCGCGCGAACTCGTCGGTGAGGGGTCGCTGTTCCTGCTCAAGGTGGTGGGCGACTCGATGGTCGACGCCGCGATCTGCGACGGCGACTGGGTCGTCGTCCGGCAACAGGCCGTCGCCGACAATGGCGACATCGTCGCGGCCATGATCGACGGCGAAGCCACCGTGAAGACCTTCAAACGCAGCCGCGGTCAGGTGTGGCTGATGCCGCACAACCCTGCGTTCGAACCCATCCCGGGTAACGACGCGACCGTGCTGGGCAAGGTTGTCACGGTCATCCGCAAGATCTGACGCCGGCTCAGTCGCCGCGGACGAACCCGTTGGTGCGGGCGAATTCCTCACTGGCGAAGTAGATTTCCGCGGCCGCATCGTCATAGCCGCGGCTGCCCGGCGCCCAGTACAGGCCCGTCTTGGTGTCCGCCTTCACCGGGTAACCGGTCGGCGCCACACCCGTGGCGTCCATGGCCAACTGGATCGCGGTGCGGCCGGGCGTCGGCTCGTCGACGTCGATGGCCGCATGCCTTCCGCTGGGCGCATCGTCGACAAAAGGCGCGACCGTGAACGTCGCCGGCACCGGGGACTCCTTCTGCGCGGGTTCCTCGTCCGGCAATTCCACGTCCGCCGGCTCCGGCACGATCGACTCCCCGAGCGCGGGCGCGGGCAGAGAAGGCTCCTCCAGCGCGGACTGGGCACGCCACTCGCCGCGCATCGGCGCCTCGATGCGCGTCGGCGCGGTGTCGATCAAGTCGGGGTCGTCCTGTCCTCCGAAGAGGTCGGGCGCAGCAGGCCGGTCAAGCGGACCGGCCTCGTCGGCGGAGTCGGCGGAGTCGGCGGAGTCGGCGCGAAGGTTCCACGTGCTTGCCGACGTCGCCGGCTCACCGTAACCGCCGAGGTACCGACCGTGCTCGTCGGCGCCCTCACCATCACCGGGCGACCCACCGTCGGACGGCCGGTATCGCGCGGCGTCGGCGTCGGCGAAGATGTCCTCGTCATCCCGGAAATGGTGATCCCGACCGCCGCGTCGGCGCCTCCACAGCATCGCACCCACGACCAGCCCGACCACGAGCAGAACCGGAATGAGCGCGAGCAGCCACCACCAGTTCCACCGCCAGCTCAACCACTGACCGTCGTCCTCGGCCGCCGAGGACGACGGCTCCGCAGGAGCGTTCGGCACGTCCTCGCCCGGTACCTCCAGTCCGGCGAGCCGTGTGGCGAGATTCGCCGGTTCGGTGCTGAACCGGCCCGTCGACCGGTCGTAGGACAGCACACCTTTGCTGAACCGCTGGGTGACGACGTTGCCGTTCTCGGTCTGATCGGCCATCGGCGCGCCAAGCGGGCCCTTCGCGCCGTCGAGCTTCGACCACCCCGCGTTCATCGCGCCACGCACGATCGCGGCTCCGTAGTCGGGGGTCCAGAAGATGACCGGCTGGTCCTTGGCGGCGAACGTGCTGATTCGGCTGTTCGACCCGAACCCGCCGTCGGCTTCGCTGCTCGTCGGGAAGCCCAGATCGCCTTCCGGCCCGCCCACGCTCTCGTACTTCTCGAGGACCTGACCCGTGACCACGTTCGCCCCGGTCTGCGGGGTGTAGAAGATCTTGCCGCCGGTGTAGTCCTGACCGACACCGTCCTCGCCGATCGTGTACTGCGGCCCGTCCTTGGCCCCCAGCGGCCCCAGGGCGCCGCCCGCGGCGCGCCGCGCGGCCGCGATCGCTGACGTGGCGTCTTCCGGGACCGGTAGGTCCTTCAGTTGGTCGGCGAGTTCGGGCGGAACCGTTGTGAAGGTCTCGTCCTTGCGGTTCCACGACAGCTGCCCGCCGGTGAACTTCTGGGAGGCCACGTCACCGCGATACACCTCGTCCTCGGCCGGTACGCCGAGCACGCCCGCCGACCCGCCGAGCCGGTCCCACGCGGCGTTGATCGCGCCGCGCACGACGCGCGGACCGGTGGCCGGCGTCCAGAAGATGACCGGCTTGTCCGCGGCTGAGAAGGTGACGTTGCGGCTGTCCGGCCCGATCCGGCCGGGACCCTCGTCGATTGTCGGAAAGCCCAGGTCGCTGTCCGCGGGTCCGCCGAGCGATTCGTACTTGTCGAGGACTGCGCCCTGCATCCAGTGGGCACCGGTCACCGGGGTGAAGAACATCTTGCCGGCCGCGTAGTTCTGGCCGAATCCGTCGCCGACGGGGTAGACACCGCCTTCGCGTACGCCGAGCGGACCGGTGGGACCACCGCTGCCGTCGTAGGCCGCGGTGATCGCGTCGTTGGCCTCGGTGGCCGGATCCGCCGTCGCGAGGGGTGCGAAGAACAATCCCGCCACCGCCAGACCGACCGTCACGCGCGTCAGCGCCGTGCGCAGCAGGGTTCGCCGCCCGCTCATCGAACCTCCCGTATTCGGCGCGAAAGTGTTACGAAAGTATCGCGCCAGCCAATCTTGTGACAGCCGACGTCCTTTTTGCGGACACGACAGGCAATTTTCGGCAAGATACTTGCAAACTGAGCCTATGTGAACGCGTATTCCGCGTATTGGAGCCCGAAACCATGCGATCGGGCGCCGCCGACCGCGCGCCGGGCCCGCTGCGGCCGATCGTTCCACCACCAGAACGTCCCCCGGCTGCGGCGGGCGCTGGCCCGCGTGGACACCATCGTGGTGCGCGATCCGTACTGGATCGCGTTGGCCGAACACGCCGACATCGTGGTGCCCTCCGCGACGGCGTTCGAACGCGAGGACTACTCGGGGTTCGCCGCGCTGGCAGGCCGGCTCTGGTTCGGCGGACGGTTCACTGAAGGGCCCACCGCCCGGCAGTGGCTCGCCCACCTCTACGAGAAGCGTTCCGCCGAAATGGATTTCGCGGTGCCGATCTTCGAGCAGTTCTGGCGCGACGGCAGCCTCCGCCTGCCCCACCGAACCAGGCCTGACGCTGCCGGGCGAGTTCCGCGCCGACCCCGTCTCGCACCTGCTCGGCACCCGAGCAGCCGCATCGAGATCCTCTCCGAGGACATCGCGGACTTCGGCTACGCCGACTGCGCGGGGCACCCCGCCTGGTTCGAGCCCACCGAGTGGCGCGGCTGCGAACGTGCCGCCACCTATCGTCTACACCTCGTCGCCAGCCCACCGGCGACCCGGTTGCATGGCCGGCTCGACGGCGGCGCCTGCCTGACGGCCGGTGCGGTGATCGATGACCGCCTGCCTGCGGCGCAGCGTCGTACGCCTGGCCGACGGGCGTTTGGTTCGATCCGGCCGACTACGACGCGGTGTGCGTGCACGGCAATCCCAACGTGTCGACCGACGACGTCGGCACCTCGTCACCGGGTCGTGGCAGCACCGGGGCACATGTGATGGTGCAGGTCGAGAAGTTCTCCGGTCCGATCCCGCCGGCGATCCGGCCGCGGTGACAAAGAAACACCGCCCCGGTTGTGGGGCGGTGTTTCTTTGTCGGCTCTAGCGGGCAGCCTGCGGGCGCCGGCGCGAACCGCGCGAACGCGTACCGGCGCCGCCACCCTGCGGGCGTCCCTGCCGCTCGCCGTGGCCTTGGTGCATAGAACGCCTGCGGGGACGGTCAGAGGCGGCGCGCGGCTGCTCGACGGCCTTGGCGGCCGGTGCGCGGTACGGCGCGACCTCGCCGACCAGTGCGGCCACCGACGGCGAATCGGCACCGACCTGTTGGGGGGCGACGTTGATGCCGGCGCGCCGCAGCAGCGCGGCGGTGTCCCGCCGCTCCTCGGGCAGCACGACGGTGACGACGTCACCCGCACTGCCGGCGCGCGCGGTGCGGCCCGAGCGGTGCAGATAGGCCTTGTGCTCGACCGGCGGGTCGACGTGCACCACGAGTTCGACCTCGTCGACGTGCACACCGCGGGCCGCGATGTCGGTGGCGACGAGCACCTTGGCGTCTCCTGCCGAGAATGCGGCGAGGTTTCGCTCACGGGCGTTCTGGGACAGGTTGCCGTGCAGGTCGACCGAGGGCACACCGGACTCGGTGAGTTGGCGGGCCAGCTTGCGGGCCTGATGTTTGGTGCGCATGAACAGGATTCGGCGTCCGGTGCCCGCGGCGAGCGTGTGCACCAGCGCCTTCTTCTCGTGTGCTCCGGCCACGTGGAACACGTGGTGGGTCATGGCCGGCGACGGCGCGTTGACCGCGTCGACCGAGTGGGTGACGGGCTCCCTTAGGAAACGGCGCACCAGTGTGTCGACGCCGTTGTCCAGCGTCGCCGAGAACAGCAGCCGCTGACCGCCGGCGGGCGTGGCGGCCAGGATGCGGGTGACGCCGGGCAGGAAACCGAGATCGGCCATGTGGTCGGCCTCGTCCAGCACGGTGATCTCCACGCTGTCGAGCGAGATGATCCGTTGTCGCATCAGGTCTTCTAGCCGTCCCGGGCAGGCGACGACGATGTCGACACCGGCTCGCAGGGCGGATGCCTGCGGATTCTGCGAAACGCCGCCGAAGATGGTGGCGACCTTCAAATCGTATGCGGCCGCGAGCGGTTCGAGCACCGCGGTGATTTGGGTGGCGAGTTCGCGCGTCGGCGCGAGCACGAGGCCCGAGGGGCGTGACGAACGCCGCTTGGCGTCGGCCAGCCGGCTCACCAGCGGCAGCGAGAACGCCAGCGTCTTACCGCTGCCGGTCTTGCCGCGGCCGAGCACGTCACGGCCGGCCAGGCTGTCGGGCAGTGTCGCGGCCTGGATCGGGAACGGGCTGTCGATGCCGCGGTTCTCCAGGACACGGCGCAGCGGCCCGCGCACGCCGAGGTCGGCGAATGATTGTGCAGTTGTCATGCAGGTGTTTGCCTTTCAGGGCAGTGTCGCGTACCCACGCAGCGCCGTCTTCACGGCACAGAAAATGGGTACGCAAGTGGCGAGTTGCCGGTCGGCAACGTCGATCGCCGCGAGAAGAGCTTGAGCCGGACGCGATGGTAAGCGTTCCACGACGAGCCGTCGTCGGTGACGTCGGCGTTGGAGACAGTCTAGCGCATCAAAATGTTGCGAAGTCCCGCAGGGCCGCCGCAACGGCGACCGGCACCCGCGCCTTGACCCGCGTGCCTTCCGTGGTGTGCTCGGTGGCGTCGATGCGTCCCTCGCTGTGCGCCCGGGCCACGAGGTCGCCCCGGTCATAGGGAATCGTGACGTCGACGGTGACGTCGGTGGACTCGATCAACTCCGACATCCGGGCCGAGAGCCGGTCCAGGCCCTGTCCGGTGCGCGCCGAGACGAACACCGCGTCGGGCAGGGCGCGGCGGAAATGCGCCAGGGAGAGCCCGTCGGCCGTGTCGATTTTGTTGACCACCACTAGTTCCGGCGCGGGCTTGGCGTTCTGTTCGGCAAAGACCTCGTTGATCACCTCGCGGACCGCGCTGATCTGGGCCAGCGGGTTGGCATCCGAGCCGTCGACGACGTGGACGAGCAGGTCGGCGGTGGCGACCTCCTCGAGGGTCGAGCGGAACGCCTCGACGAGCTGGGGCGGCAGGTGCCGGACGAAACCGACGGTGTCGGTGAGGACGAACGGCCGCCCGTCGTCGAATTCGCCTCGGCGCGTGGTGGGTTCGAGCGTGGCGAAGAGAGCGTTCTCGACCAGCACGCCGGCGCCGGTGAGCGCGTTGAGCAGACTGGACTTACCCGCGTTGGTGTAGCCCACGATGGCGACCGAGGCCACCTCGGTGCGGCGGCGCCCACTGCGCTGGGTATCGCGGATCTTCTTCATGTCCTTGATCTCGCGGCGCAGTTTGGACATCCGCTCGCGGATGCGGCGACGGTCGGTCTCGATCTTCGTCTCACCGGGACCGCGCGTGCCGACACCGCCACCGGCGCCACCGGCGCGGCCGCCCGCCTGGCGTGACATCGATTCACCCCAGCCGCGCAGCCGGGGCAGCATGTACTCCATCTGCGCCAGCGACACCTGGGCCTTGCCTTCGCGGCTGGTGGCGTGCTGAGCGAAGATGTCGAGGATCAACGCGGTCCGGTCGATGACCTTGACCTTGACGATCTTCTCCAGCGCAGTGAGCTGCGCGGGAGAGAGTTCACCGTCGCAGATCACCGTGTCGGCGCCGGTCGCCAGCACGATCTCGCGCAGTTCGGTCGCCTTGCCCGAGCCGATGTAGGTCGACGCGTCGGGTTTGTCGCGCCGCTGGATGACCCCTTCGAGCACCTCGGAACCCGCGGTCTCGGCGAGCGCGGCGAGTTCGGCGAGGCTGGCTTCGGCGTCGGCCGCGCTGCCATCGGTCCACACGCCCACCAGCACCACGCGTTCGAGGCGCAGCTGACGGTATTCGACCTCGGAGATGTCGGCCAGTTCGGTGGACAACCCGGCGACACGGCGCAGCGCGAAGCGGTCCGCGAGCGCCAGTTCGCCGGCGCTGGGGGCCCGGTGTGCGGAAGATTCGGGAAACGTCATGAGCGAATCAAGGTTCGCACGGAGATCACTTTTCATGCACCCCAATCAACGCTGATGAGATTGCCACCATTCCCCGGCGAGTTCGCCGGTGGCGACCAATTCCGACGGTCCGCGCAGGAAACTCGTGGCGTCGGTGACCGAAACGGTGACCACTCCACCGGGGATGCGGACGTCGAGCGTGCCCACCGCGGCTCCCCCCTGGGCCAACGCCGCGACGGCGGCAGCGACTGTCCCGGTACCGCACGAACGCGTTTCGCCGACACCCCGCTCGTGTACCCGCATCGACACCGCCCCATCGCGCAGCGCGGTGACCACCTCGACGTTGACTCCGTCGGGGAACTGTGCGGTGTCGAATTCGACCGGGGCGGCCACGTCGAGCGCCGCGAGTTCGGCCTCGGTCAGCGTCGCGTCGACACAGGCCAGGTGCGGATTGCCGACGTCGACTCCCAGCCCGGTGAACCGGCGCCCGCCCACGACCGCCGACCCGCTGCCGAGCAGGTTGACCTTGCCGATCGCGACGGTCACCTCGGCCACTGACCGGTGGGCCTCGTCGAAGCCATGCAGGACGACGGGCCGGGGCCCGGCCAGCGACCCGACGACGAATTCGTCACCGGACTCCAGGTCCGTCGCGCGCAGGTAGTGGGCGAACACGCGCACGCCGTTACCGCACATCTGGGCGATCGACCCGTCCGCATTGCGGTGGTCCATGTACCAGTCACCAGCGCCGACACCCTCGGGCAATCGCTCGAACACGCCGGCCGACAGTGCCGCGCCTGCGGTGGTGACCCGTAGCACGCCGTCGGCGCCCAGCCCGCGGCGCCGGTCGCACAGCGCGGTGACGACGGCCGGCGTCAGGGCCAGCCGGGCGTCGAGATCGGGCAGCAGGACGAAGTCGTTCTGCGTCCCGTGACCCTTGGCGAACCGCACCTGGTCAGGATACGGCGCGCCAGGCGCCCAGCGTGCGGTCGACGTTGCCCGGTGACGCCCCGTCGAGCCAACGCACCCGGTGGTCGCGGCGGAACCACGAACGCTGCCTGCGCACGTAGCGGCGGGTGCCGACGTACGTGGGCTCGCGCGCGGCCGACCCGTCGCCGCCGGCGTCCAGGTCGGCGAGGACCTGGGCGTACCCGAGCGCCCGGGACGCCGTCACGCCGTCGCGCAGGCCGTGCCGCAGCAGACCGGCCACCTCCGTCACCAGTCCTTCGGCGAACATCGAATCGGTGCGCTCCACCAGACGTTCGTCGAGTATCGTTGTCTCCCAATCCAATCCGATAATCGCCGTATCCCAGCGCGGCGCGCCGATGGTGGGCGCCGACGCCGCGAACGGCGCTCCGGTTAGTTCCACCACCTCCAGCGCCCGCACGATGCGGCGGCCGTCGGTGGGCAGGATCGACGCCGCTGCGTCAGGATCGACCTCCGCCAGTTCACCGTGCAGCGCCGCGACCCCGACCTCGGCGAGCCGCTGTTCCCATCTGGCGCGAACGGCTGGATCGGTGGCGGGGAACGCCCAGTCGTCGAGCAGGGCCTGGACGTACATCATCGACCCGCCGACGATGATCGGGACCGCGCCGCGGGCGGCGATGGCCTCGACGTCACGGGCGGCCTCGCTCTGATAGCGCGCCACCGAGGCGGTCTCGGTGACGTCGAGGACGTCGAGTTGGTGGTGCGGGATACCGCGGCGCTGCGCGGCCGGCAACTTCGCGGTGCCGATGTCCATCCCGCGGTAGAGCTGCATGGCGTCGGCGTTGACGATCTCCACACCGATCTCGCCGCCGAGCCGTTCGGCGACGTCCAGGGCCAGGGCCGATTTCCCGGTTCCGGTCGGCCCGATGATCGCCAGCGGCCTCATGGCCTCCAGCGACCGGCGAAGTAGCCGACCCCGTATGGCGCACCGCGGTAGAACTCCTCGGCGGCGCCGGGCGCGGGTCCGGTCAGTCCCGCCAGCACCTGATAGGCGACCCGACCGACGACCGAGTCCGGCAGCCGGCCCAGCGCGGCGGCATCACCCGCGGCCAGTGCCCTGTCGAGCTGCGCCTGCACGGCGACGGAGTCGGGGTCGTGGCCGCCCGGCGCGGGTGGGGTGAGGGTGTGGCAGCCGTCGGCGACGACCAGCACCCCGACCTCGCCGTGGGCGTCGTCGATCAGGGCGCGCAGCTCCCGGCCCCTGCTATGTGCGGTGTCGGCGTCGAGGCCGCCGGAGAAGACGCGGACCTCCGCGGCGGCGTGCGGGGCGAAGTCACCACGCGCCCACGCGGTGATGAGCGCGCACAGGGGCAGCTCGACGGCTGCGGTGTCGGCGTTCGGCGAGAGGGCCACCCGTACGTCGACGCCGTAGCCGGCGAACGTCCCGGCCTTGGGCGGGGTCAGCACCTCGTTGTCGGATCCGACGCCGATCGCCACCCAGCGGTCGGGCAGTCCCTCGACACAGCGCGCCACCGCGGCGCGCAGGTCGGCCAGTTCACCGGCCACGCCGCCGGCCAGTTCCGGCACCATCACCGGCGCGGACGGCACGAGGGCGATCGCGGTGAGCACGCCACCAAACTAGTGCGCGATCAAGGCCTGGACTTCGCCGGCCGCTTCGCCGCGAGCGAGCGCAGCGGTGGCGAGGACCGTCAGGGCACCGGACCGGAACGAGGCCTGTTGCCACGCCGTCCCGGCGACGGCCACGGCCGCGAGTGCGTAGAGCTCAGGCATCTGCAGCGCCGCCCACAGACCGTCGTCGAGCCGGTCGACGACGCCCTTGGTGACGACGCCCTTGGTGAGGACGCCCTTGGTGAGGACGCCCTTGGTGAGGACGGCGAAGGCACCCCACAGCGCGCCGGACACCAGCGCCGGGACCAGCACGGCGAGCACCACCGCCCACGTCTTCCAGGAGGCGCGGGCCTGTCCGGCGGTCGGATTGCCCACGGTTGCGATCACCGCCACCGCACCGGCGAGCAGGGCAGCCCACAGCTACTCCCAGCGCGTCACCCGCCGTCAGGTCAGTCGGGCGTTGACCGGCAGCGCGAACAGCAGCGATGTCACCAGCAGTGCCTGCACCAGCAGCACCGACCCCAGCCCCAGAGCGGCGGCCTGCAGACCGAAGCCCAGGGTGGCGACGGTGCTGCCCAGCCACCACTGCCGGTCGCGCAACAGCTGGAGGAACAGCTGCAGATGCCCCGACCGCTTCGTCGGTCACCTCGTGCGCGGAGCGCTGGTGGATGACATCGCCGATCGCGATGAAGAAGGCGGCGCCCAGCGCCAGCAGCGGGCGATATCCACCCTGGCCATCGCAATCTCCTCGTCGTCGTAGCGGCCATGAGCGTGCCCGGCCGGTGGGTGGTCCCGCAAACCGGCGCGCCGAAGGTGTGCGCAGACCCCCGGGAGACCTGTTTCAATAGCCTTCAACGGCTTCGATGGCTTCGATGGCTTCGATGGCTTCGATGGCTTCGATGGCTTCGATGGCTTCGATGGCCAGGCAGACCGATCCATATCGACAGGCAAGGGCGCCGCGTTGCGCGGCAGTGCGCGGTCCACCGCGCAGAGGGTGCGAGGAACGAGAGATGACAACAAGTGAGCCGGGTGCGACCTCGGGGGCGAACAACGAGGTGACGCCACGTCCGGTGCCGGGGCCCGCACCCCGGCCCGGACCTTCGCCCCGACCGGCGCCGCTGCCCGCGGTGGTGGCGCCACCGGCCAGCGACCCGCACCGGTTCGGCCGGGTCGATCCCGACGGCACTGTGTGGCTGATCACGGGATCGGGTGAGCGCGTCATCGGTTCCTGGCAAGCGGGTGAGCCCGAAGCGGCGTTCGCCCATTTCGGGCGCCGCTTCGACGACCTGCAGACCGAGGTGGTGCTGCTCGAGCAACGGCTGGTCACCCACGCCGGCGATGCCCGCAAGATCAAGACCGCCGCCGCCGCACTGGCCGCGAGCCTGCCGGAGGCCCACGTCCTCGGTGACGTGGAATCGCTGGCGAGGCGACTGACCACGATCGTCGAACACGCCGACGAGGAGGCCCAGGCCGAGCGGGCCCGCCGGGCCGAACAGCGTGCCGCCCAGTTGGCGCGCAAGGAGGCGCTGGCCGCCGAGGCCGAAGACATCGCCACCACCGCGACGCAGTGGAAAACCGCCGGCGACCGGCTCCGCGAGATCCTCGACGAGTGGCGCACGATCACCGGCCTGGACCGCAAGACCGACGATGCGCTGTGGAAGCGCTATTCGACGGCCCGCGAGACGTTCAACAAGCGGCGCGGTTCGCACTTCGCCGAACTCGACCGGGGCCGCGCGGGGGCACGGCAGGCCAAGGAGGCGCTGTGCGAACGCGCCGAGGAACTGTCCGGGTCCCGGGAGTGGGGTGCGACGAGCGCCGCATTCCGTGACCTGCTCGCGGAGTGGAAGGCCGCGGGCCGGGCAGCCAAAGATGTCGATGAAGCCCTCTGGCAGCGGTTCAAGGCCGCCCAGGACGTCTTCTTCTCGGCACGCAACGCCGCGACCGCCGAACGCGACGCGGAGTTCACGGCGAACGCCGCGGCAAAGCAGGAACTGCTCGCCCAAGCCGAACAGATCGACACCTCCAACCCGGAGGCCGCGCGCGCCGCGTTCCGCGCGATCGGCGACAAATGGGACGCCATCGGCAAGGTGCCCCGCGAGCGGGCCGCCGAATTCGACCGACGCCTGCGCGCGGTGGAGAAGAAGGTCCGCGACGCCGCGTCGGCGAATCGGACTGATCCCGATGCGCAGGCCCGAGCCGACCAGTTCCGGGTCCGTGCCGAACAGTACGAGCGTCAGGCCGAGAAGGCCGAGGCCGCCGGCCGCACCACGGACGCCGAACAGGCGCGCGCGAACGCCGAACAGTGGCGTCGGTGGGCCGAGGCCGCGGTCGAGGCGCTGGGCAAGCGGCGCTAGGCCAGCGCTAAGCTAGCTAAGAGTTGACCCGTGATGGGTCTCATGCGGCCGGCTGGCCAGCCGCCTCATGCGCGGTGTGCACCCGGGCCGGGCGGTTGCCAGTGCCGATAAGTGTCCAGATGACCACCCAACGTGCAGGCCAGACGGTAGGTCTCCCACGTCGGCTGGTCCTTGATGCGCGAGCACGCCCGCCCGGGGATCAGGTCGTCCCCGCGGCCCGGGGGCGTCCCTGGGGCCTGCCGCTGCCCGTCCGGCTGCTGCTGGTGCTGATCCACCTGCGCACCAACCTGACCACCCGGGACTTGGCCGCCTTGTTCACCACCAGCCAATCCACCGCCCACCCGGTCATCCACCACCTGGTGGCGGTGCTTGCCGTCGCACTTCGACCCGAGATCACCAGTGCACGCGAACCGTGGACCATCGACTCGGGCGACGGCGGCTACCCGGCGCACCGCCGGATCAGAGCCCACGTTGAACATGTCACCGCCACGATCAAGGACTGGCAAATCCTTCGACAATGCCGACGCCGCAGCCAAGCCATCAACCACAGCCTCCAAATCGTCGCCGGACTCTTGAACCAGGGTCCGCGGACAATTACGGGTCAACTCTTAAGCCCCTAGAGCCACATCGCGGGCAGGCGGGCGGTTAGCTTGCCGGGTGGTCCGGGTCGTCGCGGGGCCCGTCGCCGAAGTCCAGCAGTCCCTTGCCCTGGTTCTCCGCGGCGCGGCGGCGGCGCTCCTCCTCCGCGGCCAACTGCACGGCGGTGCGCGTCCACACCACCCGCGCCCAGTGGAAGGTGAGCACGATCACTGCCAGCCAACCGATGATCAGCCCGAGACCCGGGCCGGGATACGGCGCGGCCGCGGTCTGCCGGGACCACACGGCGAGCATGCCCATCGCGCTGGCCACCGCCGAACCCGCCAGTGCCACCCAGGCGATCGCCCAGCGCCGGGTGAGCAGCGCGAGGATCGAGAATCCGACCGAGAACACGATGACCAGGATGGCGAACACCCGCGACGGCAGGGCGATCCCCGCGTCGGCGGCGGCGTCGGTGCCGGTCAGCACGTCGAAGCCCCTGGCACCGCCGGCGTGGGGCAACACGAACGACAGCAATACGACGAAGACGAGAACGGCGACCACCAGGGCGCGCGCGCCCGGGTCGAACTCACCCGCCACCCGGCGCTCGACATCTTCGATGTCGCCCTTGTAGGAGTCGAATCCGTCGGGCCCGTCCGAGGCACTCACAGCGCACATCCCGTGGTCACCGGGGCAGGTTCGGGCACGCCGATACCCGGGATACCCAGCCCGACCCCAGTGCGGGGCCGCAGGCCCGCCGCGTGGGCGTCACCGGCGCGTGTGCGTCGGTGCGTCAGTAGCGCGCCGTCGGCGATGAGGTGGTGCGGGGCCGCACCGGTCACCGTGGTGGTGACGACGTCACCCGGCCGGAGGTCGGCATCACCGGGTGCGAAGTGCACGAGCCGGCCGTCGCGGGCGCGTCCGGACATGCGGGCGGTCGTCGCATCCTTGCGGCCCTCGCCGGTGGCCACGAGCAGTTCGAGCGTACGGCCGACCTGGGCCCGGTTCTCCTCGAGCGAGATCCGCTCCTGGAGCTCGATCAAACGCTGATAGCGTTGACTCACAACGGCTTTCGGGAGTTGGCCAGGCATACCGGCGGCGGGCGTGCCGGGTCTCCTGGAGTACTGGAACGTAAAGGCGCTGGAGAAGCGGGAGGCGGCCACCACTTCGAGCGTGGCCTGAAAGTCCTCCTCCGTCTCGCCGGGAAAGCCGACGATCAGGTCGGTGGTGATTGCCGCGTCGGGAATCGCCGCCCGCACCCGGTCGATGATCCCCAGGTACTTCTCCGCGCGGTAGGACCGGCGCATGGCGCGCAGGATCCGGTCGGATCCGGACTGCAGTGGCATGTGCAGGGCCGGGCAGACGTTCGGCGTCTCGGCCATCGCCTCGATCACGTCGTCGGTGAACTCGGCTGGATGCGGGGAGGTGAACCGGACGCGTTCGAGCCCGTCGATCCGCCCGCAGGCGCGCAAGAGTTCGGCGAACGCCCCGCGATTGCGGGGCGCGCTCGACCACATCCTCGGGTCCTCGCGCAAACGCTCGTCCGCAGCGAACGACACGCCGTAGGCGTTGACGTTCTGGCCCAGCAGCGTCACCTCGAGCACGCCCTGGTCGACCAGCGTCTGGATCTCGGCGAGGACGTCGCCCGGCCGGCGGTCGACCTCCTTGCCGCGTAACGACGGAACGATGCAGAACGTGCAGGTGTTGTTGCAGCCCACCGAGATCGAGACCCATCCGGCGTAGGCGGATTCGCGCGCGGCGGGCAGCGTCGACGGGAATTGCTGTAGGGCGTCGGCGATCTCGACCTGCGCAGCCCGGTTGTGGCGGGCGTGTTCGAGCAGCGTCGGCAGGGCGCCGATGTTGTGGGTGCCGAATACGACGTCCACCCACGGCGCACGGCGCAGCACGGCGTCGCGGTCCTTCTGCGCCAGGCAACCGCCGACGGCGATCTGCATCCGGGGTTCGGACTGCTTGCGCGGCGCGAGGTGGGACAGGTTGCCGTAGAGCTTGTTGTCGGCGTTCTCGCGCACCGCACATGTGTTGAAGACCACCACATCGGCGTCGACGCCGTCAGCGGCGCGCCGGTAGCCCGCGTCCTCCAGCAGCCCGGCCAGCCGCTCCGAGTCGTGCACGTTCATCTGGCAGCCGTAGGTGCGAACCTGATAGGTGCGCGCCACCGGCGCCAGCGCGTTTGCCGCCTGCTGCGTCACCGTCGAAGTCACGGCCCCATGGTACGGGGAGTCCGATTGATCAGTGCCGGGCACAGTGGGCGTTCCGTGGGTAAGGTCAGCACCCATGGAAACGGCCGGGCACGGCAGTCAGGCGGCGCCGATGATCTCGATGCAGGAGGTCAACAAGCACTTCGGCGACCTCCACGTGCTCAAGGACATCAACCTGAGGGTCGAACGGGGTCAGGTCGTGGTGGTGCTAGGCCCGTCGGGGTCCGGCAAATCCACACTGTGCCGCACGATCAACCGGCTCGAGACCATCGACTCGGGCACGATCGCCATCGACGGTGAGGTGCTGCCCGACGAGGGACGCAAACTCGCACAGTTGCGCTCCGACGTCGGCATGGTGTTCCAGTCGTTCAACCTGTTCGCGCACAAGACGATCCTCGACAACGTCATGCTGGCGCCGATGAAGGTGCGCGGGCTCGGCAAGGACGCCGCCCGGGAGGCCGCGATGGCGCTGCTCGAGCGGGTCGGCGTCGCCAATCAGGCCGACAAGTATCCCGCCCAGTTGTCCGGCGGCCAGCAGCAACGCGTCGCGATCGCCCGCTCGCTCGCGATGAACCCCAAGGTGATGCTCTTCGACGAGCCGACCAGCGCGCTGGACCCCGAGATGATCAACGAGGTGCTGGCGGTGATGGCCGCGCTGGCGAGCGAGGGTATGACCATGCTGGTGGTGACCCACGAGATGGGCTTCGCCCGCCGCGCCTCGGACCGTGTGGTGTTCATGTCCGACGGGGCGATCGTCGAGGATGCCGAGCCGGCCCAGTTCTTCGACAATCCGCAGACCGGCCGCGCCAAGGACTTCCTCGGCAAGATCCTCCATCACTAAACGCCCGGCGAAAGGAAACCCCACCCATGCCGTTCTTTTCCATGCTGTCTCGCAGGCGCGTCACCGCCGCCGTCGCGCTCGCGGTCGCTGTGCCGTTCGCGGCCACCGCCTGCGGCGGTGGTGGCGGTGACGAGGACACCATCGTCATCGGCACGAAGTTCGACCAGCCGGGCCTGGGCCTGCGCAACCCCGACGGTTCGATGAGCGGCTTCGACGTCGACGTCGCCACATACGTGGCCGGCGAACTGGGCTACACCCCCGAGCAGATCGAGTGGAAGGAATCGCCGTCCGGACAGCGTGAGACGTTGATCCAGAACGACCAGGTCGACTACATCGTGGCGACCTACTCGATCACCGACTCCCGCAAGGAGAAGGTGGATTTCGCCGGGCCCTATCTGGTGACCGGCCAGAGCCTGCTGGTGCGTGAGGACAACACTGACATCACCGGCGCCGCGTCGCTGGCCGACAACAAGCGCCTGTGCTCGGTGTCGGGTTCGACTCCCGCGCAGAAGATCAAGGACGAGTACCCGGGTGTGCAGCTGCAGCAGTACGACACCTACTCGGCGTGCATCGAGGCGCTGAAGAACGGCGCCGTCGACGCGGTCACCACCGACGAGGTGATCCTGGCCGGTTACGCCGCGCAGACCCCGGACGCGTTCAAGATCGTCGGCGACACGTTCTCCGAGGAGCGCTACGGCATCGGGCTGAAGAAGGGCGACGCCGAGATGCGCGCCAAGATCAACGACGCGATCGAGAAGATGGAGTCCAGCGGGGCCTGGAAGGAAGCCTTCGACAAGAACCTCGGCCCGGCGGGTATCACGGCACCCGCCCCGCCGCAGGTCGACCGCTACTGAGTCGGGTGTCGGGCTGCTACGGCCGTGGAGATATTCACCGAGTACCGCGCAGAGATCTTCGAGGCCTTCTGGACCACGATTCAGCTCGCGGCCTACTCCGCGGTCGGAGCGCTCATCCTGGGCACGGTGCTGGCCGGGATGCGGCTGTCGCCGGTGCCGATGCTGTCCTGGCTGGGTACCGCCTACGTCAACGTCATCCGCAACACGCCGTTGACGTTGATCATCCTGTTCTGCTCGTTCGGGGTGTCACAGACTCTCGGGATCACCCTCGTCGACCCGCAGTCGACCACGTCGATCGAGGACAGCAACTTCCGGTTGGCGGTGCTCGGCCTGACCGTGTACACAGCGTCATTTGTGTGCGAGACGGTGCGCTCAGGGGTCAACACGGTGCCGCTGGGCCAGGCCGAGGCGGCTCGCTCCCTGGGCCTGACATTCGGTCAGAACCTGCGAATGATCCTGCTGCCGCAGGCTTTTCGCGCCGTGATCATCCCGCTGGGCTCGGTGCTGATCGCGCTGACGAAGAACACAACGATCGCCTCGGCGATCGGCGTGGCCGAGGCGGCGCTGTTGATGAAGGAGATGATCGAGAACACCGCGGCACTGCTCGTGGTCGGGTCGATCTTCGCCCTGGGGTTCATCATCCTGACATTGCCGCTGGGACTGGTGTTCGGCTGGCTCGGGAAACGCCTGGCGGTGGCTCGGTGATGAGCGCCTGCGCGAAGAACAGACGGTCATGATGAGCGCCTGCGCGAAGAAC
>JAXHUG010000089.1:29019-49597 GCA_034189785.1 Actinomycetota bacterium
TGATGAGCGCCTGCGCGAAGAACAGACGGTCATGATGAGCGCCTGCGCGAAGAACGGACGAAACCGATGAGCGGTACCGTCCTGTTCGACGCGCCCGGACCGCGCGCCCGGCGACGCAACTTCGTCATCACGGTCATCACGTTGGCGATCACCGCGCTGATCGCCTGGGTGGTGTACTCCCGACTCGACGCGAAAGGTCAGCTCACCGCTGCCAAGTGGGAGCCGTTCCTGACGACGAATCTGTGGACCACCTACGTGCTACCCGGAGTGCAGGGCACGTTGACCGCGGCCGCGGTGTCGATCGTGCTGGCACTGATCCTGGGATTCGGGCTCGGGGTCGGCAGGTTGTCGGTGATCATCCCGGTCCGCTGGGTGTGCGCAGTGATCGTGGAGTTCTTCCGCGCGCTCCCGGTGCTGATCATGATGATCTTCGCGTACTTCCTGTACGCCTTCTACGACGTCTTCCCCTCCAAACATCTCGCGCTGGCCGGCGTCATCACCGGCCTCACGCTCTACAACGGCGCGGTGATCGCCGAGATCGTCCGGGCCGGAGTCAAGGCGTTGCCGCGCGGTCAGGCCGAGGCCGCCTCGGCGCTGGGTCTGCGCTGGGGGCAGACCATGCGCGCGATCCTGCTGCCGCAGGCCATCACGTCGATGCTGCCCGTTCTGGTGTCCCAACTCGTGGTGGTGCTCAAGGACACCGCGATCGGCTACCAGATCACGTTCGTCGAGATGGTGCGCCAGGGCACCGTCGTCGGATCGTCCTACGGCAATTACATCCCCGCCCTCATCGTCATCGCCGTGTTGATGATCAGCGTGAACTTTGCGCTGTCCGCCCTGGCGACCCGACTCGAACGCCGGATGCGGCGGGCCCGGCGCGGACCGGCACCGCTGGACACCGAGGCCGTCGAGGAGGAAGGCGCGCCGAGCGCGAAGGTGGTGTAGTGACGCCGGTCGCGACAGACTGATCGGGTGATCGAGACCGTTACGGCGCTGGACATCCTTCCCGAGTCGATGTTGCGTAGCGCCGTTGACGTCATGGTCCGCCTGGTCGAGGCGTGCGGCGCCGTAGTGATCGTGGTCGGCGCCCTCATCGCGATCGTGACATTCGCTGTGACGCTGGCACGCCGCGATATCGGCGAGTTCTCCTCGGTCCGGTTGACCCTGGGCCGGTTCCTCGCCCTCGGTCTGGAGTTCCAGCTCGCCAGCGACGTGTTGCGCACGGCGATCTCTCCGTCGTTCGAGGAGATCGGAAAGCTCGCGGCGATCGCCGCCATCCGCACTGCGCTCAACTACTTCCTGGCCCGTGAGATCGCCGAGGAGCAGCGCGCCGTCGAGGAGGGCCGGGCCGCGCAGTCGCCGCCCGATGAGTCCCCGCGATGACCGTCGCCGATCTCTCGTGGCTGATCGCCGGCGCGGGGATCGTCCTGGGCGCCGCGTGTCTGGTGGTGTTCCGGCGGCCCGCGCTCGCCCTGCACGTGCTGCTCGATCTGCTTCTCGCCGCCGGGCTCGTGCGTTTGACGTCCGATGCCGGGTGGCCGGTGATCGCAGTCACCGCCGCAGTGGTGCTTCTCCGCCACCTTCTCACCTGCACCCTGATGTCCGGTCTCCGTCGGCGGCGCGCCGACGTGCACTGAGGCGGTCACGGGCTCAGACCCGACGCCGCTCCCGCTCGCCGGCCAGCTCGACGGTGACCACGTCGAGCGCCATCGACTGGCTGTAGCCGCGGCGGGCCAGCATACCGGCCAGCCGCCGCATGACCTTCAGGTCCGAACCCGGTTCGTCGTCGAGTTTCTCGCGGCGCAACCGGTCGCGGACCAATCGCTCGGCCCGGTCACGTTCGGCCCCGGCATCGATGTCGGCGAGCGACGAGTTGATCACCTCGTCGTCGACACCCTTGCGACGCAGCTCAGCGGCCAACGCACGCTTGCCTTTTCCGGCGTACAGGTGGCGCGATCGCACCCACTGCTCGGCGAAGTCCTCGTCATCGACGAGCCCGACGTCGACCAGCCGTTCGAGGACCCGGACCACGACGGGTTCGTCGTAGCCGCGCTGTGTCAGCTTGCCGGCCAACTCCGCCCGGGTGCGGGCCCGAACGGTGAGCAGGCGCAGACAGTAGCCGTGCGCCTGCTCCTCGCGGTTCGGCTCGTCGTCGGAGTCGAGGTGGGGACCGGACTCAGAAGTCGACAGGTGCGGGAAGAACGTCATCAACGGTCACCACGGCACCGATGTTGAGCTTCTCTTTGATCTTCTTCTCGATCTCGTTGGCCACATCGCCGTTCTCCAGCAGGAACTTACGGGCGTTCTCCTTACCCTGGCCCAACTGCTCCCCCTCGTAGGTGAACCAGGAACCGGACTTGCGGATGAAGCCGTGCTCCACGCCCATGTCGATGAGCGAGCCTTCCTTGCTGATGCCCTTGCCGTAGAGGATGTCGAATTCGGCCTGCTTGAACGGCGGCGACACCTTGTTCTTGACGATCTTGACCCGGGTGCGGTTACCCACCGCGTCGGTGCCGTCCTTGAGGGTCTCGATGCGGCGGACATCCATGCGGACCGAGGCGTAGAACTTCAATGCCTTACCGCCCGTGGTGGTCTCGGGCGAGCCGAACATCACGCCGATCTTCTCGCGGAGCTGGTTGATGAAGATCGCGGTGGTGCCCGAATTGCTCAGCGCGCCGGTGATCTTGCGCAGTGCCTGGCTCATCAACCGGGCCTGCAGACCGACGTGGCTGTCGCCCATCTCACCCTCGATCTCGGCGCGGGGCACCAGTGCGGCAACCGAGTCGATGACCAGGATGTCCAGCGCACCGGAGCGGATCAGCATGTCGGCGATCTCGAGGGCCTGCTCACCGGTGTCGGGCTGGGAGACCAGCAACGAGTCGGTGTCCACCCCGAGCTTCTTGGCGTAGTCGGGATCCAGCGCGTGCTCGGCGTCGATGAACGCCGCGATGCCGCCGGCGGCCTGGGCGTTGGCCACCGCGTGCAATGCGACGGTGGTCTTACCCGAGGACTCCGGACCGTAGATCTCGATGACGCGGCCGCGCGGCAGGCCGCCAATGCCCAGCGCCACGTCCAAGGCGATGGAGCCGGTCGGGATGACCGAGATCGGCGCGCGGACCTCGTCGCCGAGCCGCATCACCGAGCCTTTACCGTGACTCTTCTCAATCTGCGCGAGAGCCAGCTCGAGGGCCTTCTCGCGATCGGGTGCCTGCACCATGGTGATCTCCGTCCTGGATGGTCTAGCTGTTCGGTGATCGGTGTCGATCAATTGGCCGTGACGCTAGAGGCAGCCACCGACAAGTCGCCTGACCACCATCTAGCCGTCGAACACCGCCCAGAGTAGACGAACACCTGTTCGACTCAAGCGGACACGCCGTGCGATCGCCTACCGGTCGCTATAGTTCCGGATATGCCCATGTCAGCACCGGGCGACATCGGCATTCCTGCCGCCGGCGAGCAGATCGCCGCCTACCTCTACCGGCCGGACGGCGCCGGGCCCGCACCGTGCATCGTCATGGCGCACGGCTTCACCGCGACCCGCGACGATGGGCTGCCCCGCTACGCCGAGGCGTTCCGCGACGCCGGCTACGCCGTCGTGCTGTTCGACTATCGCCACTTCGGTGCCTCGACCGGCGAACCGCGCCAGCTGCTCGACGTTGGCCGCCAGCACGACGACTACCGCACGGTGCTGGCGTGGGCCCGCCAAAGCGACGGCGTCGACCCCGCGCGCATGGTGCTGTGGGGGACCTCGTACAGCGGCGGCCATGTGCTCGCCGTGGCGGCCGACGATCCCACCGTCGCCGCGGTGATCGCCCAGGCCCCGTTCACCGACGCCATCCCCACGCTGCGGCTTGTGCCGCCGGCGACCGCCGCCCGGGCCGCGTTCGAGGGGATACGCGACGAGGTGCGCGCCAGACGCGGCCGCACGCCGGTCTACCTGTCCGCAGTCGGCGCGCCCGGCACCGTCGCCGCGATGACCGCGCCTGACGCGCAGCCCGGCTTCGAGGCACTAGTTGCTCCGGAAAGTCTATGGCGCAACGAGTTCGCGGCCCGCCTGATGCTGCGCTTCGCGTTCTACCGACCCGGCCGCAAGGCGGCCCGGCTCCCCATGCCGGTGCTGTTCTGCGTCTGCGAGAACGACTCCACAACGCCGGCGAAGCCGGCCATCGCTGCGGCCCACCGCGCCCCCCGAGGGGAACTGCGCCTCTACTCGAGCGGTCACTTCAACATCTACCACGATCCCGCCGCCCTGGCCGACCAGCTCGACTTCCTGCAACGGGTGGTTCCCGCGGGCGGCTGACCGAATCGTCGACGCACGGTCCGGCACCGGCGTATCGTGAGGGCACCGCCCCCGTCGAGGACGGCACACCGATGCACGAGATGGCGATCACCCAGAGCGTTGTCGACGCGGTCTGTGACCACGCCGCGGGCCGGCTCGTGCACAGCGTCCGGCTCGAGGTGGGCGCACTGTGCGCCGTGGTTCCCGACGCGATGCGGTTCTGCTTCGAGCTCGCCACCGAGGGCACCATCGCCGACGGCGCCCGCCTCGACCTCGACGTACGGCCGGGGCTCGCGCGCTGCCGCACCTGTGACACCGACTTCGAACTGACCGACCTGATCCTGCTGTGCCCGTGCGGCAGCGCCGACGTGGAAGTGCGCGCCGGCCGCGACCTGCGGATCCTCTCGATGGAAGTGAGCTGACCATGTGCGCAACCTGTGGCTGCGGCGGCGACGACGCGGTGATCACCCTGGGCCACGCGCCCCACGACCACCCGCACGACCACCCGCACCCCCCCACCGACACGGTGGCCTTGGAACAGAAGGTGCTCGCGCGCAATGACGACCTCGCCGCGCATAATCGCCGTTGGCTCGCCGAACGTGACATCCTCGCGCTCAATGTCACCAGTTCCCCGGGGGCGGGCAAGACCACCCTGCTGGAACGGACCATCCGCGAACTGGGTGCGCACCGCCCCATCGCCGTGATCGAGGGCGACCAGCAGACGGCGCTCGACGCCGAGCGCATCCGTGCGGCAGGCGCTCAGGCCGTGCAGGTCAACACCGGCGCCGGGTGCCACCTCGACGCGCTGATGGTGCGTCGCGCGCTCGAGGTGCTCGACCCCGACCCCGGCACGCTGCTGTTCATCGAGAACGTCGGCAACCTCGTCTGCCCCGCACTGTTCAACCTCGGTGAGCACGGCAAGGTGGTGGTCATTTCGGTCACCGAGGGCACCGACAAACCGCTGAAGTACCCGCACATGTTTGCCGCCGCAGGCTTGATCATCGTCAACAAGACCGACCTGTTGCCGTATGTCGACTTCGACCTCGACGCGTGCACCCGCTACGCACAATCGCTGAACCCTGGCGTCGGCGTGCTGCCGGTGTCGGCCACCACGGGCCGAGGTATCGCGCAGTGGTACGACTGGATCGAATTCCTGGCAAACCCGTCCATGAACCCGGTCATGTCGTGAGAACCGTTGACAGAACACTCTCGTCGGAGTAGACCCAGAATCTAGCGCCGCGCAAGTGGGCCGAGGGTCGACCCCGGCGGTGCAGGGGTCGCAGCCCCGGCCCCGGAAAGCTGTGGCGATGCCGACTGAGGCAGCAGTCAAAGCGGAAGAGGCGTTGATCCATGTTCTCTGGATCAACGCCGGATTGAGTTGCGACGGTGATTCTGTGGCGCTGACTGCCGCCACCCAGCCCAGTATCGAGGAGATCGCGCTCGGCGCCCTCCCCGGACTGCCCAAGATCGCCGTTCACTGGCCCCTGATCGATTTCGAATGCGGACCGAACGGGGGCGCCGACGACTTCCTCGAATGGTTCTTCAGAGCGGACAGAGGCGAATTGGAACCGTTCGTGTTGGTCGTCGAGGGATCCATCCCGAACGAGGCGATCAAGGACGAGGGGTATTGGTGCGGGTTCGGTAACAACCCGGCCACCGGCCAACCGATGACCACCAGCGAGTGGCTCGACCGGTTGACACCCAAGGCGACCGCCGTGGTCGCGGTGGGCACCTGCGCGACCTACGGTGGCATCCACGCCATGGCGGGTAATCCGACCGGAGCCATGGGTGTGCCCGACTATCTCGGCTGGGACTGGACGAGTAAGGCGGGCATACCGATAGTCTGCGTCCCGGGGTGCCCGATACATCCGGACAACCTGGCCGAGACGCTCACCTACCTGCTCTACATGGCGACCGGTCAGGCTCCGATGATCCCGTTGGACGATGCTCTGCGGCCGCAGTGGCTTTTCGGTCAGTCGGTACACGAGGGGTGTGACCGCGGCGGCTACTACGAACAGGGTGATTTCGCCACCGAATACGGGTCGCCGAAATGCATCGTCAAACTGGGCTGTTGGGGCCCCGTGGTGAAATGCAACGTGCCCAAGCGAGGATGGATCAACGGCGTCGGAGGGTGCCCCAACGTCGGCGGCATCTGCATCGGCTGCACCATGCCCGGCTTCCCGGACAAGTTCATGCCGTTCATGGACGAACCACCGGGCGGCAAGGTCTCCACCACCGCCTCCACCCTGTACGGATCGGTCATCCGCAGCCTGCGCCACGTCACCGGCCGCACCGTCGACAAAGAACCCAAGTGGCGCCACCCCGGCACGAAACTCGAAACGGGCGCAACGCGCACCTGGTAGGTGCGCGTCGTCACATCCGCGCCTGCGCGCCGGAGTCGGCCGATCGCAGTCGGCGCGCGGATTGCTGAGCACGAGAGAAGGATTCGATGACCACGACTACCCCCGACCCGTCTCACGTCAAGCGGGAACCCGGCCAACTGGTTGAGATGGCCTGGGACCCCATCACCCGCATCGTCGGCAGCCTCGGCATCTACACGAAGGTCGACTTCGAGAACCGGGAAGTCGTGGAGTGCCACAGCACCTCGTCGATCTTTCGCGGCTACTCCATCTTCATGAAGGGCAAGGATCCGCGCGACGCCCACTTCATCACCAGCCGGATCTGTGGTATCTGCGGGGACAACCACGCCACCTGCTCGTGTTACACGCAGAACATGGCCTACGGGGTGCAGCCCCCGCACCTCGCCGAGTGGTTGGTCAACCTCGGCGAGGCCGCGGAATACATGTTCGACCACAACATCTTCCAAGAGAACCTCGTCGGGGTCGACTACTGCGAGAAGATGGTCGCCGAGACCAACCCGTCGGTGCTGGCCAGGGCGGAGAACGCCCAGGCGCCGCACGCCGACATGCACGGCTACCGCACGATCGCCGACATCATGCGTGCGCTCAACCCGTTCACCGGCGAGTTCTACCGGGAGGCACTGCAGGTCAGCCGTTGGACCCGAGAGATGTTCTGTCTCATGGAGGGTCGTCACGTCCACCCGTCGACCCTGTATCCCGGGGGTATCGGCACGACGGCGACCATCCAGCTGATGACCGACTACATGACCCGGCTGATGCGCTACGTGGAGTTCATGAAGAAGGTCGTGCCGATGCACGACGATCTGTTCGACTTCTTCTACGAAGCGCTACCCGGCTACGACCGGGTGGGGCTGCGCCGTACGCTGCTCGGCTGCTGGGGCTCGTTCCAGGATCCCGAGCACTGCAACTTCAGCTACAAGGACATGGAGGCCTGGGGCCGCAAGATGTTCGTCACCCCAGGTGTCGTGGTGGACGGCAAACTCGTCACCACATCACTGGTCGACATCAACCTCGGCATCCGGATCCTGTTGGGCCACAGTTACTACGAGGACTGGGCCGATCAGGAGATGTTCGTCAAGACCGACCCACTGGGCAACCCGGTCGACCGGCGGCACCCGTGGAATCAGCACACCAACCCCAAACCTCAGAAGCGCGACTTCGATGAGAACTACAGTTGGGTGATGTCACCGCGCTGGTTCGACGGCAGCGACCACCTGGCACTGGATACCGGCGGCGGACCCCTGGCGCGTCTGTGGTCGACGGCGCTGGCGAATCTCGTCGACATCGGCTACGTGAAATCGACCGGTCACAGTGTGCAGATCAACCTGCCCAAGACCGCGCTCAAGGGTCCAGTGGAACTCGAATGGAAGATCCCGCAGTACGGCAGCAACACGCTGGAACGCAACCGGGCCCGCACGTACTTCCAGGCCTACGCGGCGGCGTGTGCGCTGCACTTCGCCGAGAAGGCGCTGACGGAGATCCGGGCCGGCCGCACCAAGACGTGGGAGCGTTTCGAGGTGCCCGACGAAGGCATCGGCTGCGGCTTCACCGAGGCGGTGCGCGGGGTGCTCAGCCACCACATGGTGATTCGCGACGGCAAAATAGCGAACTACCACCCGTACCCGCCGACGCCGTGGAACGCCAACCCGCGCGACAGCTACGGCACACCGGGACCGTACGAGGACGCCGTACAGGGACAACCGATCTTCGAGGAAAACGGTCGGGAGAAGTTCAAGGGCATCGACATCATGCGGACGGTGCGCAGCTTCGACCCGTGTCTGCCCTGCGGGGTGCACATGTACCTGGGCGGCGGGAAGTCGTTGGAGTTGCTGCACTCCCCCACCCAGTCCGTCACCGGGGAATAGCGCATGTGTCCGGCCGCGCCGAGTGAACGCGATGCCGACGCGGACATGCGCTGGCGCACGGCGGGCGAGCGCATCCAGGCGCTGCTGGAAGCCAGTTCGGCGGGCGGCGCGGCCGCGCGGGAACGCGCCGAGCAGTTGGTCGGCGAGGTCACCGACCTGTACGGGGCGGCACTGGGCCGCATGCTCGACCTCGCGGTGAGCGCCGATACCGACCTCGTCGACGCCGTCGCGGCCGACCCACTCGTCGCCAGCTTGCTGCTGGTACACGATATCCACCCGCACAGTGTCGAGCGGCGGATCACCGACGCACTCGACACCGTCCGGCCCTATCTCGGCTCCCACGGCGGCGATGTCGACCTGCTCGACGTCGACGGCGACACTGCGTGGCTGCGGTTCGCCGGCAGCTGCAAGAGCTGCCCGTCCTCGGGGGTCACCCTCGAGCTGGCCGTGGAGGACGCGATCCGCGCTGCCGCGCCAGAGATCGAGACCATCGAAGTCGTTGCGGACGATTGTGATTCACCGGATACGGTCATCCCTGCCGAGTCATTGTTCACCCGGGTGCACGGTTCGGCGTCCTGGCTGCCCGTACCCGGGATGGCCGAGATCCTGCCGGGAGAGGTCGGCGGGTTCTCCGTCGCCGAAACGCCGGTCCTGGTCTGCCGGCTCAACGACACGCTTTACGCCTACCACGACCGGTGCGGCCGTTGCGATGCCTCGATGGCGGGCGCCCACCTCATCGGCGAGGTGCTGCGGTGCCCACGCTGCGACGCCGGATTCGACGTGGTGCACGCCGGTGCGGGCGTCGAAGGTCTCGAACGCCTCGAACCGGTACCGGTACTGCGGCGTCAGGGCGCCTGGGCGGTCGCGATCGCCGAGAGCGTGGCCTGATGACGACCTCCGCCTACGACATCCTGGCCCGGATCCGGACCGCCCGCACCGCACCCCGGCCCGCGGGCGAGCGGTGCGAGATGTGCGCGGAGCCGATCGCCGACGAGCACCAGCACGTGGTGGACGTCGAGGGCCGGCAACTGATGTGCGTCTGCCGCGGCTGCTACCTGTTGTTCACCGGCACCCGCGCCGCGCTGCGGTATCGCGCGGTGCCCGACCGCTACCTCGTCTTCGAGGACTTCGCACTCGACCGCCGGCACTGGGAGGCACTGCAGATCCCCGTCGGTCTGGCGTTCTTCTTCCGCAACTCGGCCCTCGGGCGGGTGGTCGCGTTCTATCCGGGACCCTCCGGCGCGACCGAATCCGAACTCGACCTCACCGCATGGCGGGACATCCGTCTGGCCGACCCACGGGTGGACCTGCCCGCCCAGGACACCGAGGCACTGCTGGTGCGGATGCCGGAGCGCACAGACACCGACGCTTCGCCGCGCGGCTACCTGCTGCCGATCGACGCCTGCTACGAACTGGTGGGCCGGATGCGCGTGCTGTGGCACGGTTTCGACGGCGGCGCCGAGGTCCGCCACCACCTCACCGGGTTCTTCGACACGGTCTCCGAACGTTGCAGGACGGTGCCGCGGTGACCACCGATGTGACGTTCACCGTGCAGGATGTGGCACCCGAACGCTACGCCGTCACACCGGTTCTGACCGCACGGATCAAGGTCACCCCCACCGGTGACGACCCGGTGCACGCCATCGCGCTGCGCTGTCAGGTCCGCATCGACCCACTGCGGCGCGGCTACACCGACGAGGAGGCGGAAGGTCTCGCCGACCTGTTCGGCCCACGCGAGCGTTGGGGCACCACACAGCACACCTTCCTGTGGCAACACAGCGCGACGATGGTCCCCGGATTCTCCGGCGGCACACACGTCGACCTGCCCCTGGAGTGCACGTACGACGTGGAGGTCGCCGCAGCGAAGTACATGCACGCCCTGCGCGACGGTGTGATCCCGCTGCAGTTCCTGTTCAGCGGAACGGTGTTCACCCACGGTGGGCGGGGATTCGTCGCGACGCAGATCCCGTGGGACCGCGAGGACACCTACCGGCTGCCGGTGACGGTGTGGCGTGACCTGATCGCACTGCACTACCCGAACACCGGTTGGTTGCGGTTGTCGCACGACACGATCGCGGCGCTCACCGCCTACCGGTCCGCACACGGACTCCTGTCCTGCGACGACGCAGTCACCGAACTGCTGTCCCAGACCAGGCAGGAGGTGCCGTGAACGCCGACTGGGCCAGGGCGCGCAAGGTCGCCGACGCCGTTCTCTACGAGGGATACCTGCTGTACCCGTACCGCGCGACATCGCGGAAAAACCAGGCGCGGTGGCAGTTCGGGGTGCTGGGCCCACCGGGCGCCGCGGCGGCCGGAATCGGCGAGGACGATCACCTGGGCGCCCAGTTGCTCGTCGACCACACCGGTCAGGCCTCGATGTCACTGGCGGTCCGCTTCCTGCAGCTGCAGCACCGGCGCGCCGAGAAGTCCACCGCGGGCGCCGCATTCGTCCCCGTCGATGAACTGCGCACCGCGGACGGCTCATGGGTGACGTGGGACGAAGCGGTCGCCCGTGAGGTCGCGGTGGATCCCGTACCCCTGGTCGAGGTGACGATGACACTACCGTTCACCGTCGCATCCGGTCGTGACGTGGAACCGGTCGACAACGGCCGTCTGGTGCGCAGCCGGTGCGATCTGCGTGCCGAACTGACCGTCCACGCACAGCCCGAGGGCGACCTCACCCGGGTGACGGTGCGCGTGCGGAACACCGGCGCGACCGCCGACGACAAAGACACGGCGATCGCGCGATCACTGATCAGCACCCACGTCATCGCCGAGGTCCATGACGGCGAGTTCATCTCGCTGCTCGACCCGCCGGGCGCCGCGGCAGACGCGGTCGCCCGCTGCCACCACCACCGCTGCTTCCCCGTCCTCGCCGGCGCTCCCGGCGACCGGGAGCTGATGCTGATCTCGCCGATCATCCTCTACGACCACCCCGAGGTCGCCGAGCAGAGCGAAGGCGACCTCTACGACTCGACGGAGATCGACGAGATGCTGACCCTGCGCATCATGACCATGACCGACGAGGAAAAGGCGCAGGCACGCGCAACCGACCCGCGGGCCGCCGCGATCGTGGACCGCTGCGAGAGCATGTCGCCCGAGGCGATGCTCAACCTGCACGGGGTGCTGCGCGATCCGCACGCCGCGCCGGGGCCCGACCTGATTCCCGAGGTACCCGACGGCGTCGATTGGTGGGATCCGCTCGCCGACAGCGCCGTCGCGCCGGACCGCGATGCGGTGCTGGTCGGCGGCGTGCGGGTAAGCCGGGGCAGCCGGGTGCGCCTGCACCCCGCGCGGCGCGCCGACGCCCAGGACCTGTTCTACGCCGACCGGGTCGCGCGGGTGACATCCGTGCACGAGACCGTCGACGGCGACGCGCAGATCGGTGTCGTGCTCGACGACGACCCCGCCGCCGAATTGCACGACTGGTACGGCCGCTACCTGTACTTCGCACCCGACGAAGTGGAACCGCTCAACGATGGGAGCCCGTCATGCAAGTAGTCGGTTGGATCGCCGTGATCATCGCCGCGATCGTCACGCTGGTGGCCGTGTCGCTGGGCCTGCGCTCCATACCGGACGCCAAGCGCTACCTCAAGATGCGCCGGATGTAGCCGGGTGACACCACGTCCCACATCCTGATCGCCGGAATCGGCAACATCTTCCTCGGTGACGACGGCTTCGGCCCCGAGGTGCTCCGCCGCGCCGCGCCGCTGATCACCGACCCCCGCGTACGCGCGGTCGACTACGGCATCCGCGGTATGCACCTCGCCTACGACCTGCTCGAGCCCTGGGAATTGCTGGTGCTCGTCGACGCGTTGCCGGACCGCGGGGCGTCCGGCACCCTGCACGTCTTCGAGGCCGATCACGAAGCACTCTGCGCGACAGGAGGCCTCGACGCACACGCAATGGATCCCGCCGCCGTGTTCGCGAGTCTCACCGCACTGGGCGGCGCCCCGCCGCGCACGGTGGTGATCGGCTGCGAGGTCACCGACGTCACCGAGGGCATCGGACTGTCGAGCCCTGTCACGGCAGCGGTGCCGCAGGCGGTGCGGGCGGTCGGCGCAGTGGTGTCCGGGCGGACGACTCAACCGGGCCGGGTGTGACGCCATGTGCCTCGGAATCCCCGGGCAGGTCGTCCGGATGCTCGACGGCTACGGCGGTCAACTCGCACTGGTCGACGTCGCGGGCGAACACCGCAGGGTCAACATCGGGATGCTGCCGGAGGAGACGTTCGGCCCCGGCGACTGGGTGATCATCCACATGGGATTCGTCGTGGAGAAGACCGACCGCGCCGGGGCCGACGCGGCGATGGCCGGACTCGAACTCATGGGCCGCGGCGGACCGCCGGATCCGGAGAACGCACCGTGACCCGCCACCGGATGCGGCTGTGTGTGCGCGGCGTGGTCCAGGGCGTCGGCTTCCGGCCCTTCGTGTACACCACCGCGACGGCGCTCGGACTGACCGGGTCGGTGCGCAACGACAGCGCGGGCGCGGTCATCGAGATCGAGGGTGCGCCGGACGCGCTGACCCGCTTCGTCGAGCGGCTGCACACCCGGCCACCACCGCTCGCGGTCATCGAAACCGTGGACGACGAAGACCTTCCGCCTGTTGGCGGCACCGGGTTCTTCATCGCCGACACCTCTCGCGGCCGCGGCCGCACGCTGGCCTCACCGGATGTCGCGATGTGCCCGAAGTGCGCCGCCGAACAGCGCGACCCCGGCGACCGGCGCTACCGGCACCCGTTCGTCAACTGCACCGAC
The DNA here is from genome assembly GCA_034189785.1 of Actinomycetota bacterium. Classification (GTDB taxonomy): domain Bacteria; phylum Actinomycetota; class Actinomycetes; order Mycobacteriales; family Mycobacteriaceae; genus Mycobacterium. The sequence goes on from JAXHUG010000089.1 coordinate 42,305, forward strand.
TGCGGACCCCGGTTCACCATCATCGCGTCGCTGCCCTACGACCGGGCCGCCACCTCGATGGCCGGCTTCCCGATGTGCGCGGATTGCGCCCGCGAGTACGCCGACCCCACCGCCCGTCGTTTCCACGCACAACCCGTGTGCTGCCCGAACTGCGGCCCGACCTTGACCTTCCGCGACTCCGACGGACACCACACCGCGGGCGGGGACGGTCTGCGCCGGGCCCGGCGGCTGCTCCGCGACGGCGGTGTCGTCGCGGTCAAGGGTATCGGCGGCTACCATCTGGCCTGCGACGCCGAGAACAACGCCGCGGTGGCCGAACTGCGCCGCAGGAAACAGCGCGCCGACAAGCCTTTCGCGGTCATGGTGCCCGACGCGGCCACGGCCCGCCGGATCACCGTGCTCGACGAGACGGCACAGCACGTGCTGAGCGGGCCGCAGCGTCCGATCGTGCTGGCGCCGCGCCGGACACCGACGACGGTGGCGGCCGCGGTGGCACCCGGGAACCCGGACCTGGGCGTGCTGGCGGCCTACGCGCCGCTGCATACGCTGCTGTTCGGACTGCCCGGTGACGAACCGGGTCCCCGGGTGCTGGTGATGACGTCGGGAAACCTCGCGGGTGAGCCACTCTGCTACGCCGACGACGACGCCGTCACCCGGCTTCGCGCACTCGCCGACGGCTGGCTGATGCACGACCGCGAGATCCTGATTCCCTGTGACGATTCGGTGGTCAGGGTGGTCGACGGCGTCGAACTGCCGATCCGGCGCTCCCGGGGGTACGCCCCGCTGCCGGTGGCCCTGCCCGTCGCGATACCGCCGACATTGGCAGTCGGCGCCGACCTGAAGAACACCATGGCCGTCGCCGACGGTCGATACGCCTGGCTGAGCCAGCACATCGGCGACATGGACGACATCGCGACACTGTCGGCGTTCACCGCCGCGGAACGGCATCTGCGCGAACTCACCGGGGTGGCCCCGCAGATCATCGCGACCGACGCCCATCCGCGGTACCGCTCGACCGGATGGGCCCACCGGCACGCCGGTGACCGGCCGGTGCGGGCGGTACAGCACCACCACGCCCACATCGCGGCGGTGATGGCCGAGCACGGGCTCGACGGTTCGGCGCCCGTACTCGGATTCGCCTTCGACGGAACCGGCTACGGGCTCGACGGCGCGGTGTGGGGCGGGGAGGTGCTACTCGCCGACTACAAGGGATTCCGCAGGGTCGCGGCGCTGGAGTACGTACCGCTGGCCGGCGGCGATGTCAGCGTCCTGCGCCCGTACCGGATGGCGCTCGCACATCTGTGGGCCGCCGGATTGCCGTGGGCCGGCGACCTGCCGCCGGTGCAGGCGTGCCCCGAAGACGAACGGCGAGTGCTACGCCACCAACTGGAGACCGGCCTGAATTGCGTGCCCACCTCCAGCATGGGGCGGTTGTTCGACTGCGTCGCCGCGCTCGCGGGGGTCCGGCAGACCGTCGCCTACGAGGCGCAGGCGGCGATCGAACTCGAGGCGCTGGCGCGCACGGTCGATGACGATCCCGCTCCCTATGCCTTCACCGTCACCGAGTCCTCGGGGACGGCGCTGATCGGCGCCGCCGCGTTGGTCGAGGCGATCGTCGCCGACCGCAGGCGCGGCACGTCCGCCGCGGTGATCGGATGGCGATTCCACCGTGCGGTGGCCGACCTCGTCGTACGGTTGGCCGAGGGATCCCGCGACCCCGTGGCGCTGTCGGGCGGGGTGTTCCAGAACGCCCTGCTTCTGCGCATGACGTTGCGCACGTTGACCGAACGCGGCGTCGAGGTGCTGACCCACCGCAGGGTGCCGCCGAACGACGGCGGCATCGCACTGGGTCAGCTGATGGTGGCCAACGCAGGCTGAGGCCGGAGCAGAGGAGGACGCCGATGTGCCTGGCGGTACCGGGAAAGATCGACAGCGTCACCGACCGTGACGGCACGCTGATGGCCGTCGTCGACTTCGGCGGCATCAAGAAAGACGTATGCCTGCAGTACATCCCGGATGCGCAGGTGGGGCAGTACGTCATGGTGCACGTGGGCTTCGCGATCCAGTGCCTCGACGAGGAATCGGCGATGCGCACGCTGCGGGAGTTCGAGCACCTCGGGGTGCTCGAGGAGGAGTTCGGCGACGGCTTCGAACTCGCCGCCCGCCAGGCCGGGCTGGCCAACCCGAATGGTGAGAGGGCACAGGGATGAAGTATCTCGACGAATTCAGCGACCCGCAGCTGGCGCGCAAGCTCATCACGCAGATCAAGTCCGTCACGACACGGCGCTGGTCGATCATGGAAGTCTGTGGCGGGCAAACGCATTCGATCATCAGACACGGCATCGACCAGCTGCTTCCCGACCAGATCGAGATGATCCACGGCCCCGGCTGCCCGGTGTGCGTCACTCCGCTCGGGATCATCGACAAAGCGCTCGAGATCGCGTCGCGTCCTGAGGTGATCTTCTGTTCCTTCGGCGACATGCTGCGGGTGCCCGGTAGCGAGAACGATCTCTTCCAGATCAAGAGCCGCGGCGGTGATGTGCGGGTGGTGTACTCACCCCTCGACGCACTGACCGTGGCGAGGGACAATCCGGACCGGCAGGTGGTGTTCTTCGGTATCGGCTTCGAGACCACCGCCCCAGCCAACGCGATGACCGTCTACCAGGCCAAGAGGCAGGGGATCGGAAACTTCTCATTGCTGGTGTCCCATGTGCTGGTGCCCCCGGCGATCTCGGCGATCATGGAGTCCCCGACGTGCCGCGTGCAGGCGTTCCTGGCAGCCGGTCACGTGTGCTCGGTGATGGGCACCGCCGAATACCCGCCGCTGTGCGAGAAGTACCGGATCCCGATCGTGGTCACCGGTTTCGAGCCACTGGACATCCTCGAGGGCATCCGCCGCACGATCGTGCAGCTCGAAGCGGGCCGACGCGAACTGGAGAACGCCTATCCGCGCGCGGTACGCGCCGAGGGCAATCCGGCGGCCAAGGCGATGCTGGCGGATGTCTTCGCGGTCACCGACCGCAGTTGGCGCGGTATCGGGATGATCCCGCGAAGCGGCTGGCGGCTCTCACCCGCGTACCGGAACTTCGACGCGGAGTACCGCTTCTGCGTAACCGGCATCCGCACCGACGAGTCGACGCTGTGCCGATCGGGAGAAGTGTTGCAGGGCTTGATCAAGCCGCACGAATGCGCGGCGTTCGGCACGGTGTGCACACCCCGCAATCCGCTGGGCGCCACGATGGTCTCCTCCGAGGGCGCCTGCGCGGCCTATTACCTCTACCGTCGCCTCGAGATCAGCCATGCGTGAGGCCCGCGCGGCGATCGACACGTCGCCGGAGGCGACCATAGACACGGAAAACTGGGTGTGCCCGGCACCGCTGCGGGATTCGCCGAACGTCGTGATGGGTCACGGCGGTGGCGGCGCGATGTCGGGTGAGCTGATCGAGCATCTGTTCCTGCCCGCGTTCGGCCCGGCCGCGGACGCGGCGATGGGCGATTCGGCCGTCGTCGAGGTCGGCGGCACCCGGCTGGCGTTCTCCACCGATTCGTTCGTCGTCAAGCCGATGGTCTTTCCGGGCGGCACGATCGGCGAGCTGGCGGTCAACGGCACGGTCAACGACCTCGCGATGGCCGGTGCGACGCCGATGGTGCTGTCGACGGCGTTCATCCTCGAGGAAGGGACCTCGCTCGACGACCTGGCGCGGGTCGCCCATGCAGTCGGCACCGCGGCCATGGCCGCCGGAGTCAAACTCGTCACCGGCGACACGAAGGTCGTCGATTCCGGGCACGGGGACGGTATCTACGTGAACACCAGCGGCATCGGGGTGATCGACCCGCGTGCCGACATCCGGCCACAGCGCGCTGCCGAGGGCGACAGGATCATCGTCAGCGGTGACATCGGCGTCCACGGAGTAGCCGTGATGAGCTGCCGCGAAGGTCTCGAGTTCGCGACCAGCATCGCCAGCGACACCGCGCCTCTGCACGGTCTGGTGGCGGCGATGATCGAGACCGGCGCCGACATCCACGCACTGCGCGACCCCACCCGCGGCGGAATGGCCGCCACCCTGAACGAGATCGCCAAGGCCGCAGCTGTGGGCATAGTGCTCGACGAGCGATCGATTCCGGTGCCGCCGGAGGTGCGCCACGCCTGCGGACTGCTGGGTCTCGATCCGATGTACGTGGCCAACGAGGGCAAGCTGGTGGCGTTCGTCCCGGCCGCGAAAGCCGATCATGTGGTCGAGGCGATGCGGGCGCATCCGCTGGGCGCCCGCGCCGCCGTCATCGGCACCTGCGTCACCGACCACCCCGGGATCGTCGTCGCCCGCACCGCACTGGGCGGTACGCGCGTGATCGACCTGCCGATCGGCGAACAGCTACCCCGGATCTGTTGACATGTTGCCGACGACGCGCCGCGGCGACACGCTCTTCGCCCGGTACGCCTACCCGCCGAACGAACTCGGATACTGTGGTCCACCGGGTACCGCGACCGTCGGCGGGGTCGCCGAGTTGGCCGGACAGGCGCGCGAGTTCGACGGCGCGTGGCCGTACCTGCGGGCACTGGCCGCGGCGGCAGGAGACACCGACGTCCTCGACGAAGAGGTGGTGCGCAGTTACTGGATCGGCGGCGGCCTGCTGCACGACGTCGATGCCGAGGGACTGCTGGCAGCGCTGCGACGCGCCTTCACCGGACAGGTGACCGGTCTGCTCGATGCCGTGCCCACCGGGACGGCAGTGGCCCACCATAGCTTTCACGTATTCGTCGTCTACCCGTGGGCGCGTTTCCTCGACCGGGACCCGACCACACCGATACGGGTCATGCAGCAATGTCGAATCCGTACGGGGACAGTCGAATCCGTGGACGGCGACCACGTCGTGGTGAGTACGCGTCCATTGACGGTGGACGGCGGCGCGCTGGCGCTCGGCGGAGCCACCTCCGAACGGGTGCGGTGGCGCAGGGACGGGGCCTCGCTGATCGCCGCGCCGCGACCGGGAGACCGTGTCGCGGCGCACTGGGACTGGGTCTGCGACGGCCTGACCGAGGAGGACGTCACGGCACTCACGACCGCGACGCAGGCCACGCTCGACCTCGTCAACGAGATCCGCACCGCCGTCAACCGAGGAGCGTCCACACCGGAGATGACCAGCGGGCCGTTCGAGAGGGAGTCGAGATGAGATGAGATGAGATGAGATGAGATGAGATGAGCCGGTCGAGCCGGGCTCCGACGCAACTGACCCGCCTCACCACTGATCGCGCGGGACGTCGAAGTCGGCGCACAGCGCGCGCCACACGTCACGTGGTTCGACGCCGTCCTCGATGGCCTGGGCCGCCGTGCGCCCGCCGAGCCCACTCAGCACATGGTCGACGAGCAGCGACCGGCCGCGCATCGAGCCGAACTGGCCATCGACGAGTTCGCGGAATTCCGTCAGCCGCACGACACCAAATTACGCGAGCGCGCGGTGGCACACCTGTACCGGATCGGTGACCTGACCCGCGGTCGCCGCCGCCGACCGGGCCGCCGCCCGGTAACCCGGCGCTGCGAGAACCTCACGCACAGCCGTCGCCAGCGCCTCGGCGCTCAGCGGCCGCACCAGTTGCGCACTGCCTTGGCGCACCACCCGATTGGCGATCTCCCATTGGTCTCCGCCACCGGGCACGACCACCATCGGCACCCCGGCCAGCAGCGTCTTGGCCACCATGCCGTGCCCGCCGCCGCAGATCACCACGTCGGCGTGGGTGAGCAGTTCGTCCTGGCGGCCCAGGCCGACGACCGCCCACGGTGGCACCGCCCCGTCAGGACCCGACAGCCGGGAGACCACGACCCGCGCACCGGCGGGTAGGACCTCACCCGGCGTCAGCGCCTCCAGCGCCACCTCGGCGACGCCCCGCTCCCCTGTGCTCGCCGTCGACGGCGCAACCAGCACCACCGGCCCGTCGCCGGGCGGCACCGGCAGCACCTCCCCTGTCGGCTCGAAGTGCAGCGGACCCACCAGGACCGCCTCGGCCGGCCAGTCCGGGCGCGGGACCTCCAGCGCAGGCAGCGTCGCGATCAGCCGCCGCAGCGGGCCGGGATCATCGACGGACAGGCCGATACCCGCACGCGCCTCGGCGCGCTGACGCAACCCCTGCCGCCAGGACTGCGCGGTGAGCGCCCGCATCACCGCGTCCCGCGCTCGCCCGCGCACACCCCGACCGGGGGCGAGCCCGCTGCCGATCGGCGGCAGCCCCTTCGACGGCCGGTACAGCGGGTGCGGGTTGAGTTCGACCCAGGGCCGGCCGAGCAGTTCGGCGGCCAAGCCACCGCATGCGGTGATGACGTCGGAGACCACGAGGTCGGGGGCCAGCGCGTCGATCACCGGGGCGTTGAGCACCGCCATCCGCGCGGCCCGCCGGTGGAGCTTGGCGCCGGCGTCGGTGTCGTCGTCCGCCTCGGTGGGGTCGAGGCCGAGCAGCTCCTCGGAGGCCAACCCCGCCGCCCGCGCGGTGTCGAGCCATTCCACCCCGGTCAGCACGGTCGGTTCGTCGCCGGCGGCGGCGAACTTCTGGCACAGCGCGATCGCCGGGAAGGCGTGACCGGGGTCGGGACCGGCGACTACGGCGACACGCACCCGCCCACCCTGCCACAGCTGTTCTGCCGACGGCGCCCAGGCGAGGGGCTACGCTTGGCCAGCATGACCGAATCGAGCAACGGTTCCACCTCGGCCCTGCAGAGCACGACCAATGCGCGCACGGTCGAGACGTTCCTTTTCGCCCTTCAGGACGAGGATTTCGACACCACTGACTCCCTGATGGCCGACCACATCGCCTGGCAGAACATGGGGTTGCCGACCATTCGCGGCAGAGAACGCATCACCAAGTTGTTCCGGCGCGGCCAGGGTAAGTTCGGGTTCGAGGTGAAGATCCACCGCATCGCGGCCGAGGGCGACGCCGTGCTGACCGAACGCACCGACGTCCTGGTCTTGGGGCCGGTGCGGTTGCAGTTCTGGGTCTGCGGGGTCTTCGAGGTGCACGCTGGCCGGATCACCCTGTGGCGGGACTACTTCGACACGGTCGACTTCCTCAAGGCGACGGTGCGCGGGCTGCTGGCCGTGCCGTTCCCGGCGCTTGGGCCCACACTCTAGCTAGGGCCGACGCTGTAGCCGGTCAGGCGCCGCGGCGCAGGTGCCCCAGTTCGTCGAATGCCTGTGCCCAGCCCTGCAGCCGGTCGGTGGCGTTGACCAGTTCGTCGCGGTAGCGCCGGTTGTGCATCGTGGTATTGGACAGCGTGGTATTGGACAGCGTGGTATTGGACAGCG
>JAXHUG010000089.1:49697-53577 GCA_034189785.1 Actinomycetota bacterium
TCGAATGCCTGTGCCCAGCCCTGCAGCCGGTCGGTGGCGTTGACCAGTTCGTCGCGGTAGCGCCGGTTGTGCATCGTGGTATTGGACAGCGTGGTATTGGACAGCGTGGTATTGGACAGCGTGGTATTGGACAGCGGCGAACTCGACATCGGGCCGTTGTTGGCCGCCGACACGAGTTGCGCTGCGGCGTCCACCATTTCGTGGTACTGCCGCACGCCCTGATCCATCTGCGCGGTGAACGCTCGGACCGTCGGCATCAGGTGCCCACGCAACATCGGCGTCGAGGCCATCGCGCGCTCCATCGACACCACCTCGGCCGCGGTGGCGGCCATGGTCGCCGCGCTCTGCTGGGCCGCCATCGTCAACTCCCGCAGTTCGTCGGCCGGCAGCGTCCGGCTCCGCTCCATCACCCCGAGCAGGGAGAACAACCCGCGTTCGGCGGAGGCCAGAGCTGCCATCGGAGCCCGGGCGGCGGAGTTGAACGGTGGCAGCCGGCGCGATGCCCGGGTGCGGGCGGGCGGCAGCGGTTCGGCGCGCAGCCAGCGGTAGCGCAGTAGCAGGAGGGTGGCCGGGAACATCGCTCCGGCGGCGATCGCCCCGGTGATGATGAACACCCAGAACGGGGTGCTCCAGGCGGCCAGCACGGCGGTGACCAGGATCCAGAACACGCTGGTGACCGTGAAGAACAACCCGAGCCGCAACGCCCAGCGCCGTTTGCGCAGCAGCTTGGCGCGCGGATCGGCGGCGGCGTGCAGTTTGTCGGCCACCACATCGGACAGTTCGGCAGCCGTGTCCACCCCGCGTTGCAGCATCGTGCGCCACGCCGTCGGGGCCTGTCTGGTCTGCGTCTTCACTGCCTCACCTCACGAGAACTACCGTGACAACGGGTTTTCTGGCGCCTGCTGGGCCGGATTGGTGGCCGGGGTGGCGGGGCTGGCCGCCGGGGTGGCGCCACCGGACGGCAGTGCCTCGCCCCGCATCGATGCGCGAATCTGCTCCAGCCGGGAATGGCCGGCCATCTGCACGCTGGCCTGCTGGACCTCGAGCATGCGGCCCTGCACGGAGTTCTGCGCGAGCTCGGCCTCACCCATCGCGTTGGCATAACGCCGCTCGATCTTCTGGCGCACCTCGTCGAGGCTCGGTGTGGTGCCCGGGGCCGCGAGTTCGCTCATCGACCGCAGCGAGGAGCTGACCTGCTCCTGCATCTTGGCCTGCTCGAGCTGGCTGAGCAGTTTTGTGCGCTCGGCGATCTTCTGCTGCAGCATCATCGCGTTCTGCTCCACGGCCTTCTTGGCCTGGTCGGCGGCCTGCAGCGCTTGGTCGTGCAGCCCCTTGAGGTCCTCGACGCTCTGTTCGGCTGTCACCAGCTGGGCAGCGAACGCCTCGGCGGCGTTGTTGTACTCGGTGGCCTTGGCGGCGTCACCGTTCGCCACGGCCTGATCGGCGAGCGTCAGTGCCTGGCGGACGTTGACCTGCAGCTTCTCGATGTCGGCGAGCTGCCGGTTCAGCCTCATCTCCAGCTGGCGCTGGTTGCCGATGACCTGGGCGGCCTGCTGGGTCAGTGCCTGGTGCTGGCGCTGCGCCTCTTCGATCGCCTGCTGGATCTGCACCTTCGGGTCGGCGTACTCGTCGACCTTCGAGCTGAACAGCGCCATCAGGTACTTCCACGCCTTGACGAACGGGTTGGCCATCGCTTCACTCCGCCTTCGGGTCTTGTCGACTGGGTCCTGCTGCCAACTTATCGGTTCTGCGCACGTCCCCACACCCCGTCGGGAGGCGAGAGGACGGTTTCAGGCGGGGGGGTTCAGGCCACAGCCATCGAGACGGCCTGCGGAATCACGACCTTGGTCGTCACGTCGATGTTCGAGACCCGCGCGGCGACGTGTTCGAGATGAGCCAATTCCTCGCCCGCATCGGAGAGCACCTGCGACAGAGGGACGTCGAGCGCCCCGCAAATCGCACTGAGCAGTTCGCTGGACGCTTCCTTGCGACCGCGTTCGACCTCGGAGAGATACCCCAGGCTGACCCGGGCGGTGTCGGAGACCTCCCGAAGGGTCCGGCCCTGCGAGGTCCGGGCACGGCGTAGCACGTCGCCGATCACCTCACGCAGCAATGTCACCATCGTGCTCTCCTTCGTTGGCTGGGTTGCTGACTGCACAACGCGGCAGACGCCGACCCGGTTCCCGGCCGCGGAAGAGTTTCAGATCACTGCGCTTCGACCAGCGACCGCAGGTGGGCGATCGCCTGGTCGACCGCCGCCTTGCGGATGTCCCAGCGCGTACCGCTCAAGTAGAGTTCCACCACCTCGGTGTCGACCGGCCCGGCAAGGCCGAGGAATACGGTACCCACCGGGTGCCCACCGTGCGGTTCCGGTCCGGCCACGCCGGTCAGCCCCACTCCCCAAGTCGCCCCGCAGCGCTGACGCGTGCCGACCGCGAGCGCCCGCGCGGTGGGCGCCGCGACAGGTCCTACGGCGTCGAGAACCTGTGGGGCCACCCCGGCGAGCGCGATCTTGGTGTCCTCGACGTAGGTCACCAGACCGCCGCGCAACACCGCACTCGAGCCGGGGACACCGGCCAGCGTCGCACTCAACAACCCGGCGGTCAGCGACTCCGCGGTCGCCACGCTCTGATGGCGCACGGTCAGATCGGCGACCAGTGCGCGGGCGTCGTCAGTGAGTAGCGGGTCGTTCACAGGAGTCCCGGATCGCCGACAGCACGTAGTCCAGCCCGGTCAGCACGGTCAGCACGACGGCCGCCACCATGATCACCCACGCCACCGCGAGCCACGGTCCGGGCCAGGCCGCCAAGGGTAGCACGAACAGCCCGATGGCCACCGCCTGCACGAGCGTCTTGACCTTGCCGCCGCGGCTGGCCGGGATCACCCCGTGGCGTAGCACCGCGAATCGCAGCACAGTGACACCGAGTTCGCGGGCGAGGATGACGATGGTCACCCACCACGGCAGATCACCGAGCAACGACAGACCGATCAGCGCGGCGCCGATGAGCGCCTTATCGGCGATCGGATCCGCGAGCATGCCGAATTCGGTGACCATACCATAGCTGCGCGCCAGTGCGCCGTCGAACCGGTCGGTGATCACCGCCACCGCGAACACCACGAATGCCACGACGCGCCAGTACGTTTCATGCCCGTCGCCGACGAACAACGCGGCGAGGAACACCGGCACGAGAAGAAAGCGCACACCGGTCAGCACATTGGCGATATTGGCCACTCGGGCGCGCGGCACCACCGGATCAGTAGGAGACGGGCCCGACACCGCAACAGAATATCGGTTGGCTCTGCCGATATTCTCGCAGCGTGAGCGCAGCGGATCAGATACCGGCCGACGAAGTGGCCGAAGAGGTAACCGTGCGCCGGGCGCGCACCTCCGACGTCCCGGCGATCAAGAGCCTCGTCGACATCTACGCCGGCAAGATCCTGCTCGAAAAGAACCTCGTCAACATCTACGAGGCGGTGCAGGAGTTCTGGGTCGCCGAACTCGACGACGAGCTGATCGGCTGCGGCGCCCTGCACGTTTTGTGGGCCGACCTCGGCGAGGTCCGTACGGTGGCGGTGCACCCCAAGGTCCGGGGCCACGGTGTCGGGCATCTCATCGTCGAGCGGTTGCTCGACGTGGCGCGCGAACTGCGTCTGCAGCGGATCTTCGTGCTGACCTTCGAGGTGGAGTTCTTCGCCCGACACGGCTTCGCCGAGATCGACGGCACCCCGGTCACCGCGGAGGTGTACGAGGAGATGTGCCGGTCATACGACACCGGTGTCGCGGAATTCCTGGACCTGTCCTACGTCAAGCCCAACATCCTGGGCAACACCCGCATGCTACTCGCCCTCTAGCGAATTCGGCGCGCTTTCGTGCGCTCAC
>JAXHUG010000009.1:0-5520 GCA_034189785.1 Actinomycetota bacterium
GCTGGTGGTGGGCACCCCCGCTCTGGAGGTGCCGCTGGCCGACGCCGTGCGGGCGTTGGCGCGGCGCGGATTCGAGGTGACCGCGCTGACGGTGGTGCGGCCCGCCGGCCGCGGCCCCCTGGTGATGACCGCCGACACGACGGACGGCGGCCACGCCACGGTGCACATGTACGGGCCGAACCAGCGCAGCGGCGGGGCCCTGCGGCAGCTCTGGCGCAAACTGCGGTTGCGGTCCTCGGAGACCGCGCCGCTGCAGACCTCGTTGCGCCGGGCCGTCGAACACCGGGCGTTGATGGCGATCGCGGTCGGCCAGGCGGGGTTGGCCAACACGTCGTCGGTCGCGGCGGCGACGCTGGCCCGCAACTGGGCGCTCTACGCGCACGACGCGGTGCGCGGTGTGCCGCTCGACGACGGCATCCCGCCGAAGAAGGTGTGGGAGGCGTTGCGTGACCTGCACGCAGGCACGATGGCCCACGGCGATCTGCGGGCCGCCGAGATCACCGCCGACGACGGCACGGTGCTGTTCGGCGGCTTCGCATACGCCGAATACGGTGCGACGGACGCGCAGCTGCAGACCGATGTCGCGCAGCTGCTGTTGACCACCGCGGAACTGCACGGCGCGAAATCGGCGGTCGCCGCGGCGATCGACGTGCTCGGCGCCGATGCCGTGCTCGTCGCGTCGCGTCGCCTCGCCAAACACGCCGTGGGCGAGCTGTCCTGGAACGCGCTGCCGGATGCGCGGGCCGTGGCGACGGCGACCCGCGAGGAGGTGATGCGCCAGACCGGCACCGACAGCATCAGCACCGAGAACATCACGCGGTTCACCCGCAACCAGATCATCCAGCTGGTGCTGATCGGCGCGCTCGTCTACGTCGCCTACCCGTTCCTCACCGCCGTGCCGACGTTCTCCAACGAGCTGCGCAACGTCAACATGTGGTGGGCGCTGCTCGGGCTGGCGGTGTCGGCGCTGAAGTATCTGGGTGCCGCGGCGGCGCTGTGGGCATGCGCCGACGGGCTGGTGACCTTCCGGCATCTGGTCCTGATGCAGGTCGCCAACACCTTCGCCGCGACCACCACCCCGGCCGGGGTGGGCGGGCTGGCGCTGAGCACGCGGTTCCTGCAGAAGGGCGGGCTCGGCGCGGTGCGGGCCACCACGGCGGTGGCGTTGCAGCAGTCGGTACAGGTGGTCACCCACGTCACGCTGCTGATCGTGTTCAGCTTCGTGGCCGGCGCGTCGGCGGATCTGGCGCGGTTCGTGCCGTCGAGCAGGCTGCTGTATTTGATCGGCGGGGTGCTGCTCGGCCTGGTCGGGGTGTTCCTCGCGGTGCCGCGGCTGCGGCGCTGGCTGATGACCACACTGCGGCCGAGGCTGGTCGAGGCGCTCAACGACTTCCGCGACCTGGCCGCCGAGCCGCAGCGGCTGGGGCTGATCGTGTTGGGTTGCGCGGCAACCACGTTGGGTGCGGCGTTGGCGTTGTGGGCCAGCATCGAGGCGTTCGGCGGGGACACGTCCTTCGTGACGGTGACCGTGGTGACGATGGTGGGCGGCACGCTGGCGTCGGCCGCGCCGACCCCCGGTGGTGTCGGCGCGGTGGAGGCCGCCCTGATCGGCGGGCTCGCGGCGTTCGGGGTGGCCGCCGCGGTCGCCGTGCCGGCGGTGTTGCTCTATCGGGTGCTGACGTGCTGGCTGCCGGTGTTCGTCGGCTGGCAGGTCATGCGGTGGCTGACGCGCCGGGAGATGATCTAGCCGCGCATGCTCGCGCTACGAAGCTCAGCGCGATCTTGAGCGCGTCAGGCGCGGACGGTGTGGCGGCTCAGAATCGAGACGCGGTTGAAGGCGTTCATCGTGGTCGCGACCCAGATGACGGCGGACAGCTCGTCGTCGCTGAGCACGTCGCGGGCGCGGGCGTATTCGCGTTCGGCGGTGTCGTGGTCGGGCAGCGTGGTGGCGATCTCGGCCAGGCGCAGGGCGGCCTGTTCGCGCTCGTCGAACAGCTCGGTGTCACGCCAGACCGCCACCGTCGCGAGTTGTTTGGCGCTCACGCCGGCATCGTCGGCGCGGCGGTGGTGCACCTCGAGGCACGAGGCGCAACCGTTGAGCTGGGACACCCGCACGTTGACGAGTTCGACGAGGCTTCGCGGCAGCCCCGTCTCCTTGGCGAGCCCGGTGACGGCGGTGGAAACGCCGATCAGCGCCTTGTACGCCGAAGGTGACTGCTTGTCGATGTGGAGGTGCCGGGTGCCCATCGCCAAATGCTACGCAGCATCGCACCGGCGTTCGGCCGGAAGCGGCTAGCAGACGGTGCCCAGGATGATCGCGCTGGAGAGCAGCCCGATCAGAAAGGCCACGTCGCTCTCCCCCTGCATGAGAGCACCCACCACGCCGACGATGCCGACGATGCCGATCGCCGTCAACACGATGGCCTGGAGGGTGTGGCGGTCGGCCGGCTTGGCACGAGGAGTCCCCGCGCGCTGAACCGGGTGCAGTGAACCATCGTTGAGCGCATCCATGAACGACCCCTTTGTTGTGGTGACAGATACAATTATACCCACTGAACGTGATAGAGATCACAACCTGACGCGGCACGGCGGGTGGTCCGTTCGAACGCTCCGTCCGTGTCCACGCCGAACCACGCCGGTAACACCCGCGACTCCCGTCACGATCAACCGAGCATGCGGAGAACGTGGAGAACCGCCGTGGCAGCCGTCGCCCTCGCGGTGGCTGCCCTCATCGCCGACGTCTCACCCCCCATCGCGTCCGCACAACCCGCCGTCGCGGTCAAGGACTTCTCGAAGCCGGCCATCGTCATCCTCGGATACGGGCTCGAACCCAACGGAACCATGCACCCGATCCTGCGTCGCCGCGTCATCACCGGCCTGGCGGTCGCGCAGTTCTTCCCGCAGTCGCCGATCATCGTCACCGGTGGCAACCCCCGCAACGGCGTGAGCGAGGCCGCGGCGATGCGGCGCATGCTGCTGGTTCTCGGCTTCCCCGATCACCGAATCATCGTGGAGGACAGGGCGAACAGCACTGTGGAGAACGCGCGGTTCTCGGTGCCGCTGGCCGAGAAGGCGGGCACGTCCGGGATCATCCTGGTCACCTCGTCGACGCATCAGGACCGCGCCGACGGCAATTTCGTCGACGCGGGAGCGAACCTCCTGGCGACGGTGAGCTACCCCGACGGCAGTCCCCAGGTGAATGCCGCGCAGTTCGCGCGCGACGTCATCAGCCCGCTCATAAACCACGGCTGAGGCGGCCTGAGGTTTCACCGGACACACTTCACCGGACACCAGGGGATCTCGGAATCAAGCAGCGCGACCGACGAGATTCTGGGCGAGGTGTCGTTTTCGTTCCTGTGCCGGCTTTCGAGCACAGGGCCGGAAAATCACCCCGCCTTCAGAGCCGTCGCGGGAATGCGCCGCCGGTCATACCGGTTGTCCCGAGTCATGGAACTCGGATACCACGTGCCCATCTTCGACATCGACGGCGGGACGACCGCCATCGCCGGTGAGCTCGCCCGCGTCGGCGAGGCGGCCGAAGCGTCCGGTGCGACCTGGCTGTCGCTCATGGACCACTTCTTCCAGATCGAACCGACCGGCCTTCCCGCGGAAGCCAACATGCTCGAGGGCTACACGACCCTGGGCTTCCTGGCCGCCCACACCTCGCGGATCGACCTCGGACTGCTCGTCACAGGCGTGACGTACCGACATCCCGGCCTGCTCGCCAAGACGGTGACGACGCTGGACGTGCTCTCGGGCGGCCGGGCGTGGCTCGGGATCGGCGCCGCGTGGTACGAGCGTGAACACCGCGGGCTCGGGGTGCCCTATCCACCGCTCGCCGAGCGGTTCGAGCGCCTGGAGGAGACGCTGCGGATCTGTGCGCAGATGTGGGATCCCGACAACAACGGGCCGTTCCAGGGTAAGCACTACCAGTTGGCGGAGACGCTGTGCTCGCCGCAGCCGATCGACAAGCCGAAAGTGATGATCGGCGGCAGCGGTGAACGCAAGACCCTGCGCCTGGTGGCGCAGTACGGCGACGCGTGCAACCTGTTCGGCTCTCCGGAGGAGGTCGCGCACAAGCTCGACGTGCTGCGACGGCACTGCGACGACGTCGGCCGCGACATCGACGACATCCGCGTGACGATCCTCCCGCACGAGCCGCGGCCCGAACCCGGAGCCACCGACGAATTCGTCCGCGCCATGGCCGATTACGCCAAGCTGGGTGTGCACACCGCGATCGTCATGACGCCGGGTGGATCACCGGCGAAGTGGATCGACGGCATCGCCCCGGTGGTGCCGCAGCTCGCCGAGCTGAACTAGTCGACCCGAAGGACCCCACACAGTCGCCTTCGACAAGTTCCTCACCGCGTAGGCTGCCGATCGTGCACGTCGACGTGATGACGACTCCCCAGCCGCTGCAGCTGGCCGGCGGGCTCGCGCGCCGCTGCCAGGAAGCCGGCTTCGGCGGTCTGGTGTTCACCGAAACCGGAAGAACCGCCTACCTCAACGCCGCAGTGGCCGCACAAGCGGCGCCGGGTCTGGAGCTGTCGACCGGTGTGGCGGTCGCGTTCCCCCGCAGTCCATTCGTGACGGCAGCGACGGCGTGGGAACTGCAGGAGGCCACGGGCGGGAAGTTCCGGCTGGGTCTGGGTACCCAGGTGCGCACGCACGTCGTGCATCGCTACGGTGTCGAGTTCGCCCATCCCGGTCCGCGGCTGCGTGACTACGTGCTCGCGGTGAAGGCGTGCTTTGCGGCGTTCCGGACCGGTACGCTCGACCATCACGGCGAGTTCTACAACCTCGACTTCATCACGCCGCAGTGGAGCGCAGGGCCGATCGACGCGCCGGACCCCAAGCTCGACATCGCCGCGGTCAATCCGTGGATGCTGCGGATGGCCGGCGAAGTGGCCGACGGGGTGCACGTGCACCCGCTCGGCGAGCCGGGTTACATCGCGCGCCACGTCGTGCCGAAAGTCACCGAGGGAGCACAGAAGTCGGGGCGCTCGCCGCAGGACATCACGCTGATCGTACCGGTGATGACGATCGTGGGTGACTCCGACGAGGAACGGCACAAAGAGCGCGAGCTGGTGCGGGCGACCATGAGCTTCTACGGGAGCACACCCAACTACGCGTTCATCCTGGACGAGGCCGGTTTCGACGGCACGACGTCGCGCATCCGCGAGCGGCAGAAGGCCGGCGACGTCAAAGGGATGGTCGCCCAGATCACCGATGACCACCTCTCGACGTTCGCGACCGAGTCGACGTGGGACGGCCTGGCCGAGGCGCTCGAGACGAAGTACGGCCACACCGCGACCCGCCTCGTGCTCTACAACGCCCTCGCCGACCGGGACCGTCTTGAACGGTACGGCGCTGTCGCGCAACGTCTGTCGAGCCGTTAACGCGGCCGCGCCCCGTCCAGGAGCAGCCGCACGCAGATGCGGATACGGTCGGCAGTTCGGATCGTCGATGGCGATGCTGCCCGTTTCGGTGTGGGCGCGCCAGCAAGCCTCCCGACGGTCC
>JAXHUG010000090.1:0-156674 GCA_034189785.1 Actinomycetota bacterium
GCCCCATCGACCGCTGCCGCCGCCGAGCGCGGATCCCCCGGTTGACTTGGTAGGCATCTGGGTGGTTTGTCCGGTCTGCTGTGGGCTCGCCGCCGTCGGCGAGCCCACAGCTGTCGGTTCGGGTCGGACCGTCATATTGCGGCTACGAGATCGCGTTGATCGCGTTGGTCAGCTTGGCCTTGAACTCGTCGGGGATCGGAATGTACCCGTTGTCCTCCAGACCCTGCTGGCCCGGGCCGACCGCAGCGGTCAGGAATGCCCTTACCGCGGGGGCGACCTCGGCGTCGGGATACGTCGAGCAGACGATCTCGTAGACCGGCAACACGATCGGGTAGGCGCCCGCCTCGGCAGGCTTGTAGAACGAGGACGTGTCGAGGACCAGGTCGTTGCCCTGACCCTTGATCTTCACCGTGTCGATCGACTTGCCGGCCGACTCGGCGCTCAGCGTCACCGGCTCCGGACCGGCGGACGTGACGATCTGGGCCATCTGCAGCCCCTGATTCGTGGCGTAGGACCACTCGTTGTAGGTGATCGAACCGGACGTGCTCTTGATCGCCGCCGAGGTGCCCTCGTTGCCCTTGGCGCCTTCGCCGACACCGCCCGCGAACGTCTTCCCGGCACCCTTGCCCCACGCGCCGTCCGAGGCGGCGTCGAGGTACAACTGGAAGTTGTCGGTGGTGCCGGACTCGTCGCTGCGGAAGATCACGTTGATCGGCTGGTCGGGCAGCTCCTTACCCTGGTTCAACGCCGCGATCTCCGGGGCGTTCCACGTGGTGACCGTGCCGTTGAAGATCTTGCCGAGCGTGGGGCCGTCGAGCGCCAACCCGTCCACACCCGCGAGGTTGTAGGTCACCGCGATGGGCCCGAAGACGGCCGGCAGGTTCCAGGCGTCGCTGCCGCCGCACCGCTCCTTCGCCCGGTCGTACTCGCCCTTCTCCTGGCTGAGCGGCGAGTCGGAGCCGCCGAAGTCGGTCTGACCGCCGAGGAACTCGGAGACACCGGCCCCGGATCCCGAGGAGGTGTAGTTCAGGGTGTAACCCGGGCAGGCGGTCTCGTAGGCGTTCACGAAGCGGGTCACCGCATTCGCCTGGGCTGAGGACCCACTTGCCTTGAGCGACTCCTTACCAGCGCACTCGATGCCCGCGGCGGTGTCGCCTGCGGTGCCTCCCGTACCTTCGTCCCCCCCAGCTCCCGACGAGGCGTTGTTGTCGCTGCCGCATGCCGACAAGAACAGGGCGCTGGCGGCCAGCAGGCCAAGCGCAACGCCGGATCGATTGGGCTTCACGTAGCTCCTTCAAGAAAGTGGTGGTGATCGACACTCGACCACCGTGTTCGCGGGCAGAAGCGTCGGGAACAATCGTCCCGTCGAGCAGGGCCCTGCCTGCTCGACGCTGAACTTAAGCTGCCGCTATGAACGGTCGGCCCACCCTTGGTGAATGGAACATGAACCCGGGATTGGAGCCTGCCCCCGTCCCACCGGGCCCGATTCACCCGACGGGTCAGCTCGGCAGGCATCGACCCAATGCGACTGACGCGTCTGAGCGCCTGATGACTCGAGCAGGGATTTTCGCCGCGCTCGCAGACCGGACACAGCTGGCGAACGTCGATCGACTTCGCCACAGTCACGCGGCATCGGCATCCCGGGGGAATACCAAGCCGCAGACCGACGAGATCGTGCAGGCCGCCGATGTGGCGATCACGGTGCGGCCAATCCGCGACGACATCGAGAACCTTCGATGACTCAGCCTGCGGCATAAGCGGCGTCGACGGAGAACACGTCGAACCCCAGGCGCCGATAGGTTTTCACAGCTGCGCCGTTGTCGGCCTCGACGTAGAGCATCGCGGTCGGCTGCGAGGAGTTCGACAGTCGTTCGGCGAGATGGTGCAGTCCGGCCAGCGTGAGCGTGGCCCCGAGTCCGCGTCCCTGCGCCGCCGGGTCGACGCCGACGACGTAGACCTCACCGAGGTCGGGTCCGTGGACCTTCGTCCAGTGAAAGCCGAGGAGTTTCCCCGATGCGTCGTCGAACGCCATGAACAACCCCGCCGGGTCGAACCACGGCTCGGCACACCGTCCGGCGATGTCGGCGCCGGTCCAGCCGCCCTGCTCCGGATGCCAGGAGAACGCGGAGTTGTTGACCCGCAACAACTCCGGATCGTCACCGGGTCCGGAGTAGGTGGTCAGACGGACACCGTCGGCCACCGTCACCGGCGGCAGATCGGTGAGCGGCCGACGCATCTGCAGCAGTTCACGCACCACCTGCAGACCGAGCGCACGCGCGGTCGCCTTGGCTGCCTCGAGGTTGCCGTGCGCCCAGATCCGCGCCGCGGCGCCGCCTTCGGCGAGCCCGGCCCGAGCCATGGCCGCCCCGGTGCCGCGGCGCCGGAAGTCCGGGTGCACCACGAGTTCGGCCATTGGCGGTGCGGTGTCGGAGGCGGGCGCGAGGTTGAGGTAGCCGACGACCGCTCCGGCGTCCGGGTCGACGGCCAGCAGGTGGCGGGTCCGGCCGGCGGGAAGCTCCCGCAGCACCTGATCCCCCACCGGGGCGACCCCGTCGTGACGGGTGGCGGCGGCGATGACGTCGCGGATCCCGCCCTGCTCGTCGTCGGTGAGTGCGCTCCGCCAGTCGATCGACGTCACGGTGCGCGCAGCGGGTCCGCCAGCGACTGCGGCACGCTGTCGGGTGTCTCGTAGTCGTCCTCGTCGTCGGACAGTTGGGCCTCCGGCGGGGGCGGGCGGCCCCGGGCGGGCCGTACCGCCTTGTAGCCCACGTTGCGCACGGTGCCGATCAGCGATTCGTATTCGGGCCCGAGTTTGGCGCGCAGTCGACGCACGTGCACGTCCACGGTGCGGGTGCCGCCGAAGAAATCGTATCCCCACACCTCCTGCAGCAGCTGGGCGCGGGTGAACACCCGGCCCGCGTGCTGGGCGAGGTACTTCAGCAGCTCGAATTCCTTGTAGGTCAGGTCCAGCGGGCGGCCCCGCAGCCGGGCCGTGTAGGTGCCCTCGTCGATCGTCAACTCACCGAGGCTGATCTTGCCGGCGTTCTCCTGATTCGCGACGCCGCCGCGACGCCCGACCAGCAGTCGTAGGCGTGCATCGATCTCGGCAGGACCCGTCCCGGGCAGCAGGATCTCGTCGAGGCCCCACTCGTGGTTGACGGCCACCAGGCCGCCCTCGTTGACCACCGCCACCACGGGCACCGCCGTCCCCGTCGTACCGAGCAGGCGGCACAGGCCACGAGCGGCGGCCAGGTCGGTGCGGGCGTCGACGATCGCGACGTCGGCGGTGCCGGCCTCCAACAGCGACGAGACCTCGGTAGGGGCGGCCCGCACGTTGTGCGCGAGCAGCGATAATGACGGCAGAACCGACTCGGGGTGCGGGTCGACGGTCAACAGCAGTAGATCCACAGGCCCTCCAGCAGTCCCGGGGCCTCGCCCGACGTCGATGTCTGCGGTGATCTCCCAGATTTGTGCCTGACACGCGGCCGTTACCGACCGTTGGCCAAGTAACGATAGCGCGCTCGCACCGAAGCAGCCGCGCCGAGTCCGATCACGGGCGCCCTGTAAGCCAGAATGTGGCGATGCGCAACGTGCTGATCGGGCTCGTCGCGACGGTCACCGCGGTGGTCGTCGGGGCGGTCGGCGCCGATTTCGGCACCGCCATCTACGCCGAATACCGCTGGTCACGGGTATTGCGGGAAGTCGCGAACCTGAACTCGGACCCGTGGGTGGGGATCATCGGCTTCCCGTTCGTCACGCAGGCGATGGAGCACGGGTACGGCGAGATGGAAATTCGCGCCAGTGGCGTTGATCACCCCATTGTGGGTAAGGCGTCACTGGAGGCGACCCTGCATGACGTCAACCTCTCCGAGACGTCCTGGCTGGTCCGCCCCGACGCGCCGATGGCCGTCGGCAAGGTGGAGAGCCGCATCATCATCAACTCCACCCACGTCGGCCGCTTCATCGGCATCCCCGACCTGCTGGTCGAAGCCCCCACCGGGGAGACCAACGACGCGACGGGCGGCACCACCGAATCCGGGATCTCCATCAACAAGGGTGTGGTGTTCACCGGCACCCCGGAGGGTGCGGGGTTCGACGAGCGGGTGTCGGTCGCCGTCGACCTCTCGGTCAGCGACCCCGACCAGACGACGCTGGTGATGACGGCCACCGACGTACTGACCGGCGCAGGCACGGCCGAGCAGGCGGTGCCCGAGGACAAGACCGCCGCGGTGCTGGACGCGTTCAGCGCCAGCATGCCGGGCCAGAAACTTCCGTTCGCCATCGCGCCGACCGCCCAGGGTGCGCGCGGTTCGGATGTCATCATCGAAGGTATCGCCGACGACATGACCATCACGCTCGACGGGTTCAGACAGTCATGAGCGCGTCGTGGATCGTCGTGATCGCTGTACTGATCGCGGTGTTCGGTCTCGCGTTCGTGGTGGGCCGGCTGGTCACGCTGCGCGCCGGCCTGCTCAAGGCCGAAGCCGTGGCGGCGGACGTCGACACCTCCGGACTCGGGTTGTCCGACACCGGGCCCACCGTCCTACACTTCAGCGCGGTGTGGTGCGGACCCTGTGACGCCGTGCGCCGGGTGGTCGACCAGGTGTGCCGCGAGCGGCCCGAGGTGGCCCATGTGGAGATCGACATCGACGCCAATCCGGAAGCGGCCAGGCGGCTTTCGGTGCTGTCGCTGCCGACGACGATCATCTTCGACACGCACGGCCGTCCCCGCTACCGCACGTCGGGTGTGCCGAAGGTCGCTGACCTGCGGTCGGTGCTGGAACCGCTGTTGGCCTGACAACCCTGTCATTGGGTAGGATGGCCGCGTGTTCGCCCGCCTCGAGCTGATGCTCTCCAAGCGCCGCGCAGTCGATCTGCGCCGCTCTGCGGGTTGTTGCTGTTGTTGTAGCTGAGCGTCCTCGCGGGGGCCACGGCCGCGTTCGCTCGAGCTGGCGGCTCTGGCCTGTCCACAACCAGATATCCAACGCAACAGGAGTAATGGCCACATGTCCACGGCGACAGATACCGCGTCGGCCCCCCGGGTCGACGTGCGCGGTCCCCGGTTCACCGGCCGGGTGACCACCGGCGTGGTGGTCGTGGCGCTGCTACTGCCCGCGGTCGGTCTGATCACCACCGCGTTCACTCTGTTCGCGGCGCTCCTCAACGCGGCCTTCGGCATCTGCCTGGGCTGCACGCTCTACCCGCTGGCAGCCCGGCTCCGCCGGGTCCCCGCCCCTGCATGAGTTCGAAGTAAGCAACGAAAGGATCATCGATGGCTCGCTCAGACGTCCTGGTCACCACCGACTGGGCCGAGAGCAATCTCAACGCGCCGAATACCGTGTTCGTCGAGGTCGACGAGGACACCTCGGCCTACGACACCGGACACATCGAGGGTGCGGTCAAGCTCGACTGGAAGACCGACCTGCAGGACCCGGTCCGGCGTGACTTCGTCGATGCCCAGCAGTTCTCGAAACTGCTGTCCGACCGCGGTATCTCCAATGACGACACCGTCATCCTCTACGGCGGCAACAACAACTGGTTCGCCGCCTACGCCTACTGGTACTTCAAGCTGTACGGCCACGAGAACGTCAAGCTGCTCGACGGCGGCCGCAAGAAGTGGGAGCTCGACGGGCGTCCGCTGTCCCGCGAGCCGGTGACCCGTCCCGCGACCAGCTACACCGCCAAGCAGCCCGACACCAGCATCCGGGCCTTCCGCGACGAGGTGATCGCTGCGATCGGCGCCAAGAACCTGGTGGATGTGCGCTCCCCCGACGAGTTCTCCGGCAAGATCCTCGCACCCGCGCACCTGCCGCAGGAGCAGAGCCAGCGCCCCGGCCACATCCCCACGGCCATCAACGTGCCGTGGAGCAAGGCCGCCAACGAGGACGGTACTTTCAAGTCGGACGAGGACCTCGCCAAGATCTACGCCGATGCCGGGCTGGACGGTGAGAAGGAAACCATCGCCTACTGCCGCATCGGTGAGCGTTCCTCACACACGTGGTTCGTCCTGCACGAACTGTTGGGGCACAAGAACGTCAAGAACTACGACGGCAGTTGGACCGAATACGGCTCCCTGGTGGGGGCCCCGATCGAGTTGGGAAATTAGTTATGTGCGCTCCTCCTAAGCAAGGCCCGACACTGCCCGCCAGCGTCGACCTGGAGAAGGAAACCGTCATCACCGGTCGTGTGGTGGACGGCTCCGGCCAGGCGGTCGGCGGTGCGTTCGTGCGCCTGCTGGACGCCTCCGACGAGTTCACCGCCGAGGTCGTCGCGTCGGCCACCGGCGACTTCCGGTTCTTCGCCGCGCCGGGCACCTGGACGCTGCGCGCGCTGTCGAAGGTCGGCAACGGCGACGCCACCGTCACCCCGTCGGGCGCCGGTATCCACGAGGTGGACGTCCAGGTCGCCTGACCGGGCTGAGCGTTCGTCACGTTGATCGTGCGGCGCGTTGATCGTGCGGCGCGTTCTGCGCCCAGTTCGAGTACAAGATCGGCCGACCGGCCGACGCGAACCGCGTTCCTCCGGCGGTTAGACTGGTCGCGTGGTTCTGTTCTACGAAATTCTGCTCGTGGTGTGCACCTTGGTGATCACATGGTTCGCGCTGTACGCGCTGTACCGCCTCATCACCGACGAGTCGTGACCCCACCGCAAGAACCTGAAGACGCCGCCGGTTCCATCTTTTCGACGTCCGGCGACCGCGCGGTGGCGGACGCCGCCGAACGAGCCAAAGTCACCGCATCCCGCAACATCCCGGTCTTCGACGATCTCCCGCTGCCCGCAGACACCGCGAACCTTCGCAACGGGGTCGATTTCAACGACGCACTGCTGGCGCTGCTGCCGCTGGTCGGCGTGTGGCGCGGTGAAGGTGAAGGCCGTGAACGCCACGGTGACTACCGGTTCGGTCAGCAGATCGTCGTCTCGCACGACGGCGGCGACTACCTGAACTGGGAAGCCCGGTCCTGGCGGTTGACCAAGTCCGGCGAGTACGACCGGGTCGGATTGCGGGAGACGGGTTTCTGGCGCTTCGTCAGCGATCCCGCCGACCCCTCGGAATCGCAGGCGATCGAACTGCTGCTCGCCCATTCGGCCGGCTACGTCGAGCTGTTCTACGGCCGCCCGCGCAACCAGTCCTCGTGGGAGCTGGTCACCGACGCGCTGGCGCGCAGCAAGTCGGGGATGTTGGTCGGCGGGGCGAAGCGGCTGTACGGAATCGTCGAGGGCGGCGATCTGGCCTACGTCGAGGAGCGGGTGGACGCCGACGGCGGACTGGTACCTCACTTGTCGGCGCGGTTGTCGAGGTACGTCGGATAGTGGGCTGGCGGAAGATCACGGCGGCTCTAGCTGCCGCGGGGCTGTTGGCGGCGTGCGCCTCGCAGGAGTCGCCGTCCAAGTCCGTTCCCTCGTCGTCGCGCCCGAGCGGGCACGGCTCGTACGCGGAATGCCTCAACGAACACGGCGTGCCCGCCGCGCCGGGTCCGAACACGGGCCCGCCCGCCGGTGTCGACCGTGCGGCGTGGGAACAGGCGTTGAAATCCTGCGCCTCGCTGGCGCCCGGACCGGGCTGAGTCCCCCGGATATGGGCACCCCCCGAGCCGTTGGTTCCTGGTTGGACAGACCGAGGGGCTCGGGAGCCGGGTGACTGCGGGGAATTCGCTCCCTGTGTACGAGCGACCGTACCTGCGCTCGCGGACACCGACAAGAAATCTTCGATTCGCCGTCAGCGATCGCTGACGATGGCCGAGTCGACCAGCGCGGACATCTCGGCCACCAGGGGCGTCGGCCGCAGTGGCACACCGTCCAGCGTATGCACGCGGGCCGCCAGGGTGATGCTAGAGATCAACCAAACACCTTGTGCAGCAACCAGATCCGCAGGACACAGCGCCCGGTAGTCGCAGTCGTAACCCTTGTTGCGCGCCACCTCGAACAACGCCTGCCCGGTGGTGCCGCGCAGTATCGGATACCACGGCGGCGGGGTGAGCAACCCCAGCCCGCCGCCCTGGATCTCGGTGGCGATCACGACCGTCGACCGCGGCCCCTCGAGGATGTGGCCGTCGGAGCTGACGAAGATGACGTCGCCGGCGCCGTGTTTCTCGGCATGCCGCAGCGCGGCCATGTTCACCGCGTACGACAATGTCTTGGCCCCCGCGAGCAACCACGGCAGGCCGGCGGCCTCGGTCGGCAGACCACGCGCCAACGTCAACGCCGCCACCCCGTCCCGGCGGGCGGCCGCGATCCGCGTCGGCAGGGCGCCGATCGTGACGAATGCGGTCGGCACTCCTCCACGTTCGCGGCCACGGCTGTACACCAAGCGCAGCACTCCTTCGCCGCCGCGGTCCGCCGTCCAGCGATGCACCGCGGCGGTGACCGCCGAACGCCACCGCGCCGGATCCGGGGCGGGTAACTCCATCAACCGAGCCGACTGGGTGAGCCGCCCGAGGTGCGCCTCCAGGAGGCAGGGGCGGCCGTCGCGGACCAGCAGTGTCTCGAAGATGCCGTCGCCACGGACGGCGGCCAGGTCGTCGGCATGCAACAAGGGTTTCTGCGGGTCGTGAATAGCACCGTCGAGGGTGACGACCACACCGGGTCCGCTCGCCATGAGCCATCAGCGTAGACCCGTAGAGTTGAGCCATGTCAGCAATTCCCGTCCCCGAAGGACCGGACGTCGGGGCGGTGTGGCACTACGGCGACCCGCTCGGCGAACAGCGCGCCGCCGACGACGGCGCCGTGGTCGTCGACCGCTCGCACCGCGCCACCCTTGCCCTGTCGGGCGCCGAACGCCGATCCTGGCTGCACACGATCTCCAGCCAGCACACCAGTGAGCAGGCCGATGGCACCGTCACGCAGAACCTGAGCCTCGACGGTCAGGGGCACGTCGAGGACCACTGGTGGCAGACCGAACTCGACGGCGTCCTCTATCTCGACACCGAGCCCTGGCGCGGCGACCCGCTGCTGAATTACCTCCGCAAGATGGTGTTCTGGGCCGATGTGACGATCGAACCGGCCGACCTGGCGGTGCTGTCCCTGTTGGGTCCCGCGCTGGCCGACACGCCGGTGCTCGACACGCTCGGGCTGGGTTCGCTCCCGGCGGAATCGACCGCGGTGGCCCTGCCCGGCGGCGGCTTCATCCGGCGGCTGCCCGCCTACCGCCTCGAACTCGACCTCCTGGTCCCACGTGCACAGGCCGCCGACTGGCGCGACCGCCTCACCGCCACAGGCGTCCGACCGGCGGGGGTATGGGTCTACGAGGCGCACCGGGTGGCGGCCCTGCAGCCCCGGCTGGGGGTCGACACCGACGAGCGAACGATCCCGCACGAGGTCGGCTGGATCGGTAGTGCCGTCCACCTCGACAAGGGCTGCTACCGCGGACAGGAGACGGTCGCACGCGTCCACAACCTGGGTAAACCGCCCCGCATGCTGGTCCGGCTGCACCTCGACGGGACCACCGACCGGCCGTCGACCGGTGACCCGGTGCTCGCCGGCGGCCGCACCGTCGGGCGCGTGGGCACCGTCGTCGAACACATCGACGACGGTCCGGTGGCGCTCGCGCTCGTCAAACGCGGGCTGCCTGCGGACACCCCGCTGACCACCGGCGGAGACGTCGAGGCGACCGCGATCATCGACGCCGACTCCCGGCCGGACACCGACCAGGTGGGCGCCGGACGCCTCGCCGTGGAGCGGCTTCGGGGCGGTGGTCGGTGAACCTGGTCACCGCGGACGAGGCGTGCCAGCATATGACGAGCGGGCACGCTAAAGTGTTGGCAGGACAATAACGACATCGGAGAATCGGAGCCGCCAGTTCTCAGGGCCGCTCCGTTATTGCGCAAGGGGGTCCCCTATGGGCCGCGGCCGGGCGAAGGCGAAGCAGACGAAGGTTGCTCGTGACCTGAAGTACAGTTCGCCACAAACTGACTTCGAACGGCTACAGCGCGAGCTGGCCGGCGGGTCCGACGACTTGGACCCCAGCGACGACGTGGCCGACGACCCGTGGGCGCCCGAGGACGACTGGCACCGCTAGCCTTTACGCGTTTCAGAACCGCGGGTGCTGACCCACCAGCAGTGCCCGTGGCTCGTCCTTGCCGCCTTTCTTGACGGCCCCGAGCATCCAGCAGTCGATGTGACGGGCCGTGAGGACGGCCAGTGCGCGGTCGGTGTCCTCCGGCGCGACGACGGCCACCATGCCGATGCCCATGTTGAAGGTCTTCTCCATCTCGGTGCGCTCGATGCGACCGCGCTGGGCGATCATCTGGAACACCGGCGCCGGTGTCCACGTGCCTCGGTCGAGTTCGGCCATCAGACCGTTGGGCACGACGCGTTCGAGGTTGCCCCCGAGCCCGCCGCCGGTGACGTGGCAGAACGTACGCACCTGGGTTTCGGCGGCCAGCGCGAGGCAGTCCTTGGCGTAGATCCGGGTGGGTTCGAGCAGTTCCTCGCCCAGGGTGCGGCCGAACTCCTCGACGTGACCGGCCAGGTTCATCCGGTCGATCTCCAGCAGCACCTTGCGGGCCAGTGAGTAGCCGTTGGAGTGCAGACCCGACGACCCCATCGCGATGATCACGTCGCCCGGGCGGACCCGGTCGGGGCCCAGCACGTCATCGGCCTCGACGATGCCGATGCCGGTCGCCGAGATGTCGTAGTGGTCCGGCGCCATCAGCCCCGGATGTTCGGCGGTCTCCCCGCCGAGCAACGCGCAGCCGGCGATCACGCAGCCCTCGGCGACGCCGGCGACCAGCTGGCTGACCCGCTCGGGAACAGTGCGCCCGACCGCGATGTAATCCTGCAGGAACAGCGGTTCGGCACCGCAGACCACCAGGTCGTCGACCACCATCGCGACCAGGTCGAGCCCGATCGTGTCGTGCTTGTCCATCGCCTGTGCAACGGCCAGCTTGGTGCCCACGCCGTCCGTCGAGGACGCCAGCACCGGTTCGCGGTAGCCGGCCCGAAGGGCGAACAGGCCGGCGAACCCGCCGAGCCCCCCGCGCACCTCTGGGCGGGTGGCTTTCGCGGCCAGCGGTTTGAAGAGTTCGACTGCGCGGTCACCGGCCTCGATGTCTACACCGGCCGACGCATAGGAGATGCCGTGTTGTTCGGCGCGCTCGGTCATCGAGGGAAAGGCTACCGGTCGCGGGCTTCGCGACGGTAAACGCCATCGGCGACCGCTGCTGCGGCGGCGCTTCGCGAGAACGGTACGGCCGCGGCCCGCGCGGCGGACGTCACCTGTGGCGGATCAATCCCGCGGTCGCCCAATAGATAGCAGGCGTCAAGGCCTGCGCAGCGCCGAGGCGTTGTCGTTGTCGTTGTCGGCCTGCTCGAACGGGATGCCGCTGCGGGCGGCGGTCGCGAGCATGTGCTCGATGACGTTCTTACCCAGCGCGGACTCACCGGGCAGTTCGATCGGGTAGACGCCGTCGAAGCACGCCGAGCACAGCCGGGAGGCGGGCTGTTCGGTCGCCGCGATCATGCCCTGCTGTGAGATGTAGCCCAGCGTGTCCGCGCCGATCGCACGGCGGACGGCGTCGAGCATCTGGTCCTCGTCTTCGGCGCCGTTGGCGATCAGCTCGGCGGGGGTGGCGAAATCGATGCCGTAGAAGCACGGCCACCGCACCGGCGGGGAGGCGATCCGGACGTGCACTTCGACGGCCCCGGCCTCGCGCAACATCCGGATCAGCGCGCGCTGGGTGTTGCCACGCACGATGGAATCGTCGACGACGATCAACCGCTTACCGCGGATGACCTCTTTGAGCGGGTTCAGTTTGAGCCGGATGCCGAGCTGGCGGATCGTCTGCGACGGCTGGATGAACGTGCGGCCGACATAGGCGTTCTTCATCAGGCCCTGGCCGTACGGAATGCCCGAGCCCTGTGCGTAGCCCACGGCGGCGGGCGTGCCCGACTCGGGGACCCCGATCACCAGGTCGGCCTCGACGGGCATCTCGCTGGTGAGCCGGCGGCCGATATCGACGCGGGTGGCGTGCACGGAGCGGCCGGCCAGGGTGCTGTCCGGCCGGGCCAGGTAGACGTATTCGAAGACGCACGCCTTCGGGGTGGGGTTGGCGAAACGGGTGGAGCGCACGCCGTCGGCGTCGATGGCCAGCAGTTCGCCGGGTTCGATGTCGCGCACGAACGACGCGCCGACGATGTCGAGGGCAGCGGTCTCGGAGGCCACCACCCAGCCCCGGTCCAGCCTTCCCAACGACAGCGGGCGCACGCCGTACGGGTCGCGGGCCGCGTAGAGGGTGTTCTCGTCCATGAAGGTCAGGCAGAAAGCGCCGCGCACGGTCGGCAGCAGTTCGAGGGCCGCCTGTTCGACGGTGGCGTCGGCGGCGCCGTGGGCCAGCAGCGCACCCAGGATGTCCGAGTCGGTGGTCGCCGCGCCAGGGGTGCGGCCGTTGATCAGGCCGGCGTCGCGGGCTCGGGCGGCGAGTTCGGTGGTGTTGACCAGGTTGCCGTTGTGGCCGAGGGCCACGCCGGTGCCGGCCAGGGTGTTGCGGAAAACCGGCTGGGCGTTCTCCCAGGTGGTCGACCCGGTGGTCGAGTAGCGGCAGTGCCCGATGGCGACGTGTCCGTGCATGGCGGCCAGCGTCGGCTCGTCGAACACCTGGCTGACCAGGCCGAGATCCTTGAACACCAGCACCTGCGAACCATCGGCTACAGCGATACCCGCCGCCTCCTGGCCACGGTGCTGTAGCGCATAAAGGCCGTAATAGGTGAGCTTGGCCACATCCTCACCCGGGGCCCAGACGCCGAATACGCCGCATTCTTCACGGGGATCGTTCTCGGGCTCGATGTCGTCGTGGCCGCTCACGATATGGCTGCTCCCAAGGGGATGTGGGTGACGTGGTTGAGTCTACGGGCCGGAGACCCGGTTACGGGAATCGGCGACGTGTCATGAAACACCTGCTCCGCCGCTACATTCCCGGGGTCACGACGGGTAGCCAATTGGCCAGTTCACCAGCGCGGGACCCGGACAGGCGCAGCGCGCCGCTCGCCGCCGCCTCGTCGAAGGGCAGCAGCCCGGTGGCGACCAGCAGCCAGGTGCGCGGGTCGGTCTCCACCACGTTGGGCGGGTTGCCGCGCGTGTGGGTTGGTCCCGCGATGCACTGCACGGCGACGAAGGGCGGCACCCGCACCTCCACACTGGCGCCGGGGGCGAGGCCCGCCACGGTGCGCGCGGTCAATCTGACCGCCTCGGCGATCTCCGTGCGTTCGGGGGCCGACACCGTATCGTCACGCAACCAGTCGACGACGGCCGATACCGCTGCACGGGTCTGCGCCGGATCGGCGGTGCGTCGGGCGGCCATACCTCAGTGTCGCAAGGTGGCCAGCCACCGCCGCGCCACTTGCACGTCATCCCGGCCGATGTGATCGCCGACATCAGGCGGCTACAGCCTGGCCCCGTACAACCACGCCGAGCTCGGCCAACCGTTCGCGATGGACTACGTCGGCCGCCACCCCGTTGCGCCGGATCAGTATTCGGGACCGTCTGATTCCCGCAGCGCCGCGCGGATGCGTTCGGTGTCCGCCGCCGTCCAGCCGGGCGGTGGCGCGACGGCCGCCCAGCCGTCGAGCACGGATTCGCCGTAGTTGTGGCCGTGTCCGGCCGGCACACTGACCGCGTTCGTCATATCGGCAGCCACCTGCCAGAACGTCACGATGGGGTACCAGCGCATCGATGGGGTGCGGTCCCGACCCGGCGGCTCGCGGAGCCAGTCCGGGCGCGCGGTGAGCAGATCCGGTGAGTACCAGACGATCGGGTCGGATGCGTGCTGCAGGAACAGCACCCGGGAGCCCTCCCACGGGGCCGCTGTGTCGCGGGCAATCTCGGCCGGATCGGTCGCCTGGGAGAACCGCACGGTACGGCCACCGTCGTAGCGTGGCTCGACCTCGGGGGTCGCGGGGTCGCGGCGGTCCGTGATCGCCTTCCAGAGGGGGCTGGCGTTGGGCGGGCCGACCCACAGCACCGACGAGAACCCCATGTCGGCGATGTCGGGCAGCCAGGCGAACGCGGCCTGCCCGGCCATCGAGCCCAGACTCTCGCCGTAGAGCACGAGTTTCGGCCGCTGCTGCGGCGGCCGCTGTGACCACCGCTGCTGCACGGCGTCGATCAGCATGCGACCCGACTCCATCGACCGCTGCTGATCTCCGAGGAACGAGATCCAGCTCGGCAGATACGAATACTGCATCGCCACCATGGCGGTATCGCCGTTGTACATCAGCTCGATCGCACGCGCGGCGACGGGGTTGACCCATCCGGTCCCCGTGGTGGGCACGATCACGAGCAGTTCACGGTCGAAGGCCCGCGTCCGCTCGAGTTCGCTGAGCAGTACGGCGATTCGCTGTTCGTCCGTGACCGCGGTCTGCAGGCCGGCGTAGACGCGGATCGGCTCCTGGGCGAGCCTGCCGTTCACCCGCTCGAGTTCTCGTGCGTGCGGTCCGCTGCCGACGAAGTTGCGACCCTGGTAGCCGAGGCTGCCCCAACTAGCAAACGAGGCTGGGCTGCCGGATCTTTCGGGTTGGGTGGGCTGGCTGACACCCTCGCGGGTCGTGAAGTTCTGCGGCCGGACGACACGGCTGGCACCGGCCAGGAATCCCTGCAGCAGTACACCGTTGATCAAGGTGATCAGCAGCACGACGATGGCCACGGTGCCGATCAGCAGCGCCATCTCGTCGCTCAATCGCCACCGGCGGATGAGCCAGCGGGCCAGCGTCTTGATGATGCCGAGCATCATCCGACTGACCGCGACGCACACCCCGCCGGCAAGCGCCGCGACCACCAGCACACGGAGGTAACCGGACGTCTCCGGGCCCGGCAGGCCCACTTCGGCCGAGACCTGCCGCTGCCAGGCGGCCGCCGGTATGAGCATCAGGATGCTGGCCGCGATCGCCAAACCGGCGATCCCGCTCTTGAGTGCGTACAGCGTCCGGCGCGACGGCAGCCGTGCGCGTTGCTCCCCTGTGACGAAGCGCACCAACATCGTCGAGATGAACACGCCGATGCCGTATCCGATGGCGGCGTTCGCCCCGCCGATCAGTCCCTGGAACAACCAGTCGCGCGGCAGCAGCGAGGGAGTCAGGGACAGGCAGAAGAACAGGGCGCCGAAGGCGATGCCGGTGAAGTCGAGCCGGATCAGGCCCCACACCCAGACGAGCATGGGGTGGCGCCGCCGGCGTTCGGGAATGTCGGTGGCGGTGTCACCGGAGATCTGGTCGGTCTGCGCTCTCACCCGAACAGTCCGGGCAACACGCCCTCGGAGGTGGTGCGCAGTTCCGCCAGCGGCACCGTGAAGTAGCCCTGCACTTCGACCGAATCGCTGCCGGGGTCGACCACACCGATGCGGGTGACGGGCAGGCCGCGGGCTTCGCACATCGAGCGGAAGCGGCTCTCCTCGGTGCGGGGCACCGCGACGAGTACGCGACCGGCGGACTCGCTGAAGAGCGTCACGAACGCATCGGCGTTCTCGGGAAGGAGGACCCGGCAACCGGTTTCGCCGGCCAGGGCGGCCTCCACGACGGCTTGGATCAGCCCGCCTTCGCTGAGATCGTGTGCGGCGGAGATCAATCCGTCACGCGAGGCGGCCGTGAGCACATCGGCGAGCAGCTTCTCCCGTTTGAGGTCAACCTTGGGGGGCAGCCCACCGAGATGACCGGCGGTGACCTGCGCCCAGATCGACCCGTCGAACTCGTCGCGGGTATCGCCGAGCAGCATCAGCGTCTCGCCGGGTTCGGCGCCAAGGCCGGTCGGGATGCGCCGCTTGACGTCGTCGAGCACGCCGAGCACCCCCACCACCGGGGTGGGCAGGATCGCGGTCGATCCGGTCTGGTTGTAGAAGCTCACGTTGCCACCGGTGACCGGGATACCGAGGACGGCACAACCATCGGCCAAACCGTGCACCGCCTGGCTGAACTGCCACATGACACCCGGATCCTCCGGGGAGCCGAAGTTGAGGCAGTTCGTCACGGCGACCGGTGTGGTTCCGGTGACGGCGACGTTGCGGTATGCCTCGGCGAGTGCCAGTTGCGCACCGGTGTACGGATCGAGTGCGGTGTAACGGCCGGAGGCGTCGGTCGAGACCGCAATGCCGCGGCCGGTGGCCTCGTCGATGCGCAACACGCCGCCGTCGGCGTGTTGCGCGAGCACGGTGTTGCCGCGCACGTAGCGGTCGTACTGTTCGGTGATGTACCCGCGGCTGCACAGGTGCGGGCTGCCGATCATGGCCAGCAGGGTGGCGCGCAGTTCGCCGCCGGTGGCGGGCCGCGGCAGGTCGGCCGACGTGTCGGCGTTGAGCGCGTCCTGGGTGTCGGGGCGCGCGACGGGGCGCTGGTACACCGGACCCTCATGGGCGACGGTGCGCGGCGGCACGTCGACGACCGTGTCGCCGTGCCAGGTGATCACCAGACGGTCCCCGTCGGTGACCTCGCCGATCACGGTGGCCAGCACTTCCCACTTGCGGCACACCGCCATGAACGCCTCGACGTTGTCCGGGGCGACGACGGCGCACATGCGTTCCTGCGATTCGCTCGACAGGATCTCCG
This sequence comes from Actinomycetota bacterium, assembly GCA_034189785.1. Taxonomy (GTDB): domain Bacteria; phylum Actinomycetota; class Actinomycetes; order Mycobacteriales; family Mycobacteriaceae; genus Mycobacterium. The sequence continues at coordinate 16,528 of JAXHUG010000090.1, forward strand.
CGGGGGTCATGTTGGCCGCACGCAGCGGGACCTGGTCGAGTTCCACCCGCATCCCACCGTCCCCGGCGGACGCGAGTTCGGATGTGGCACAGGACAATCCGGCGCCACCGAGGTCCTGGATGCCGACCACGAGATCGGCTGCATACAGCTCGAGACAGCACTCGATGAGCACCTTCTCCATGAAGGGGTCACCGACCTGCACCGAGGGGAGCTTCTTGCGGCCGGGCGCTCTCGATGGTCCAGCTCCGCCTCCGGCTTCGTGTCCGTCGCCCTCGTCACCGCCGAAGGTCTCACTGGCCAGCACCGATACACCGCCGATGCCGTCGAGCCCGGTGCGCGCACCGAACAGGATGATCTTGTTGCCGGCACCCGAGGCGAATGCCCGGTGCAGGTCTTCCCTGCGCATCGCGCCGACGCAGAGGGCATTGACGAGCGGGTTGCCGGCGTAGGACGGGTCGAAGACGGTCTCGCCGCCGATGTTCGGCAAGCCGAGCGAGTTGCCGTATCCCCCGACACCGCGCACCACGCCGTCGAGCACGCGCTTGGTGTCGGGGGCGCCGGCGGCGCCGAAACGGAGCTGGTCCATCACCGCCACCGGGCGCGCGCCCATCGCCATGATGTCGCGGACGATGCCGCCGACTCCGGTGGCCGCACCCTGGTACGGCTCGACGTAAGCGGGGTGGTTGTGGGACTCGACCTTGAAGGTGACCGCCCAGCCATCGCCGATGTCGACGACACCGGCGTTCTCGCCGATACCGGCGAGCATCGTCGAGCGCATCTCCTCGGTGGTGGTCTCGCCGAAGTACCGCAGGTGCACCTTCGAGGACTTGTACGAGCAGTGCTCACTCCACATCACCGAGTACATCGCCAGTTCGGCGTCGGTGGGCCTGCGGCCGAGGATGTCGCGTATGCGCTGGTACTCGTCGTCCTTGAGGCCCAGTTCGCGGAACGGTTGAGGCTGTTCGGGGGTGGCTGCGGCACGCTCGACGGTGTCCAGCGTGGGGGCTAGCTCCTGCGTCACGCAGACAGTCTATTTCCCCGGGCGGCTGCGCTCCGCGCCGCGGGACGCCGGCTCCCCAGAACGCACAGGACGCCGACCGGGCTCACGGTGTGTTCGTCGCCTCCGACGAGCACGTTGAACGCGAGCAGGCCGACCAGGACTGGCCTTGGCGGCCCACGGCACAGCCGCATCGGGTGCCTGCAGCGGAGTGTCGGCGCGGGTGTCCTGATCGGCGAGCACCCGGGCGACGATGAAGCGCGGCGAGACGATGCAGGCCACCAGCAGCACCGCCCACGACGAGCCGGGCAGCAGCCACAGTCCGAAAACCCGCGCGGTCGCGACACCCAGCGGCAGCGATCCGATCGACGGACCGCTCGATGGACTTGGAGATCAGGCCGGCGACAAGAACGCCTGCAGCGCCACGGAGTACGCTGCGACATCGTCGGCACCCATGAATTCACGTGCGGAATGCATGGCCAACTGCGCGGCACCGACGTCCACGGTGGGAATCCCGGTGCGCGCCGACGTCATCGGCCCGATCGTCGACCCGCACGGCAGGTCGGCCCGATGCTCGTAGCGCTGCATCGGCACCCCGGCCTGCGCACACGCCAGCGCGAACGTCGCAGCCGTGCGTCCGTCCGTGGCGTAACGCAGGTTCGGCTGCACCTTGAGCACCGGCCCGGCGTTGACCTCGATAAGGTGGCCGGGTTCGTGGCGCTCCGGGTAGTTGGGATGAGTCGCATGCGCCATGTCACCGGAGGCGACCACAGACGCGGACATCCGTCGCAGCAGATCCTCGCGATCGCCACCGGCCGCCAGCGTGATTCTCTCCAAAACCGTTGGCAGCAAATCTGATTGGGCTCCATGATCCGACGTTGAGCCGACCTCCTCATGGTCGAAGAGTGCCAACACCGGCACCACATTCCCCGGCTGCCCCGCCAACAACGCCTCCAGTCCCGCATAACATGTCGCCTGGTTGTCCAACCTTGGCGCACTGACCAATTCCCGGTCGGCGCCGACCAACGTCGATGGCGCCAGATCGTGGGTCATCAGATCCGCGGCGAGCACGGCGTCCTCGGCGACCCCGGCCCGGTCTGCGACATAGCCCAGGAACGAACGAGCCGAACCACCCACTCCCCACACCGCGTTCACGTGACGCTGCGGGTCGAGGCTGACCCCCTTACGGTCTTCGGAGAGGTGGATCGCCAACTGCGGCACCCGCATAATCGGTTCGTCGATGCGGATCAACCGATGTTCGAGGTCGGCACCCACCCGGATCGACAATCTGCCGCTGACCCCGAGATCCCGGTCCAGCCAGGAGTTCAGCCACGCGCCGCCGTAGGGCTGCAAAGCCACGATGCGCCAACCGGATACGAACCGGTCCGGGTGTTGTTTGACGCGCAGGTTCGGGCTGTCGGTGTGACCGCCGACGATACGGAACGGGGCGTGGGAGTCGTCGCCCGCCCGCCACGCCACCAACGAGCCGGCCCGCACCGTGAAGTAGTCACCGGCCGACGGCGGCCACGCGTCTCCTTCGGAGAGTTCGGTGAACCCGGCGTCGCCCAGTCGGTCCGCGACGGTGCCGCACACGTGGAACGGGGACGGGGAGGCATCGATGAAGGCGCACAGGCTCCGGGGGCTGGCTGACATCTCTTCATCTTGACGGTCGAACCGACCGACCGTGCGCCAGGGTTGCCAACTGTTGCGGGTCGGGTTGTCGGTGGTGTGCTGTAGGAACAGATGCATGATCTGGCGGCGTGGGCTGAGCGCAACGGTGTTGCGTGGGTGACCGCGTATCGCTGGTTCCGCGCCGGAATGTTGCCGGTGCCCGCCCGGAAAGTGGGCCGGCTGATTGTTGTCGACGAGCCTTCCAGCGCTGCGGGCCCGCGGCCAAGGACGGCGGTGTACGCGCGGGTTTCCTTGGCGGATCAGAAGGCGGATCCGGATCGGCAGGTAGCGCGGGTGACTGCGTGGGCCACGGCTGAACAGATTGCTGTCGACAAGGTCGTTGTTGGGGTCGGTTCGGCGCTCAACGGGCATCGCCGCAAGTTCCTTGCGGTGCTGCGTGACCCGACGGGGAGTCTGATCGTGGTGGAACACCGAGACCGCTTCTGCCGTTCGGCTATGGGTATGCTTCTGCCGTTCGGCTATGGGTATGTCGAAGCCGCTCTTGGCGCCCAGGGCCGGGAGCTGGTGGTGGTCGATTCGGCCGGGGTCGATGACGACCTGGTGCGGGATATGACCGAGATCCTGACATCGATGTGCGCGCGGCTCTATGGAAAACGAGCTGCGCAGGACCGGGCCAAGCGTGCACTGGCGGCCGCGGTGTCCGATGACGTGGAGGCGCCCTGAGATGCCGCGTTTCGAGATCCCCGACGGCTGGCGACCGTAAGACCCGGCCAAGCCGGGCTGGTGGCTGTGAAACGCGGAAGGGACGCAGCCCCAGGGCTGCCGAACAACCCCGAAACGGGGTGCAAGTCGCGTGACCACTAAAGATCACTCGAATTTGCAACGGTTGTATGCGGTTGCTGGTGGCGGCCAGGGTGTCGGTCACCTCAGAGTGACGGCCAGTGACACCTGCAGGCGCAGGTCATGCACCGGCGCGGTGAAACCTGGCAGGGCGGCCAAACCGTGACCGCGGTGTTCGACGACGCTGGACCCATCCGACTGGCCGCCATACTGAGCGCGCCCGACCGCGGGGTGCTGCATCAGTACCTGGTAGCCGAGCCGCGCAACAGCACCGTCACCGAACTGGCGCTGTGGTCCACGGCCCAGCCGTCGGTGCTCTGGCCGCCCGGTGCCGGACGCGTTCGTGCTCGACGACCTGACCGCGCCGCTGTGTACCGCCTATATCGGCTCATGCCGGTAGGCGGCGAAGCGCCGCGACACCGGTAAAGTCGTCGTCGTGGCGAAGGTGGTGGTACACGTGATGCCCAAGGCCGAGATCCTCGACCCCCAGGGTCAGGCGATCGCCGGCGCCCTGGGACGTCTCGGTGTGACAGGCATCTCAGATGTCCGTCAGGGCAAACGATTCGAGTTGGATTTCGACGGCGACGTCACGGACGAGACGGTGGCCGAGATCGCCGAATCGCTCCTGGCGAATACCGTCATCGAGGACTGGTCCGTGACCAGGGAAGACGCGTGAGCGCGCGGGTCGGGGTGATCACCTTCCCGGGATCGCTCGATGACGTCGACGCCGCGCGCGCCGTGCGCCTCGCCGGCGGCAAGCCGGTCAGCCTGTGGCACGCCGATGCCGACCTCAAGGGGGTCGACGCGGTCATCGTGCCCGGCGGATTCTCCTACGGCGACTACTTGCGCGCGGGCGCGATCGCGAAGTTCGCCCCGGTCATGGGCAAGGTCGTGCACGCCGCCGAGGGCGGCATGCCGGTGCTGGGCATCTGCAACGGCTTTCAGGTGCTGTGCGAAGCCGGTCTGCTGCCCGGAGCTCTGACCCGCAACATCGGTCTGCACTTCATCTGCCGGGATACCTGGCTGCAGGTCGCCTCCAACACGTCGGCATGGACCACGCGTTACGAGAACGGTGCCGACCTGCTGATCCCGCTGAAGTCGGGGGAAGGCCGCTACGTCGCCAGCGAGAAGGTGCTCGACCAGCTCGAGGGCGAGGGTCGGGTGGTATTCCGCTACCGCGAGAACCTCAACGGATCGATGCGCGACATCGCCGGCATCAGTTCGGCGAGCGGGCGCGTCGTCGGTCTCATGCCGCACCCGGAGCACGCCACCGAGGCGCTCACCGGCCCCTCCGACGACGGGCTGGGGTTGTTCTACTCGGCGCTCGACGCGGTGCTGACGGTCTAGTTCGGTCGGTCGCCAACACCTCGTACCCAGCTGGGCGCGGCGCTATTCGCACCTCGATCATGCGTTCCGGCTCTGAACGCGCCTGAAATGCGGTTGCCACCTGCCGGTGGTCACCTCGTCACAGTGTCCACGCGGCAACGTAATCGACGGACCGCGACGCTGGGCCTGTTTCGCCGCCGGTGTCCGGAGGTGTGCATGAAGGGCTTGGCACGCCCCACGGTCCCGTGCCGACGACGCCGGCTGAAGCCGGAGTCCCGGGGGAAAGGGGGCCACCGCGACCTCAACGGGTGGCGGGGCGTGACCCCCCACCACAGGTCCCCGCCTGAGCGTCACAATATAGGCATGCAACTGACCCATTTCGGCCATTCGTGCCTACTCGCGAGCTTTTCGGACGGTTCCGCGTCCGAGACGACGGTTTTGTTCGACCCCGGCACGTTCTCGCACGGATTCGAGGGCATCACCGGCCTGTCGGCGATCCTGATCACCCATCAGCACCCCGACCACGCCGACGGCAACCGCCTACCGGCGCTGCTCGACGCGAATCCGCAGGCCGCGCTGTACTGCGACCCGCAGACCGCACAACAACTCGGCGGCTCGTGGCGCGCGGTGCACGCAGGGGACGAGTTCACCGTCGGACACCTGAGTGTCCGCGGCGTCGGCGGCCACCACGCGATCATCCACCCCGAACTGCCCGAGATCGACAACATCTCGTATCTCATCGGCGACGGTGATCATCCGGCCCGGCTCATGCACCCCGGCGACGCCCTGTTCGAACCCGGTGAACCGGTCGACGTGCTGGCGGCGCCGGCGGCGGCGCCGTGGATGAAGATCTCCGAGGCCGTCGAGTACCTGAGGGCCGTCGCACCGGCCCACGCGGTGCCGATCCACCAGGGCATCATCGACCCGAGCGCTCGCGGGATCTTCTACGGGCGCTTGAGCGAGATGACCGACACCGACTTCCGGGTCCTCGACGAGGAGAACAGCATCGAGATCTGACAAGACGGCAGTCTAGGCAGCGTCCCGCAACACCAAGCGCGGCTCCCACCGATAGATCTGCGGTGCGCACTGATGCATCAACGCGAGGTCGATCGCATCCAACACGGCTCGTCGCGGTCCGATCCGGCCGAGTTGCTTGGCCGAGACGTTGAGCCGCACCACGCCGGCGCGCCGGGCGGTGCGCTCGGCGGTGAGCACCACGGTGCGACACCACCACGGCTCTGTCAGGAATCCTGCGCCGACGCCCACCACGCGGGCCCGGACCGTCGTTCCGCGAACCAGGTCAGTCACGCCGCCGAGCCCGGCGAGCACTCGAAAACCGTTGCGCGGCAGCGCCATCACGGTTCCCTGCGACACCGTCCAGCCCGGCGCGGCGAAGAGCCGGGTGCGCAGCCCGAGGTGTTCGAGCACCCGGTCGGCGCCCATCAGTCGCAGGTTGGCCTCGTGCGCGGCAAGCGAGGCGAATTCGCTGCGCCGCTTCTTGGTGGCGGCCTCGTCGAATCCGTGCAGCACGATCGCGTCTCCGGATGCCCGCCGGTCGCGCAGCCATTCGACGGTCGGAGCGTCGCGGTCGAGCCGGTAGCCGCCCTTGAGGCGCGGAGCCACCAGGAACGACGCCGGCACACCACGGGCGTCGAGCTCCGCCCGGAACCCGGCGACGTCGGCGAGAGTGCGGGCGCTGACGTGGGAGATCGAGAGGATCAATTGTCCGGCCACCCCTGCAGCATGACAACTCGAGGTGTCCCGACGGTTGCCGTGACGTCGACGGCAGCTGTCTATTTCGGGAGGACGGCCTCGATGGCGGAGATCACCTCGGGGGCGTCGGGCTCGGTGCGCGGCCGGAACCGGTCGACCACCTCACCGCCTGGCGCGAGCAGGAACTTCTCGAAGTTCCATTGGACGTCGCCCGCCTTGCCGCTGGCGTCTGGCGTCTGCGTCAGCTCGGCGTAGAGCGGGTGGCGGTCGGGTCCGTTGACGTCGGCCTTGGCCAGCAGCGGGAAGGTCACACCGTAGGCGGTCGAGCAGAACGTCTGGATCTCTTCGGCCGTCCCCGGTTCCTGGCCCATGAATTGGTTGCACGGCACGCCGATCACCGTCAAACCGCGATCGCCGTAGTCCTGCGCCAGCTTCTCCAGCGCGCTGTACTGTGGGGTGAGCCCGCACTTCGACGCGACGTTGACCACGAGCACGGCGCCGTCGGCCAGCTCCCTCAGCGACGTCGAGGTGCCGTCGAGTGTGTTGAGCTCGATGTCGAGCAGGTACGACTCAGTCATGCCCGGACGCTACCGCACGCTGCTAACCGGGGTCTTGTAGTGACTAGTTCAGGCTTCGGTTGCCGTAGGTCTCCGGGTCGGCGGTCGCGAGCACCCAGGCGTACTGGAACGCGGCTTCCTTCCACCGTTCGTAGCGTCCGCTGATCCCGCCGTGCCCGGCACTCAACTCGGTCTTGAGCAGCACCGGGTTCGCGTCAGTCTTCGTGCGCCGAAGGGCGGCAATCCATTTCGCCGGTTCGACGTAGTAGACGCGGGTGTCGTTGAGCGAGGTCATCGCCAGGATCGGCGGATAGTCCTTGGCGACGACGTTCTCGTATGGCGAGTAGGACTTCATGTAGTGGTAGACGTGCTCGTGCTCGAGGGGATTGCCCCATTCATCCCACTCGGTGACCGTCAGCGGCAGCGACGGGTCGAGGATGGTGGTCAACGGGTCGACGAACGGCACCTGCGCCAGGAAGCCGGCGAACAATTCGGGCGCCAGGTTGGCGACCGCACCGATCAACAACCCACCCGCACTGCCGCCGAGCGCCACCAGGTTCTGCGGCCGGGTGGTGTCGGTGGCGATGAGATGCTTTGCCACCGCGATGAAGTCGGTGAACGTGTTGCCCTTCCCCAGCATCTTGCCCTGTTCGTACCATGGACGGCCGAGTTCCCCGCCGCCGCGGACGTGGGCGACGGCGAACACCATGCCGCGGTCCAGCAGAGAGAGCCGGGCAATCGAGAAGCGCGGGTCTTCACACGACTCGTAGGCGCCGTAGCCGTAGAGCAGGGTCGGTGCCGGAAAATGAAGGCCGGCACGGTGAACGATCGAAATGGGCACCCGCGCGCCGTCCGGGGCTATCGCCCAGTCCCGCCGCTCGACGTAGTCCTCGGGCCGGTAGCCGCCGAGCACCGGCTGTTCGCGCAGCAGCGTGCGCTCCCCTGTCGCGAGGTCGAGGTCGTAGATCCGGACCGGGGTGACGAAAGACGTTGCCGCGATGCGCAGTTTCGGTGCGCCCCAGTTCGGGTTGCCGCCCAGACCCGCCGAGGTCAGCTCGGTGTCGAAGGTGATGTCCTCGGCGCGACCGTATGATCCGTCGGCGCCCAGGGGCCATAGCTGGATCTTGGGCAGTGCCTCTTCGCGGTAGCTCAGCACGAGGTGTCCGGCGAACGCGTCGACCGCGTCTAGTCGCACGCCCTCGCGGTGTTCGATGAGGGTGCGGGTCGCGTTCGGATCGGCCACCGGCGCGTCGACGAGTGCGAAGTTCTCCGCACCGTCGTTGTGCATGATGAGGAACCGGTCCTCCCCACCGACCACCGCGTGTTCGACGGAGTACTCGACCCCGTCGCGGCGCGGCCACACCACGGCGAACTCCGCCTCCGGGTCACTCGCGTCGGCGTAGCGCACCTCCGAGGTGACGGCGCTGCCCGCGGCGATGATCAGATACTCGTCGCTGCGGGTGCGGCCGACGCCCAGCCAGTACCGTTCGTCGGGTTCATGGTAGACCCGCTCGGCCAGCAGCCCCGCCCCCAGCCGATGACGCCACACGGTGTCGGGCCGCCAGGCGTCGTCGACGGTGCTGTAGTAGACGGTGCGGTTGTCGGCGGCCCAGGTGGCGCCGGCACCGATCCCGACGATCGTGTCGTCGTACTGCTCGCCGGTGCGGAGGTCCCTGAACCGCAGCGTGTACCGCTCGTCGCCAACCGTGTCGACGGAGTAGGCCAGGATGTTGCCGTCGATGCTCACGGTGGCCGCCCCGAGCGCGAAGAACTCGTGCCCCTCGGCTTCGGCGTTCTCGTCGAGCAGCACCTGCTCACCGGCGATGGTGGTGTTCTCGTCGAGCACCGGGGGCGTCCAGTCCGCAGAATCTGCGACAGGGCAACGGCAGTGGACGCCGTACTGCTTACCCTCGAAGCTGCGCCCGTAGTACCACCAGTTGCCGCGCCGGGTGGGCACCGAGAGGTCGGTCTCCTTGGTGCGGGCCTTGATCTCGTCGAAGATCTTCTGCTGCAACGGGGCGAGATGCGCGGTCTGCGCCTCGGTGTAGGCGTTCTCGGCCTCCAGGTGGGCCAGCACCTCGGGATCGGACTTGTCGCGAAGCCACTCGTAGGGGTCGATGAACACGTCGCCGTGGTGTTCGCGCCGCTGTCCGACCCGCTTGGCCTGCGGCGGCGGCACGCTCACGCGCCCGCGCCGATCCACGCGGCGAAGCTCGAACCCGAGATGCGTTCGTAGGCTTCGATGTAACGCGAACGGGTGGCGTCGATGATCTCGGCGGGAAGTGGCGGCGGGGGTTCATCGGCGGCGCGGTCCCAGCCGGACTCCGGGCCGGTGAGCCAGCTGCGGACGAACTGCTTGTCGTAGCTGTGTTGCATCTGCCCCTCGCGGTAGGCGTCCGCGTACCAGTACCGCGACGAGTCGGGGGTGAACACCTCGTCGGCGAGCACCAGCTCACCCAACCGATCGACCCCGAACTCGAACTTGGTGTCGGCGATGATGATTCCCTTCGTCAGCGCGTATTCGGCGCCCTGGGTGTAGATCTGCAGCGTGCGCTCACGGAGCTGGGTGGCGCGCTGCTCCCCGACCAGGTCGACAGTGACGGCGAAGTCGATGTTCTCGTCATGCCGGCCGAGTTCGGCCTTGGACGCCGGAGTGTAGAGCGGTTCGGCGAACTTGCTCGCCTCGGTTAGCCCGGGCGGCAGCGTCAGCCCGCACAGCGTGCCGGTCCTGCGGTAGTCGATCAGCCCCGACCCGGTGAGGTATCCGCGGGCCACACATTCGACGGGCAGCATCTCCAGTCGGCGCACCACCAGCGCGCGACCGAGCACCTCCTCGGGGATGCGCGGGTCGTCGGGCGGGCCCGCGAGGTGGTCGGGCGCCCCTGTTCGTTTCCGGATGAGGTCGAAGAAGAACACGCTCATCGCGGTGAGGATACGGCCCTTGTCCGGGATCTCCGAGGACAGGATGTGGTCGTACGCAGAGATGCGGTCGGTGGCGACGAACAGCAGGTGCTCGTCGTCGATGCGGTACAGCTCGCGAACCTTGCCGCTGGCCAGATGGCGGTAGTCGGACAGAGCGGGGCGCATCGGGCCAGCCTATCGGGCAGCATCTACACACATGACTTCGCGTTATGTCCCCTACGCCACCACCCCCGGCCGCCTGCTCGGCCAGCTGATCAGCGACATCGTCATCGCGGTGTGGGTGTTGATCTGGCTGTTCGTCGGAATCGCCGTGCACTCGGCCGTGGCGACCATCGCGCAGGTCGGCCGGCAGGTCGAGGCCGGGGCCAACGGCGTCGCCGACAACCTGGAGTCGGCGGGCGACCAGACCAAGGACGTGCCGCTGCTCGGCAACGCGCTGCGCGGTCCGCTCAACGGGGCCGGAGAATCCGCCCTCGACATCGCCAGCGCCGGCCACAGCCTCGACACCATCGCCTCGTGGCTGGCCTGGGTGTTGGCGCTCGCTGTCGCATCGCCGCCGATCCTGGCGGTCGCGATGCCGTGGGTGTTCCTTCGGGTGCGGTTCATGCGGCGCAAGTGGACCGCAATCACGCTGGCCGCCATGCCGGCGGGTCAGCAGTTGCTGGCGCTGCGGGCGCTGGCCAACCGGCCGCTGGCCAAACTGGTCACCGTCGACGCCGACCCGGTCGGGGCATGGCGCAATCAGGACGCCGCCGCGATATCCGGGCTGGCGGCGCTGGAACTGCGATCGGCGGGGGTGGCGCGGCGGCTGTAGCCGTCGGGCGTGTGCCCGGTGGGTTCATGCCAGAACACCGGTGCATCGCGGAGGTGGATCGCGAACAGGTCGTGGGGAAACCGTTCGCGACGTCGTCCAGATCGGTGAAGTCGAGCCGCGACAAACTCAGAGGATGGAGCCCGAGGTGTACTTGGCCGCCTCCGGATAGCGGCTGACCAACTCGTCGACCGCCTCGGCGACGCGGTCGACCTGGTCGCCGGCGGCCCCGCTGAACGCCTGCTTGTCGGCCAGCGCATCCTCGAGCGCGACGCGGTCGAGGGGCAACCGTGGGTCCGCGGCCAGCCGGTCCAGCAGGTCGGGCTCCTGCCCTTTCTCCCGCATGGCCAGGGCGACGGCCACCGCGTGCTCCTTGATGACCTCGTGCGCGGTCTCACGGCCGATGCCGGCCCGCACCGCGGCGATGAGGATACGGGTGGTGGCCAAGAACGGTAGGTAACGGTCCAGTTCGCGCTGGATGACGGCCGGATAGGCACCGAACTCGTCGAGCACGGTCAGGAACGTCTCGGTCTGCCCGTCGATCGCGAAGAACGCGTCGGGCAGCGCCACCCGGCGCACCACGGAGCAGAAGACGTCGCCTTCGTTCCACTGGGCGCCCGCCAGTTCGGCGGCCATCGAGGCGTAGCCGCGCAGCGCCACCTGCAGGCCGTTGACGCGTTCACACGACCGGGTGTTCATCTTGTGCGGCATGGCCGACGAGCCGACCTGGCCCGGCGCGAAGCCCTCGGTCACCAGTTCGTGGCCGGCCATCAGCCGGATGGTGTGCGCCAGCGACGACGGACCCGCGCCGAGTTGCACCAGCGCGGAGACGACGTCGTGGTCGAGGGATCGGGGGTACACCTGGCCGACGCTGGTGAAAAGGTCTCGGAATCCGAGGAATTCGGCGACACGCCGCTCGAGGTCGGCCAGTTTCGCGGTGTCGCCGCCGAGCAGGTCGAGCATGTCCTGAGCGGTGCCCATCGGGCCCTTGATCCCGCGCAACGGGTAACGCGCGATCAGTTCTTCGACACGCCGCAGGGCGAGCAACGTCTCCTCGGCGGCGGAGGCGAATCGCTTGCCCAGCGTGGTGGCCTGTGCCGCGACGTTGTGGCTGCGGCCGGCCATCACGAGGTCGCGGTAGCTGAGGGCGCGTTCGGCGAGCCGGGCCACGACGGCGACGCCGTGGGCGTGGACGAGTTCCAGGGAGCGGCGGATCTGCAGTTGTTCGACGTTCTCGGTGAGGTCGCGGCTCGTCATGCCCTTGTGCACGTGTTCATGACCGGCCAGCGCGTTGAACTCCTCGATGCGCGCCTTGACGTCGTGGCGGGTGACCCGTTCGCGCGCGGAGATCGACGGCAGGTCGACCTGGTCGAGGACCCGCTCGTAGTCGGCCACCACCCCGTCGGGCACCTCGACGCCGAGTTCCGCCTGTGCGCGCAGCACCGCCAGCCACAGTCGGCGCTCGGCGACGATCTTCGCTTCCGGCGACCAGATCGCCACCATGTCCTCGCTGGCGTAGCGGTTGGCCAGCACGTTCGGGATTGTCACAGACACACAGCCTACGGCGCGGACCGGGCAGGCTGGCTGGGCTGGTGTTCTTCACCGGGCTCGACCTCGCGTGGGGTGAGCGCAACCCGACCGGCGTCGCAGTCGCCGACGCCACCGGCCGGATCCTCACGCCGACCCGCAGTCGGGTCCCTACGCCAGATGCGTGGGGTCGGTGATTTCGGCGTTGCGCAATCCCAGGCGGCGGTTGATCAGCCCGTTGATGAAGAACAGCACGATCCCGGTCGCGACGAGTATCAGCGCCACGTAGTACTGCTGGGCGGGGCGACCGGAGAACGGCAGCACCAGATACAGCGACGCGATGAAGCCCATCACCGGCATCAACGTCGGCGTCTTGAAGTGCCCACCTCCGGCCTGCACGTCGCGTCGCAGCCGCAGTAGCGCGGCGTTGACCACGGCGAACACCGCCAGCAGCAACAACGACGTCGTGCCGCCGAGCACGCTGATGGCGCTGCTGCTGGCGAACACGCTCACGTAGAGAATCAGGCCGAACGCGATCAGCGTGGTAAACACGATCGCCGCCCAGGGGGTCAGCCGTCGGGGGTGGACGGTGCCCAAAACCGACGGCAGTACCTGCTGCCGGGCCATACCGTAGATCAGCCGGCTGGCCATCAGCATGTTGATCAACGCGGTGTTGGACACGGCGAACATCGAGATGAACGGGAAAAGCGTGTCGATCGGCAGGCTCGGCGCCCCGGCCTTGACCACCTCGACCAGCGGGGTGTCGCTCTGCTCGAGCAGGCCGACGGGCACGAGCGCCACCGCGACGACGGCGACGAGCATGTAGACGATGCCGGCGATGGTGAGCCCGGACAGCAGCACCCGGGGGAAAGTCTTGACCGGATCCTTGGTCTCCTCGGCCATGTTGACCGAGTCCTCGAAGCCGACCATCGCGAAGAACGCCAACGACGTCGCGGCGGTGACGGCCATGAACGCGTTCTTGTCACCGGCGGTGTCGAATGCGACGACGCGGGAGAAGTCGACGTCTCCACCGCGGGTGAACGCCCACAGCCCCACGAACAGCACCAGCATCAGACCTGTCGCCTCGATGATGGTGAGGACGACGTTGAGTTTGATGCTCTCGCCCACGCCGCGGAAGTTCACCGCTGCAAGGATCGCCATGAACCCCAGCGCGACGGCCGCCATACCGGCTGTGCCCCACTCCAGTCCCAATCCCTCGATGAGGTTCGCACCGAAGAACCGTGACGCGGTCGATGCCGACGTGATGCCCGAGCACATCACCACGAAGGCCACCAGGAACGTGACGAACTGCAACCCGAAAGCCTTGTGCGCGTAGAGCGCAGCCCCGGCCGCCTGCGGGTACTTGGTGACCAGCTCCAGATAACTGAACGCGGTGACGGTGGCGATGAGGAAGGCGACCAGGAACGGAAGCCAGGCTGCCCCACCGACTTCGGCGGCCACGTCACCGGTCAGCGCGTACACCCCGGTGCCGAGGATGTCGCCGACGACGAACAGCAGCAACAGCCCCGAGCCCATCACCCGCCGTAGCTCGGGCTGCTCCCTGACCGTGTCTGGGTGGGTCATGCGCTCCTCCGTCACTGTTGCCAGGTCATCATCATCGGGCAGTGCCGACCTCAACGCAGCGTCATCGCCGCAATCGTCGCCGGACCTGCGCTCAGCCCACCGGTGCGAGCACGTCGATGACGTCGACCAGCGTGGCCCGGGCGGTGGCGCGCGGACCGTCCCCGTCACCGACCAGGGCGGCGACCACCGCACCGTCGACGGCGCAGACGAGGGCGGTGAGGAAGTCCGCGCGCGTCGTCCGGCCGGAGCGTTCCATCACCGCGGCGACCGCAGAGGTGCGCTGCCGCAGGATGCGGCGCTGGACGTCGCGCAGCGCCGGCTGGCGGGCACACGCGATGTAACGCTCGTAGCGGGAGATCAGCTCCTGGCCGCCGGGGGTGCCGGGCGCCTCGCCGAGCAGCAGATCCACCAGCACGTCCGCAGTCGCTTCCGCGCCCCGGCGGCGCCGGGACAACGCCGCCACCCGCTGCTGCAGGCGCTCGGCCTCCCGGCTTCCCTCGTATTCGACCGCCCTGACGATGAGGTCATCGAGCGACGAGAAGTAGTAGGTCGTCGACGCCAGTGGCAGGCCGGCGCGACGCGCCACCGCCCGGTGCCGGACGGCGTCGAATCCCCCTTCACACAGCAGATCAGCGGCCGCGCTGACCAGCGCGTACCGCCTGCGTTCCCCCTTGGGAGTGACTGCTGCTGTCACGATTAGCATGCTGCCAGCCACCCGGGTTGGGCACCGTCGTTTCGCGCAAACCCCAGGCGTTCTTCAGACGGGCCGACCCGGGACCGCGCGGTGGTGTTCCGGTGGCAAGATGGCCGCCATGTCCGCGCACCTGAGCCGCCGCGCCGCCCTGCGCCTCGCCGCGGGTGCCGCAGGTGTCCACGCGCTGAGTGCCGCCGCACCGGCCACGTCGGCCCCGCCGGCAGCGGCGCCCACCTATCTCACGGGGTCTTTCGTGTCGGCCGCGCGCGGCGGCGTCCAGACGAACTGGGCGATCGCCCGGCCGCCGGGTCAGACTGCGGCGCTGCATCCGGTGATCGCGCTGCACGGCAAGGGCGCCGATGCGGCGCAGGTGATGGCCGGCGGCGTCGAGCAAGCTCTGGCCGAAGCGGTCGCCGCCGGTCTTCCGCCGTTCGCGGTCGTGGCCGTCGACGGCGGCGGAAGTTATTGGCACAGGCGCGCTTCCGGGGAGGACTCCGGGGCGATGGTGCTCGGTGAGCTGATCCCCATGCTGGACACTATGGGTCTGGACACGTCGCGCGTCGGGTTCCTCGGCTGGTCGATGGGCGGCTACGGCGCCCTGCTGCTGGGCGCCCGGCTCGGCCCCGAGCGCACGGCGGCGATCTGCGCGGTCAGCCCGGCCCTGTGGACGTCGGCGCGGGCGAGCGCCCCCGGGGCGTTCGACGGCTCCGACGACTATGCGGCAAACAGTGTGTGGGGCCTTCCCGAACTGGCCTCCATCCCCATCCGGATCGACTGCGGCACTTCGGATCCGTTCTACTCGGCGACCCAGCAGTTCATCGCGCAGCTGCCGAATCCGCCGGCCGGCGAGTTCTCCCCCGGCGGGCACGACGGCGGGTTCTGGAGTTCTCAGCTGCCCGCGGAGATCACCTGGATGGCCCCGCTCGTCACCGCCTAGTCTAGACGGTGATCCTACCCTCGGTCGCGGCCAGCGCGATGTCGCTGCGGAAGTGGCTGCCCGGCAATCGGATCGACGACAGCGTCGAGTAGGCGGCCGCCCGCGCGGCGTCGAGGTCGGCGCCGGTACCCACCACCGAGAGCACTCGGCCGCCGGACGACACGATGGCGCCGTCGTCGCGGCGGGCGGTCCCGCCGTGCAGCACGCCCTCGGCGTCGGCGCCGGTGATCACGTCGCCGACCCGCGGCCGGCCGGGATAGTTCTCGGCGGCTACCACGACCGTCACCGCGGCACCGTCGCGCCATCGCAGTTCGGGGAACTCCGCGAGCCGCCCCGTCGCCGCGGCGTGCAGCAGCTGCCCGAGCGGTGAGTCGAGCAGTGCCAGCACCGATTGGGTCTCCGGGTCGCCGAACCGGCAGTTGAACTCGACGACGGCCGGTCCGCGTGAGGTGATCGCCAGGCCCGCGTACAGCAGGCCGGAGAACGAGCTGCCACGTTGAACGAGTTCGGCTGCAACGGGTTTGACGATCTCGTTGACAAGGCCCGTGGTGACGTCGGCGGCCAGCCAGGGCAAGGGTGCGTAGGCGCCCATACCGCCGGTGTTGGGACCGGCGTCACCGTCACCGACACGTTTGAAGTCCTGCGCGGGCAGAAGCGGCACCACGGTCTCACCGTCGACGACGCAGAACAGCGACACCTCCGGACCGTCGAGGAAGGACTCCAGTAACACAGGGTGGCCGGAGTCGAGCAGACCTGCGGCGTGGGCGCGCGCCGCGTCGCGGTCGGTGGTCACCACCACACCCTTGCCCGCGGCAAGGCCGTCGTCCTTGACCACCCACGCGGCCTCTCCCGAGGGGGGACCGAACCGGTCGAGCGCGGCGTCGAGGTGCGCGGGGTTGTCGACGATCTCGCTGGCCGCGGTGCGGACGCCGGCGGCATTCATCACGTCCTTGGCGAACGCCTTGGAACCTTCGATGCGGGCGGCGTCCCGGCTGGGTCCGAAGCACGCGACCCCGGCGGCGCGAACGGCATCGGCGACGCCAAGCACCAGCGGCACCTCGGGTCCGATGACCACGAGGTCGGCGCCGATCCGCCGGGCGAGTTCGGCGACGGCTTCACCGGAGGTGATGTCGACCTCGTGCTGGTCCGCGACAGCGGCCGTGCCCGGGTTGCCCGGGGCCACCGCCAGCGCCTCGACCTCGGGGTCGCGGCGCAACGCCAGCAACAGCGCATGCTCACGGGCACCGGATCCGATTACCAGGACGCGCACATGTGCACCCTAAACCCAATGCCGGGCATACCGTCACGCCGGGCATACCGTCACACTGAGAGGCGGCCGTCATGACGATTATGGAGAGCCGATGCCGGTTCAGCGGTCCACACAATGGCTCGGGAGCGGACTGGCCGGTACTCACTATGCTCGGGGCCATGGCGACCGTCTTCACGAAGATCATCAACGGAGAACTCCCGGGCCGATTCGTCTACGAGGACGACGAGATCGTCGCGTTCCTCACCATCGCGCCGATGACGCAGGGCCACACGCTCGTGGTGCCGCGTGCGGAGATCGACCAGTGGCAGGACATCGAACCCGCGGTGTTCGCCCGCGTCATGGAGGTGTCTCAGCTGATCGGCAAGGCGGTCGTCAAGGCCTTCGGCGCCGAACGGGCAGGGGTTATCATCGCCGGCCTCGAAGTCCCGCACCTGCACGTGCACGTCTTTCCCGCCTACAACCTCACCGACTTCGGATTCGCAGGAGTCGACAACAACCCGTCGCGGGAATCGCTCGATGAGGCCCAGGCCAAGATCAAGGCCGCACTTGCCGAACTCGGTTGAGTGTCAAGCCGTTTCGACGGGAACGTCGCTGAACCGCGGCAGGAGCACGGTGAACCGGCAGCCCTGGCCCGGCGCCGTCGTCACGCGCACCGTCCCGCCGTGGGCCAGGACCAGCGAATCCACGATCGACAGCCCGAGCCCGGTCCCGCCGCTCTCCCGGGCCCGCGACGAGTCGGTGCGGTAGAAACGTTCGAACACCCGGCGGGAGTCCTCTTCGGTCATGCCAGGCCCCTCGTCGGCCACCTCCAGCACGGCGCTGGTCTCGTCGGTGCCCACCCGCACCGTGATACCGGCGTGCTTCGCGGTGTGCTGTAACGCATTGGCGACGAGATTGCCCAGCACCTGCCGCAGTCGCGCTTCGTCACCGACCACCTCCGGCGTACCCGGGCCGTCGAGCACCTGCAGCGTGATCGTCCGCTCGGGTGCGATCGACTGCGCGTCATGGACGGCGTCGGTGGCCAGCGTGAGCAGGTCGACGCGATGGCGCTCCAGCGGCCGGTGCGCGTCGAGTCGGGCCAGCAGCAGCAGGTCCTCGACGAGTAGGCCCATCCGGCGCGATTCGCTCTCGATCCGGTTCATCAGCATCTCGACGTCATCCGCGGCGCCCTGGCGGTACAACTCGGCGAACCCGCGGATCGTCGTCAAAGGGGTGCGCAGCTCGTGGCTGGCATCGGTGATGAACCGGCGCATCCGCTCCTCCGAGGTCCGCGCGGCGTCCGCCGAGGACTCCGAGGACGCCACCGCCCGCTGGATCTGTGCCAGCATTCCGTTGAGGGCCAACGACAGTCGTCCCACCTCCGTACGCGGATCCCGTTGCGGGACCCGTCGGTCGAGCTGACCGGCCGCGATCGCCGCCGCGGTTTCCTCGACCTCGGCCAACGGGCGCAGGCTGCGTTGCACCACGGCATAGCCCGCGACTCCGAGCACGAGCAGTACGGCCGCACCGATCCCCACCTGCGACCACACCAGCGCGCGAACCGTCGACTGCACTTCAGACAGGTCGATCGCCACCGTGGTGAGCGCCCCGCCGGGGCCGCGGATGGTCATCGCGCGCCACTCGACGTCGGAGTGGTTCACCGATCGCACGGTGACGGGGACCGGCCCGACGTCGTTGGAGGCCGGCAACACCGGTTCGGCCTCGCGATCGTTCACGGCTGTCCACATCCGCCCGTCGGGCCCGGTACCGCGGACGTAGAAGTCCGACGGTGGACGGGCCGGGTTGGGACCCGCCAGCGGCGCCGCCGGCAGCTGCCGGGGCGCCTGCGCCCAACTGCGCGAGGCGTCGAGCAGTGTCTGATCCACGCGGCTTTCCAGGCTGTGCCGCATGATCGACGTCACCGCAATGCCGGAGGCCATCAGCCCCAAAGCCACGAGCACCAGCGTCGCGGCCACCAGACCCAGCCGCAGCGGCACGCCTGCGCGCACTACCGCGGCTTGCGACTCTTCGCGCAAGCGCTCATCGGTGCTTGTCGGCTCTTCGCGCAAGCGCTCATCGCGGCTCGCGCAGGACGTATCCCACACCCCGCAGCGTATGCAACAGCCGCTTCTCGCCGGTGTCGATCTTGCGACGTAGATACGAGACATAGGACTCGACGACGTTGACGTCGCCCCCGAAGTCGTAGCGCCACACGTGGTCGAGGATCCTGGGCTTGGACAACACCGTGCCCGCATTGATGATGAAATACCGCAGCAGGGTGAACTCGGTGGGAGACAGCGACACCGGCTCGCCGGCCTTCCACACCTCGTGGGTGTCCTCGTCGAGTTCGATGTCGGCGAAGCTCAGTCGCGAGGTCGTCGGCTCCTCGGCGCCGCGGCCGGTGCGCCGCAGGATCACCCGCAGCCGGGCGACCACCTCTTCGAGGCTGAACGGTTTGGTGACGTAGTCGTCGCCACCGAGGGTCAACCCCGCGATCTTGTCCTGCAGCGAATCGCGGGCGGTCAGAAACAGCGCCGGGGCGGCGATACCGTCGGCCCGCAAGCGGCGCAGCAGGCCGAACCCGTCCATCCCGGGCATCATCACGTCGAGGATCACCGCGTCGGGCCGGACGTCGCGCGCCTTGTCGAGGGCGGAGGCACCGTCGGAGGCCGTGTGCACCTCGAATCCCTGGAACTTCAGGCTGACCGACAGCAGGTCGACGATGTTGGCCTCGTCGTCGACGACGAGGACCCGAGCCTCGGGGGTGGTCTCGGATAACGCAGCCATGGCCATGACTGCAATATCCGCTACCGGCCTTGGAGTAATGCTGCGGGTTGGCTGTGAGATCTCTGTGAGTTGACGCTTGCGCTGTCCATAGACTGGTGGTATGGACTTCGGCAATAATCTGATGCAGCTCGCCACCGCGCCGGCGCGCATCGGGCTCGCCGCCGCAGAGACCAGTCTGGGCATCGCCACCTCGGCGATCGGTGTGGCCAAAGCGACCCTCGGTGAGGCTGATCCGCGCGTTACCGGGAATCCGGGCGCTTTCGCCCAGATGTTGGGCATCAACGACGCCGTGGAGCAGGCGAACCGCCTGGCCAGGCTGATGGACGAGGATCAGCCGCTCGGCCGCGCCCTGGCGCCGGACGGACCGGTCGACCGTCTTCTCAAGCCGGGCGGTGTCGTCGACCGGCTGACCGCGCCGGACGGTGTGCTGGACCGTTTGACGCGGGACGACGGCGGGCTGATGCGTGCCATCGAACCGGGCGGGCTGGTCGATCAGTTGCTCGACGACGAGGGGCTGGTGGAGCGGTTGCTGGCCGAGGACGGCATCGCCGACCGGCTGCTCGCCGAGGGCGGGTTGATCGACAAGTTGACCGCCCGCAACGGTCCGCTCGAACAGCTCGCGGACGTGGCCGACACGCTGAACCGCGTGACGCCCGGCCTCGAAGCACTGGCGCCGACGGTGGAGGCCCTGCGCGAGGCGGTGATCGCTCTGAGTCAGGTCGTGAACCCGCTGAGCAACATCGCCGATCGGATCCCGCTGCCCGGCCGCAGGCTCGGCCGCCGGACGCCGACCACACCCACCACGGCCGTGCGGTCGCAACGGGTGATCGACGTCGACGAGTGACCGGATAAACTCAGCGAACCGTGCCTCCTTAGCTCAGTGGTAGAGCAACGCACTTGTAATGCGTAGGTCGTCAGTTCAATCCTGACAGGGGGCTCCACGCCTTCATCGACACGCCTTCATCGACACGCCTTCATCGACCGCTCTGCCCACCCGGCCACACCCGCCTCTAGGATGCGCGAGCACCACAAACACTTGTATCCAGGCCATCGACGACCTCCTCGACCATAACCGAAACGCGCCGAGGCGACGATGAGGTCACACGCCCGGATCAGCATCAGCCCGGCCGGGATCGCGTTGCCCTGCACCTGGGAGACGGTGATCTTGCGCAGGTCCCGCCAGCGCCTGATGTTCTCGAAGAAGTAGTGCCACTCCTGCAGGTAGACCCTCTCGGCGATGGGCCTCCTCGGACCCGAGGTCATGTCCGGCCGAGAAGTTCTTACCGCGCGCGGCCAAGATCACCACCCGCACCTGCTCGGTGTCTGCCACGGCAGCACCCCACGTGGGCGTGTCGTAACCCGGCGCGCGGGTCGCCTAGAGTTGGAGCATGCCTGCAGAGTCTGATCCAGCTGATATCGGCGACGTCGAGCCGCTGGCCGACAGCACCGCGCGCCAAGCCCGCAAGGTCGTCGCCGCCTACGCCGTCGACGCCGAGGAATGTCGCGTCTTCCTGTCCATGCTCGGCATCGGACCGTCGAAGCTCGAGGCGTAATGGCTCCGGAGGGCGACGATGGCGTTGGCTCCGGATATTCCGACTTCGTCGTGGTGGCCAACCGGCTGCCGATCGACATGGAACGACTGCCCGACGGCAGCACGTCCATCAAACGGAGTCCCGGCGGTCTGGTCACCGCACTCGAACCGCTGCTGCGCAAACGCCGCGGTGCATGGATCGGGTGGGCCGGTATCCCGGACAGCCCCGAGGATCCGATCGAAGACGACGGTCTGCAGCTCTACCCGGTCGCCCTGTCCGCCGATGACGTCGCCGACTACTACGAGGGTTTCTCCAACGCCACCCTCTGGCCGCTCTACCACGACCTGATCGTCAAGCCGATCTACCATCGCAAATGGTGGGACCGCTACGTCGAGGTCAACCGGCGGTTCGCCGAGGCGACCGCCCGCGCCGCCGCACAGGGGGCCACCGTCTGGGTCCAGGACTACCAACTGCAGTTGGTGCCGAAGATGCTTCGGATGTTGCGGCCCGACTTGACGATCGGTTTCTTCCTGCACATCCCGTTCCCGCCGGTCGAGCTGTTCATGCAGATGCCGTGGCGCACCGAGATCATCGAGGGTCTGCTCGGCGCGGACCTCGTCGGTTTCCACCTTCCCGGGGGTGCGCAGAACTTCCTCTACCTGTCCCGCCGACTGACCGGCGCCAACACCTCGCGCGCCAGCGTGGGTGTGCGGTCGCGCTTCGGCGAGGTGCACGTGGGGTTCCGCACGGTGAAGGTCGGTGCGTTCCCGATCTCGATCGACTCGGCCGCACTCGACAGCAAGGCGCGCAACCGCAGCGTGCGCCTGCGCGCTCGCGAGATCCGCAACGAACTGGGCAATCCGCGCAAGATCCTGCTCGGGGTGGACCGCCTCGACTACACCAAGGGCATCAACGTGCGCCTCGAGGCGTTCGCCGAGTTGCTCGAGGAGGGCCGTGTCGACAAGAACGACACCGTGCTCGTCCAGTTGGCGACACCCAGCCGGGAACGCGTCGAGAGCTATATCGCGATGCGTGAGAACATCGAACGCCAGGTCGGCCACATCAACGGTGAATTCGGCGACGTCGGCCACCCGATCGTGCACTATCTGCACCGCCCGGTCCCCCGCGACGAGCTGATCGCGTTCTTCGTGGCCGCCGACGTCATGCTCGTCACCCCGCTGCGCGACGGGATGAACCTGGTCGCCAAGGAGTACGTGGCGTGCCGCAGCGATTTGGGCGGCGCGTTGGTGCTCAGCGAATTCACCGGCGCCGCAGCCGAACTCTGTCAGGCCTACCTGGCCAACCCCCACCACCTCGAAGGCGTCAAGGATGCCATCGAGGCGGCGCTGAACCAGGACCCCGAAGAGGGCCGCCGTCGGATGCGGGCGCTGCGCAGGCAGGTCCTCGCCCATGACGTCGACCGGTGGGCCAGGGCGTTCCTCGACGCGCTCGCCGATACTAAAACTAAATCGGCAACTAAATCGGCGTGATGTCGTCGATCAACCTCCGGCCGTCGACCTTGGCGTAGTCGACGCGCAGCCGGCTGCCGTGGTAGATCGGCTTACTGTTCTTCTCGATGGTCGAGCGCAGGCTGATGTCACCGGCGACCGCAACCCCTTGGAGCCGGCGGCGGCCAACCCGATCGCCTCGGCACGTCCCGGTCCGGCGTCGGCGCCTGCGACGACGGCGACTCGGCCGGACAGATCGGTCAGGTCGGTGCTGCAGTCGTCACCTTATGAATACCATGAATACCGCTAGTCTCTGCGGTTGAGGGCTGCGCGCGGGCACTCGGCGATCGCCTGCTCGGCCACGTCCTCCATACCGGCGGGCACCGGGTCCTGCTTGACGACGGCGTAATCGTCTTCGTCCAGATCGAACAGGTCCGGGGCGATTTCCACGCAGACCGCGTTGCCTTCACAGCGATCCCGGTCGACTTCCACTCGCATGACAATCTCCTCACGACAGCTGCGCGGACCGTCCGCCCGAACTTCGGGATCAGAATACGACCCGCCGGGGCGGGGTGTGCACAACACCGGATACATGTTTCCCTCAGGCGGATTCGGCTGCCGCCGCGGAAACGACCATGGCGAAGGCACGTTTGCGACGGTCGTTGGTCAGGTCGATGTGGACGAACTTGGGCTCGGTGTACTCGTCGAGCGCGTCCGGGCCGAGTTCACGGCCCAGGCCGCTCTGTTTGACCCCGCCGAACGGGTACATCGCGTTGACCATGTGCCAGTCGTTGACCCATACCGTGCCCGATTCCAGCCGGCGGGCGATCCCCAGGGCGCGGCCGTTGTCGGTGCTCCACACCCCCGCCGACAGCCCGTACTCGCTGTCGTTGGCGATCGTGACCGCATCGTCGTCGTCGCGGAACGGGATGACCACCAGCACCGGGCCGAAGATCTCCTCGCGGGCGATCCGCATCTGGTTGGTGGCCCCGGTCAGAATGACCGGCGGCACCCAATGACCCTCAGCCAGCGCAGGATCCGACGGGAGGGTGCCCTGGAAGGCTATTCGGCAGCCCTCCTCCTGACCGACCGCGATGTACTTCTCGACACGGGCCTTCTGCTTGGCCGACACCAGCGGTCCCAGATCGGTCGCCGGGCTCATCGGATCCCCCATCACCAGCGTCTCGGCCCGGGCCACCAACCGCCGCACGAACTCGTCGTGAACGGATTCGTGCACCAGCAGCCGGGTCCCGGATTCACAGGCCTGCCCGCTCATCATCAGGAAGGCGAACAGCGAACCGTCCACGGCGAGGTCGAGATCGGCGTCCTCGAGCACGATGTTGGCGCCTTTGCCGCCCAGTTCGAGGGTGACCTTCTTGACGTTGTCGGCGGCGGCCCGCATCACGCCCTTGCCCACCTCGGTGGAGCCGGTGAACGCGATCTTGCGGACGTCGGGATGTTCGGCCAACCGGGCGCCGACCACCGGACCCGGCCCGGTCACCACGTTGAGCACCCCGGCGGGCAACCCGACTTCATCTGCGGCCCTGGCTAGTTCGAGAAGCGTCAGCGGGGTCTGGTCGTCAGGTTTGAGCACGACGGTGTTGCCCGCCGCCACCGCCGGTCCCAGCTTCCACACCGCCAGCAGCAGTGGGAAGTTCCACGGGATGATGCCCGCACACACCCCGACCGGCTCCCGGAGGATCAGGCCGGAGGCCAGTGTCGGCGCCTCGATCAGCGGTCCGCTGGTCTGGAACGCATAGCTGCGCGCAAGCGAGGCGAAGTACCTCAGGTTCGCGATGGCGTAGCCGATCAGGAACGCGCCGGCACCTCGCACGGTCGCGCCGTTCTCCCTGACCTGAAGCGCGGTCAACTCGTCAGACCGGGCCGCGAGGTTGTCGGCGATGGCGTCGAGCAGGTCGGCCCTCTGCTGGGGCGGCATCGACCGCCACACCCCGGCATCGTGCGCGGCCCTGGCCGCCGCCACGGCATCGTCGACGGCGGTCAGGTCACCGTAGGCCACAGTCGCGACCGGGGCGCCGGTGGCCGGGCTGTGCACCACGATCGACTCCGCGGCATCGCGCCACCCGCCGTCGACGTACATCCGGTAATGCGGAAGTCCGGTCATCATCAGAACCTGATCAGCCCGCGCAGATTGCGCCCGTCGTGCATGTCGTCGTACCCCTGGTTGATGTCGTCGAGGGTGTACTCGCGGGTGATCAGCTCGTTGAGCATGAGACGGCCGGACCCGTACAGTTCGAGCATGCGCGGGATGTCCAGGCGCGGGTTGGACGAGCCGAAAAGACATCCCCTGACCTGCTTTTCGTACAAGGTCAGGTCGAACAGCGACATGTCGACGGTGGTGTCGGTCGGGTGCGGGATCGCCGTCATCACCACCCGGCCGCGCTTGCCGACGAGGCTCAGGCCCTGCGCCACGTAGGCGCCTTCGGCACTGTCGGTGGTGACCACACAGACGTCGGCCATGGTGCCACGGGTCAGGTCGGTGATCAGCGCCTGCGCCTCCTCCACGGTCGCCGCGGCATGGGTGGCGCCGAATTCGAAGGACCGCTCCCGCTTGTAGGCGACGGGATCAAGGGCTACGACGTAGCGCGCGCCGGCGAGCCTGGCGCCCTGCACCGCGTTGATGCCGAGCCCACCGACACCCATGACCACGACGGTGTCGCCGTCGCGGGCCTCACCGGTGCGCACGGCGGCACCGTAGCCGGTGGTGACCCCGCACCCGACCAGCGCGGCCTTGTCCAAAGGAATGTCCATGTCCACCTTGACCACTGAAGCGATCGGGACGACGGTGTACTCCGAGAAGGTGCCCAGCACACACATCTGGCCGACATCCTGGCCGCCGCTGTGGAAACGGAAGGTGCCGTCGAGTTGCGGCCCGGCGACGATCGCCGCGCCGAACACGCACAGGTTGCTGCGGCCGCGTGCGCATTCGGTGCATCGGCCGCAGGCCGGGATGAAACTCAGCACCACATGGTCGCCCACCTCGACCTCGGTCACGCCAGGGCCGACCTCGGCGACCACACCGGCGCCCTCGTGCCCGCCCACCACGGGCAGGTTCATCGGCATGTCCCCGGTGACCAGGTGGTCATCGGAGTGGCAGAGCCCGCTCGCGGTCAGCTTGACCAGGACCTCCTGCGCCCTGGGCGCGTCGAGGTCGAGTTCGGTGACCTCCCATTTCTGATGCAGGCCCCACAGGACAGCGGCTTTCGTCTTCAAGATCGTGATTCCTCTCGGTCAGTGGGTCAGAACCGTCAGTGGGTCAGAACCGTCAGCGCCGTCGGCGCCGTTCGGGGGTCCAGGTGGCGGGCAGGCTGTTGATGCCGTTGAGGAAGTTGGCCACCTGGAAGTTGGGCTCTGGGGCGAATATGTTCGCCCCGTGCGCTCAGGTCGATGTCACCGTGGGTGCCCTCGGGGAACACGGTCGTCATTGGCTGTCCTCTCAGGCTCGCCCGCTTCCTGTGGTGCAGGTCACTCAGCGGCTCGAGGCCCAGTGTTGGACACAGAGACGCCGAACGGAGCTGCCGTGCGGGCCAATGGCGGCCCGCGCGGGCCACGTCGCCGGCCCTGGGAACTCAGGCGCTCAACCGACCGGAACGGTGAACGACGCCGTGAGGCCACCTTCTTGGCGGGTGATGAACTGCAGCGTGCCGCCGAAGGCGTCGATGATCTGCTGCACGATCCACAACCCCAGACCGGCGGTGCCGCGCCGATCCGACAGGCTGACGAACTTGCCCGTCAACTCGCCCAGAGCCGCCTCGGGGACCCCCGGGCCGCGGTCCGACACGCTGACCCGCAGTCGATCGTCGAGGCGTTCGCATTTGACGTCGATGGGCCGACCCCGGCCGTGTCGGGCCGCGTTCTCCAGCAGGTTGGTCAGAACACGGCGCAGTCCCTGCGCATCGACCTGCACTGCCGAGACGTCACCCGTGGTCGAGACCCGCAGCCGAGGTGGGCCCAGACCCACCGCATGACCGGCCTCGCTGACCAGCTCCGTGACGTCGACGCGGCGCACCCGCCCGGAGGAGAAGGCGGGCTGCCGGCTGAGGCTCACGTCGGAGAGGGCGTCGAGCATGTCGGTGAGGTGGCGGGCATGCCGACCGGCGAGCCGGATCGCCGCCTCCCGGTCGGCGTCCGGCATCGGCGTGGCGTCGGTGAGTGCGCCGGCCAGGGCGTCCAGTGAGGCCACCGGGGTACGGAATTCGTGCAGCAGCACCTGCAGTCCCTCCTGCTGCACCTCGTAGGAACGGAGCAGGCGCGCACGCAGGTCGCGTTCTTCCTCGGCCGCGGCGTGCTCGGCCTCGGCTTCCACCAGGGCATCCACACGCGATCGGTGTTCACGTTCGATCAGGACCGCCAACCCACCGCTCAGCAGGGCGATGAACACCATGTACAGCGCCCACCACAGACCCAGGGTCAGCGGTGCGAGCGCAGCGCCGCCGACGGTGACAAACGACACCACCGCGAGGTATCCGAGACCCATAAGGACTGCGAGTGAAAGACATTCGAGGAAGGCCAACCGGGCCGCCGACGCGATCACCGCCAGTGCGAGGACGGCGACGACGGGGCTGGAGGCACCGCCGGTGAGGCCGATCAGCGTCACCGTGAACGTCGCGTCCAAGGCGGCCACCAACCAGGCGAAGCGGGTGCTCCGCACCTCGTAGCGCGGATGGGCCATCAGCACAGCCGCGTAGATGAGCGTGGCCGCGAGGACGATGCTCAACACCACAGGATGCCTGCGCATCCAATCCGGACCGGTCGCTGTCAGCACGACGATGGACAACACCACCGCAGCACGGACGGCCACCACGACCCGCGCCAGACCGTAGGTATCCCCCGCGGGCACCACCAGTGACCTCAGTGGATGCGAGCCGTTCACGGGACCGACCTTAAACCCGAACACTAGTATCCAGCGGGTGACTCACAGGTCCGGACGAGAACCCCTCGTCGTCGTGATCATCGACGATCACGAGTTGTTCGCCGAGGGTCTGGAACTGCTGCTGGCCCGCGACTGGTCGGAGCAGTTCGTGATCGGTGGCCGGACCACGTTCGTCGAAGAGGCCGCTGAACTGGCGACGTCGTGCGATGCCGACCTCGCGATCGTGGACCTGTCGATGCCGCCGTTGGGTGGGGTGGCCGCGATCCGGCACATCCGGGCACGCCATCCCCGCACCCGCATCCTGGCGCTGTCGGGCACGGGCGACATGCAGCTCGCCGAAGATGCGCTCCGCGCGGGCGCTGAGGGGTTCCTGGCCAAGACGGTGCCGCCCGAAGCTCTGGTGGGGCCGCTGACGACGATCGCCGCCGGATTGCGGGTGGTGGACCCCGCTCTGCTCGAGGCGCTGCTCTCGAGTACGCGCAAACCGTCGCCCGAGATGTTGACGGCGCTGACCCCGGCAGACCTCAAGCTGTGGGTGCTGGTCTCGACGGGGATGGAGACCGCCGACATCGCCACCCGGATGATGGTGTCCGACCGTACCGCCAAACGGATGGTGGCCTCGCTGTTGAACAAGCTGGGCGTCGGCAACCGGATCTCCGCCGCGGCGTTGGCGGGGCGAAGCGGGATCCTCGACGATCTCGCCGAGGGGTGACCGAGAGACGTCAGGGATCCACACGCAGCGCCTGCGCCGAGCCCTGACCGGGCCGTCTGTTCGTGCCCCTTCCGCGGTAACCGGATATCGAACGACAGCCGCGCCGTGTGCTCGCGGGGCGGCTGTTCGCGGTTGACGATCAGCTGACGGCGGCCAGCGCGAACGGCAGCACCTCGGGGGCGCCGGCGGAACGGACCACCCTGGCCGCCATGGTGAGCGTCCACCCGGTGTCGGTGAGATCGTCGACCAGCAGCACCGGACCGTTCACGTCCAGCGTCGGCGTGTCCCACGAATCCTTCAGCGCCGCAACGCGGTACGCGGAATTCGCCCCGGTCACCGGCCGTCGGCCCGGCCGGTATTGCAGGGCGCCCAGGTCGGTGAGCCGGCCGAGTTCGGCGAGCCGGCGCGCCAGCGACCGGATCAGGATCGGGTGGGTTTCGGAGTCCATCGCCAGCACGGCGACCGGACGCTGCTGCCAGTTCCACGCGGCCAGCACGTCGATGGCGGCGCGCATCACGTCGTCGGCGACCTCGTCGTCGGGTTCGTCGAGCACCTTGCGTAGCCGGGCGCCCCAGCCCAGATCGGTGAGCCGGCCGATCACCCGGCCGGTCGCGGGACCGTCGTGGATGCGCCCGCTCAAATCCAGACCCAGCTTCGCCAGCCCGGACGGCCACTGCTTGCGCGGGCTCAGCTCGACACCCGGCCGCATCAGCCGCTGCCGGGTGTTCTCGACCGCGGCGGTGTCGACCTCCGCGGACAAACGGGTGCCGGTGCAGTTGTCGCAGCGGCCGCACCGGTCACCTTCGCGCAGTTCGGGGTCGTCGAGTTGGCGGCGCAGGAACGCCATCCGGCATCCGTCGGTGCTCTGGTAGTCGAGCATCGCCTGCTGTTCGCGGCGGCGTGCCTCGTCGAGTTTGCGGTAGCGCGGTTCGTCATAGCTCCACGGCGCACCGGTGCTGACCCACCCGCCCTTGACCCGCCGCACGGCCCCGTCGACGTCGAGCACCTTGAGCACCATCTCCAGGCGGCTGCGGTTGAGGTCGACGAGCGGTTCGAGCGCCGGGATGGACTGCGGCCGGTCCGTCTCGAGGGCGTCGATCACGTTGCGCACCATGGCTTCCGAGGGGAAGGCCACCGAGGCGAAGTACCGCCAGACCTCCTGGTCCTCACGGCCGGGCAGCAGGACGACCTCGGCGCTGGAGGTGGCACGCCCGGCACGGCCCACCTGTTGGTAGTAGGCGATCGGCGAGGACGGCGCCCCAATATGGACGACGAAGCCGAGGTCGGGTTTGTCGAACCCCATGCCGAGCGCGGAGGTCGCGATGAGTGCCTTGACCCGGTTGGCCAGCAGGTCGGCCTCGAGCTGTTCGCGCTCCGTCGGATCGGTGGAACCGGTGTACGCGGCGACGGGGTGGCCGTGTTCGCGCAGCAGCGCGGCGATGTCGTGGGCCTGCACGACGGTGAGCGCATACACGATGCCCGAGCCCGGCAACTCCTCGAGGTGCGCGGCGATCCACGCCGCCCGCCGGGCGGGTTTGCCCGCGTGAACCACCGACAGGCGCAGGGATTCGCGGTCGAGGCCGCCGCGCAGCACGAGGGTGTCGCGTCCACCCACCCCGAGTTGAGCGGCCACGTCGTCGACCACGCGATCGTTGGCGGTGGCCGTGGTGGCCAGCACGGGGATGTCCTGGCCCAACTCGGAGATCAGGGTGCGGATGCGGCGGTAGTCGGGGCGGAAGTCGTGCCCCCAGTCCGATACGCAGTGCGCTTCGTCGACCACCACCAGCCCGGCGTCGGCGGCCAGCGCCGGCAGCACGCTGTCGCGGAAGTCGGGGTTGTTGAGGCGCTCGGGACTGACGAGGAGGACGTCGAGGTCGCCGCCCTGCACCCGCGCGTGGATGTCCTTCCACTCGGCGACGTTGCCCGAGTTGATGGTGGCCGCCCGCACCCCGGCATGCTCGGCGGCGGCGACCTGGTTGCGCATCAACGCCAGTAGCGGCGACACGATCACCGTGGGCCCGCGGCCGGCGGCACGCAGCAGTTTGGCCGAGATGAAGTACACGGCCGACTTGCCCCACCCGGTGCGCTGCACGACGAGCGCCTGGCGCCGGTGGATCACCAGCGCCTCGATCGCGGTCCACTGGTCATCGCGCAGCGTGGCCTGCGGGCCGGCGAGTTGTTCGAGCAGCGCCTGGGCGTCATCACGGGTCGGCATGTGCCCTATCGTGCCTGTCGGGTCCGAACTACGTGATGACGAGCCAGATGGCGGCGAGGAACACCGCCCGCCACGGGGCGCAGCCCTGAGAAGCTAGCCTCGATCTGATGAGCGGAGCGCACGCACAACGCACCGAGCCGCGGGACGTGGCCCTACGCGCCGGCATCCCGCCGTTCTACGTGATGGACGTCTGGCTGGCCGCCGCGGAACGGCAACGCACCCACGGCGACCTGGTCAACCTGTCGGCCGGCCAACCGAGCGCCGGTGCGCCGACGGCCGTGCGCGAAGCCGCCATCGCGGCGCTGCAGGAAAACCAACTGGGCTATACCGTCGCGCTCGGCATCCCGGAACTGCGCGAGGCGATCGCCGCACGGTACGCCGGCCAGTTCGGCCTGACGGTCGGGCTCGACGACGTCGTCCTGACCACCGGCTCGTCCGGCGGATTCCTGCTCGCATTCCTGGCCTGCTTCGACGTGGGTGACCGGGTCGCGATCGCCAGCCCCGGCTACCCGTGCTACCGCAACATCCTGACCGCGCTGGGGTGCGAGGTCGTCGAGATCCCGTGCGGCGCGGACACCCGCTTTCAACCCACCGCCGCGATGCTCGCCGAACTCGACCCGCCGGTGCAGGGCGTGATCGTGGCGAGCCCCGCCAACCCTACCGGCACGGTCATCCCGCCCGATGAACTCGCCGCGATCGCCACCTGGTGTGAGGCGACGGGCACCCGGCTGATCAGCGACGAGGTCTACCACGGACTCGTCTACGACGGCGCCCCGCCGACCAGCTGCGCCTGGCAGACCTCGCGCAAAGCCGTGGTGGTCAACAGCTTCTCCAAGTACTACGCGATGACCGGGTGGCGGCTGGGCTGGCTGCTGGTGCCGCCCGAATTGCGCCGCGCCGTCGACCGACTCACCGGCAACTTCACCATCTGCCCACCCGCGCTCGCTCAGCACGCCGCGGTGGCCGCGTTCACCCAGGAGTCGACCGCGGAGGCCGACGGGCTGCTGGCCCACTACGCCGAGAACCGGCGGCTACTGCTCGACGGACTGCGCGCCATCGGCATCGACCGCCTGGCGCCTGCCGACGGGGCGTTCTACGTCTACGCCGACGTCTCTCATCTGACCGATGCCTCGTTGTCGTTCTGTGCGAAGCTGCTGGCCGACACCGGAGTCGCGATCGCACCCGGTGTCGACTTCGACACCCTGCACGGCAACTCGTTCGTCCGGCTGTCGTTCGCCGGGCCAACCGCCGACATCACCGAGGCGTTGGGCCGCATCGGGGACTGGCTGCGCTGACTTCTCGGTGGGGCGCGGTAGTTCCACGGGCGTGTTCGAGCATGTTCGATGTCGACCCGACGCGGGTGAGGCGGAGTTGCCGGGGGCCAGCACGATGTCGTCGGTGAGTTCGGCGCCCTCGGTCAGCGTGACGAACAGCGGCATCCAGTAGCCGCCGTCGGGTTGCTCGGCCCCGATGACCAGCGCCTCGGCGACCTCCGGCATCGGCGTTCATCGACTGGTAGGTCGGCGGGTGATAAGTCGATCCGAACTCTTGCGCCGGTGACGCCGACCATGGTGCAGTCGGTCCATGCCATTCCTGGAACACGATCGCGGCCCCGCGTACTACCGGCACTGGGCCGCGGGGAGTCCCCGCGCGGCCGTCGTATTCCTGCACGGCTTCGGTGAACACACCGGCCTCTACCACCGGTACGGGTTCGCGCTGAACGCCGCGGCCATCGACCTCTTCGCCGTCGACCAGTTCGGCCACGGCCTGTCCCCCGGGACGCGCGGCGACTTCGGGTCCATCGCCGACAGTTCCGCACTCGCCGCCTTGTTGACCGATGTGGCCCGACGGGAGCGGCCGGACATCCCGGTGATCGCGCAGGGCCATTCCTTCGGCTCGGTGGTGACGCTGGTCCGACTGCTCGACGAGCCGGACCGCTACGCCGCCGGGGTGATCTCCGGAGCACCGCTGGTGCCGGTGCCCGAACTGCTCGACGCGGACAGCGCATTCAACCTCGAACCGGGCTGGCTGTCCGCCGATCCGTTCTACCTCGACGCGCTGGACAACGATCCGTTGGCCTTCGTCGACGCCGACGGCACGGCGCTCAGCCGTGAACTCGACTGGGCGTGGGACCGCTTCGGTGCGGCGCTACCGGCCTTGACCGTGCCGACACTGGCCGTGCACGGTGAAGCCGACCCCATCGCGCAGATCGGCGCCGTACGCGCCTACGCCGAGCAGATCACCTCCCTGCGCCTCATCGCGTACCCCGGCGCCCGCCACGACATCCTCAACGAGACGGTGCACCGCGACGTTGCTGCCGACATCGTCGCGTTCATCGGCGAGCACACCGGCGGCTGAGTCACTCGGCCGTCGGCGACGTCCCCCCTAAGATCTGAGGCGTGGCCGACGGCGTACCGACAGATCTCCGCGAGGCGCTCGACGGCGGCGCACGACTTCCGCGTCTGCTGATCGCCTGTGACTACGACGGCACGCTGGCGCCGATCGTGTCCAACCCCGCCGACGCCCGCCCACTGCCCGCGTCGGCGGCCGCCCTGGAGGAACTGGCCGCACTGCCCGCCACCACGGTCGCGCTGATCTCCGGTCGCGCACTGGGCGTGCTCAAGGACCTCTCCGGGGTGTCCGGCCGGGTGCACCTGGTCGGCAGCCACGGTGCGGAGTTCGACACCGGGTTTCTGTCCCCCGTCGATGCACGATCCGAAGCCCTGCTGGTCGAGATCAAACAGACCCTCGACGCCATCGCCGCCGAATACGCCGGTGTGACGACCGAACTCAAACCCGCCAGTGTCGCGCTGCACGTACGCAACGCCTCGACCGACGACGGTGACGCGGCGATGCACCGCGCGAACGAGGCGGCCGCACGGTGGGATGCGCAGGTCACCAACGGCAAGGCGGTCAAGGAGTTCGCCGTCATCCAGACCGACAAGGGACAGGCCGTCGACATCCTGCGGGATCAGCACGACGCCTCGGGGGTGGTGTTCCTCGGCGACGACGTCACCGACGAGAAGGCGTTCCGACGGATGCGCGACGGCGACATCGGCGTGAAGGTCGGTCCCGGCGACACCGCGGCGGCATACCGGGTCGAGGAGCCCCGGGACGTGGCCGAGATACTCGAGTACCTGCTGGCCGTGCGGCGTCGTGCTCACTCCTGACGAGCTGACCGCGGATTCGAGTCGGCGGGCCTGCTCGCCGCGGTGGCCTGCCTGGCGATGGCGCCGCAGTCGCCGATGCTCGTCGACGCGCTCGCCCCGACGGTCGACCTGTGGCGCGCACGCAGCGGGTAGCGGTCAGGAGGGCGAGCCGGCGGTGCGGCCGCGCACCATGCGGGTGTCGAGGATGTCGACGACGGGCAGGCCGTTGCGGGGCGGCTGATGCAGCAGTCGGCCCGCGCGACGCCCCTTGTCCATACTCGGTTGGACGACGGTGGTCAGGCCGCGGCGCACGGCATCGGGGATGCCGTCGAACCCCGTGACCGTCATCTGTCCCGGCACGTAGATGCCGCGCGAGCGCAGATGGTCCATCGCCGACAGTGCGAGCACGTCGGCGGTGCACATCAGCGCCGTCAGCCGCGGGTTGGTGGCCAGTGCGACCTCGGCGGCCGCGCCACCCGAGGTGGGCAGGTGCTCGTAGCTCTCGACGACCGTCACCGCGCGCTGATCGAGTCCGGCCGCGGCCATCGCGTCGAACACACCTCCGATGCGCTCACGCTGGACGTGGAAGTGCGGTGTCCGCAGCCGGTCCGGCTGGGCGACGGCGGGCCGGGGACCGCTGTCGGGCCGGTCCAGGCCGAGCCGCATCGTCAGCAACCCGATGTCGCGGTGGCCAAGGCCCAGAACATATTCGGCCACCTCACGCATCGCCGCGCGGTCGTCGATACCCACCCGGGAGATGCCGGGGACGTCTTTGGGTTGGTCGACCACCACTACCGGCAGGTGCCGCTGCTGCACGACCGGAAGGTACGGATCGTCGTCGCTCGCGGAGTAGATGACGAAGCCGTCGACGCCGGCGGCCAGGACGGCCGCCGAACCGTCCGCCACGCTGCGGTTCGGTCCGATGGCGACCAGGAGCAGCCCCTGGCCGGCCGCCTCGCACGATTCCGCCAGGCCGGCAACGAAATCCAATGCGGCCGGATCGCTGAAGGAATAGTTGAGCGGTTCGGTGATCATCAGTCCGACCGCACCGGCCCTGCGGGTGCGCAGCGATCTGGCCACCGGATCGGGTCCGGGGTAGCCGAGGCGTTTGGCGGCGGTGAAGACTCGCTCGCGCAGTTCGGCTGAAAGTTGGTCCGGCCGGTTGTACGCATTGGAGATCGTGGTGCGGCTGACCTTCAGTTCCGCGGCGACCGAGGCCAGAGTCGCGTGGCGCCGCGGCTCCGGACTTCTGGACATGATCTGCCACGTTAGCCGATGCGGGCGCCGTCAGGTCACCAGCACGCGCGCGGCCGACGACCGCAGGCCGCGTTCGACCGCCCACACCACCGCCCACACGCTGCACGCGATGGTGACGATGACGAAACTGGGTGGGGCATTGAACATCGCCGACAGCGCGAGGCCGAACCAGACCGCGACCAGGTTCACCGCCGTCGACAGCGCGATCGCCGCCCCGGGACGCGCGGTCAGCATGATCGCCGCCGCGGCGGGCGTCACCACCAACGCGAACAGCAGCAGCGTCCCGACCGCCTGCACCGCCATCGTCACCGTGAGACCGAGCAGCGCCATGAACACCACCGAAAGGCCGCGCACCGGAACCCCTTTCGCTTCGGCCACCTGGGCGTTGACCGAGGTGAACAGTAGCGGCCGGTAGATCACGCCGACACCGGCCGCCAACACGCCGAGCAGCACCGCGAACGACACGATCTGCTCGCCGGTGATCGCCAGCAGGTTGCCGAACAACACGTTGGTCATCGTGCTCGAATTGCGTGTCGCCAGAGAGTTGAACAGCAATCCGAGCCCGGTCGCCATGGCCAGCACCGTGCCCGTCGCCACCTCGCGGTCGGCCGCGCGCCGGCCCAGCGCGCCGATCACCAGGGCGCCGCCGATGCAGAACACCCCGAGCCCCAGTGCCACCGGGAGTCCGAGCAGCGCGGCCCCGGTCGCGCCCGGCAGACCGATGTGGGCGAGTGCGTGGGCGGCGAACGCGGTGTTGCGCACGACCACGAAGTACCCGATCAGGCCGGCGGCCAACGCCACGACGGTGCCGCCCACCAGCGCGTTGCGCATGAAGGCCGACGTCAGGATCTGCCACCAGTTGTCCTGGTAGGAGAGCGCGACCAGCGAGGTCCTCACCGCGTCTTCCGCACGTAGAGATCGCCCTGCGGGGTGTGCACCACTTCGACAGCGGCGCCGTACAGGTGGGTGAGCAGTTTGTCGTCGACCACCCCGTCGAGGGTGTCGTAGTGCGGATGCCCGTCGAGCAGGTAGATCGCACCGGTGAGGATGGGCAGCAGTGGATTCAGATCGTGCGCCACGACCAGCACGGTGACCCCGGACTGCTCGTTGACCGTGTTGACCAGCGCGACGAGTTCGTGCTGGTTGCGCATGTCGAGTGCGGCCAGCGGTTCGTCGAGGATGAGCATTCTCGGGTGGCCGACCAGCGCTTCGGCGAGGGCGACACGCTGACGCTGTCCGCCGGACAGTCGGGACAGGCGCCGGTCCGCGATCGCCGTCGCGTCGACTGCGGCCAGCGCCCTGTCGACGCGCTCACGGTCCTCGCGGGAGGCCCGGGCCAGACCCCACCGGCGTCCGTTGAGACCCAGCATGACCGCATCGCGGGCGCGGATCGCCTCACCGGCGTTCGAACCGTAGTTCTGTGGGACATAACCGATCTGGCCGTTGAGCGCGCCCGGTGGCCGGCCGAACACCTCGACACGGCCGGTCGACGGCGGCAGCAGGCCCAGCACCACCTGCAGCAGGGTGGTCTTACCCGCCCCGTTGCTGCCGATGACGGCGACGACACCGCCCGCGGGAACCTCGAAGTCGGCCTGCGACCACACCGTGTGACGCCCCCTGACCACGCTGACGTCACGGAACGTCAGCGCCGGCTCAGCCGCCGACACCGAGCGCCTCGGCCAGCGCCGAGAGTTGGTCGACCTGCCAGGCCTGGAACGACGCGGCACCGGGCGGCACCGACTCCGTCACCTCGACGACCGGCACCCCCGCCTGTTCGGCGGCGGCCCGGATCTGTTGTGGAACAGACCCTTCGGTCTGGACGTTGTAGATCAGGACGTCGACGCCGCGGTCGCTCAGCAGGCGCAGGAGCGCGTCCAGATCGGCGGGTGAGGGATCGCTCTCGTTCGCGGCGGCGACCTGGTAGCCCTGCGGGGTGCGGTTCGTCAGGCCCACGGCGGCGGCCATGTCGTCAAAGACGTTCTCGGTGGCGGCGTAGGTCTTGCCTGCGGCGATGGCGCGCAGCGATCCGACGGTCTGGTTGTAGAGTGCGAGCGCATCGCCGAATTCGGCTCGGCGTTCGGTGAAGTAGTCCGCGGCATCGGGTGCGAGCCTGCCGAGCTCCGCGGTCACCGCATCGGCGACCGCTGTCACCGCGGCGGGGCTGTACCAGATGTGCGGGTTGGCAGCGTGCATGTCCACGCCGACGTCGGCGGCCTCGGCGCTCACCTCGGCCGCATCGATCACCGGTGCGTCCGGTGCCGATTCCTCGGCGAGCTTGGAGGCCCACTCGTCGTAGTGGCCGCCGTTGACGACGATCAGTTGCGCACCCTCGAAGAGCGCCGCGTCCTTTGGTGCGGGCTCGAAGTCGTGCGGGTCGACCGACGAACTCGCAACCACGGCGGATACCGTCGCGCACCGGCCGCCGAGCTGGGAGACGATGCCCCCCCACTGGTCGACACTGACCACCACCGACACCGGATCCGTCGGGCACTCACCGCCGGGCTGCGCACTCGGCGCCGCCGGATCTCCGCCTCCCGAGCAGGCGGTCATCGCGAGGGGCACGACGGCCGCCGCGAAACCGGTCGTCAACACACGTCGGAATGTCAGTCGCACCCGTTAATGATAACGGTTTGCATTTCCAGGTGCGATTCGAGCCGGCTCAGTCGCCGGTCGCCACCGGCCGCGCCGGATCGGCACACCACTGCGACCAGGATCCCGGGAACAGCCGGGTCTGCACACCCGCGGCGCGCAGCGCCGCGACCACGACCGCCGCAGTGACACCCGACCCGCAGTACACACCGGCGTCCCCGCGGACCCGGTCGAGGACGCCGGCGAGGTCGGCCGCAGGGCGGAAGGTGCCGTCGGCGTTCAACAGGACCGTGCTCGGCGCGTTCTCGGCGCCGGGGATGTGGCCGGCCACCGGATCGACCGGTTCCACCTCGCCGCGGAACCGTTCGGGCGCCCTCGCGTCGAGCAGCACGCCGTCGAAGGTCACCACCTCCTCGGCGGTCAGGGTCGGCAACGCGCCACGATAGAGATCATCGTGGACCACCGTCACATCGCCGCGCGACGCGGTGACCGCGCCGGTCTCCAGCGATCCGCCCGCGGCGGTCCAGGCGGCCAGTCCGCCGTCGAGGATCCGGACACCGGCGATGCCGGCCGTGGTGAGCACCCACCACGTGCGCGCCGAACCGGCACGGTTCCAGTCGTCGTAGACGACGGTGGGGACGCCGTCCCGCACACCCCACCTCCGGGCGGCGGCCTGCACCGCGGCGCCCGACGGAAGCGGATGGCGGCCGCGGCCGGTGACGGTGTGGTCGCAGAGCTCGTCTTCGAGGGAGACGTATACCGCGCCGGGCACGTGTCCATCGGCATGGGTGTCGCGCCCGTCGGGCTTCCCGAGCTGCCAACGGACGTCGAGGAGCGTGACCGGACGGCCGGCGGCGAGGTGCTCGGCCAACTCCCCCACGGTGATCAAGACGTCGGAACGTGTCACGTCACGATCGTCGCATCCCTATCCTGAGCGTTGTGACCGGCCGCCCGTCCTCGGACTCGACCGGTGGGTGCTGGGCCGTCCGTTGACCGAGTTCGTCACCGAGAACCGTTGGTAGCCCGGCCGGCCCACTAGGCTGGCAGCCGTGCCCGCTTCATCAGTCGACCTCAACGCCGACCTCGGGGAGGGATTCGGTGTCTGGACGCTGGGCGACGACGACGCGATGCTTGAGATCGTCACCTCCGCCAACGTCGCGTGCGGATTCCATGCCGGTGACCCTGCGGGTCTGGCCCGAGTGTGCCGCGCGGCTGCCGGCCACGGCGTGCGCATCGGCGCCCAGGTCAGCTACCGCGACCTCGCGGGGTTCGGCAGGCGGTTCATCGACGCCGCCGCCGAGGACCTGACCGCGGACGTGATGTACCAGATCGGTGCGCTGTCGGCGCTGGCCACCGCCGCGGGCACCGCAGTCTCGTATGTCAAACCCCATGGGGCGCTGTACAACACGGTCGTCACCAACCATGAGCAGGCGCGCGCGGTGGCTGCCGCGGTTCATGGCGTGGACCCTCGGCTGCCAGTGCTCGGGCTGGCCGGTTCGGCACTGTTCGGCGAGGCGCACGAGTTGGGCCTGCAGACGGTGGCAGAGGCTTTCGCCGACCGGGCATACCAGCCTGACGGACAACTCGTCTCGCGGCGTGAGCCCGGTGCGGTGATCCACGACGTCGACGAGGTCGCCGACCGCGTCATCTCGATGGTGACGGCGGGCCGCGTCACCGCGATCGACGGGTCGACGGTCGAGATGGCGGTGCAATCGGTTTGCGTGCACGGGGATTCGCCGGGTGCGGTACACATCGCCGCCGCCGTGCGGGACCGGTTGACCGCCGAGGGCGTCACCCTCGCACCGTTCAGGTGACGGCCGCACGCAGGATCCGGTAATCACGCACGATCCGGACATGACGGGTGGCCGTCGACTTGTTGATGCAGAGGACACCGTACGGCACGGGTGCGCCCGAGTTGTGCAGCCGCCGGAGGACCTCCGGGCGCACCGGACCGTGGAGTGCCGCCAACGCTGGTGGTATCGGTGTTCGGGCTGCGGGCCGGTCTCGCACGGTTCACCAAATTGATCCGCTGAGTTCACCCCCCGGTCGGGCGCTGCAACGAGCGCACGGCGGCGATCCTGCGGACAATCAGACACTGTGCTGCCGTTCAGCAGATTCGTCGCGCTGGGGGATTCCTTCACCGAGGGCATCGGAGACCCACACCCGGCCAGCCCGAACGGGGTCCGCGGATGGGCCGATCTACTCGCCGCCCGCCTGGCCGCGGACAACGTCGACTTCCGGTACGCCAACCTCGCCGTGCGCGGCCGCGTCATGGCCGACATCGTGACCGATCAGGTCCCGGCCGCCGCCCTGATGGAGCCGGATCTGGTCTCGATCTACGCGGGTATGAACGACCTGATGGCGCTGAGGCTCGACGTCGACGCGATGATGGAGCGCTACGCCGAGGGGCTGAAGTCGTTGCAGCAAACGGGCGCCGTCGTATTCGCCTTCACCGCGCCGGATCTCGGCGCCAAGCCGTTGTTCCGCGGATTGCGCGGACGGGCCGCGATCTACAACGAACTGCTGCGCACCATCACCGACGACCTCGGGATCGGGCTGATCGACTTCTGGCGTTTCGACGAGTTCCGCGATTCGCGGCTGTGGGACCACGATCGCGTGCACCTGTCGACGCTGGGCCACGAGGTGATGGCGGCACGCGTCTTCGACTCCCTGCCGACGCTCAACGGGTGCGCGGTGTCTCGGTCGAGACTCTTCACCACGCCCACGACGCCCGCCACGGTGACCGAGAACCTGCGCTGGGCGGCCTCGTTCGCGGCGCCGTGGGCGGTCCGGCGGCTGCGGCGCATCACGCCCGGAGCCGGCGTGGCGGCGAAGTCCAGCACGCTGGCGAAAGTGATCTGACGCGGGTCGATCAGCCACGGCGCTGGCGGGCGATCTCCGCGAGCACCACGCCGGCGGCCACCGAGGCATTCAGCGATTCGGTCGGGCCGGCCATGGGGATCGACACCACCGCATCGCAGTGTTCTCGGACCAACCGCGACAACCCCTTGCCCTCCGAGCCGACGACCACCACCACCGGGCCGGTGGCGTCGAGTTCGTCGAGCGTGGTGTCACCGTCGGCGTCCAGGCCGACCACCTGAAGCCCCCCGTCGGCCCAACTGGTGAGCGTGCGGTTGAGATTGGTGGCCCGGGCGACTGGAAGTCGTGCCGCCGCACCGGCACTCGTGCGCCACGCGACCGCGGTCACCGAGGCCGATCGGCGCTGCGGGATCAGCACCCCGTGTCCACCGAACGCCGCCACCGAACGCACGATCGCGCCGAGGTTGCGCGGATCGGAGATGTTGTCCAGCGCGACCAGCAGCGCGGGTGCGCCGTCGGCCTTCGCGGTCGCCAGCAGATCGTCCGGGTGGGCGTAGTCGTACGGCGGCACCTGCAGCGCCAGTCCCTGGTGCAGGGCGTTGGCGCTCATGCGGTCGAGGTCCGGACGCGGCACCTCCAGGATGGGGATCCCGCTGTCGGCGGCGATCTGCACGGCCTCGGTGACCCGCTCATCGGCCTCGGCGCCCAGCGCCACGTACAGGGCGCTGGCCGGCACCTCGGCGCGCAGGCACTCCACCACCGGGTTGCGGCCGAGCACCAGTTCGGTCTCGTCGGTCTTGCGCGCCGGGCGCCGCTGCTGTTGCTTGTGCGCCTTGGCCGCCCGCTTGGCCGCCGGGTGATTGGGCCGCTGGTGGGCCGGCGGTGTGGCGCCGCGACCTTCCAGCCCGCGACGGCGCACGCCGCCCGAGCCGACGGTCGGACCCTTCTTGGTGCCTGCTTTGCGCACTGCGCCACGGCGTTTCGAGTTACCCGCCATCGTCAGACATCCTTGCTGTCGCCGTCGAGCAGCGACCACTGCGGACCGTCGGCGGTGTCGGTCACCTCGATGCCGGCTTCCTTGAGCCGGTCACGGATCTGATCGGCCGTCGCCCAGTCCTTGCGGTTGCGGGCCTCGGCGCGGCTGTCGAGTGCCCACCGGACCAGCACGTCGATGGCGGCCAGCGCCGCCGACGTCTCATCGCGCGACTCCCACCGTTCGTCGAGCGGGTCGCATCCGAGAATGCCCATCATGGCGCGGATCGAGCGAGCCTGTGTCATCGCCGTCTCGTGGTCGCCGGAGTCCAGCGCCCGGTTGCCCACGGCGCGGGCGGCGTGCACCTCGGCCAGCGCGATCGGCACCGACAAATCGTCGTCGAGTGCGGCGACGAACTTCGGCGTCCAATCACCGGGCACCACGGTGCCGACCCGGGTTCGGACGCGGTGCAGGAAGTCCTCGATCCCGGTGTAGGCCTTGACCGCATCCTGCAGCGCGGTCTCGGAGAATTCCAGCATCGACCGGTAATGCGCACTGCCCAGGTAGTAGCGCAACTCAGCGGGCCGAACACGTTGCAGCACAGCGGGAATCGAGAGCACGTTGCCGAGCGACTTGCTCATCTTCTCCCCGCCCATGGTGACCCAGCCGTTGTGCAGCCAGAAGCGGGCGAAGCCGTCACCCGCCGCCTCGGCCTGGGCGATCTCGTTCTCGTGGTGCGGGAAGACCAGATCCATTCCGCCGGCGTGGATGTCGAACTCCGCGCCGAGGTACGCCTCGCACATCGCGACGCATTCGGTGTGCCAACCCGGCCGGCCCCGACCCCACGGGGTGGGCCAGGACGGTTCACCCGGTTTGGCGCCCTTCCACAGGGTGAAGTCGCGCTGATCGCGTTTCCCGGTCGCGACGCCCTCGCCCTGGTGGACGTCGTCGATGCGGTGTCCCGAGAGCTTGCCGTAGTCGGGCAGCGTCGCGACGTCGAAGTAGACGTCCCCGTCACCGGTATAGGCGTGGCCGCGTTCGATCAGCCGCTCGATCAACTCGACCATCTGGGTGATGTGCCCGGTGGCACGTGGTTCGGCCGACGGCGGCAGGACACCCAACGCGTCATAGGCCGCGCTGAAGGCGCGTTCGTAGGTCGCCGCCCACTCCCACCACGGTCGGCCCGCATCGGCGGCCTTGTTGAGGATCTTGTCGTCGATGTCGGTGACGTTGCGGATGAACGTCACGTCGAGCCCCTTGGCGGTCAGCCAGCGACGCAGGACGTCGAACGCCACCCCGCTGCGGACGTGGCCGATGTGCGGCAGCCCCTGAACGGTCGCCCCGCACAGGTAGATGGACACCTGGCCGTCGCGCAGCGGCACGAAGTCACGCACGGCACCGGCCATGGTGTCGTAGAGCCGCAGACCCGTCGGCGACGTCGCCGGCCGGTCGGCATCAGCGCGATCGGTCACGACGTGCCAGCTTACCGGCCGATATGCCGTTATCCCTCATCGACCACGAGAGCGGTGGCGATCGCGGCCAGCCCCTCACCACGGCCCGTCAGCCCGAGCCCGTCGGTCGTCGTCGCCGACACCGACACCGGAGCACCGATCAGTTCGGACAGCAACTCCTGGGCTTCGGTCCGCCGCGGGCCGATCCTCGGCCGGTTACCGATCACCTGGACGGTCGCATTGCCCACCCGACATCCCGCTGCCCGCAGCAAGCCCCGGACGTGGCGCAGCATGTCGGCGCCGCTGACCCCCTCCCATTCGGGCCGCCCGGTGCCGAAGACCCCACCAAGGTCGCCGAGCCCGGCCGCCGACAACAGGGCGTCGCAGAGCGCATGGGCGGCGACGTCGCCGTCGGAATGTCCGGCGCACCCGTCGGCGCCGTCGAAGTGCAGACCCAGCAGCCAGCAGGGCCGGCCCGTCTCGATCGGATGCACGTCGGTGCCCAGGCCGACACGCGGCAGGCTCACCGTGTGCCCGCCAGGATCGCCTCAGCCAGCACGAGATCGAGTGGGGTGGTGATCTTGAAGGCCAGCGGGTCGCCGTCGACGACCCGCACCTGCCCGCCGGCCTGCTCGACCATCGACGCGTCGTCGGTGAAACCGCCTTCGCCCACCCGCGCATAAGCGCGGCGCAGCACGTCGATGTGGAAACCCTGCGGGGTCTGGACCGCGCGCAGCCCGGCCCGCTCGGGGGTGCCGAGCACGGCGCCGGTGGCGTCGACGGCCTTGATCGTGTCGGCAACGGGGAGCCCGGGCACCACTGCACAGTGCCCGGCTTCCAGCGCCCG
The DNA here is from genome assembly GCA_034189785.1 of Actinomycetota bacterium. Classification (GTDB taxonomy): domain Bacteria; phylum Actinomycetota; class Actinomycetes; order Mycobacteriales; family Mycobacteriaceae; genus Mycobacterium. The sequence continues at coordinate 59,991 of JAXHUG010000090.1, forward strand.
CACGACGCGGGCCACCAGCGACGGTGGGGTGAGAGCGCGCGCAGCGTCGTGAACGAGCACGTAATCGGCATCGCCGACGGCGGCCAGCGCCAGGCTCACCGATTCGGTGCGGTCGGCGCCGCCCGCAACGATCAGCACCTCACCGCCGAGAACCAGCTTCGCTTCGTCGCTGAAGCTCTGCGGGACGGCGACCACGATGCTGTCGACCACACCGGAATCCCGTAACCCGGCGATGGCGCGTTCGAGCATCGGCCGTCCGGCGAGATTCACGAACGCTTTGGGCGCGCCGGCCGCGAGCCGTCGACCGGAACCCGCGGCCGGAACAACGGCCACCGTGGTCATCCGTGCGTCAGGACGCGGCAGCCAACGCCTCGTCGAGGATGATCGTGGCCTTCTCGTCGTCGGTGTTCTCGGCGAGCGCCAGCTCACCCACGAGGATCTGACGAGCCTTGGCCAGCATGCGCTTCTCGCCTGCGGACAGACCGCGCTCCTGGTCCCGGCGCCACAGGTCGCGCACGACCTCGGCGACCTTGTTCACGTCGCCTGATGCCAGCTTCTCCAGATTCGCCTTGTACCGGCGTGACCAGTTCGTCGGCTCCTCGGTGTGCGGCGCGCGCAGCACCTGGAAGACCTTGTCCAGACCCTCCTGGCCGACAACGTCGCGCACCCCGACATATTCGGCGTTGTCAGCGGGTACTCGAACGGTGAGATCGCCTTGGGCAACCTTGAGGACGAGATACTCCTTCTGCTCGCCCTTGATGGACCGGGTTTCGATCGCTTCGATCAACGCAGCACCGTGATGTGGATACACAACGGTGTCTCCGACCTTGAAAATCATCAGTTTCGAGCCCCTTTCACGTGTCCATGTTAACACGGGCCGCCGACACGTGCGGAACAACGGTGCAGGTCAGGGGCACAACGGGGGAAGATCAGGGGTTGACAGGGTGTCGTTTTCGTGCAACGGAGCAAAAATCGAGAACACCGTTACCACTCTGGACCGGATGCCGTTGCAGGTGGCGCGCAACACCGTTGGCGTATGCGCGGGCGCCCGCCGCGCAGCCCACCGTCGCCATCGCCGACCGTCACCTACTACTCTGCATAGTCGAACTGTGTACCACCGCTGGGCGACCCTCTGCAGGAGGCTTGAGTGAACCGCATCCATCAACGCGCTTCAGCCGTCACCGCCGGGCTCGCCGCCTGCGGGCTGGCATTCGCACTCACGGCCTGCGGAGCCGGCCAGATCTCCCAGACCGCCACCCAGGCCCCCGCCGTCAACGGCGTCAACGCCGGTACCGGTGACATCTCGCTCCGCAACGTCCATCTGCGCCTGCGCGCTCCCCAGACTGCGGACTACGTCCCTCCGGGCAGCGATGTCGAGCTTGTCTTCGTGGCGACCAACGATTCGCTCGATCAGCCCGACAGGCTGGTGTCCATCCGCTCCGACATCGGGTCGGTGCCGGTGCGCGGGAACGCCACGATCGAGCCCGGCGGCGTGCTGGTCGCCGGCGAACCCGACGGTCAGACGGCCGCATTGGAGAGCGTCGAGCCGGCCGAACCGCTGACCGCCGACGTCAAGCTGACCAAGCCGATCACCAACGGCCTGACCTACCCGTTCACGTTCACGTTCGAGCGCGGCGGTGAGGTCACCGTCCAGGTTCCGATCTCGGCGGGCGAGGCGCCGCAGCGCGACGACAGCGGCAGTGGCGGCTGACGAACACTCCGGCTGACGGTGACCCGCAGCGCGACACGGGCACTGCCCGATTCGACCTGTCGGCCCGGACCGATACCGTCGTCGGTGTGGCCAAGGCACGTTCTCAATACCGCTGTTCGGAGTGCCGGCACATCACCGCCAAATGGGTGGGCCGCTGCCCGGACTGTGGCACCTGGGGAACAGTCGAGGAAGTCGCGGTCCTTTCCGCGGTCGCCGGCGCACCCGCCCGCCATGCAGCGGCACCAGCCTCCCCCGCCGTGCCGATCAGCAGCATCGACCCGGGCCGCACCAGACACGATGCGACCGGGATCAGCGAACTCGACCGGGTCCTCGGCGGTGGGCTGGTACCCGGATCGGTGACGCTGCTCGCCGGTGATCCGGGCGTCGGCAAGTCGACACTGCTCCTCGAGGTCGCACACCGCTGGGCCGCCTCGGGTCGGCGGGCGCTGTATCTGACCGGTGAGGAATCCACCGGACAGGTGCGCTTGCGGGCCGAGCGCACCGGCTGCGCCCATGACGCGCTGTATCTCGCCGCGGAATCGGATCTGCCCACTGCGCTCGGCCACATCGACGCCGTGCAGCCGAGCCTCGTGGTCGTCGACTCCGTGCAGACCATGTCCACCAGTGACAACGACGGCGTCACCGGCGGCGTCACCCAGGTGCGTGCCGTCACCACCGCGCTCACCCAGTACGCCAAGGGGGCGGCGGGCTCCGGTGGCCCCGGTGGCATCGCCATGGTGCTGGTCGGCCACGTGACCAAGGACGGGGCGATCGCCGGGCCGCGGTCGCTGGAACATCTCGTCGACGTGGTGCTGCATTTCGAGGGTGACCGCAACTCGACTCTGCGGATGGTTCGCGGGGTCAAGAACCGGTTCGGCGCGGCCGATGAGGTCGGCTGTTTCCAGTTGCACGACAACGGCATCGAATGCGTGGCCGATCCGTCGGGGCTCTTCCGCGACCAGCGTGACACCCCGGTGGCCGGCACCGCGGTGACGGTGACGCTCGACGGTAAACGCCCACTCATCGGCGAGGTCCAGGCGCTGGTCGGGCCGCCCACCGGACCGCATCCCCGCCGCGCCGTCAGCGGTATCGACGCCGCCCGCGCCGCGATGATCGCCGCCGTCCTCGACAAACACGCCAGACTGCAGGTCGGCCCCTGCGACATCTACCTGTCGACGGTCGGCGGTATGCGGCTGACCGACCCGTCGTCGGATCTCGCGGTCGCGATCGCGATGGCCTCCGCGCGCAAGGAACGGGCGATGCCGGCCAACTCGGTGGTGATCGGTGAGCTCGGCCTCGCGGGGGATCTGCGGCGGGTGACGGGTATGGACCGCCGCCTCGCAGCGGCCGCCCGGCTGGGCTTCACCACCGCGGTCGTACCGCCCGGCGCGACGGGGGTGCCGCCCGGCCTTCGAGTGCTGCCCGCCGAGAACATCTCGGCGGCGTTGCGGGTCCTGGACCGCATCGCAGACAATGGCGGCCGACCCCGGGAGCAATGATGGCCGTGAAGAACGCCAGGACGAGCGGTAGCGTCGTCCAGCTGGCCCGTCCGACGCTGCGGGAGACGCTGGGCCGGCTGGCCCCCGGGACACCCTTGCGCGACGGTCTGGAGCGCATCCTGCGTGGCCGCACCGGTGCGCTGATCGTGCTGGGTTACGACGACAGCGTCGAGACGATCTGCGACGGCGGTTTCGAACTCGACGTGCGCTACGCCCCGACCCGGTTACGCGAGCTGTCGAAGATGGACGGCGCCGTCGTGCTCTCCAGCGACGGCACGCGGATCCTGCGGGCCAACGTCCAGCTCGTGCCCGATCCCTCGATCCCGACCGACGAGTCCGGGACGCGTCACCGCTCCGCCGAGCGCACCGCGATCCAGACCGGATACCCGGTGATCTCCGTCAGCCACTCGATGAGCATCGTGACGGTGTACGTGGCCGGTGAGCGGCACGTGGTTCCCGACACCCCGACGATACTGTCGCGCGCCAACCAGACCATCGCGACCCTCGAGCGCTACAAGTCCCGCCTCGACGAGGTGAGCCGGCAGCTGTCGACCGCGGAGATCGAGGACTTCGTGACCCTGCGCGACGTGATGACCGTCGCGCAGCGGTTGGAGATGGTACGGCGGATCAGCCTGGAGATCGACGCCGATGTGGTGGAACTCGGCACCGACGGCCGTCAGCTGAAACTGCAGCTGGAAGAACTCGTGGGTGACAACGACACCGCCCGTGAGCTGATCGTGCGCGATTATCACGCCAACCCCGACCCGCCGACTCCTGCCCAGGTCAGCGCGACACTCGAGGAACTGGACTCCCTGTCGGACAACGAACTACTCGACTTCACCACGCTGGCAAGGGTTTTCGGCTATCCGTCCACCCTCGAGGCGCAGGATTCGGCGATGAGCTCCCGCGGTTACCGCGCGATGGCCGGCATCCCCCGCCTGCAGTTCGCCCACGTGGATCTGCTGGTGCGTTCGTTCGGCTCACTGCAGGGCCTGCTGGCCGCCAGCGCCGACGATCTGCAGTCGGTGGAGGGCATCGGTTCGATGTGGGCGCGCCACATCAGGGAGGGTCTGTCGCTACTGGCCGAGTCGACGATCGCCGACCGGCTGGCCTGACCGGGCTCAGCCCACGCCGGCGGCGGGCGGCTGCGCACCCGGGGCGGCGGGTGCCGGCACCTGACCCGCCGGCGTGGCCGGTGCCAGGATGAAGGGCACCGGCGACGACCGAAGATTGCCCAGCTGGACGACCAGGTTGTAGGTGCCCGCGCCGATCGGCTGACGGGGCAGCGGGCACTGCGGTACCGAACCCATCCCCGTCCAGGTCACCTCGGTGGTGACCTGTTCACCCGGTGCGAACGTCTTGACCAGGGTCTCGTTCGACGGGGCGCAGTCGAGGTTCGACCACAAGCGGGTGTTGTCCAGCGAGTACACGTACGCCGCCAGCACCGCCGCGCCCACGTCACGCTTGCAGGCGACCAGGCCGATGTTGGTGACGACCATCGTGAACTTCGGCTGATCGCCGACGACGTACTCGGGCTGGCTGGTGATGCCCTTGACGGCGAGCGTGGAATCCGGGCAGTCGTCGCCCTCCTGCAGCACCGGCGGCGGTGCGACGGCCGCGGTGGGCGTCGGGGAGGGCGGCGGGGCCTGCTGCCGCGGCGGCACGATCGGGGTCTTGACCTCAGGGTTCTCCCCCGGCAACGGCGTCGGCGCCGCCTCGGCGGTGGCGGACTGCTTGTCGGCGTTCTTCGTCTCCGCTCCGGAACCGCCCGAAACCACCATCGCGACCACTGCGGCGACGATCCCGATGGCCACCACCGCGACACCCAGCGCCAGCGCCCTGCGACGCCAGTAAATCTGCGTAGGCAGTGGGCCTTGCGGTTCCAGATCCAGCACACGACCACGGTAGAGGCCGGTCAGGCCCAATCGGCCGAGGTGCCTCGGCGTGTCGCACTAGACCTCGCCGATGTCACCCAGCTTGTCACGGAGCTGAATCCGCCCGTCGGCGAGGTGATAGGTCACACCCGCGATGGCAAGGGTGCCCGCGGCGATGCGGTCGGCGATCGCGCTGGAGCGCTCCTGCAACTGCACCGAAGTCTCGCTGACGTGGCGGGCCTCGAACTCGTCGACGCGGCTGAGCCCTTCGCGGCGGCCGTGCAGGATCGACGGGGTCACCCGTTCGACCACGTCCCGCACATATCCGGCGGGCACCGCACCATCGTCGAGCGCCGCGAGCGTCGCCTTCACCGCACCGCAGCTGTCGTGGCCGAGCACCACGATCAGCGGCACATCGAGAATGGCAACCGCGAACTCGATCGAACCCAACACCGCCGAATCGATGACATGGCCGGCGGTGCGGACCACGAACATGTCGCCGAGACCCTGGTCGAAGATGATCTCGGCGGCGACGCGGCTGTCGGCACAGCCGAAGACCACCGCGGTCGGATGCTGACCGTCGGCGAGGCTCGCGCGATACTCGATGCTCTGGCTCGGATGCTCGGGCCTACCAGCGACGAATCGCTCGTTACCCTCTTGGAGTGCCTTCCACGCGGTCACCGGGCTGGAATTCGGCATGCCGCTTATTGTGCCTGAGTGGTTGAGAGATGATCGATTCGGCCGACATTCTGGCGTGGTACGACCGCGAGCGGCGGGATCTGCCATGGCGCAGACCCGGCGTGACGCCGTGGCAGATCCTGGTCAGCGAGTTCATGTTGCAGCAGACCCCGGTGGCCCGTGTCGAACCGGTCTGGCTGAACTGGATCGCGCGGTGGCCGACGCCGTCGGCCACCGCGGCAGCCGGCGCCGCTGACGTGTTGAGGGCGTGGGACAAGCTCGGATACCCGCGCCGCGCGAAGCGTCTGCACGAGTGCGCGACGGTGATCGCGATCGAATACGGTGACGAGGTGCCCCCGGATGTCGAGGTGTTGCTGACGCTTCCGGGCGTCGGCGCATACACCGCGAGAGCCGTGGCCTGCTTCGCCTACGGGCAGCGGGTCGCGGTGGTCGACACCAACGTGCGCCGGGTCGTCGCCCGGGCGGTGCACGGCCGCGCGGACAACCCGCCGAGCAGCCACGACCTCGACGATGTCGCGGCCCTGCTCCCCGAAGACCCCGAGGCGCCGCGGTTCTCGGTCGGGTTGATGGAACTGGGCGCGACGGTGTGCACCGCGCGCACTCCGCGCTGTGGCCGGTGCCCGCTGGGCACCTGCACCTGGCGTTCGCTCGGATATCCGGCCGCTTCCACACCCGCACGCAAGGTGCAGCGCTACGCGGGCACCGATCGCCAGGTGAGGGGCCGGCTGCTCGATGTGCTGCGCGGCAGCCGGTCGCCGGTGTCGCGCGCCCGACTCGACGGCGTGTGGCTGACCGACCCGGCACAGCGCGACCGCGCGCTGGATTCGCTGCTGATCGACGGGCTGGTCGAGCAGACCGCCGACGGCCGCTTCGCACTCGCCGGCGAGGGTTCGTGAACGCGGTCGTACCAGAGTGGGCGCCCACCCGGTGATACCCCTGCGGGATACCGTGGTCAGATGACCCGGACCCTGGATCAGGTCGTCACCGCGGCGGCCGCGGAGTTGATGGCGGCCACCGCCACCAACGTGGTCGAAAGCTGCACCCGGGTCCTCGCCGACGTGGTCGCCTACCTGGGGGTCGACTTCAGCTTTCTGCGGCACAACGACCACGCCATCAAGGCCACCAAGCTGGTGGCCGAATGGCCGATCCGCGACCACATCCCGGACCCGGACCCGATCGGAACCATCTATTTCTCCGAGGCCGACCCCATCTTCCGGCAGGCCGAGTACCTCAAGACACCGCTCATCGTGAGTCCCGAACCCGACAACGACGACTACCGGCGCCGGATCGAGGAGGGCCGAGGATTGGCGTCGGTCTCGGTGGCCTGTGTGCCGCTCCTCTCCGGTGAGATGACCTCGGGCGTCCTCGGCTTCATCAAGATCGGTGACCGCAAGTGGGCCACCGAGGAGCAGAACGCGTTACAGGCGATCGCCACGTTGTTCGCCCAGCTGCAGGCCCGCATCGCCGCCGAGGAGCAGCTCCAGTACCTCGCCGAGCACGACGACCTGTCCGGACTGCTGAACCGCCGGGCGCTGATGGCGCACCTCGACCGACGGCTCGCCGGGGGGCAGCCCGGTCCGGTGTCGGTGCTGTTCCTCGACCTGGACCGGCTCAAGACCGTCAACGACTATCTGGGCCACAGCGCCGGGGACCAGTTCATCAAGATGTTCGCCGAGCGGTTGCGGGCCGGCACCGAGAAGCCGGCCGTGATCGCCCGCGTCGGCGGTGACGAGTTCGTGGTGGTCCCCGACGAACCGATGGATGTCGTGGCGGTCGAGAGCTTCGCCCGCGGGCTGCAGACGTGGTTGCAGCGGCGGGTCGTCATCGACGGCGAGATGCTCGCACGCACGGTGAGTATCGGCGTCGCGGTCGGCACTCCCGGTGACGACACCACCTCGGACCTGCTGCGCCGCGCCGACCAGGCGGCATTGTCGGCGAAGAGCACGGGCGGCAGCAAGACGGCGGTGTTCACCACGGAGATGGCGTCCCAGCACGCCCTCCGTAACGACATCGAACTGCACCTAGGAGGTGTGATCGACGAAGCGAGCAGCGCGCTCGTGGTGCACTACCTGCCCGAGATCGACATGCGCACCGGCCGGGTGCTCGGCACCGAGGCGCTGGTCCGGTGGCGGCATCCGACCCGGGGCCTGTTGCTGCCCGAGTCGTTCATCGGGGTGGCCGAATCGATAAACCTCGCAGGCAAACTCGGCCGACTGGTGATGCGATCGGCATGCGCGGACTTCGCCCGGTGGAGGTCGCGCCGCGCTGCCGGTGACGCGATCTTGCGCATCAACGTCTCACCCGTGCAACTGGTTTCGGATGGTTTCGCGGCCACCGTCGCCGGCACACTCGACGACTTCGGGGTCGACGGTTCCGCGGTGTGCCTGGAGATCACCGAGAGCGTGGTGGTCCAGGACATCGAGGCCACCCGCCACACGCTGGCGGCGCTCAAAGAGGTCGGCGTACGCATCGCGATCGACGACTTCGGTACCGGCTACAGCGTTCTCACCCACCTGAAGTCACTTCCCGTCGACACCGTCAAGATCGACCGCAGCTTCGTCCGTGACCTCGGCGCCAGCCCGGGTGACCTGGCGATCGTACGGGCCATCCTGGCGTTGGCCGACGCGTTCGAACTCGAGGTGGTGGCCGAGGGGGTGGAAACCGTCGCGGCTGCCGAGACACTGCTCGAACTGGGCTGCCCGCGCGCGCAGGGTTTCAGGCTGTCGCGTCCGGTCGACGCCGCGACGATGGAGGCGTTGTTGCGTGAGGGGCACATCGCCGTCGACGCGTGGCGTGACGACACTGCGGCCGCGAACGGACGGCAGTTCCCCTAAGTACTGGCGTTGGCCGCCGTCGCGCTGAGGTGGCACGACCATCCGGCGGGCGATCCGGTTGGTGACCTCGCCACCCAGTTCCCGCCGCACCAGGTGCAGACAGGCATCGATACCGGCCGCGGTCCCGGCGCTGGTGATCAGGTTGCCGTCGTCGGCGAACAGCACGTTGCGGTCGACACGAGCGGTGGGGTGAGATGCGCGCCGATCGTCGCGCGCACGGGTTCGCCCGCCACCGGTCCGCAGACCTTGAAGTCGAAATTGGCGACGCCGTCGGGATCTCGACCGGTTCCGCGTGTGGGCGCCGACGGCAGGCCGATTCGACAGCAGCTACGACGAGGACCGGGATTCCTACCGCATCCAGCACGACCTCGACGCGATCCGCACCCGCTTCGAGGAGCACCCCGTGTGGCCGGCCTCAGGCGCGCTGGGCGAGCGTCGCTAAGAATGCCTCGACGGCGCCACGGTAGGCCTCCGGTTGTTCGTCGTGGATGAGGTGACCGGCGTCGGGAACCCGCAGATACGTCGTCCGGTGGCCGGTTTCGGCCATCCTGCGCATCTGTCCCGGCGGCGTGACGGAGATGCCCGCCTCCAGCAGCAGCGCCGGGACCCGCACCTGCTGCCACTGCTGCCAGTAGTCGCGGCGCCCCCACTCGGCGGCGATGTCGATCCAGTGGCGCCGGCGCCCGTGCAGGCGCCACCCCGTGGCGGTCCGATCGAAGGCCTCGAGGAAGTAGCGCCCGGGGATCGGACCGAACTCGGTGAACACCTGCTGTTCTGTCTCGAACTCGACGGGCAGCGCGTGCAGCCACGGTTCCCAAGGCCCGGTGGTTCGGCCGCGGAAGTCCGGCGCCATGTCCTCGACCACCACCGCGTTGACCAGATCGGGCCGGGTCGCGGCCAGACACCACGCGTGCAGCCCGCCCATCGAATGCCCGATCAGCGTGGCCGGCGACCCGAGGGGCGCGACCGCGTCACCGAGTTCGGCCACGAAGTGTTCGGTGCTGATCGGATGCGGATCCACCACATCGCGGCCGCGGTGCCACGGCGCGTCGTAGGTGTAGACCGTCGCCAGACCCGTCAGCCACGGCAGCTGACGGCCCCATGTGCTGCCGCGTCCCATCAGGCCGTGTACCAGCACCAGAGGTGCGCCGTCTCCACCCCGGGGGGTCAACAGTGGGGAGTCCATGTGCTCATCCTGCCCAGCCGACGCGGTAACCTGACCGCATGCCCAGCCAGAACCCTGTGGTGAAGATCAACGCAATCGAGGTCCCGCCGGACGCCGGCCCGGAACTGGAGAAGCGGTTCGCGCACCGCGCACATGCCGTGGACAACCAGCCCGGCTTCCTCGGCTTCCAGCTGCTGCGGCCCGTCAAGGGTGAGAACCGCTACTTCGTCGTCACGCGGTGGGAGACCGAAGATGCCTTCCAGGCGTGGGCGACCGGCCCGGCGATCGAGGCGCACAAGGGTCAGGCCGCCAACCCGGTCGCGACCGGCGCCTCGCTGCTGGAATTCGAGGTCGTGCTCGACGTCGCGGGGTCCGGCGACGAGGCCTGACGCGACGCGGACAGTGCGCCGGGTCGTCGGCCTGGTTACCGCTGCCGCGCTCGTCGCCTCCTCAGTATCCGGATGCGGTCAGACGAACACCGCTCCGGCCGACGCCGCCTACGGCACCCACATCGGTACCAGCACGCCACAGGGTCTGCGGGCCAAACAGACCATGGACATGGTCAATTCGGACTGGCCCATCGGTGACGTCAACGTGCGCACGATGGCCGTCGAGGACCAGGTCGACCACATCATCGACGCCATGGGCAATCTGTGGTGGGACCGCCCGATCACCGTCACCGGCGTGGACATCCGCGCGGGCACCGCCACGCTGCACGTCAAGACGCCGTACGGCGCCGAACAGGACATCGAACTGCGCACCGACGTCAACGGTCTGGTGGACCGGTTCGACGTGTCCCTGCGCTCCCCGGTGATCGAGAAGTGGTCGGACATCGACGCGGTGCTGGCCGCATCCGGTGCGCGGTATTCCTACCAGGTGTCGCGGGTCGCCGCCGGCGGCCCGGTCGGCAAGTGTCGGCGGGTGGCGGGTACCAACACCGAGATGTCGCTGCCGCTGGCGTCGATCTTCAAGCTCTACGTGCTGCTCGCCGTGGCGGAGGCAGTCAAGATCGGCAGCGTGGAGTGGGACGACGGGTTGACGATCACCGAACGCGCGAAGGCCGTCGGCTCGGCGGGTCTGGAGGAGCTGCCGCCGGGTGCGACCGTATCGGTGCGTGAGGCGGCCCAGCAGATGATCTCCGCAAGCGACAACATGGCGACAGACCTGCTCATCGAACGCCTCGGCACGGGCGCGGTGGAGCGGTCGCTGGTGGCCGCCGGTCACCACGATCCGGCCAGCATGACGCCGTTCCCGACCATGCACGAGATGTTCTCTGTCGGCTGGGGTGACCCGGATCTGCGCGAGCAGTGGAAGCAGGCCGATCCACAGGGGCGGGCCGTACTGCTCGAGCAGACCGATACGCGTCCGTACGAACCCGACCCGACCCGTACGCACACCCCGGCCTCCGATTACGGCGCCGAGTGGTACGGCACCGCATCCGACATCTGCCGCGTCCACGCCGCCCTGCAGGCCGCGGCCGTCGGCGAGGCCGCACCGGTCAGGGACATCCTGTCGGCCATCCCGGGGGTCGAGTTGGACCGCGCGAAGTGGCCCTACATCGGCGCCAAGGGCGGCAATCTGCCCGGCGACCTGACGTTCAGCTGGTATGCCGTCGACCACACCGGCCAGCCGTGGGTGGTCAGCTTTCAGCTCAACTGGCCCCGCTACCGGAGCCGGACCGCGGCCAGCTGGCTGCTGTCGATCGTGCACCAGACGTTCGCGATGGTGCCCGTCGCCGATTAGCCGCGCGGATCTAGAGAGCGGACCGCAGCGTCCACGCGTGCCCGCGGAAGTGCAGCACGGTACGGCTGACCGGCGCCACGTCGATGCGCCAGAACGATCTGGCCGGGGCGGCGAGCGCCACCAGGATCGCCGCACGCACGATGGCGGGATGGGTGACGGCGACGAACCTGCCGCGCCGGCCGGCCAGTGAGTCCATCCAGCGGCGCACCCGCTCGATCACCTGGACGACGGTCTCCCCGCCGTGCGGCGCCTGGGCGGGTTCGGTGAGCCAGATCGCGAGCTCGGCGGGCTCCACGCCGCCCACCACATCACCGCGCCACCGTCCGCAATCCAGATCGGCGAGCAGTGGCTCGACGACCCCGTGCAGGCCGAGCAGCTCGGCGGTCTGCCTGGTTCGCTTCTCCGGCCCGCAGTAGGCGGCGTCGGTTTGCCCCAACTCCACACAGGCGTCGGCCTGGCGGTGGCCCTGCGCGCTCAGCGGTTCGTCGGTGGGAAACCGTCCGGCCGACACGGCGTCGGTCATCGCATGCGACACCAGCGTCAGCCGGACGACCTCGCTCACGTCCGGAGGGCTTCGCGCCGGCCGTCGAGCAGCCGCGATGCCAGCGGGGCGAACACCAGTGCGATCGTCGCCCACATCACGACCTGTGTGCCCAGCGAGTACAGCCGGAAGTCGTAGAGGACGTCGGCCGGGAAGCCCTCGTAGACGATCGCGCCGGAGTCATCGCGCAGCGGACCCGGGGTCTCGGCGACGGTCGGCAGGATGAGCATCAGCACCGCGCTGGCGACCACGTAGGCGCCCGCGCCGGCCAGCGTCGCGTTCCAGGTGCCGAGCCGCTCCTGTAGTCGGCGCCCGAGGTACACGGCGCCTGTGAGCAGCGCGGCCGATACGACGACCATCAGCAGATACAGCAGCGTCCGCTGCCGGAGGGTCTCGTCGAGGCTGAGCGCGGGCGGGCTGGCCGGGTACTTCAGGGACGGAACGACGTAGAAACTCAGCAGCATTCCGCCGGCGACGTACAGCGACAGCAGCCGTGCCGAGACGTCGCCGACCCGCCCGTAGGCGACGGCGAACACGATCGCGAACAGCGCGCCCATCGCGACGCAGAACGCCAGCATGCCGAAGCCCAAGCCGAGGTTCATCTGGATGGCGCGGGAGAATTCCCCCCCGCCCGCACCGTGACTGTGGCCGTGACTCGCGTGTTCCATGGCCTGCCGGGCCTCGCCGAGGCCGTCCTCGTAGCCGATGGCGGGGTCGATGACGGGTTCGACGAAGATCCGCGCGAAGACGAACGCGACGACCGCCGCCAGGGCACCGGCCAGGAGGCCGCGTCCGATGATCTGCTTCCCCATGTTGACTTGTCTCTCCGCTGCCGGTCGGTCAGTGGCAGGGGAAACCGAGGAGATGGCGTGCGTCGTGGACGAATTCGTGGATCGCCGTGTTGTCGGCGCCGAAGACCGACGTGGGCCCCTGATCGAAGCCCAGGAAGTAGAGCACCAGCAACGCGAGGAACGCGGTGGCCGACAACCAGACCGCGGCGCGAGTGGCCGACAGGTCGATGGCCGGTACCCGGGTCGTGCGGGCTTGCTGAGACGTCATCAGGGGTCCTTTCCGGGATTCCGCGTCCCGAGTGGAGTGAAGCCGGCGTCGGGTCTGACTCTCACAGTGGCGCGACCGTTCTGGATTCTCACCAGATTCCTTCGCCTGCCGATTACATCGCACATCCTAAGGACTGCGCGCGGAAATCGCGCCGCAGCCCTGGGTCGACGCACAAAAGTCGGGACGGGCGGCCACCGCGAGGTGACCGCCCGTCTTGCGACTCGTCGTTACTCGGCTGCGCTCGGCGCACCGGCGGCGCCGGCCTGCGCCAGATCCGGCTCGACCGGCTCGGACCGCTTCGGACCACCGCTGAAGGTGAACCTCGCGTCCTCGCCCGCTCCCTGGCCGTCCCAGTTCTCGACGTCCACGGTGATCAGCTGACCGGGTCCGATCTCCTCGAACAGGATCTTCTCCGACAGCTGGTCCTCGATCTCGCGCTGGATCGTGCGACGCAGCGGCCGCGCACCGAGCACGGGATCGAACCCACGCTTGGCCAGCAGCGCCTTGGCCCGGTCGGTGAGCTCCATCGTCATGTCCTTGGCCCGCAGCTGATTGCCGACCCGGCCGATCATCAGGCCGACCATCTTGATGATCTCATCCTGCGTCAGCTGGTGGAACACAATGATGTCGTCGATGCGGTTGAGGAACTCCGGGCGGAAGTGCTTCTTCAGCTCGTCGTTGACCTTCTGCTTCATCCGCTCGTAGTTGTGCTCGCCGCCGCCCTGGGTGAAGCCCAGCCCGACCGCCTTGCTGATGTCGGAGGTGCCGAGGTTCGAGGTGAAGATCAGCACGGTGTTCTTGAAGTCGACCGTGCGACCCTGACCGTCGGTGAGACGGCCGTCCTCGAGGACCTGCAGGAGGCTGTTGTAAATCTCCTGGTGGGCCTTCTCGATCTCGTCGAACAGCACGACCGAGAACGGCTTGCGGCGAACCTTCTCGGTGAGCTGGCCGCCCTCTTCGTAGCCGACGTAGCCCGGCGGGGCACCGAACAGCCGCGATGCGGTGAAGCGGTCGTGGAACTCGCCCATGTCGATCTGGATGAGCGCGTCGTCGTCGCCGAACAGGAAGTTGGCCAGCGCCTTGGACAGCTCGGTCTTACCGACACCGGACGGGCCGGCGAAGATGAACGAGCCCGACGGGCGCTTGGGGTCCTTCAGCCCGGCGCGGGTGCGGCGGATTGCCTTGGAGACCGCTTTGACGGCGTCTTCCTGGCCGATGATCCGCTTGTGGATCTCGTCCTCCATGCGCAGCAGCCGAGTGGTCTCCTCCTCGGTGAGCTTGAACACGGGGATGCCGGTCCAGTTGCCGAGCACCTCGGCGATCTGCTCGTCGTCGACCTCGGCGACGACATCGAGATCACCTGAGCGCCACTGCTTCTCGCGCTCGGCGCGCTGCGCGACGAGTTGCTTCTCCTTGTCGCGCAGGCTGGCGGCCTTCTCGAAGTCCTGCGCGTCGATCGCGGACTCCTTCTCCCGGCGGGCGTCGGCGATCTTCTCGTCGAACTCGCGCAGGTCCGGTGGAGCGGTCATCCGGCGGATCCGCATCCGGGCGCCGGCCTCGTCGATCAGGTCGATCGCCTTGTCCGGCAGGAACCGGTCGTTGATGTAGCGGTCGGCCAGCGTCGCGGCGGCCACCATCGCGCTGTCGGTGATCGAGACGCGGTGGTGCGCCTCGTACCGGTCGCGCAGACCCTTGAGGATCTCGATGGTGTGCTCGACGGTCGGCTCGCCGACCTGCACCGGCTGGAACCGGCGCTCCAGGGCGGCGTCCTTCTCGATGTACTTGCGGTACTCGTCGAGCGTGGTGGCGCCGATGGTCTGCAGCTCGCCGCGGGCCAGCTTCGGCTTGAGGATGCTGGCCGCGTCGATCGCGCCCTCGGCGGCGCCCGCACCGACCAGGGTGTGCAGCTCGTCGATGAACAGGATGATGTCGCCGCGGGTGTTGATCTCCTTGAGCACCTTCTTCAGACGCTCCTCGAAGTCACCCCGGTACCTCGAGCCGGCGACCAGCGAGCCGAGGTCCAGCGTGTAGAGCTGCTTGTCCTTGAGCGTCTCGGGGACCTCGCCGTGCACGATGGCCTGCGCGAGGCCCTCCACGACGGCGGTCTTGCCGACGCCTGGCTCGCCGATCAGCACCGGGTTGTTCTTGGTGCGGCGGCTCAGCACCTGCATCACCCGCTCGATTTCCTTCCCGCGGCCGATGACGGGGTCGAGCTTGCCCTCCATCGCCGCGGCGGTCAGGTTGCGGCCGAACTGGTCGAGCACCAGCGAGGTCGAGGGGTTGCCGGACTCGCCGCCGCGGCCGCCGGTACCGGCCTCAGCGGTCTCCTTTCCCTGGTAGCCGCTGAGCAGCTGGATCACCTGCTGACGCACGCGCGTCAGTTCGGCGCCGAGCTTCACGAGGACCTGGGCGGCGACTCCTTCGCCCTCACGGATCAACCCGAGCAGGATGTGCTCGGTGCCGATGTAGTTGTGGCCGAGCTGCAGCGCCTCGCGCAGGGACAGCTCCAGCACCTTTTTGGCGCGCGGGGTGAAGGGGATGTGACCGGACGGCGCCTGCTGGCCCTGGCCGATGATCTCCTCGACCTGGCTGCGCACGGCTTCCAGCGAGATGCCCAGCGACTCGAGAGACTTGGCCGCTACGCCCTCACCCTCGTGAATGAGTCCCAGCAGGATGTGCTCGGTGCCGATGTAGTTGTGGTTGAGCATCCGGGCTTCTTCTTGAGCCAGGACGACGACCCTGCGGGCACGGTCGGTAAAACGTTCGAACATCGGTGGTTACCTGCTCTCCATCGCATAGGTTGGCGTACGTAACCCGGAGGCCGCTACTGACTGTCGCCACCGAACTCCGGTACACCTGCCGTCCACTCTATCGGGCGGCTGCAACGGGCGCCGTGGTTGCGCCGTCTGTCGCGCGCCGTTGGCCCTGTTCCCGCTGCTGACCATGTCAACGCTGCGGTTCGGCGATTCGTTTCCCCGGGCGGCCGGCGATCGGTTCGCCACCAGCGAAACTCGTCCACCCGGGACAAAAGATGAAAACTCCGCAACGCGCGAACGCGTTGCCCGCTTCACCGCAGCGCGCTAGGTCGCGGCGTGGAAGGCTTCGATGACGTCGGCGGGGATACGGCCCCTGGTCGAGACATTGTGACCGTTGCGGCGGGCCCACTCGCGGATCGCGGCGCTCTGCTCGCGATCGATGGCACCGCGGCCCCTGGCGGGCCCGGTGGCGCGGCCACGGCGGCGACCGCCGACGCGGCGTCCCGCGTCAACCCACTGCTTCAGGTCTTCGCGCAGTTTCTTCGCGTTCCTGCTGGAGAGGTCGATCTCATAGCTGACTCCGTCGAGTCCGAATTCGACTGTTTCATCGGCGGTACCCTCACCGTCGAAATCGTCGACCACCGTGACGGTGACTTTCTTCGCCATCAGTTCACACTGACCTTTCTACCTGCGCTTGGTGGATAGTTTTTGGTTACCGGATCCTGGGCTCCGATGTGCCATACAAATCTACACTATTCAACCGCTATTCAACAACTATTCAACAACGCACCTACCATGGGAGTTCAGTTGCCGTGACGACGGACAATCGGGAAGAGAATTGTCTCTCTAATTGACAGTCCGGTCAGCGCCATCAACAGCCGATCGATGCCCATTCCGGTACCGGTGGACGGCGGCATGCCGTACTCCAATGCCGCCAGGAAATCGTCGTCGAGAACCATTGCCTCGTCGTCACCGGCGGCGGCCGCTCGCGCCTGCTCCTCGAATCGCTCACGTTGAATGATCGGATCGGTGAGTTCGGAATAGCCGGTCGCCAACTCGAACTTGCGGACATAGAGGTCCCACTTCTCGGTGACGCCGATTACGCTGCGGTGCGACCGGGTGAGCGGGGTCGTCTCCACCGGGAAGTCCCGCACGAAGGTCGGCGCCCAGAGGCGCTCGCCGACGGTGTGCTCCCACAGTTCCTCGATCAATTTCCCGTGGCCGTATCCGCGGTCGCGGGGAATCTCCACACCGAGCCGGTCGGCGATACGCCGGAGTTCGTCGGCCGGGGTCTGCGGCGTGATCTCCTCGCCCAGCGCGGAGGACAGTGACGGGTACATTTCCAACGACTCCCACTCGCCGTCCAGGTCGTACACAGTGCCATTCGCCAATGGCACTTGACGGGTGCCGATGGCCTCGTCGGCGACTTCCTGAATTATTTCCCGCGTCACGACCGCGGAATCGTTGTAGTCACCGTACGCCTGATAAGTCTCCAGCATCGCGAATTCAGGCGAATGTGTGGAATCGATACCTTCGTTTCGGAAGTTGCGATTCAGCTCGAAGACCTTCTCGAAGCCACCGACCAGGGCACGCTTGAGGAACAGCTCCGGCGCGATACGCAGGTAGAGGTCCACATCGAGCGCATTGGAGTGGGTGACGAAGGGCCGGGCCGTCGCACCGCCGGCCAGGGTCTGCAGCATCGGGGTCTCGAGTTCGAGGAATCCGCGCCGCTCGAGCGCGTTGCGAACCGCACGCACGACGGCCACGCGTTGACGTGCGATGTTGCGGGCCTCCGGACGCACGATGAGGTCGACGTAGCGCTGCCGCACCCGCGCCTCCTCGCTCATCTCCTTGTGGGCGACCGGCAACGGCCGCAGCGCCTTGGCGATGATTTGCCAGGAATCGGCGAGCACAGAGAGCTCACCACGGCGCGAACTGATGACCTGCCCGTGCACGAACACGATGTCACCCAGGTCGACGTCGGCTTTCCAGCTGTCGAGCAATTCCTGCCCCACCTCGGCCAGGCTGATCATGGCCTGTAGCTGCGTACCGTCGCCCTCCTGCAGGGTGGCGAAACACAGCTTCCCCGAGTTGCGGGCGAACACGACGCGCCCGGCGACGCCCACGACCTCGCCGGTCTGCGAGTCAACCGGCAGGTCGGGGAAGGCGGCGCGCACTTCGGCGAGGGTGTGCGTGCGGTCCACGTCCACCGGGTAGGGGTCGCGCCCCTCGGCGAGCAGACGTTCCCGCTTGGCCTGACGAATGCGGAACTGCTCGGGAATGTCAGGGGCGTTCTCGGGCGTGTTGTCGTCGCCGGCGGTCGGTGTCACGGGGTGCCAGCCTAACGCTGCTCACGCGCACGCCCTGCACGCCGCGATCGCCTCCCGGTGTCCATCCGCCTTTAATGAACGAATGCGCAGCCCCATCGACCACGGCGCCGTCGCAGCGCTGGCCGACCAACCGCTCGACTGGCGGTACAAGGGGCTGCCCGCCGACTGGTGGGGTGCCACCCCCGCGCAGATCTGCGGGCGCTCGCCGGAGTTGTTCTCGGCCGGTGTCCTCGGCCCGGTATGCGTGCTGCGGGCGTCCGCGCTGACGCACAACCTGGTGACGATGGCGCGTTGGTGCCGCCGGCGCGGCGTGGAATTGGCCCCGCACGCCAAGACCCACCTGGCCCCGCAACTGCTGGCCCGCCAGTTCGACGCGGGCGCCGTCGCCGTCACGGCCGCGACCGTCAGCCAGGTGCGGGTCCTGCGCGCTTTCGGGGTTCGTGACGTGCTGCTCGCAAACGAGGTCGTCGACCGCGCGGGGCTCGGGTGGCTGGCGCGCGAGATGGCGGCGGATCCGGATTTCCGGGTGGTCTGCTGGGTGGATTCGCTGCGCGGTGTCGAGCTGATGTCGGCGGCGTTGGCGGATGCGGTGCGCCCGCTCGACGTCTGCGTGGAAGTCGGGATGGCCGGCGGGCGCACCGGCTGCCGCACCATGGCCGACGTGGATGCGGTCGCCCGGGCGGTCACCGCGTCGCCGGGGCTGAGCCTGGTCGGCCTCGCGGGGTACGAAGCGGCATACGGTCACGACGTGGACCCGGAGGCGCTGGCCGTGGTGACCGGATACCTCACGGCCCTGCGGGCCGCGGTCGAACGGTTGGCCGCCGCGTTCGAGACGGAGGAGGTCCTGGTGACCGCGGGCGGTAGCACCTATTTCGACCTGGTCGCGGACATGCTGGCCGGAGGCTGGCCGGCGGGGCTGACGGTGCGCACGGTGCTGCGCAGCGGCTGTTACCTCACCCATGACGACGGCCTCTACGCGCGGACCTCACCGCTCCAGCGGGCCGGCGCGGGCGGTCTCACGCCGGCGATGAGCGTGTGGGCACAGGTGGTCTCGCGTCCGGAAGAGGAGTTGGCATTGGTCGGGATGGGACGTCGCGACGTGTCGTTCGATCAGGGGCTGCCGGTGCCGAAACTCTTGCCGGACAGCGAGGTCACCCGACTCAACGACCAGCACGCCTATCTGCGGCTGGGCGACGGCGACACCGGTGTGCGGGTCGGCGACTGGCTGGGATTCGGTGTGTCGCATCCGTGTACGACATTCGACAAATGGCCGATGATTCCGGTGCTGGACGACGGCAACCGGGTCGTCGACCTGATCCGGACGTTCTTCTAGCTCTAGCGGCGACCGCGCTGGCCGTCCCGGTTGCGTTCGAACACCAGGCGCAGCCCGTCGAGGGTGAGGTGGCGGTGGTAGTGCGCGACCGTGTGCAGGTCCGGAAGCACCAGCGGAGCCGTATGACCGGTGGCGACCACCGCGATGTCGGTGCCGGAGAACCCGTCGACGTCTTCGCGGATCCGGTTGACCAGACCGTCCACCAGGCCGGCGAACCCGAACAGCGCACCCGACTGCATGCACTCGACGGTGTTCTTTCCGATCACCGACCGCGGCCGGGTCAGTTCGACCCGGCGCAGCGCCGCCGAACGGGCCGCCGCCGCATCCGAGGACACCTGGACCCCCGGCGCAATCGCCCCGCCGAGGAATTCCCCCTTGGCCGAGACGACGTCGACGCAGATCGAGGAGCCGAAGTCGACCACGATGGCCGCGGTGCCGAACCGGTGATAGGCCGCCAGACAGTTGACGATCCGGTCCGCCCCGACCTCCTTGGGGTTGTCGACGAGCAGCGGGATGCCGGTGCGCACACCCGGTTCGATCATCACGTGCGGAACCGACGGCCAATACTGTTCGAGCATCAGGCGGACCTCGTGGAGAACCGACGGCACCGTCGACAGCCCGACCGCCCCGGTGAGGCGCTCGGAGTCCTCACCGATCAGACCGTCGATGGTCAGCGCGAGCTCGTCTGCGGTCGCTTCGGATTCGGTCCGGATCCGCCACTGCTGCGCGACCTTCGCGTGATCGCCGGATCCGGAGATCAGCCCGACGGCGGTGTGGGTGTTACGGACGTCGATGGCGAGCAGCACTGCGCTACCGCGCAGACGTCAGGTCGACGGCGGTGTCCGGCACCATCGCCGGGTCGGCGCCGAGGTGGACCTGCCTGTTGTCGGCGTCGACGAAGACCACCCGCGGCTGATATGCGCGCGCCTCGGCGTCTTCCATGGTGCCGTAGGCGATAAGGATGACCAGGTCGCCGGGGTGTACGAGATGTGCCGCGGCGCCGTTGATCCCGATCACCCCGCTGCCGCGGGCGCCGGTGATCGCGTAGGTCACCAGCCGGTTGCCGTTGTCGATGTCGACGATCGTGACCTGTTCGCCCTCGATGAGGTCGGCGGCGTCCATCAGGTCGGCGTCGATGGTGACCGAGCCGACGTAGTGCAGATCGGACTGCGTGACGGTGGCTCGGTGGATCTTCGACTTCAGCATCGTGCGAAGCATCAGTTCCTCCAGGGCAGTTGGTGGTCGGGCGAACCGGCCCGGTGGTGGCCGTCGACACCGCCCGGGGCGCCGATGTCGACGGCGATGTTGTCGAGCAGCCTCGTCCGGCCGAGGTACGCCGCCACCAGCAGGCGGGCCGCCCCCTCATGCGGCGCCGGACCCAGCATGGGGTCGCGGACCTGCAGGTAGTCGACCTCGATGGCGGGGACCTCGTCGAGAACGGCGCGCGCGGCGTCCAGCGCGGCGGCCGCGCCGTTGGATGCGGCGTACATCCCGGCCAGCAGGGCGGCCGCCAGCGCGCCGGCCTGTTCGCGTTCGACATCGTCCAGGTAGCGGTTGCGCGACGACAGCGCGAGCCCGTCGGCCTCACGAACCGTCGGCACGCCGACGATCTGGGTGTCGATGTTGAGATCGGTGACCATCTGCCGGATCAGCACCAACTGCTGGTAGTCCTTCTCACCGAAGAACGCCCGGTCCGGCCGTACGATCTGCAGCAGCTTGCACACCACGGTGAGAACACCTGTGAAATGGCCCGGGCGCGAGGCGCCTTCGAGGTCATCACCGAGCGGACCGGGATGCACCGAGGTTCGCGTGCCGTCGGGGTACATATCGCTGGCCGTGGGCGTGAAAGCGATCTCGGCACCTTCGGCGCGCAGCGCGGCGAGGTCGTCGTCGAGTGTGCGTGGATACGCGTCCAGGTCCTCTCCCGCACCGAACTGCAACGGGTTGACGAAGATCGACACGACGACGACGGCGCCCTGCACCCGTTTGGCGGCACGGACCAGCGTCAGGTGGCCTTCGTGCAACGAGCCCATCGTCGGGACGAGCACTACGCGCCTGCCGGTGGAGCGCAGCGCGCGGGTCACATCGGTGACGTCGCGCGGCGTGCGGTAGACGTTGAGTTCGCCTTCGGCGAATCGGGTTGGCCTGCGGGCGGTCATGACTGCCCCGCCAGGGCCGCGAAGATGTCCCCGGATGCGTGCGCCCGCTGGGCGGTACGCAGCGAGTTCGTCCGGTACGCCTCCGCCAGTTCGGGATTCACCTCGGCTAGCGCGCGCAGATGCGCACCGATCGCGGGCGCATCACCGCGCGCGACCGGACCCGTCAGCGCGGCCTGGCCGCGCTGCAGCGCGTTCTCCAGCGACGCCCTGGCCAGCGGAGCGATCACCCGCTCTGCGATCCCACCCGGTGCATCCCCGACGAGTTCCTGACCCAACAGTTCCTGACCCCACAACGCGGACCGCAGAGCCTCGACCGCGTCGAGGATGACGGTGGTGACGTGATTGCCTGCGTGCGCCAGTGCCGCGTGGTACAGCGGGCGGGCGTCTTCTCGGACCCGGAACGGCTCGCCGCCGATCTCCAGCACCAGCGACTGTGCGATCGCGTATCCGACGTCGTCGGCGGCGGTGATGCCGAAGCACGCGTCCGAAAGGCGGACGATGTCCTCGCCGGCGCCGGTGAAGGTCATGGCCGGGTGGATGGCCAGGGGTGTGCAGCCGCGTTCGCTCAGCGGCGCGAGGATGCCGACGCCGTTGGCGCCGGAGGTGTGGGCGACGATCGCGCCCGGCCGGACCGCGCCGGTTGCCGCCAGACCGGAGACCACCGCGGGTAGCTCGGCATCCGGGACGGCGAGCACCAGCAGCTCCGCACGATCTGCGACGTCATGGATCGGCATGATGGCACTGTCGGGGAGCCGGCGCTGGGCGCGCCGGCGCGAAGCCTGGGAGATGGCACTGCACGCGACGACCACGTGCCCCGCGCGCTCGAGTGCGACGCCCAGTGCAGTGCCCACCCGACCTGCGGAGATGATGCCGACCGACAGCCGGGCCGGGCGGAGGTCGCCCGGCGGACCCCACGCCGGTACTGGGGGCTGCTCCATTGCAGACGACCTCGCAAGTCTCGGTTCTCGTTACGTTCCGGTCCTTCAGGTCGGTACCGGACGGTCGCTAGCAGATTAGCTCACGGCTCGCGGCGCCGACGACCGCCGCCGGTGGGGTTGGCCTGCATCCGCGCGAGCAGTTCGGCGACGGACTGCCCGCCGGTGTCCTCGAGGCTGCGGCGCCGCCGGGCGTGGGCCTCTTCGGTGGTCTCCTGCGGCCCCTGGATGGGCGCGGGGGGCTTCTCCTCATTGCCGTGACCCGGCGCGGAGTGCTTGCCGTGGCGCGGTTCCGGCGCAGGTTGGGGTTCCTGTGCGCGTCGTCGTCCAACGTACTCCGACGCCGGCTCCCCGGCCACCGGGGCCGTCCAGTGACTGCCCGGCGCGCCCGCGGGGATCCACTGCCCTTCGGCGGGCACCGGCTGCCATCCGCCGGCCGGCTCGGGTTCGGGCTCGGGTGTCGGAGCGGGCCGATACCACGAGGTCGGCTCCTCCGACAGCCGGGAGATACC
Source organism: Actinomycetota bacterium (assembly GCA_034189785.1). GTDB lineage: Bacteria > Actinomycetota > Actinomycetes > Mycobacteriales > Mycobacteriaceae > Mycobacterium. The sequence continues at coordinate 83,141 of JAXHUG010000090.1, forward strand.
CGGATCGGTGTCCAGGTCGGCGTCGGATTCCGGCTCCACCGCGGGCTCGGGCTCGGGGGTTGGCTCCGGGGGCGCCTCCTCGGCGCGGCGCCGCCGACGGCGCGACGGCTCCTCGGTGTGCGGCTCGGCTTCCGAGGGCCGTCGGTGCGCGCCACCGAATCCCTGCGGCGGCACGAGATCCGGTTCGGGCGGTTGCGGTTCGGCGGGCACGTCGATGATCGGGCTTTCCTCGGTGCGCGACTCGCTCTCGTCGGCGTCGGCGTCGGCGTCGCGCAGCATCTCGTCGAGTCTGCTGCTGCTCACCCGGCCGGTGGTCTCGGAGTCCGGTGCCCAGTCGCTGTAGCCGCGCACGGTGGTGCGGTCGTGTTCGAGCGCCGGCCGGTGTGCCAGGTCGGCGTCGAAGAGGATCTCCAGATTGGTCCGCAGGGCGGCGAGTTCGGCGCGCAGCGCGGCCACCTCGTCGGCGGCTTGGGCCTGCAATTCGTCGGCCAGCTCGCGGCGCAGCTGCGTCTCCACCGTCAACTCGTATTCGCGGCGCGCCGAGATCTCGCGGTCGAGTTGGAGGTCGTAGACGAGTTTGAGATCGCGCGCCTTGGCCCGGTCGTGCTCGCTTTGCCGTCGATAGATGACCGAGACGAACGCCGCGGCCACCGCCGCCCACAAAGCCAGGATGACAGCGAGTTTGAGCAACTCCACCCGGTTGGTGAACACCAGCGCAGAACTTGCCACGATCGCCAGCACCAGCAACACTGTCAGCAGCATCCAGCCCGGCCTGCGATTGCCGCGCCGAGTGCGCGGACCGCGGGGCGGGACAGTCATGGGCCGACTGTACCCGCCACAGGTCATCAGGCGGGTCGACCCGCGCGGCGATTCCACTGCCCGCGTCGAGGAGGCGTTCAGTCCGACGACGGGTCGGGATCCTCGGGCGGCTCAGGCGGCGACTTGCAGCAATTCTGCAGCCACAGACCGGCGATCGTCAGCGCCAGTGCGCTGGCCGCTGCGATCACCACGCCCGGGATGTCCTCACCGGCCGCCCGCAATGCGCCGCGCTGCGGCAGGATCTGCACCAGGACCCCCGCCCACCAGCCGAGGACCGGGGCGCCCACCCATGCCGACGCCTTCGCGATGACGACCGAGCGGGCCACTGCGAGCGGATGCAGCCGGCCGGGACCGTCGCCGATCTCGCCGTCGCGGATCTTGTTGCGCACGTTGACGCCCCATGCCGCGATCACGACGGCGACGCCGAGCAGCGACAGTCCGGTCCACAGGCTGACCGGCGGGAAATGGCGCGGATAGGCCAGCAGCGCGGCGAAGTAGCCGACGATGCCGGCGATGAGCACCGCGGCCGCCAGGTCGCGTTTCCGGGTGGGCCCCATCAGTCGGGCGCGATTTCCCTGCGCAGTGCCAGGTCGGTGCGCCGCACACCCGCACGCTCGGCGGGTTCGAGTTCCTCCAGCCACAGCGAGATCGGCCGCATCGTGTCCGCCACCGTCAGTGTCGCATCCGGTTCGGCCGCCAGCCACGGCATCAGGACGAACGCGCGCAGATGTGCGTACGGATGCGGCAGCGTGAGCTCCGCAGTCGCCGAACGCACTTCGGTGTCCCCGTCGTGGCAGGTGACGATGTCGACGTCGAGCGTGCGCGGCCCCCACCGCTGTTCGCGGACCCGGCCGGCCTCCTGCTCCAACTGCTGACCGCGGCGCAGCCAGCCGTGGCAGTCGAGGTCGGGGTCGTCGGCGATCAGCACCGCGTTGAGGAAGGCGCCCTGTTCGACCCCGCCCCACGCGGCGGTCTCGTACACCGGCGACACCGCGCGCACGGCCTCCCCGAGACCGTCGACGACCGACTGCAGACGTGCCAGGCGGTCACCCACGTTCGACCCGATGGACAGCACGACTCTTGTCATGTGTGCTCCTCGCGTGCGCGGGTCCGTCGGGCCACCACGGCGACGTCCGCGAAGGCCAGCGGGATCGGCGCCTCCGGTTTGTGCACGACCACCTCGACCGCCTCGATGCGTTCGTCGTTCATCACACCGTCGGCGATCTCCGCCGCGACTGTCTCGATGAGATCGCGCGGCGGACCCGCCACGATGCCGGCCGCCCGGTGGGCCAGACCGCCGTAGTCCACGGTGTCGGCTAGGTCGTCGCTGGCCGCCGCCGGCGCCAGGTCCAGCCACACGGTCAGGTCGATCACGAAGTCCTGCCCGTCGCGGCGCTCATGGTCGAAGACGCCGTGGTTGCCTCGCACGGTCAGCCCGCGCAACTCGATCCGTTCGCTCACCGCCCACCTCGCTCCCACGCCCCCACCACTTTGAGGGCATCCACCGAGGCGCGCACGTCGTGCACGCGCACACCCCATGCTCCGTGCAGCGCGGCCAGCGCGGAGATCACCGCGGTGGCCGTCTCCCGGCCGTCGGGCGGACGCACCGCACCGTAGGCGTCGGCGAGCAGCGCACCGAGGAAACGTTTGCGTGACGCTCCCACCAGCACCGGGATCTCCGTCGCCACCAGCTCGGGCAGTGCGTGCAGCAGCGCCCAATTGTGTTGTCCGGTCTTGGCGAATCCGAGGCCCGGGTCGATGATCAGGTTCATCGGGTCCACGCCCGCGGCGACCGCGGCGTCCACACTGGCCAGCAGTTCCGTACGCACCTCGCCGACCACGTCGTCGTATTCCGGCACCTGGTGCGGGCGTTCGGCGGTGACCGACCGCCAGTGCATCAGAATCCACGGCACCCGCGCGTCTGCGACCGCGCGCGCCATGTCGGGGTCGGCCCTGCCGCCGGACACGTCGTTGACGATCGCGGCACCATGTTCCAGGGCGGCGCTCGCCACCCGGGCGCGCATCGTGTCGATGCTGACCGTGATGCCGGCCGCGGCGAGCGCTTCGACCACCGGGATGATGCGGGCCGATTCGACGTCGGGGTCGACCCGGGTGGCGCCGGGCCGGGTGGACTCACCACCGACGTCGATGACCGCCGCCCCCTCGGCGGCCAGCGCCATACCGTGTGCGACGGCGTGGCCCGGGTCGAGGAACTGGCCCCCGTCGGAAAAGGAGTCGTCGGTGACGTTGACGACCCCCATCACCTGCACCGCGGTGACGCTCACTTGCGCAAGATCAGATCCAGCGCCTCGGCCCGCGAACCTTTGTCGGTCTTGAACTGACCGCGGACCGCGGAGGTGGTGGTGGTGGCACCGGGTTTGCGGACGCCGCGCATGGCCATGCAGAGGTGTTCGGCTTCCACCACCACGATCACACCGCGAGGGTCGAGTTTGCGCATCAGAGCATCGGCGACCTGGCCGGTCAGCCGTTCCTGGACCTGCGGCCGCTTCGCGTACAGGTCGACCACCCGCGCGAGTTTCGACAGACCCGTCACCCGACCGTCGACGCCCGGGATGTATCCGACGTGCGCCACCCCGTGGAACGCCACAAGGTGGTGTTCACACGTGGAGTACATCGGGATGTCCTTGACCAGCACCATCTCGTCGTGCTGCTCGTCGAACGTCGTGTTGAGGACGTCGTCGGGATCGGTGTAGAGCCCAGCGAACATCTCCCGGTAGGCCCGCGCCACCCGGGCCGGGGTGTCCACCAGCCCGTGTCGGTCCGGATCCTCTCCGACCGCGATGAGCAGCTCGCGCACCGCCGCCTCCGCGCGCGGCCGGTCGAAATCGGCGATCTTGACCGTGGCCGAAGCGTACGACCGCGTCATCGAGGCCTCCCTTGTGAAGGTGTCAGTTCTGCGCGGGCGGGTTGCGACGGTCATCTGGACGGTCATCTGGACGGTCACCGTCGCCGCCCCGCTCCTGCTGCGGGTCGCGCGGCGGATTGGCACCCTGCGGCCCGTGCCCGGGCCGCGGGTGGTGCTGTTGGTACGGCGGGTAGGGCTGCTGCCGCGGCGGTTCGCCCCAGCCCGGGTTCGGCGGTGGCGGCGGATACCAGTAGCCGCCCCGCTGGCCCGACTGCTGCTGCGGCGGCCAGCCCGGCGCATGCCAGCCGGCGGGCGCACCGTAGTCGGGCTGCGTCGCACCGTCGGGCGACCCGTTCGGGGAGCCATTGGAGCCGCTGGATCCGTTCGCCCCGTTGTTGCGGGCGGCGGCTTCCTCGGCGGCCTTGCTCGCCGCCGCGATCGCCGCCTTGAACGCGGGTTCGGGCTTGGGCTGCGGCCATTCCTCGCCGCGCTCGATCGCCAACTCGCCGGGAGTCTTGATCGGCGGCTTGTCCGACGGCACGCGCCCACCGAAGTCGTCGAACATCGTCAGGCGCGGGCGCTTCTTGACGTCACCGAAGATCGCCTCGAGTTCGGCGCGGTGAAGGGTCTCCTTCTCCAGGAGTTCACCGGCGAGGGTGTCGAGGATGTCGCGGTACTCGGTGAGGATCTCCCACGCCTCGGTGTGGGCGGCCTCGATGAGCTTGCGCACCTCGTCGTCGATGATCTGCGCGACCTCGTGGCTGTAGTCCGACGAGGTGCCCATCGTGCGGCCGAGGAACGGGTCGCCGTGTTCGGTGCCGTACCGCACCGCGCCGAGCTTGCTGCTCATGCCGTACTCGGTGACCATCGCGCGCGCGATCTTGGTGGCCTGCTGGATGTCGGACACCGCGCCGGTGGTCGGCTCGCGGAACACGAGTTCCTCGGCTGCGCGGCCACCCATCGCGAACACCAGCCGGGAGATCATCTCCGAGCGGGTCATCAGGCCCTTGTCGTCCTCGGGGACGGCGACCGCGTGGCCGCCGGTGCGGCCGCGGGCCAGGATCGTCACCTTGTAGATGGGCTCGATGTCGGGCATCGCCCAAGCGGCCAGCGTGTGGCCACCCTCGTGATAGGCGGTGATCTTCTTCTCGTGCTCGCTGATGATGCGGCTCTTGCGGCGCGGTCCGCCGACGACCCGGTCGACGGCCTCTTCGAGCGCGAGACCCGTGATGACCGTGCCGTTCTCGCGTGCGGTGAGCAACGCGGCCTCGTTGATGACGTTGGCGAGGTCGGCACCGGACATGCCGACGGTGCGCTTGGCCAGCCCGTCGAGGTCGGCGTCACCGGCCATCGGCTTGCCCTGCGAGTGCACCTTCAGCACGGCGCGGCGGCCGGCGAGGTCGGGGCTGGTGACCGGGATCTGCCGGTCGAACCGGCCCGGCCGCAGTAGTGCCGGATCGAGGATGTCGGGACGGTTGGTGGCCGCGATGAGGATGACGCCCTGGCGGTCGCCGAAGCCGTCCATCTCGACGAGCAGCTGGTTCAGTGTCTGCTCGCGTTCGTCGTGTCCGCCGCCCATGCCGGCACCGCGCTGGCGGCCGACTGCATCGATCTCGTCGACGAAGATGATGCTGGGACTGTTCTGCTTGGCCTGTTCGAACATGTCGCGTACGCGGGAGGCGCCGACGCCGACGAACATCTCGACGAAGTCCGAACCGGAGATGGTGAAGAACGGCACCCCCGCCTCACCGGCGACCGCGCGGGCGAGCAGCGTCTTGCCGGTGCCGGGCGGACCGTAGAGCAGCACGCCCTTGGGGATCTTCGCGCCCAGCGCCTGGTAGCGACTCGGGTTCTGCAGGAAGTCCTTGATCTCGTAGAGCTCCTCGACCGCCTCGTCGGCGCCGGCGACGTCGGCGAACGTGGTCTTGGGCATGTCCTTGGTGAGCTGCTTGGCCTTGGACTTGCCGAAGCCGAAGCCCATCCGGCCGCCGGTCTGCATCCGTGAGAAGAACACGAACAGCGCGACCAGCAGCAGCAGCGGAAGCATGTAGATGAGGAGTGACCCAAGCACGCTGCCCTGGTTGACGACCGTGTTGACCTTGACGTTCCTGTCCTGCAGCGATTCGAACAGTGTGACCGCGTACCCGGTCGGGTACTTCGTGAGGATCTTGTCGCTGTCCTCGGTCTCGCCGTTGCCACTCTTCAGTTCGAGCCGCAGCTGCTGTTCACGATCGTCGATCTGGGCGCTCTCGACGTTGTCGCTGTTGATCTGCGAGATCGCCACCGAGGTGTCGACAGGCTTGAATCCACGGGTGTCGTCACTGAAATAAAAGAACGACCAGCCCAGCAACAACACGACCGCGATCACGATCAGCGTGCGGATCACATTTTTCCGGTTCATCTTCTCCTAGGCCCGCGACGGTGCGCCGGGCCACGTCCTTCCGATACGTGCAGCTGGGATTAGTTCAGGCTACCGCTAGACCAACGTGCGGTTGTTCCCGACGTTGAGCCCCGCCTTCGGGCATCGCCTTGCAACGTTGCCGTCGCGCCCGGCGAACGGTACCGGCCCAGGGCCGGTGACCACGTCATCGCCCCGGATCAGCGCGGCTACGGCGGTTCGAGGCGGTTCGACCCGCGCCGACCCCGTCGGCGCACAGTGGGCGGTGGTGGTCGGACACGACTGGGCCAGGGGTAGGCGCGACCAGTTGCTCGGCACGGCCGGCGATGCACGATCCTGCGATGCAAGATCGGCGATGCCAGGTCTTGGTCACGCCCTGACGGTAGGGTCCTGGCATGCCGATCCCTGCGCGCGCGAAGCCCCGGTTTCTCACCTTCGTCGCGGCGGGTGTGACCGCGGCCGGGATGGCCGGGTGTGACGCCACTTCCGGCCCGGCTGCGAGCGGGTCCGCCGAGACCCGGCAGGTCACCGTCGTGGGATCCGGTGAGGTGCAGGGCGCCCCGGATACGCTGACCGCGGGCGTCGCGATGGAGGTGATCGCCGCGGACGTGACGGGGGCGATGAACCAGTCCGGCGAACGCCAGCAGGCCGTGATCGATGCACTCGTCGGCGCGGGCATCGCCCGCGAGGACATCAGCACCACCCAGGCCAGCCTGCAACCGCAGTTCGGCGCCGACGGGACCGGCATCGTCGGCTACCGCGCCAGCAATTCGATCGACGTCAAGATCCGGGACCTGAGCGCGGCGTCGCAGGCGCTGGCGCTGATCGTCAGCACCGGTGGCGACGCCACCCGGATCAACTCGGTCGACTATTCGATCGAGGACAATTCGCAGCTGATCCGGGACGCGCGGGCCCGCGCCCTGGAGGACGCGAAGAACCGTGCAGAGCAGTACGCCCAGCTGTCCGGACTCGACCTCGGCGAGGTCGTCTCCATCTCGGAGTCCCCCGGTTCGACACCCCCCACCCCGATACCGCGTGGGGAGGCCGCCATGGCGGTGCCGCTGGAGCCGGGCCGGCAGACCGTCGGGTTCAGCGTCACGGTGATCTGGGAGCTCGCCTGACCAGCTGATCGCCGATCAGTCGTGGGTGTAGACCTTCGGTTCGAGGGTGCCGATGTAGGGTAGGTCGCGGTAGCGCTCGGCGTAGTCCAGCCCGTAGCCGACGACGAACTCGTTGGGGATGTCGAAACCGACGTACTCGATGTCGACGTCGGCGCGCACGGCGTCGGGTTTGCGCAGCAGCGTGCACACCCGCAGCGACCGCGGCTGCCGGGTGGACAGGTTGCGCAGCAGCCACGACAGCGTCAGACCCGAGTCGACGACGTCCTCGACGATCAGCACGTCGCGGTCGTTGATGTCGCGGTCGAGGTCTTTGAGGATGCGCACCACCCCCGACGACGACGTGGAGGAGCCGTAGGAGCTGACAGCCATGAACTCGAGCTGGGTGGGCAGCGGGATCGAACGAGCGAGGTCGGTGACGAACATGACGGCGCCCTTGAGCACCGTGACCAGCAGCAGGTCCTGCCCGCTCTGCCCGATGGCCGCGCGGTAGGTGTCCGCGATCTGCGCGGCAAGTTCGGCCGTCCGTGATTGGATCTGTTCCTCCGACAGCAGCACCGACTTGATGTCGCCCTCGTAAGGGTCAGGTGAATGCGCAGGCACGCCCACAGCGTGCCATGCCGTCGGGACCGGAACCAACGCGGCAGCTCTCACACCGGCTCACGATGCAGGGTCAGCAGGTCGTCCCGGCGTCCCGCGATCAGCCGCTGACGCACCGAGTCGGACCGGACCGCCACGCCGCCCTGTCCGCGCCAGGCGCTCACCAGAGCGTCGACCCGCTGGATCTGAGTGTCGGTCGGCCCGCAGGCGCCGCCGGCGAGCAGCCAACTGCGGATCACCCGCCGCCGGATGGCGGCGGGCAGCTCCGCCAGCCGTGCAGTGGCGAGTCCCGCTCCGGTGGTGACCTCGGCCAACGCCACGTCGGCCTGCGCGTCGAGGGTGTCGTTGTCCTCCTGCAGCGCGGCGGCGGTGCGCGCCAGCGCTGCGGCCACTCCGCCGGCGAGGACGTCTTCGAGCAGCGGCAGCACCTCGGCGCGCAGCCGGCTGCGGGTGTAGCGGGGGTCGCTGTTGTGCGGATCCACCCACGGTCGCAGCCCGAGTTCGGTGCATGCGGCGGCGGTCGCCGCGCGCCGCACCCCCAGCAGGGGGCGGTACCAGGGCGGATCGCACACCCGCATTCCGGCGATCGAACGGGGACCCGAGCCGCGCCCGAGCCCGAGCAGCACTGTCTCCGCCTGGTCGTCGAGGGTGTGGCCGAGCAGGACCGGAGCGCCTCCGTGGGCCGCGCGCAGGGCGCCGTAACGGGCCGTGCGAGCGGCGGCCTCGGGGCCGCCCGAGGTGCCGACGTGGACCCGCAGCACGTGCGCGTCGGTGCAGCCGAGCCCCAGCGCTTCGGAGCGGGCGGTCTCGGCGACGGCAGCCGAATCCGGTTGCAGCCCGTGGTCGACGATCAGCGCGGTGGTGGACAGGATGTCGGCGGCCACCGCGGTCAGGGCCAGCGAGTCGGCTCCACCGGACAGCGCCACACACCAGCGTTGCGTGCCGGGCAGGTGGCGGCGGGCGAACCGGGCCACCTCGGTGCGCAGCGCGGCTACAGCACGCGGTCGATCCATCGCTGCGGCTCGTCGAGTTCTGTTGGCAGCGGCAGGTTTTCGGGGCCGGACCAGACGGTGTTGAACCGCTCCATCCCGACCTGGGCCACAACGTGGTCGACGAACGCCTTACCGCGGGTGTACTGGCTGATCTTGGCGTCCACGCCGAGCAGTGCGCGCAGGATGCGCTGCACGGGCGGCTGTCCGCGCTCGCGCCGGTGGTTGAAGCGGGCGCGGATGGTGGCCACCGACGGCACGACGGCCGGGCCCACCGCGTCCATCACGTGGTCGGCGTGCCCCTCGAGCAAGGTGCCCAGCACCAGCAGCTGGTCGAGCGCGTGCCGCTGCGGTTCGGCCTGCACCGCGCGCATCAGGCCCAGCACCCCGGTCGAGTGCGCATCGGTGTGCGCGCGCCGGTTGCGCACATAGTCGGCCAGCCGCCCGGCCACCCCGGTGACGTCTTCGCCGGCGTCCTTGGTCAGCACCGCCAGCGCCGACGACATGTGGTCGGCCAGCCACGGGTTGGCGCGGAACTGGACGCGGTGGGTGACCTCGTGCAGGCACACCCACAGTCGGAAGTCGGTGGGCGACACCCGCAGTTGGCGTTCCACCGCGATCACGTTCGGCCACACCAGCAGCAGTTCACCGCCCCCCGTCGCGAACGGGTCGTACTGGCCGAGGATGCCCGACGACACGAACGCCAGCACCGCTCCGGTCTGCGCGCCGGTGACGCGGCCGGTCAGGAAACTGCTCGACCGGTCGGTGCCGCCGGTCATCGTCCGCATCGACTGCGCCGCGGCCTGGATCCACCCGGGGCGGTCGACGATGCAGGCCTCCGTGACGGCGTTGTCCTCGTTGAGGCCGGTGACCTCGCGTACGGGCAGTTCGGCTTCCCGCGACGCCGTGGCGAGTTGTTCGACGGCCTGGCGGCGGGTGTAGTCGGTGGCGGGCGGGCCGGGCCGGGCCAGTTTGGCGCCGACTGTGGCGGCGAACCGCCAGTCCACCGTGCGCCCGACCGTGAGGTCGGCCGACGAGGCGCTCACGAGCCGCACCCGCAGGCCCGCAGCGTGGCAGCCAGGGCGTCGAGGGCCGTGCGGCCTGTGGGGCCGGCGTTGTTCGACATCAGCGCGAACGTCAGCACGCGGCCGCGGGCGTCGGTGACGATGCCGGCCAGCGAATTGGTGCCGGTCAGCGATCCGGTCTTGGCGCGCAGCCATCCGGCGGCCTCACGGCCCGCGGCGGTGTCGAGGTAACGGTTGGACAGCGTGCCGCTGCCCCCGGCAATCGCCAGCAGGTCCACCAGCGGGCGCAGTGCGGGATGGTCGTCGCCGGCGGCGGCGGTGATCACGTCGTCGAGGGTGCGTGCGGTCAGCCGGTCGTCGACCGACAGGCCGCTGGAGTCGAACAACCGCGCGCCCGTGGTGTCGATCCCGACCTTGCGCAGCTGCGCGAGCACCGCCTTGGCGGCCCCGTCGAAGCTCTGCGGGCGGCCGAGTTGGGCGGCCACTTCCCGGCCGATGGCCTCGGCCATCACGTTGTCGGAGAGGTTCATCATCACCAGCAGCCGTTCCATCAGCGGCGGCGACTGCACGGCCGCGATCTGCCGGCCGCCCCGGTAGGGCCCGCGCAGCACCGTGACCATCGCGGGGTCGATACGCAGCGCGGTGGCGAGCGCGCGCCCGGCGTCGGCGGCCGGGGTGGGTGAGCGCCGCGACTCTTCGCTGACCGGTTGGGTGCGGCCGCCGTCGAGCATGACCGGTGCCATCGGCGCGATGTCACCGCCGGGGATGTCCAGCGGGTCCCAGCCGAACGCCATCTCCGGACCGGTGTAGGCGCTGGTGTCCACGGCCACCGCGGTCGGTTCGATCCCGCTGCGCCGCACCTGATCGGCGAGGTCGCCGATTCGGGCGGCGTCCCGATACCAGCTGTCGGTGCCGCGGGGCGCCGCGGACAGGGTCGGATCGCCGCCGCCCTTGAGCACCACCAACCCGGGATCGGACTGCTGGTCTGCGGCCACCACCGTGGTGGTCAGCCGGGCCTCGCGGTCCAGCGTCAACAGCGCCGCGGCGGCGGTGAGCACCTTGTTGGTCGAGGCGGGCTGCATCGGCACGTCGGCGCGCTGGTCCCACAGCGGGTCACCGGTCATCGCGTCGGTGACCCGCCCGGCCAGCTCGCCGAGATTCGGATCCGCCAGTGCAGGGGCGAGCGCGGCGGCGAGACCGGCGTCGGTCGGCGTGGGCGCGTACTCGGCGACCGGCACGATTGCCGGGTTCGCGGTGGCGGGGGCGGGCAGGGGTTTGGCGGCCTGCGCATCGGAATCTCGGCCGGTGGTGAACGCCGCGGCGACCGGGACGAGGACCGCGACCAGCACCAGCACGGCCAGCCCGACCAGTACGTGGGTCGATCGCCGCCACCGGGTGGGCCGCATAACACTCCTGCTGTCGAATGAGGTGACCGAACTACCCCGCCAACAGCAGAGTATCGCTCGTTTACTGTGGACCCGCGTCGTCGTCACCCGACGACCCCGGTGCGTACACAGACGAAGGAGCCGACAGCGGTGAAGTTCGAGGTCGTCATCGAGATCCCCAAGGGGTCACGCAACAAGTACGAGGTCGACCACGAGACCGGCCGGCTCAAACTGGACCGCCACCTCTACACGTCGATGGCCTACCCGACCGACTACGGCTTCATCGAGAACTCGCTCGGCGAGGACGGCGACCCCCTCGACGCGCTGGTACTGCTGCCCGAGTCGGTGTGCCCCGGCTGCATCGTCGACGCCCGTCCGGTGGCGATGTTCCAGATGACCGACGAGGCCGGCGGCGACGACAAGGTGCTGTGCGTACCGGCCGGCGACAAGCGCTGGGACCACATCCAGGACCTCGCCGACGTCCCCGAGCAGGTGCTCGAGGAGGTCAAGCACTTCTTCGTCCACTACAAGGACCTGGAGCCGAACAAATACGTCAAGGCCGCCGACTGGACCGGCCGCGAGGCGGCCGAGGCCGAGGTGCAGCGGTCCTTCGAACGGTTCAAGACCGAAGGCCACTCTTAGCCCGGCGCCGAAATTATCGCGCCCGTAACACAGCGTAACGCGGTCGTGGCTTGATGCCCCGATCATTGGCACATGCTGATGCACCAGGGCATTGGTCTCGAGGCCTACAATGCCATGCCGATCCGCCGTGCCGTCCACGCGGTGTACGAGTGCTGCTGCGACGTGCCGCTGGCCGCCGACCTGGCCCGCGACCGCCCGTACGAGAACCACGACGCGCTGTTCCGCAAGGCCGATGAGCTGTTGTTCGGCCTGTCCGAGGATTCCATCGACTCGATCCTGCAGGGCTACCCGGAGGTCGGCCGCCGCGCCGGCAGCGCGAAGTCGGCCGGCGAGCAGTGCGCGGTGTTCGACGAGCGGCCCGAGGTGATGGAGCAGCTGAGAGCGGCTTCGCGCCGCTATCGGGAACACTTCGGCTTCGACTTCGTCATGTACGTCAACGGGCATTGCGCGCAGGATGTGCTGGCGGCCATGACCGACCGCCTGCACAACGACTACGAGACCGAGCGCAAGGTCGTGCGCAACGAACTCGCCCGGATCAACCGGATCCGGCTCGAACGGATGCTCGGCCCCGAAGGCGGCTACCAGAACTGGTGAGTTCCTCGCCTACGCTGCGCGGGTGAGCACCGCGCATTCACATTTTCTCGCACTGCCCGATCTGGCCTCCCGCGCGGCCGGCGGCGCCGTCGTGTGGGCCAACGACGAACTGTTCGCCGAGAAGGAGAACCTGATCATCCCGGCGGCCGCCGAACACCGGCCGGCGACGTTCGGCCACACGGGTCAGGTGTACGACGGTTGGGAGACGCGCCGCAGCCGCGGTGCCGACCGGGAGTCCTGTGATTCGGCGATAATCCGACTCGGCGCGCCCGGCATCGTGCGCGGCGTCGTCGTGGACACCGCCTGGTTCACCGGCAACTATCCGCCGGAGGTGTCGGTCGAGGCCGCCTTCGTCGCCGGTCATCCGTCGGCGCAGGAGCTGGTCGAGCACCACTGGACCACGATCGTCGAGCGCAGCCCGGTCGACGGCGACACCCGCAATCCGTTCGAGGTGTCCTCGGGGCGCCGCTGGTCTCATGTGAGGTTGTCGATGTATCCCGACGGCGGTGTGGCCCGGCTTCGTGTGCACGGTGAGGGCCTGCTCGACCCGCAGTTCGCCGAGTTACCGCTCGACCTCGCGGCGCTGGAGAACGGTGGCCGAATCACGGGCTGCTCCAACATGTTCTACAGCTCGCCGAACAATCTGCTGCTGCCGGGCACGGCCCGCACCATGGGCGACGGTTGGGAGACCTCGCGGCGCCGCGACGCCGGAAACGACTGGGTCCAGGTGCGATTGGCGGGCCGGGGGGTGGTGGGCTTCGCCGAACTGGACACGTCGTATTTCATCGGCAACGCGCCCGGTTCCGCACGGCTGCGGGGACGCGACGGCGACAGCGAATGGTTCGACCTGTTGGACGAGGTGGCGTTACAGCCCGATACCCGGCATCGCTTCCTCATCGCGTCCGAGCGGCCGGTGACCGAAGCCCGCCTCGACGTGTTCCCCGACGGCGGGATGGCGCGGCTGCGCTTGTTCGGCCGGCTCCCCGACGAGGGCCTGCGCGCCGTGGCCGAGCGGTGGAGCCTCACCGGCTGACATGTTGTTCGTCGCCCTCGCCGCCATCCTCACGGCAGTCCTCCTCGGGCTCCTGGCGCTGCTGTTCGCGACCGTGATCCTGTCCAGGGTGATCGGGGTGAGGGAGACGGGGTGGGTTCGCCACGACCTCGCGGGGCCTCAGCTCGCCCGGGGTCGACCCCGTATCGCCAGCCGGGCCAGCACATCGCGGCCCAGCGCCCGCAGATCCTGCCGCGGCGCCGCGGCGAGCAGGGTTACGCCGTCGGCGACGTCGGCCGTCTCGATGTCGGCGACCAGACCGGCGAGCCCGTCGAGCGTGCCTGCGTACCGCACGGTGCCGTCACCGTCGGCGTCCGGTCGGAAGGCCGTGTGCGCCGACCGGAAGTCGGTGCCCACCGCCACCGTCACATCGAGAATCACCGCGACGTCGTCCGACCCGGCCCGGATCCGGGCGCGCGCCCGGCGGGCCTGCTGCAGGTCGGGGGCGCTCACCCGCACCGCATCCCGGTCGCCGTCGGTCAACTCGTCCCACTCACCACGATCCGCCACGAATAGCCGCACGGACGCCACGGTAGGCCGCGGCCGGTGCGGTGGCGACGGTTGGGATCAGCGGGAGTCGAAGGACTTCTCGCCGTCGTCCTCGATCTTGTCCATGACCGTCGTGTCCGCCTCGGCGATCCCGTCGGTGCTCTGACGCCGCGTCTTCATCAGGCTCAGGACGGTCGTGATGACCAGCGTGACGACGATGACGCCCAGGCTGAGCAACGTCGGGATCTCCGGCACCGAAACGTGCTCACCGCCGTTGATGAACGGCAACTCGTTCTCGTGCAGGGCGTGCAGGAACAGCTTGACGCCGATGAACAGCAGGATGAACGCCAGGCCCTGCGACAGGTACACCAGCCGTTTGAGCAGACCGCCGAGCAGGAAGAACAGCTGCCGCAGACCCATCAGCGCGAAGACATTGGCGGTGAACACCAGATACGGTTCCTGGGTCAGACCGAAGATCGCCGGGATCGAGTCCAGCGCGAAGATCAGGTCGGTGGTGCCGAGCGCCACGATCACCAGGAACATCGGTGTCATCAACCGCTTGCCGTCCTGTTTGATCCACAGCTTCAGACCATCCCACGTATCGGTGAGCGTCAGGTGGTTGCGGGCGAACTGGACCACGGCGTTGTCGCCGTCGTCCTCGTGGTCGGTGTCCCGGGCGAGGTTCCACGCGGTGTATACCAGGAACAGGCCGAAGATGTAGAACACCCAGGAGAACTGGTTGATCGCCACCGCGCCGAGCGCGATGAAGATGCCGCGGAAGATGAGGGCCAAGATGATGCCCACCATCAGCGCTTCCTGCTGATACTTCCTCGGCACGTTGAAGCTGGCCATGATGATGATGAAGATGAACAGGTTGTCGACCGACAGGCTGTACTCGGTGAGCCAGCCGGCGAAGAACTCCAGGCCGTAGTCGCCACCGTGGAACAGCCACACCCAGACCCCGAACGCGATGGCCAGCGATACGTAGACCGACAGCGCGATCGAGCATTCCTTCATCGACGGCTCGTGGGGGCGCCGCGCGATGGCCACCACGTCGAACAGCAGCACCGCCACGGTGACCGCGATGGTGATGCCCCACTCCAGGGCGGAAACGTTCACTCGATATACCTCCGGTCGTCCAACACGCCGGAGGTCTCTTCCGCCGACGCCCGACACGCCGGCCCGCAGCACCGGCCATCCGATGACGGACGACGTAGTGACGACACCGCGGCGAAGGAATACTCCCCTCCGGACGAGAATTGTGCCCGGCCGGCGCCGACCGGGCCACTCGGGGTCCGTTGACGCGAATTCCCGGGTCGGTACCCGCCTTGATGCAATTGTCACCCCAACCGCCGCGCCGCGGGGTCCGTCCGGCGGGCCGCTTAGTACTTTGAAGTGGTGACAGCAGCGGTTCCCGGCGCCGGCCTCCCCCACCAGTACCTCCAGTCCACATTCGCCGCCGCGCCACGCACCCTCGTCGACATCCTCCACGAGACGGCCGCCCGCTATCCCGACGCTCCCGCCATCGATGACGGCACCGTCCAGCTGACCTATGCCGAGTTGATCGCCGACATCGAGGACAGCGTCGAGTGGCTGGCCGCCCGCGGTATCGGGCGGGGTGACCGCGTCGGCATCCGGATGCCGTCGGGCACCTACGCGCTGTACGTCGCGATCCTGTCGACCCTGGCCACCGGCGCCGCCTACGTGCCCGTCGACGCCGACGATCCCGACGAACGAGCGCGACTGGTGTTCACCGAGGCCGCCGTGGTCGCCGTCATCACCGAGAGGGGCCTGGCGCGCGGGCCCGGATCGTCGCGCGGTTGGCGCGCGGCCGCGCCGCTGAGCCGCGACGACGCGTGGATCATCTTCACCTCCGGCTCCACCGGCGTCCCGAAGGGCGTGGCCGTCACCCACCGCAGCGCCGCCGCCTTCGTCGACGCCGAGGCCACGATGTTCCTCACCGACAATCCGCTGGGCCCCGGCGACCGGGTGCTCGCCGGATTGTCGGTCGCGTTCGACGCGTCGTGTGAGGAGATGTGGCTGGCATGGCGGCACGGCGCCTGCCTGGTGCCCGCACCGCGCTCGCTCGTGCGCAGCGGTATGGATCTGGGGCCGTGGCTGGTGTCCCGCGACATCACCGTCGTCTCGACGGTACCAACGCTCGCGGCGCTGTGGCCGGCCGAGGCGCTCGAAGCGGTCCGGCTGCTGATCTTCGGCGGGGAGGCGTGCCCCCCGGATCTGGCCGAGCGGCTCGCGGTCGAGGGGCGCGAGGTCTGGAACACCTACGGTCCGACCGAGGCGACGGTGGTGGCGTGTGCAGCCCGGCTCGACGGTAGGTCGCCGGTGAGCATCGGCCTGCCACTGCCCGGCTGGGATCTGGCGGTCGTCGACAAGGGCGGTGTGCCGGTGCCCTTCGGCGAGGCCGGCGAACTGGTGATCGGCGGGGTCGGGCTGGCCCGCTACCTCGACCCGGAGAAGGACGCCGAGAAGTACGCCCCGATGCCGACCCTCGGCTGGGACCGCGCGTACCGCAGCGGCGACCTGGTGCGGTTGGAGGCGGAGGGTCTCTACTTCATGGGACGCGCCGACGACCAGGTGAAGGTCGGTGGTCGGCGCATCGAACTCGGCGAGGTCGATGCCGCGCTGATGCACCTGCCCGGGGTGAGCGGCGGCGCGGCCGCGGTGCGCCGCAACTCCAGTGGGACACCGCTGCTGGTGGGCTACGTCGCGAGCGCGGATCCGTCGTTCGATCTGTCCGCGGCCCGCGCCGCACTTGCCGAGGCGTTGCCCGCGGCGCTGGTCCCGCGCCTGGTCCTGGTCGACGAACTGCCCACCCGCACGTCGGGGAAGGTCGACCGCGACGCGCTGCCCTGGCCGGTCGCCGGCGCCGAGGATGCGGCGCCCGCCATGAGCGGCACGATGGGCTGGCTGGCGGAACTGTGGCGCGACGTGCTGGCCGCACCGGTCGACGGCCCCGAGGCGGACTTCTTCGCCTGCGGCGGCGGCAGCCTGTCGGCGGCCCAGCTGGTGGTTGCGCTGCGGCAGCGCTACCCGATGGCGACGGTGGCCGACCTCTACGACCACCCTCGTCTGGGGTCGCTGGCCGGATACCTCGACGAACTCGACCCGCCACCGCAGGTGGTGACCCGCGAGGTCGCACCGACGCCGTGGCTCACGCAGGCAGCCCAGGTGGTGCTGACGCTACCGCTGGCCACGCTGACGGCACTGCAGTGGGTGGTGTGGCTGGCGCTGCTCAACAACGTCGCAACCGGGTTCTCGCTGGTGTCGTGGGCGGTCCCGCTGAACTGGTGGGTGGTGCTGTCCGGTTTCGTGCTGTTCGTCTCCCCCGTGGGCCGGATGGGCATCGCGGTGCTGTTCGCGCGCATGCTGCTGGGCAACCTGCAACCGGGCACCTACCGCCGCGGCGGTGCCGTCCACGTGCGGGTGTGGCTGGCCGAACGACTCGCCGCGGCCAGCGGCGCCGAGAACCTCGCGGGTGCGCCGTGGATGGTCTACTACGCCCGCGCGCTGGGCAATTCGGTCGGCAAGGAAGTCGACCTCCACTCGGCGCCGCCCGTGACGGGCATGCTCAGGATCGGGCACCGGTCCTCGGTCGAACCCGAGGTCGACCTGTCCGGACACTGGATCGACGGCGACCAGTTCCACGTCGGGCACATCACCGTCGGCAACGACGCGACGATCGGCGCACGCAGCACCCTGCTGCCCGGTGCGGTGGTCGGCAAGAACGCCGACGTGGCCGCCGGGTCGGTCGTCGTGGGCAAGGTCAAGAACGGCCAGTACTGGACCGGTTCGCCGGCGGTGAAATCCGGGAAGGCCCGCCACCCGTGGCCGGGGCACCGCCCGCCGCGCGCCCCGCTGTGGGTGGCGGTGTACGGGTTGACGTCACTGCTGCTCGCCGGGCTTCCGCTGCTCGCGCTCGCGGCCGGACTGGCCGTCATCGGCCGGGGTGTGCGCGACACCCGGTCGGTGTCCGACGCGATCCTTCCGGCGTTGCTGTGGACGCCGGTCGCCACGGTCGTCGCGGTGTGCCTCTACGCGGCGTTGACGGTGGCGGGCGTGCGGCTGCTGTCGCTCGGGCTCCGGGAGGGATACCACCCGGTGCGCAGCCGGATCGGCTGGCAGGTGTGGGCCACCGAGCGGCTCGTCGACGCCGCCCGCACCTACCTGTTCCCGCTGTACGCCAGCCTGCTGACCCCATGGTGGCTGCGCATGCTGGGCGCGCAGGTGGGCAGCGGCACGGAGATCTCGACAGCGCTGTTCATGCCGAAGTTCACCGTCGTTCAGGACGGTGCGTTCCTCGCCGACGACACCATGGTCGCGTCCTACGAGCTGGGCGGCGGCTGGATCCACGTCGCGAAGGCCACCGTCGGCAGGCGCGCCTTCCTCGGCAACTCGGGCATCACCCAGCCGGGCCGCAAGGTGCCCGACGACGGTCTGGTGGCGGTGCTGTCGGCGACCCCGCGCAAAGCGAAGGCCGGATCGTCCTGGCTGGGCAGTCCCCCGGTCCGGTTGCGCCGCCAACCCACGGCCGCCGACGCGCTGCGCACCTTCCACCCCACCTCCCGGCTGAAGGCGATGCGCGGCGCGGTCGAGACGTGCCGGCTGATCCCGGTGATCGTCACGTTCGTGATCGGTGTCGGCGTGCTGCTGTCGTTGCAGGCATTGGCGTCTCACCTGGGCTACCTGTGGGCGGCGGTGCTGGGCTCAGTGGTCCTGATGGTGGCGGGGGCGGTCGCCGGCGCCGTCGCCGTGCTGGCGAAACGGCTGGTGATCGGACGGATCGAGGCCATCGAGCACCCGCTGTGGTCGTCGTTCGTATGGCGTAACGAAGTGTCCGACACGTTCGTCGAGACGGTGGCCGCGCCGTGGTTCGCCCGGGCCGCCAGTGGCACACCGGTGATGAACCTCTGGCTGCGCGGCCTTGGCGCGAAGATCGGCCGCGGTGTCTGGTGCGAGACCTACTGGCTGCCCGAGGCGGATCTGGTCACGCTCGGCGACGGCGCCACCGTCAACCGCGGTTGCGTGGTGCAGACCCACCTGTTCCACGACCGCATCATGCGGATGGACACCGTCGTCCTCGAGGAGGGGGCCACACTGGGGCCGCACTGCGTGGCGCTGCCCGCGGCCCGGGTGGGCGCGGGTGCGACGGTGGGACCGGGCTCGCTGGTGATGCGCGGCGACGAGGTCCCGGCATCGACACGCTGGCAGGGCAATCCGATCGCGCCGTGGAATCCGTTGCGCAAGAAGCGGGGGGAGGCGTCGGCGAAGAAGGAACCCGCCCGTGACCCCGAGGGCTCGGCCGCGTGACGCGGTCGAAGAAGGGGAAGAACACCCCGGCCGTGATCGATCCCTATCTGCCCGGGACCGGCAACTTCGGGTACCGGGTTTCGCGGTACGAACTCGACCTGGAGTACAAGGTCGCGATCAACCGGTTGTCGGCTTCGGCGTCGATCACAGCCGTCACGCTGGCCGCGCTGCGCACCTTCACCCTGGATCTGGCCGACACCCTGCGGGTGACGAAGGTGGCGGTCAACGGCCGACGGCCCGCCCGGTTCTCCTGTGCGCACCACAAATTGCGGGTCGAGTTGTCCTCGGCGTTGCCTGCCGGCGCGGCACTGGCCGTGGAGGTCCGCTACGGCGGGACCCCCGAACCGATCGAGACGCTCTGGGGGGACGTCGGTTTCGAGGAGCTGACGAACGGGGCACTGGTCGCGGGACAACCCAACGGCGCGTCCTCGTGGTTCCCGTGCGACGACCACCCCAGCGCGAAGGCCAGCTACCGCATCCAGATCAGCACCGACAACCCCTACCGCGCGATCGCCAATGGCGAGTTGGTGTCTCGCCGCGCCAGGGCGAGTCACACCGTATGGACCTATGAGCAGGCCGAACCGACGTCGACGTACCTGATCACGTTGCAGATCGGCATGTACGACGTGCACAAGCTGGCCAAGTCGCCGGTGCCCATCCAGGCTGCCCTCCCGGCCCGGCTGCGCCGCAACTTCGACCACAGCTTCGGCCGCCAACCGCAGATGATGACGCTGTTCGAGAAGCTGTTCGGCCCGTACCCGCTGGCCAGCGGCTACACCGTGGTGGTTACCGACGACGATCTTGAGATACCCCTGGAGGCACAAGGCATTTCGATCTTCGGTGCCAACCATTGCGACGGCACGCGCAGGGCCGAGCAGTTGATCGCCCACGAGTTGGCCCACCAGTGGTTCGGCAACTCCGTCACCGTGCGCCGCTGGCGCGACATCTGGCTGCACGAGGGTTTCGCGTGTTACGCGGAGTGGTTGTGGTCGGAGAACTCCGGCGGCCGCAGCGCCGACGAATGGGCGCACCACCATCACGAACGGCTGACCGATCTGCCCCAGGACCTCCTGCTCGCCGACCCCGGTCCGAAGGACATGTTCGACGACCGGGTGTACAAACGCGGTGCGCTGACCCTGCACGTCCTGCGCACCCGCATCGGCGACGAGAGGTTCTTCGCCCTGCTGCGGGACTGGACGGCGCGCCACCGTCACAGCACCGCGTTCACCGACGACTTCACCGGTCTGGCAGGCAATTACGCTGACGAGTCACTGCGCCCGCTGTGGGATGCCTGGCTCTACGCCGAGGATCTGCCGGAGCTGTGACCGACGCGGCGCCGTCGGCCGGCCCGGTCACGCGGAGCAGCGTGGCGCGGGTCGGCATCGCAACGGCCGTGACCGCGCTGTGCGGCTACGCGGTGCTCTACCTGGCGGCCCGCGACCTGGACCCCGAGGGGTTTTCGGAGTTCGGGGTGTTCTGGGGGGCATTCGGTCTCGCCAGCGGGGCGGCGTTCGGCCTGCTGCAGGAGGCGACGCGGGAGGCCCGCGACGCCCGGGTGAAGCACGCGGCCGACGGTCCGCACACCCGCCCCGTGCGGATCGGCGCGGCGGTGGGCATCGTCGCCGCCGTCCTCATCGTAGTGACGGCGCCGCTGTGGGCGGGCCGCGTCTTCGTCGAGGCGCGGTGTCTGTCGGTGCTGCTGCTCAGCGCCGGACTGGCCGGGTTCTGCGTGCACGCGACGCTGCTCGGCATGCTGGCCGGTGTCAACCGCTGGACGCAGTACGGGGCGCTCATGGTGACCGACGCGGTGATCCGTGTCCTGGTGGCCGTCGCGACGTTCGCCATCGGCTGGGGTCTCGGCGGATTCCTGTGGGCCACCGTCGGCGGCGCGATCGCCTGGCTGCTCCTGCTCGTCTGCTCTCCCGCCACGCGGGCCGCCGCGCGCCTGCGCACGCCGGGCAGTACGGCGAAGTTCCTGCGCGACGCCGCGCACTCGATCGCCGCCGCGGGTGCCAGCGCCGTCCTGGTGATGGGGTTCCCCGTGCTGCTCAAGGCGACGTCGGACGATCTCGGCGCCACCGGCGGGGTGGTGATCCTGGCCGTGACGCTGACCCGGGCGCCGCTGCTGGTGCCGTTGACGGCGATGCAGGGCAACCTGATCGCCCACTTCGTCGACCAGCGCAGCGCACGCCTGCGCGCCCTGGTGGCGCCGTCGGCGCTGGTGCTGGTACTCGGCACGCTCGGCGTGGTCACCGCAGGACTGCTCGGGCCGTGGCTGCTGCGCGCCGGGTTCGGCGAGCAGTACCAGGCCGACGGCGCGCTGCTGGCGTGGCTGACGACGGCGGCGGTGGCGATCGCGCTGCTGACGCTGACCGGCGCGGCGACCGTCGCCGCGGCCATGCACCGCACGTACGCGTTGGGGTGGGTGAGCGCCACGGTGGCGGCGGTGCTGTTGCTGCTGCCGCCGCTGGACCTGGAGACCAGGACCGTGGTTGCGTTGCTGTGCGGTCCGCTGGTCGGGATCGCCGTGCACCTCGCCGGACTTGCCGGCGCACCGGACCGCACGCATATCCTGCGTTCTCGACGAAGGAGGGCTCCATGACCTGGCTCGTGACCGGCGGCGCCGGCTACATCGGCTCGCACGTCGTCCGGGCGTTGGCCGAGGCCGACCTGCCGGTCGTCGTGATCGACGACCTGTCCACCGGGCTGGAGCAGTTCGTACCCGAATCCGTACCGTTCGTCCGCGGCACCCTGCTCGACGGCGCCCTCGTCGAACAGGCACTGCGCGAACACGCTGTCACCGGGGTCATCCACATCGCCGGGTTCAAATACGCCGGAGTGTCGGTCCAGCGGCCCCTTCACGCGTATGAGCAGAACGTGTCGGCGATGGTGACGCTGCTTCAGGCGATGGATACCGTCGGCGTCGACAGGATCGTGTTCTCCTCCAGCGCAGCCACATTCGGCACCCCGGACGTCGACCAGGTCGACGAGTCCACGCCCACCGCCCCGGAATCGCCCTACGGCGAGACGAAGCTGATCGGCGAGTGGCTGCTGCGCGACGTGGGCCGCGCGTCGGGTCTGCGCCACACCAGCCTGCGGTACTTCAACGTCGTCGGATCCGGGTCGACCGCACTGTTCGACACCAGCCCGCACAACCTGTTCCCGCTGGTGTTCGACATGCTCTACCGCGGTGACACACCCCGCATCAACGGTGACGACTACCCCACCCCGGACGGCACCTGCGTGCGCGACTACGTCGACGTCGGCGACGTCGCGCTGGCGCACGTCGCCGCGGCCCGTCGGCTCACCCGAGGTGAGCAGGTGGAGCCGGTGTACAACCTCGGCAGCGGGGCGGGCACCTCGGTGCGGGAGATCATGACCGCCATCCGTACGGTCACCGGCGTCGACTTCGAGCCACAGATCATGCCGCGGCGGCCGGGCGATCCGGCGCGGATCGTGGCCAACGGCGACCTCGCCGCACGGGACCTTGAGTGGACGATGCGCCACACGCTGGAGGACATGGTGGCCTCGGCGTGGGCAGCGCGCCAATCGGCCGGTGCCGCCTATCCGGGAGCGGGACGGTCCTGAACCGTGTTGCCCGCGCCGCCGTCGGCCTGATCGCGGTGCAACTGGTCGTCCGGGCGCTGCTGGCGTTCGGCGGCTATTTCTACTGGGACGACCTGATCCTGATCGCCCGGGCCGGTACCCAGGGTCTGTTGTCGCCGTCGTTCCTGTTCGACGATCACGACGGGCACGTGATGCCGGCGGCGTTCCTGCTGTCCGGGGCGATCACCCGGATCGCGCCGTGGTCGTGGGTGCTGCCGGCGCTGAGCCTGGTGGTCCTGCAGCTCTTGGCGTCGCTGGCGCTGCTGCGGACACTGCACGTCATCCTGGGATGGCGTCCGGTTCTGTTGTTGCCGTTGACGTTTGCACTGTTCACGCCGCTGGCGGTGCCCGGATTCGCCTGGTGGGCGGCGGCGCTGAACTCGCTGCCGATGCTGGCGGCGTTGGCGTGGGTGTGCGCGGACGCGATCCTGCTGGTACGAACGGGGCGACGGCGCTACGCGGTGACGGCTTTGGCCGTGTACGTCGGCGGGCTGCTGTTCTTCGAGAAGGCGGCGGTGATCCCGGTCGTCGCGTTCGCGGTGGCCGCGCTGCTGGCCTACGTCACCGGGGACCGTGGCGCGGTGGTGACGGTGTGGCGGCGCGGTGTTCGGCTCTGGGTGCCGGCGCTGGCCGTCACGGCCGCCTGGACCGGGGTGTACCTGCTCGTCGTCGACCAGCAGCGGTGGAGCTTCGACCTGCCGATGACGTGGGATCTGCTGGCGCGGTCGATCACCCACGGAATCGTGCCGGGACTGGTTGGCGGACCGTGGGATTGGCAGCGGTGGGCGCCGGCGTCGCCGTGGGCGACGCCGCCGGTGGCGGTCATGGTGCTGGGGTGGGTGGCGCTGGCGGTCGTCGTCGTGGTGTCGTTCACCCGCAGGCAGCGGATCGGACCCGTGTGGGCGGTGGCGGTCGGGTACGCGGTGGCCTGCCAGGTGCCGATCTACCTCATGCGGTCGTCGCGGTTCACCGCGCTGGAGTTGGCGCAGACGCTGCGGTATCTGCCGGATCTCGTGGTGGTGCTGGCGCTGCTGATGGCGGTCGGGTTCTGCGCGCCGAACCGGGCGGACGCGCGGCGGCTGGACGCGTCGCGGCGCCGTACCGCGGTGGTGGCCGCTTTGGTGGGCGCTTTCGTGGTGAGCAGCCTCTACTCGACGGTGACGTTCCACCGGAGTTGGCGGAACAGCCCGGTGCCGGCGTACGTGGCCAATGCGCGGGCGGGGCTGGCCGGGGTCGACGAGCCGATGCTCGACCAGGAGGTCGATCCGCTCATCCTGCAGCGGATGGCGGCGCCGGAGAACTTGGCGAGCCACATGTTCGCGTTGATCGACGACCGACCGGATTTCGCGCCGAGTACGACGGAGCTGCGGATGCTCGACCCATCGGGCCACGTGGTCGACGCGTTGGTGACGTGGGTGCGGGCCATCCGGCCGGGTCCGGAGCCCGACTGCGGGTACCTGGTGCAGCCGGATTTCCCGGTACGGATGCCGCTGGACGGGCCGCTGCTGCCTGCGGACTGGACGGCCGAGATCAACTACCTGGCGAACAGCGACGGGTCGTTGATGATGGCGTTGTCGGAGGGCCCGGAGATGAAGGTTCCGGTGCGGCCGGGGCTGAATCGGGTGTTCGTGCGGTTGCCGGGCGCCGGTGACGCAATCAATGTCAGGGCGAGCACCGCGGCGCTGTCGGTGTGCATATCGCCCGGTCCGGTCGGATTTGTGGCACCGCGGTAGTCCGGGTACGGGATACCGGGCACGTGACGTCGTGGCGGGGCGCGCCGGGACGTCGGTGAGCGCCGTTGATGTTTTCTACACGACCTGGAATAACGCCCGGCAACGTTCGGCCAGGGCGTCGATTCAGTCTGGAGTGTGAGGTCGCCGGCCCGCTTGGACCAGGTACGGACAACGCCGTACGGACAACGCCCGTGCGATGTCCACCATCGCCGACATCGTGGGCCGCGGTGACGAAACTACGAGCCGCCTAGGAGAATCGAACTCCTGACCTATTCATTACGAGTGAATCGCTCTACCGACTGAGCTAAGGCGGCGTGCCCGCCGACGAGCGCTTGCGCGAGAGCAAGCCCCGAGACCGGGCGGCACGAGTCTACGGCAGCGCCCACCGGTCGCCAAAAACGCCTGCAGTCAGTCCCGCAACGTCTGTCCGACGGTGGCCACCATCGCATCGACCGCGAACTTCGGCTTGACGTTGACCGCCAGCGCCTCCCGGCACTCGAGCACCGCCTCGATGCAGCGCAGCAGCTTCTGCGGGGGCGCATGCGCCGCCAGCGCGGCGACCTTCTCCGCCATGTCCGGATGGCTGGCCTGCACATGTCCCGCCCCCGACGCCATCAGCAGCGCATCCCGGAAGTACGTGGCCAGGTCGATCAGCGCCCGGTCGAGCGCGTCACGCGACGCACGGGTCTGGCGCGACTTCTGCCGCTTCTCCAGATCCCTGATCGCCCCGGTCGCGCCGCGCATGGCGCCCGCGGCGCCCTTCCCGGTACCGCCCGCTCCCAGCGCCGTGCGGAGTTCGTCGGCCTCGGTCTCGTTGCGGTCCACTGTCAACGCCTTGGCCTCGGCCGTCGCCGAGGCCACCAACTCCTCGGCGGCGGCGTAGGCCCGCGAAGGGGTGGCCGCGTCACGCGCCAGACTCAGCGCCCGCTTACGACGGTCACGCGCCTGCTCGTCGACCACCAGCCGGCGTGCCCGGCCGACGTGCCCGCCGCTCACCGACGCCGCCCAGCGGGCCTCCTGCTCCGACAGGCCGTCACCCTCGATGAGCACCTGGGTGATCGCATCCACCGACGGCGTCACCAACGCGACGTGCCGGCAGCGCGACCGCAGCGTGATCGCGACATCCTCGGGGTCCACCGACGGGGCACACAGCAGGAACACCGTCGACGGCGGCGGCTCCTCGACCACTTTCAGCAGCGCGTTCGCCGCACCCTCGGTGAGTCGGTCGGCGTCTTCGACGACCACGATCTGCCATCGGCCGGTCCCCGGCCGCCGTGAGGCGATCTGCACGATGGAACGCATCTCGTCGACACCGATCGACAGCCCCTCGGGGACGATACGGCGGACATCGGCATGCGTGCCGGCCATCGTCGTGGTGCACGCCCGGCATTCCCCACACCCGGGGACCCCCTCGAAGGTGCACTGCAGCGCGGCGGCGAAACACAGTGCCGCGATCGACCTCCCGGACCCCGGCGGGCCCGTGATCAGCCAGGCATGTGTCATGGTCCCCGTCGCCGAGGCACTGTGAGCGGCGTCACCACGGGCCGCCTGCGCGGCACCCACCAACTCCGCCTCAACAGCCTGTTGACCCACCAAACGGGAAAAAACTCCGGTCATCACCGCCGACGATAGTGGTCAGACCGACACAACCGGCTGACAGCGGCGCTCAAGGTCACCTTCGCCCGATACGGTAAACGGGTGGCTTCGGAGGTGATACCGATCAGGCGAATCAGCGCATTCGTCCGGTGGGTCGCGCGTACGCCGTGGCCGGTCTTCACGTTGGGCATGTTGCAGGCCGACATCATCGGCGCGTTGTTCGTGCTCGGCTTCCTGCGGTTCGGCCTGCCGCCCGAGGATCGCATCCAACTCCAGGACCTGCCCGCATTCAACCTCGCGATCTTCCTGGGCTACCTGTTCGTCTCGTTCATCGTCGGCGCCTACCTGAGCCTGCGGCTTCTCATCCCCGTCATCCGGTGGCAGCGGCGGGACACGCTCCTGGCCGACGGTGACGCCGGCACCGACCTGGCCCGGGCGCGCGCACTGCGCATGCCCTTCTACCGGACCGTCATCAGCGTTGCGAACTGGTGCCTGGGTTCGATCGTGTTCATCGTCGCGAGCTGGCCGGTGGCCAGTAGGTCCGCGCCGGTCGTCGCGGTCGCCACCGCACTCGGCGCGACGGCCACCGCGATCATCGGCTACCTGCAGTCCGAGCGGGTGCTGCGCCCGGTCGCCGTGGCGGCGCTGCGCGGCGGCGTCCCGGAGAACTTTCGCGCCCCCGGCGTCGTCCTGCGCCAAGTGCTCACCTGGGTGCTGTCCACGGGTGTGCCGGTACTGGCCATCGTGCTCGCACTGGCGGCAAGCCAGCTCGACATCCTCGAGGCGCCCGCGGACCGGCTGACCATGCCGATCCTGCAGTTGGCCATCGCCGCGCTGGTCATCGGGCTGGCCGGCACCGTCCTGGTGGCCATGTCGATCGCCGATCCGCTGCGCCAGTTGCGCTGGGCGCTCGGTGAGGTGCAGCGCGGCAACTACAACGCCCACATGCAGATCTACGACGCCAGCGAGCTGGGCCTGCTGCAGGCTGGATTCAACGACATGGTGCGCGACCTCTCCGAGCGGCAGCGGTTGCGCGACCTGTTCGGCCGCTACGTCGGCGAGGACGTCGCGCGCCGGGCACTGGAACGCGGCACCGAACTCGGCGGCCAGGAGCGCGACGTGGCCGTCCTGTTCGTCGACCTGGTGGGTTCCACCCAACTCGCCTCGACGATCCCGGCGGCCGACGTGGTCAACCTGCTCAACGACTTCTTCCGGGTGGTCGTCGACGCCGTCAACCGCCACGGCGGCTTCGTCAACAAGTTCCTGGGTGATGCGGCGCTGGCCATCTTCGGCGCCCCGATCGAGCACCCGGACGCCTGTGGTGCCGCCCTGGCGGCGTCACGTGAACTGCACGACGAACTCATCGAGGTCCTCGGCCAGACCGAATTCGGCATCGGGGTGTCGGCGGGGCGCGCGATCGCCGGCCACATCGGCGCTCAGGCCCGTTTCGAATACACCGTGATCGGCGACCCGGTCAACGAGGCCGCGCGGCTCACCGAACTCGCCAAACTCGAACCGGGCCACGTCCTGGCGTCGGCAATCGCGGTCAGCGGCGCACTCGACGCCGAGGCGCTGTGCTGGAACGTCGGTGAGACGGTCGAACTGCGCGGCCGCATCGCGCCGACCCAGTTGGCGCGCCCGGTCAACCTGATGTCGCCGCGCGAGATCAGCGATCTGTCGTGCTGAGAACTACGCCTTCTTGGAACTACGCCTTCTTGGCGGAAGCCTTCTTGGCCGCCGTCTTCTTGGCCGCGGTCTTCTTCGCCGGCGCCTTCTTGGCTGCGGCCTTCTTCTTGACCGGGCCTCGGGCCCGTCTGTCGGCGAGCAATTCGGAAGCGCGCGCATCGGTGATCGACATGACGTCGTCCCCCTTACGCAGGCTGGCGTTGGTCTCACCGTCGGTGACGTACGGCCCGAAGCGGCCGTCCTTGATCACCATCGGCTTCGCGGAGACCGGGTCGACACCGAGTTCACGCAGCGGTGGCGTCGCCGCACCCTGCCGGCCGCGGCGCTTGGGCTCAGCGTAGATCTTGAGCGCCTCGTCGAGGGTGATGGTGAACATCTGGTCCTCGGTGGCCAGCGACCGGGAATCGGTGCCGCGCTTGAGATACGGCCCGTAGCGACCGTTCTGCGCGGTGATCTCCTCACCGGTGTTGGGATCGACTCCCACCACCCGCGGCAACGACAGCAGTTTGAGCGCCTCGTCGAGCGTGACTGTCTCGAGGTCCATGGTGCGCAGCAGCGAACCCGTCCGCGGTTTGGGCCCGGTCGGCTTCTTACCCTTCTTCGCCGGCGCGCCGTCTTCCGGCTCCTCCGGAGGCGCGGGTAGCACCTCCGTCACGTACGGCCCGTAGCGGCCGTCCTTGGCGACGATCTCGTGTCCAGTCTCCGGGTCGACACCCAACGAGCGGCCCTCTTGCGGTGTGGAGAAAAGCTTTTCCGCCAGCTCGAGGGTCAGTTCGTCCGGCGTCAGCTCGTCCTTGAGGTTGGCACGCTGCGGCTTGAGATCCCCGGGATCACCGTCCGCGTCGGCGACCATCCGTTCCAGGTACGGCCCGTTCTTGCCGACACGCACATAGATCGGCCGGCCCTCGGCATCGTCGAAGAGCTTGATGGAGTTGACTTCTCGCGCGTCGATCTCTTCGAGGTTGACGCCAACAAGCTTCTTCAGCCCACCCGAGCGGGCGATCGAATCCCCGACGCCGTGCTCCCCGCCGAAGTAGAAGTTCTTGAGCCAGTTGGTCCTTCGCTCGGCACCGGAGGCGATCTCGTCGAGTTCGTCCTCCATCGCGGCGGTGAACCCGTAGTCCACCAGACGGCCGAAATGCTGTTCGAGCAGACCGATCACGGCGAACGCCACCCACGACGGGACCAGCGCGCTGCCCTTCTTGTGGACGTAGCCGCGGTCCTGGATGGTTTTGATGATCGACGAGTACGTCGACGGCCGGCCGATGCCGAGGTCCTCGAGGGCCTTGATCAGCGACGCCTCGGTGAAGCGGGCGGGCGGGCTGGTGTGGTGCCCGGCCGGCGTGAGCTCCTTGGCGTCGACGCGCTGGCCCTGGGTCAGGTTGGGCAGCCGGCTCTCGGCGTCGTCGGCCTCGCCGCCGGCCTGGTCGTCGATGCTCTCGACGTAGGCCTTGAGGAATCCGGCGAAGGTGATGGTGCGACCGCTGGTGGAGAACACCACCGACTGACCGGCGCGCGAATCCCCGGCGATGCGCAGGCTCAGCGTGGTGCCGCGGGCGTCGGCCATCTGCGAGGCGACCGTGCGCTGCCAGATCAGCTCGTAGAGCCGGAATTCGTCGGTGTCGAGCTGAGCGTGCAGCTGCCCGGGGGTCTGGAACACATCCCCCGCGGGGCGGATCGCCTCGTGGGCCTCCTGCGCGTTCTTCACCTTGCGGGTGTACTGGCGCGCGGTCGGGTGCACGTACTCCTCGCCGTAGAGCTGGCGGGCCTGGTTGCGCGCGGCATCGATGGCCGACTGCGACAGCGTCGTCGAGTCGGTACGCATGTAGGTGATGTAGCCGTTCTCGTACAGCCGCTGGGCGATGCTCATGGTGCGCTCGGAGGAGAACCGCAGCTTGCGGCCCGCCTCCTGCTGCAGCGTCGAGGTCATGAACGGTGCATAGGGCTTACGGGTGTAGGGCTTCTGTTCGACGGAGGACACCGACAGCTGCGCACCCTGCAGACCGGCCGCCAACGCCCCGGCGGCGGCCTCGTCGAGGACGAGCACCTCGTCGGGTTTGCGGACCTGGCCGAGTGAGTCGAAATCGCGGCCCGTGGCCACACGGCGTCCGTCGACGCTGTTCAGTTTCGCCGTGAACGTCGGCGGGGTGGCCTGCGGGTCGGAGACGCTGGCGTCCAGTTCGGCGCTCACATCCCAGTAGCCGGCGGTGCGGAACGCCATGCGCTCACGTTCCCGCTGTACGATGATCCGGGTCGCCACCGACTGCACGCGGCCGGCCGACAGCTTCGGCGCCACCTTCTTCCACAGCACCGGGCTGACCTCGTAGCCGTAGAGACGGTCGAGGATGCGGCGGGTCTCCTGCGCGTCGACCAGGTCGTTGTCCAGGTCGCGGGGGTCCTCGGCGGCGGCGCGGATCGCCGATTCGGTGATCTCGTGGAACACCATCCGCTTGACCGGGATGCGCGGTTTGAGCGTTTCGAGCAGGTGCCACGCGATGGCCTCGCCCTCGCGGTCGCCGTCCGTCGCCAGGTAGAGTTCGTCGACGTCCTTGAGCAGGCCCTTGAGCTCGGTGACGGTGCCCTTTTTGTCCGGGCTGATGATATAGAGCGGTTCGAAGTCGTGTTCGACGTCGACGCCGAGGCGGGCCCACGGCTCCGATTTGTACTTCGCGGGCACGTCAGCGGCGGCCCGGGGCAGGTCGCGGATGTGTCCGCGCGAGGATTCGACGATGTAATTCGATCCGAGGTAACCGGCGATTTTGCGTGCCTTTGTCGGCGACTCGACAATGACGAGTCGCCGCACGCTACCGTTTCCGCTGCTGCGGCTACCGTCAGCCAACTGGATCCCGCTCCAATTCCTCATTCGCCATCGGGCACCGGATGCCTCCGTCGGCGCCTGTCAGCACCTGACAATTTCGCACCCTACGCTGACCGACGCAAACTGACCCCTTCGTCACCGGTCACCGAGTGCTGGGCCAATGGGACAACGCCGCGGCGGCTTGCGGGGGTTCCCCCACCGCCTCTACCAGGCGTGTCAGCCGCCGTCGACCACTGATCCGCAACGCCGGACGAGAACCTCTGGTGCCGATCAGCGTCGGGGCGATTCCGATGCGCATCATCGCCGACGCCAGCGGCGAATGGGTGTCCGGTGCGTGCGGATCCAACCCGAGCAGGTACCCGTTGGGTTCCCTGGTGCCTGACGCCAACGTCCACGCCCGCAATTCGCGGGGACCGGGTAGCCATTGCGGGGGCACCGTCTTGACCGCGCCACGGGTCCATTCAGCGGCGATCGCGACCAGCCGCGGCTCCACGGCCGTGCGCACCAGCGGGGTGTTCTCGTCGGTGCGTGAGATCTCCGCACCCAGACCCGCGTCGGTGATCATCTCGGCGAGCGCCTCCGCGCGCCACAGATCCTCCACGACGACCGACAGCCGCGCACCCTGCTCCCGGCCGCTGCCGACGAGCACCACCTGACCGGGTGCAGCGAGCAACCCGGTCAGGTCGGCGACAGCGGGTGGTACCGCCTCCGCCGAGAAGAAGGACAGCTGGCTCACGAAACGACAGTAAGCCAGCGGCGCGACCGCCGGTACCGCGAACCAGAACACCCCCGCGGATCCGTTGCGCGGATCTGCGGGGGCGCTTCTTCAGCCTCGCTGTACTAGATGGTGCGCACACCCGTAGCTTGCGGCCCCTTGGGGCTCTGGCCGACCTCGAACTCGACCTTCTGGTTCTCCTCCAGGGTGCGGAAGCCGCTGCCCTGGATCTCCGTGTAGTGGACAAACACGTCTGCGGAGCCGTCCTCGGGGGCGATGAAACCGAACCCCTTCTCCGCATTGAACCACTTCACAGTTCCCTGTGGCATTTCCTGTTGTTTCCTTTTCTTCTTCTCCGGGTGCGGTCCACCGTTTCGGTACACCGGGCCCGTTCCGACCGCCATCCTTCGTGGAGTCGTCGGAACTCGACCCGACCTACAACCCTCGCAGGAACCGCGATCGCAACGTCGATCCTGCGAGTGCGAGTACACGAACACAGAAGCTGCGACCGCGCTAAGTCAACCACGTTCGGCGCTGGTGCGACAGTCTCAGAACCGCTCCTTGGGGAACAATTCACCTGTGCACCGGCACCGATGGCGCGGCGCACCGTTACGGGGATGTTTCGGAAGGGCGGGCAGTGTCAGATTTCGGCCGGGAGCTGCTGTCTTGTGCGATGGCGGGGGCGGTGGCCGATGAGCATCCGCTGCGTCACGTCGCCCACCTCCCGCCGCGGCCGGGGCAACCGGAATCCTGGCCGCAGTGGGCCCACCCAGATGTGGTGCGGGCGTTCGTTGATCGGGGCGTGCGCACGCCGTGGTCCCATCAGCGCGCGGCGGCTGACCTCGCCCACGACGGCAGGCACGTGGTCCTGTCCACCGGGACGGCGTCGGGTAAGTCCCTGGCCTACCAGCTGCCGATCCTGTCTGCGATGGCGTGCGAGCCCCGTACGCGCGCACTGTATCTGTCCCCGACGAAGGCGTTGGGCCACGACCAGCTGCGTACCGCCCAGGCCCTCACCGACGCCGTCCCCGCCCTGCACGACGTGGCGCCGTCGTCATACGACGGCGACAGCCCCGTCGACGTCCGGCGATTCGCCAGGGAGCGGTCACGCTGGATCTTCTCCAATCCGGACATGATCCACCTGTCGCTGCTGCGCAACCACGCCCGCTGGGCGGTGTTCCTGCGCCACCTCAAGTTCATCGTGGTCGATGAATGCCACTACTACCGAGGCCTATTCGGCTCCAACGTGGCGCTGGTACTGCGCCGGCTGTTGCGGCTGTGCGCCCGCTACTCGACCGATCCGGGCGGCCCCACGGTCATCTTCGCCACCGCGACCACCGCTGCACCCGCCGCCACCGCCGCCGACCTGATCGGCCAGACGGTCACCGAGGTCACCGAGGACGGCTCGCCGCAGGGCGCGCGCACGGTGGCACTGTGGGAGCCGGCACTGCTCCCCGATCTGGTCGGCGAGAACGGCGCTCCGGTACGACGATCCGCCGGTGCGGAGGCCGCGCGGGTGATGGCCGATCTGGTCGCCGAAGGGGCGCGGACGCTGACGTTCGTCCGGTCCCGCCGCGGGGCCGAACTCACCGCGCTCGGTGCGCGGGCCCGCCTCGACGAGGTCGCCCCCGAACTGGTCGAGCAGGTGGCGTCCTACCGTGCCGGGTACCTCGCCGAGGACCGCCGGGAGCTCGAACGCGCCCTCGCCGACGGGCGACTTCGGGGCTTGGCCACCACCAACGCACTGGAACTCGGCGTCGACATCGCGGGGCTGGATGCGGTGGTGCTGGCCGGTTTTCCGGGTACGGTTACGTCGTTCTGGCAGCAGGCGGGGCGTTCGGGCCGGCGCGGCCAAGGAGCGCTGATCGTGCTCGTCGCCCGCGACGACCCCCTCGACACCTATCTCGTGCACCATCCGGAGGCCCTGCTGGACCGGCCGATCGAGGGCGTGGTGATCGATCCGGCGAATCCGTAT
Organism: Actinomycetota bacterium; assembly: GCA_034189785.1. GTDB lineage: Bacteria > Actinomycetota > Actinomycetes > Mycobacteriales > Mycobacteriaceae > Mycobacterium. The sequence continues at coordinate 116,574 of JAXHUG010000090.1, forward strand.
GTGCTCGCGCCGCACCTGCTCTGCGCGGCCACCGAGTTGCCACTCACCGATTCCGAGGTGCGGGTGTGGGACGCCGAGACGGTCGCGGAGTCACTGGTCGACGACGGTCTGCTGCGCCGCCGGGCGCACCGGTACTTCCCCATACCCGGCCTCGATCCCCATCCCGCCGTGGACATCCGCGGATCCACCGGCGGGCAGATCGCGATCCTGGAGGCCGACACCGGTCGCATGCTCGGCAGCGCGAACGCCGGCCAGGCGGCGGCCTCGGTCCACCCGGGCGCGGTGTACCTGCACCAGGGGGAGAGCTACGTCGTGGACTCACTGTCCTTCGAGGACGGTGTGGCGTTCGTCCACGCCGATGACCCCGGCTACACCACCTTCGCCAGGGAGGTGACCGATATCGCGGTGACCGGCGCCGGAGAGCGGGAATCCTTCGGCGCGGTGACCGTCGGCCTGGTTCCGGTGTCGGTGTCCAATGCCGTGGTCGGCTATCTGCGCCGCCGACTCGACGGGGTGGTCATCGACTTCGCCGAACTCGACATGCCCACCCGGACGCTGGACACCATGGCGGCGATGTGCACGATCACGCCGGAAGCGTTGCTGGACAACGGAATCAGCCCATTGCGTATTCCCGGTTCGCTGCACGCCGCCGAACACGCGGCGATCGGACTGCTGCCGCTGGTGGCCAGTTGCGACCGCGGCGACATCGGCGGGGTGTCGACCGCGGTGGGTCCGGAGGACGGGCTGCCGACGATCTTCGTCTACGACGGCCATCCGGGCGGGGCGGGGTTCGCGGCCCGCGGATTCGGTCAGATCCGCACCTGGTGGAAGGCCACCGCCGACGCCATCGAGTCGTGTGAGTGTCCGGGCGGTTGCCCCTCCTGTGTGCAGTCACCCAAATGCGGGAACGGCAATGATCCGCTCGACAAAGCAGGCGCGGTGCGGGTACTGCGTCTGGTGCTGCGGGCACTGGACGATCGTCGTCATTGACAGCGTCGGCAGGAGGAACCGACCGACCCCTCGACGGTCGACTCCTCATACGCAATCCGTTTTGCACACCCGGAACCGCGCGTTCAAGCAAAGTACCTTGTTATGGCGGTGACCGCCACCAAATGCGAGCTGTTCTCGGGCCCTCGCACCGTGATCGCAGCGGACGCTCGACGGATCCAGTGGCGAGGTCGCGCCACGTAAGATCGCGGACATGAGCCACAACTGGCTGCTGGTGGAGACACTGGGGAGCGAGCCCGTCGTCGTCGCACAGGGCCGGCGAGCCGAGAAGATGGCTCCGACCAGCGCCTTTCTGCGGCGCAGCCCCCATCTGATGGCGGTGCAGACCGCCATCGCCGAGACGGTCCGGGCCGGTCAGGGTCTGTCGAGCATCACGCCGAAGAACGACTGCGTGATCCGCACCGAGGTGGTGCAGATGTCCGACGGACGCATCCACGGGGTCCACGTCTGGATCGGTCCACCGAATCTGGAACCACCCGAACGTCCGCTCCCCGGTCCGCTGAAGTGGGATCCGGCGACCGGCATCGCGACCGCTAGCCCGCAGTCGCTGGCCAACAGCGGTCGCGGCCCGGACGCCGAGGACACCCACGGCCGAGCGTTGGCCGAGGATCTGCCGATGCGCGACGTCAATCCGGGCGAGACCAAGGAGGTCTCGATGCCGGTCCGACCCGAACCCGGCCAGACCTTCTGCAGCACCTGGGACGTCACCGACCATCAGGGCGCGCCGATCGCGGTCGGCTTCAGCGCGCGCGCCCTGCTCGAGACGCAGGACGACGGTGCGGAGAGGCTGGTGTACCGGGCGATGAACTGGCGGGCATGGTCACCTGACTCGCCGACCGGGCCACCACCGCGGTGATGCGGTTGCCGACCGCCGATGGCGGCTGAGCGCCGGTTCCTGTTAGCACCGGTCCCCCACGCGCGGCCGCGTGCGCGGGCCCGAATCTCCAGCCACCCAGCCCGGCCTCGGCTTCGACGTGAACCACCACCTCCAGACCGTCGGTGGCGCAGTCGGTCATCGTCGTGTGCATCGCCCGGGCGACGAGGGTCGCCTGCGCACAGGCTGATCGGGCTCCCGAGGCGATCTGGGCCGCGGCGGCCAGCGCGGCGAGATCCGCGGCAGCCTGCGCCCGGTGACGCGCGACCACCGCCGAGCCCACCTGAGTCAGGCCACCGGTGACGGCGATCAGCACCGCCACGGCGGCGACCGCGGTGAGGCTCGCCGCGCCGCGGTCGCCGGACTCCGGGTTCGGCAACGGCCACCGCCTGCGCGGAGATGTTGACGCCCAACAGGATCGCAGGCCTGCTGCTGACGCGGGCGTACACCAGGTGACCGTCCCACCGCAGGTCCACCGCCGCCCCGTCCGGGGCGATCCTGCCGGCCACCGCGGTCGCTGACCGGTCGTCACCGCGCGCGGCCAGGCGTGCCGCCTCACGCGCGGCGTCGACGCAGCGCACCTGCGCCCCGACGGCGGACAGGCCGGCGACGCACATGCCGAGCACGACCACCACCGCCGCGATCGCGAACGCCGCCTCGACCGTGACGCCGCCGACCTCATCACTCAGACATTGGTGTTGAGCGCGCGGCTGATGATGTTGGTCAGTGCGCTCACGATCGAGTCGCCGGTGACCACCGTGTAGAGGATCGCGCCGAACGCCGCCGCCGCGACCGTTCCGATGGCGTACTCGACGGTGGACATGCCGGCGTCGTCGACCGCCAGCACGGTCAACCGTGCCTGGAACTCCTCGAGTGTCGCCTTGAGTGACATCGTGCCCTCCCTTGTTCCCGTCCGCGGGCTGTCCGCGGATTCCGGTCATCACCACAACCCCGACTGCAGGACGTCACCAGCCAGGCCGACCACCACGGGCACGATGCCCAGGCACAGGAAGGCCGGCAGGTAACACACTCCGAGCGGTGCGGCGATCAGTACACCTGCGCGCTCCGCGGTGGCCCGCGCCGCATTGGCTGCGTCGCTTCGTGATTCGGCCGCCAGGTCGGCGACGCCCTGCGCGAGCGCCGTTCCGGACTCCGCGGACCGCCGGGCCAGTCGCATCAGGGCGCGGGCATGGTCGTCGAGCGGAGTCCCGGGGTCCGACCAGGCGGTCGCCGCGTCCGCGCCGAGCGCCAGCATGTCGGCGGCCCTCGCGAGGATCGCGGCCAGGCCGGGCGGCGCGGAGGCCGCCGCCGCGGACGCGGCGGCCGACACCGTCATTCCCGAGGTCAGGCAGGCCGCCAGCACGTCGAAGGTCGACGCCTCCGCCAGTGGGTCGGCGCTGCCCCGCTCGGCCGGCCGGGTGGTCCGCCGCCCGGCCGTGCGCAACCGGCCCATCCGCGCACCGCCCTCTCGGCCGGTCAGCAGCAGCGCCAGGGCCAGCAGGGCGGCCGCCACACTCACGTCGTCACGCCCGCGGTGATGCGGTCCGACCACAGCAGGCCTGCGCAGGACAGTGTGACACCGATCAGCAGCAGCCAGCCACCCGGCCCACCGCCCAGCAGGAGACGCACCGGGTCGGCCCCGATCATCTGGCCGAGGCCGATGCCGAGGACGGGCAGTCCCGCCAGCACCGCGGCGGTCGCCCGCGCCCCGGCCATCCCGGCGCTCACCCGTGACGAAAAGCGTTGTCGTTCGGCGATATCGCGTTGCGCAGTTTGCATCAGCACGGCGATGGAGAGGCCGTGGGTCTGGGCCAGCTGCCAGCACACCGCGATGCGGTCCCACTGCGACGCGAGTGCCGACTTCCTCGCGGTGTCGTGCAGACCGCCCGCCACATCGGCGCCGAGTCGGGCGCGTGCCGCGACGGCCCGCAGGGAGTCCGCCGCCTGCCCGTCGATCTCACCGGCGGCGGCCTCGAACGCGGCCACCGGGTGTGCGCCCACGCGGAGTTCGCCCACCAGGACCTCGAGCGCAGACTGCAACGACTCCGATTCGCGGTCCCGCCGTATCTGATTGCGCCGGGTGTGAATCCGCGCCACCGCGGTGGCGCCGGCCACCGCCGCGGCCAGCACGACACCGGCGGATGTCACAGACCACAGCACGATCGCCGACACGGCGGCCGCCGCGGTCAGCGCCTGGACCCGCCCGCGGCGCGACGGCCGGGGCGCGGGGGTGCGCAACCGCCGACTCACGTCGACGGGGTTGAGCAGCAGCGCCAATGCGAGCGCGACGGCGGCCACGCTCATCACGCCCTCCTCGACGACACCAGGCGGTGCACATCCGCGGCACCGGCGTCGAACCCACGATCGATCTGCCACGCCGGAACCACGCGGACGCGTCCGTCGTCGTGCGGTTGCAACACCGCGATCTCCGTGAGGCGGCGCACGCCGGCGCGGTCGCGTGCCACGTGCAGAAGCACCTGCACCGCGGCCGCCAACTGGCTGTGCAACGCCAGTCGACTGAGCCCGCCGACCGCGCCGAGGGCCTCCATCCGCGCGGGCACCTCGGCGGGGTTGTTCGCGTGTACGGTGCCCGCACCGCCGTCGTGGCCGGTGTTGAGCGCGGCGAGCAGGTCGACGACCTCCGCGCCGCGGACCTCCCCGACGACGATGCGGTCGGGTCGCATCCGCAGCGCCTGCCGTACGAGATCGCGCACGGTCACCTGGCCGACTCCCTCGACGTTCGGGCCGCGGGCGACGAGTTTCACCACGTGGGGATGCTGCGGGGCCAGTTCGGCGGCGTCCTCGACGCAGACGATTCGTTCGTGGCCGGGGACCGCGCCGAGCGCGGCGGCGAGCAGCGTCGTCTTCCCGGCGCCGGTGCCGCCGCTGACCAGGAACGCCAGCCGGGCGTCGATGACGTCGCGCAGCAGCGCGGACGCCTCGTCGGCGATCGTGCCGGCGGCGACCAGCGCGGCCAGATCTTGTGCGGCCGGACGCAACACCCGTAGGGACAGACACGTGCCGGCGACCGCAACCGGTGGGAGCACGGCGTGCAAGCGCACGGTGAACTCGCCCACGCCGAGCCCGTGCAGTTGACCGTCGACCCACGGCTGGGCCTCGTCCAGGCGGCGCCCGGCCGCCAGCGCCAGCCGCTGCGCGAGCCGGCGCACGGCACCTTCGTCGGCGAACCGGACCGTGGTGCGGCGCAGGCCTTTACCGTCGTCGATCCACACCGCGTCGGGCGCGGTGACCAGCACGTCGGTGGTGCCGTCCGCGCAGAGCAACGGTTCGAGCAGACCGGCACCGGTCAGTTCCGTCTGCAGTGCCCGCAGATTGGTGAGCACCTCGGTGTCACCGAGGACGCCGCCCGACTCCGCCCGGATGGCGGCCGCGACGACCGCCGGGTGCAGCGGGGACGCCTCGGCGGCGAGCCGCTCGCGCACCCGGTCGATCAGCGACGAGGTCATGCCGCCGCCTGCGTGGGATGACGCTGCAGCACGGTCAGCACGCGGCGTGTCGCGGCCGCCAGCGGTGAGCGCCGGGCGATCCGCAGGCCACCGCGTTCGAGCGTCTCGGCCACCCCGGGCTGTGGTCGCATCGCCGCCAGCAGTGGCAGGCCGATCGAAGCCGCCACCTCGGCCGCGCGCAAACCGCCCGGCGCGGGCCCGCGAACCACCAGGCCGACGTTCGGGTTGATCGCCGACAGCCACGGCGCCATCGCGCCGGCCGCCGCGCACGCCCGGACCTCGGCGGTGACGACCATGATCACCAGATCGGCGGCGTCGAGCGCGATCTCCGCCGCGGCCGTCGAGCGGCGCGGCACGTCGCAGACCACCGTCGTGCCGCCGCGGCTGCCCGCCTCCACCACCGCGGCCAGTGCCGTCGGGTCGATCTCGCCCCCGCCGCGTCCGTTGGCCAGCAGTGTGACGCCGCCGTGCCGGGGCAGGGCCTCGCGCAGCGCCGGGTACCCGACCCGGCCGCCCCGCAGCGCCAGATCCGGCCAACGCAGTCCGGCTGTGGTCTCGACACCGAGCAGCAGGTCCAGCCCACCACTGAAGGGGTCCACGTCGACGAGCAGCGCATCGACGACCGACAGGGCGAGCGCCGCGGCGAGCACCGACGCCCCTGCCCCGCCCCGACCTGCCACGACGGCGGCGACGGGTCCCCGGCGGACGTCGTCGCGCACCGATTCCGCGGCGTCGGCGAGCAGGACGACCAGGTCGCCCTCCTGCTCAGGCAGCGTCAGCACCCGCTGCGCACCCACGGCGATCGCCGCGTGCCATTGCTCGTCGCCGAGCGGTGCGTGCCCGACGAGGACGACCCGGTCACGTCTGGGAAGTGCCTGCGCGGCGCACCGGCGGGCCGCCTGCTCGTCGAGGAGGATGGCCGCGGCCGCGGTCCAGGCCTTCCGACTCGACGGTTCGGCGGCGTGGACGACGCCGACCGCTGCCGCCGCCGCGACGCGGTCGACGTCGCCGCGCAGGGTCGGACCGCTCAGCAGCGCGAGCACACCTGGGGTGGTCATAGGCCAACTGTGCCGCGCTGACCGGCTGTTCAGCGCTCGCCGGGACCCGTTCCGCTACCAGATGTGGATGAACCAGCAACTGTGGACAACCGGACGGCCGCACTCCGTGTGTCAGTTCGGCAACGTTTCGGCATCAGCCGCATTATCCGGATTGCGAAATACGACGCCCCGAAAAAGGGACGACCTCCGCCAGGGGGGGAGGAGGCGGAGGTCGTCGTGTATCAGCCCCGGGGGGTCGGGCTGATGCACACCCGGCATAACCGGGTGACGCCCACTATACACACGGTACGGCCACGGAATGCAAGTCCCGGACGCCTGAGAAAATACTGATTCGTTCGAATGGTGCACGCTCGGACACGTGTCGTGATCTGCCAGTTTGCACACCCGGTACCCCGGGCGCCACGACGGTCGTGTTTATGCTGGCCAGGTGAGCGCATCTGAGCAGGACGCCGCGTCGCCGAGCGAGCAGTCGGCGGGATCGCCGGCCGATCCCCCCGTGCGCACGGCTGCGTTTTTCGATCTTGACAAGACGGTCATTGCGAAGTCGAGCACGTTGGCTTTCAGCAAACCTTTCTTCGATCAGGGCCTGTTGAATCGGCGAGCGGTGCTGAAGTCCACCTATGCGCAATTCTTCTTCATGTTGTCGGGGGCCGACCACGACCAGATGGACCGCATGCGGTCGTACGTGACGAACATGTGCACCGGCTGGGATGTCGAGCAGATCAAGTCCATCGTCAACGAGACGCTGCACGACATCGTCGACCCCTTGGTCTTCGCCGAGGCGGCCGACCTGATCGCCGACCACAAACTCTGCGGCCGTGACGTGGTCGTCGTGTCCGCATCCGGGGAGGAGATCGTCGCGCCGATCGCCCGCGGACTGGGCGCTACCCATGCGATGGCGACCCGGATGGTCGTCGAAGACGGGCGCTACACCGGGGAGATCGCCTTCTACTGCTACGGCGAGGGCAAGGTCGAAGCCATCCGCGCGCTCGCGGCGCGGGAGGGATACGCCCTCGAGCACTGCTACGCCTACTCCGATTCGATCACCGACCTGCCGATGCTCAAGGCGGTGGGCCATCCGACCGTGGTCAACCCCGACCGCGCACTGCGCAAGGAGGCCACCGCCTGCGGCTGGCCGGTGTTGACCTTCACCCGGCCGGTGTCGCTGCGCGACCGCATTCCCGCCCCGTCGGGCGCCGCCGTCGCCACCACCGCAGCGGTCGGGATGAGCGCGCTCGCCGCCGGCGCGCTGACGTATTCGCTGCTCCGCCGCTCCGCGCTCTGACGGGTTGCGCAGCGGTGCGCCGTAACGATCGGGATTCGAGCCGACCTTGGGCTTGATGTGACGGTCATCACGGGAGTACAAAGGAGGTACGGAAGCCTGGTGAGGCCAAGATGTCACCGGAAGAGAAGGTGGCACCTCCCGAATCAGGCGACCCGGCACGGAACACCGGCACCCACGCGGAGCACATGCCGCGGAATAGGCAAAAGTGTTGCGGGCCTGCGTAAGTGCGAAGAGCGGACGATCACGGCGACTCTTTGGGTGGAGTAATCCGTCGAATCGCATCGCACTGACGCCGAGGCCAACCCACGCAACCCCCACAGCACGCTTGGTAACCGGGGTCCTGCTGGCGGGCGGCGAGCCGAACTCGGATCGGATCGTCGCCCGCTTCGCGTTGCTGGAAGCGATCAGCCCGCGGATGTCGAGGCGATCTGCAGGGCCTCGCGAGCCCCCTCGTGCAGCGCCCGGCAACTCAGCAGCAACCACGCCGTGAGGCCGTCCGGAGTCCCGGACGCGAACCCGCGGGCAGCGGCCTGATAGTCCCCGGACTGCCGCATCCAGTACACCTCCGGAACGCCGAGGCCGTGCGGGTCCAGCCCACTGGTGATCGTCACCAACCGCGACACCCCCCTGGCCACCACACCGTCGGCCGTCCCGAACGGCGCCAGCGTCAGCAGTTCACCGTGTGCGACGGCGGCGAGCACCGGGGCCGGGGCCCGCGACCCGCCGGTGAGGATCTCGACCAGCAGTTCCAGCCGCATGCCGACGCCGGCGTCCGCCCGGGGCCGGCCGAGGTGGTCGTCGTCGGTGAGGTCGGCGGCCGCCAACGAATGCAGCCGGGCGAGCGCCTGCAGCGGGGCTCGCTGCCACACGTCGACCAGCGCGGTCGCACCGCCCTCGAGGGCTTGCGACACCCGCAACGCACCGGCCAGCACGGGATCGGCTTCACCGGTCTCCGCCAGTTGCAGGGATCCGCCGTCGAGCACCGACGACGCCCGCGCCGCCCGCAAAGCGGCCTCGGCGGCCGTGGCCGGCCAGCCGCGCAGATTGGTCCTGTGCCGATGCGCCCGTCCCAATGCGTTGCGGGCCTCCTGACTGGCCTCGGCCACTCCGGGTAGCTCGACAAGGGGGACCAGCGGATCGGTCATGGCAGCCCACGGTAGTCGACAGCTGGGCCTCGGATTCCCGACGCTCGCCCTAGGGCATCGGCCGTCTACAGGCGGCGACGTGAGGTCCCGCTGTGAATTCCACGTCGGGTGACTACGCTCACACTCATGTCCGACGTGCACACCGAAGTCCCTTCCAGCTACCCGCCGCCCGCCGAGTTCGCCGAGCAGGCGAACGCCAAAGCGGAGATGTATCGCGAAGCCGAGGAGGACCGGCTGGCCTTCTGGGCCAAGCAGGCCGGGCGATTGTCGTGGGACACCCCGTTCACCGAAGTGCTGGACTGGTCGGACGCCCCGTTCGCGAAGTGGTTCGTCGGCGGCAAGATCAACGTGGCCTACAACTGCGTCGACCGTCACGTCGAGGCCGGCATCGGTGACCGCGTGGCGATCCACTGGGAGGGCGAACCCGTCGGCGACTCCCGCTCAGTGACCTATGCCGAACTCAAAGACGAAGTGTGCAAGGCGGCCAACGCGCTGACCGACCTCGGTCTGGCGGCCGGCGATCGGGCCGCGATCTACATGCCGATGGTGCCCGAGGCGATCGTGGCGATGCTGGCCTGTGCGCGCCTGGGCGTCCTGCACTCGGTGGTGTTCGCCGGGTTCTCGGCGTCGGCGCTCAAGGTCCGCATCGAGGACGCCGAAGCCAAACTCGTCATCACCACCGACGGCCAGTACCGCCGCGGCAAGGCCGCCTCGCTGAAGGACGCGGTCGACGAAGCTGTCGACGGCCAGCCCTCGATCGAGCACGTTCTGGTGGTGCGCCGCACCGGGATCGACGTCAAGTGGACCGAGGGACGCGACCTGTGGTGGCATGAGACGGTCGACGGTGCGTCCACCGAGCACACCCCCGGGGCCTTCGACTCCGAGCATCCGCTGTTCCTGCTCTACACCTCGGGCACGACGGGCAAGCCCAAGGGCATCATGCACACCGCGGGCGGCTACCTCGTACAGTCGTCGTACACCCACTCATGCGTGTTCGACGTCAAACCCGACACCGACGTGTACTGGTGCACCGCGGACATCGGCTGGGTCACCGGCCACACCTACATCACCTACGGCCCGCTGTCGAACGGCGTGACCCAGGTGGTCTACGAGGGCACCCCGACCTCACCGAGCGAGCACCGACACTTCGAGGTCATCGAGAAGTACGGTGTCACCATCTACTACACCGCGCCGACGCTGGTCCGAACGTTCATGAAACTCGGCCGCGCGGTCCCCGACGCCCACGATCTGTCGAGCTTGCGGCTACTCGGTTCGGTCGGTGAGCCGATCAACCCCGAGGCTTGGCGTTGGTATCGAAATGTGTTCGGCCACAACAAGACCCCGGTCGTAGACACCTGGTGGCAGACCGAGACCGGCGCGATCATGATCTCCCCGCTGCCGGGTGTCACGGCGGCCAAACCCGGTTCGGCGATGACCCCGTTGCCCGGCATCTCCGCCAAGATCGTCGACGACGACGGCAACCAACTCCCGCCCGGCAGCGACCACGGTGAGCAGGCCAACGGGTACCTGGTGCTCGACCAGCCCTGGCCGGCGATGCTGCGCGGCATCTGGGGCGATCCGCAGCGCTTCAAGGACACCTACTGGTCCCGATTCGCCGAGCAGGGTTGGTACTTCGCCGGTGACGGCGCGCGTTACGACGCCGACGGCAACATCTGGGTGCTGGGCCGCATCGACGATGTGATGAACGTGTCCGGGCACCGGATCTCCACCGCGGAGGTGGAGTCGGCGCTCGTGGGTCACTCGCATGTGGCCGAGGCCGCCGTCGTGGGCGCCACCGACGACCACACCGGTCAGGCGATCTGCGCGTTCGTCATCCTCGAGTCCTCGGCAGCCGACAAGCCGCACGAGCACATGGTCGAGGAGTTGCGCGCGGAAGTGGCCAAGGAGATCTCCCCGATCGCCCGCCCGCGCGAGATCCACGTGGTGCCCGAACTCCCCAAGACCCGCAGCGGCAAGATCATGCGCCGGCTGCTGCGCGACGTCGCCGAAGGCCGCGAGCTCGGCGACACCTCGACGCTCGTCGACCCCGGCGTGTTCGAGGCGATCCGCGCCAGCAAGGCCGAGGTGTAGGCCGGGCCGGTCGATCAGGCCGCGGGGCCGACCGGGACGAAGCCCGAGCCCGGTCGGCCCTTGGCGACGATGTCGGCGAGTTGGGTGTTGAATGACATCGTGACGGCCGGCGTGTGCAGCGGGATGTACTTCACCACGCACGTCGGCAGGCCCTCGGTGTAGGCGCCGTGGATCATGCCGACGAGGCGGTTGTCGACCGTGACCGGCGCACCCGAGTCGCCCGGCTGCCCGCAGACCTGGTTGACGATCGTGCCCGGGTCCTCACCCGGACCCCACGTCACACCGCACGAGTGGCCGGTGGTGCGCCCCAGTTTGCAGGCGACCTGGCCGAACGCGGGGTCGGGTCCGAGGCCGTCGATCTGGAAACCGTCGACGTTGTTGGTCGGCGTGACCTTCTGCGGATCGAACTGGATCACCGCGTAGTCGAGCGCTTCACTGCCCGCGACCATGGCACCGAGGATGCCCGCGTCCGGCGCCCCTTCCGCCGACACCGTCGCCCCCGGCCCACCGCAGTGGGCGGAGGTGAAACCGATCAGATTGCCGCGGTTGTCGTTGCCGATCGTGGTCAGCGTGCAGAAGGACTCACCGTTGACGATGATGCCCGAGCCACCGCCGAGGACGACGGGTCCGGCGGCGCCGGCGGTGGGGGCGGTACCGAGCATCTGGGCGAAGCAGACGGCCACCCAAGCGACGATCAGCGCCAGTAGGCGGCGTCCGGTACGCAATGCGTCTTCCCCATCGATGTGCCCGACCCGCTTCATGATCAACTCAGTCTATCGTCGGTCGGGATCGTCTAGCCGATCCCCACATGGCACCATGAGACGCGACTGACAACACAGCGGGAGGACCTGTCCGTGAGCCGAGGCGATCGCAAGAACGGCGTGCCCACCACCGTCACATCGATACCGCTGGTGGACCCGCATGCGCCCAAGCCCGATCCCTCGATCGGCGATCTGGTCAAAGACGCAACCGCACAGGTGTCGACGCTCGTGCGCGCCGAGGTCGAACTGGCCAGGGCCGAGATCACCCGGGACGTCAAGAAGGGGCTGACCGGGAGCGTCTTCTTCATCGCCGCGCTGGTCGTGTTGTTCTACTCGACCTTCTTCTTCTTCTTCTTCGTCGCCGAACTGCTCGACACCTGGCTGTGGCGGTGGGCGTCCTTCCTGATCATCTTCGGCGTCATGGTCCTGGTGACCGCGCTGCTGGCGTTCCTCGGTTATCTGAAGGTGCGCCGGATTCGTGGCCCGCAGAAGACGATCGAGTCGGTGAAGGAGACGCGCGAAGCGCTGACCCCGGGCCATGACACGGCGCCGAAGGCGGTCGCGGTCGCAGACGGTCAGAAGACCGGCGACCCGTCCGGTTGGTAATGCCCCCGCCTGACCCGTCGGTCGTCCGGATCGACGGTCCCTGGCGCCATCTCGAGGTCCACGCCAACGGCATTCGCTTCCACGTCGTCGAGGCGGAAACGCCGGACGCGGCCACCGTTCCGGTGACCGAGCGGCCCCTGGTCATCCTGCTGCACGGATTCGCCTCGTTCTGGTGGTCGTGGCGTCACCAGCTCAGGGGGCTGGGCGGTGCCCGTGTCGTGGCGGTCGACCTCCGCGGGTACGGCGGCAGCGACAAACCCCCCCGCGGCTACGACGGCTGGACGTTGGCCGGTGACACGGCAGGGCTGGTGCGTGCCCTGGGTCACCAGACCGCGATGCTGGTCGGACACGCCGACGGTGGCCTGGTGTGCTGGGCGACGTCGATGCTGCACCCCCGCGTGGTCCGCGCCATAGCGGTGGTCAGCTCGCCGCATCCCGTGGCGCTGCGGACCTCGGTGACGAGGCGGCGCGATCAGGGTCGGGCGCTGCTGCCTTCGCTGCTGCGTTACCAGACGCCGATGTGGCCGGAACGGGTGCTCACCCGCCACGACGGCGCGGCGGTCGAGAATCTCGTCCGCGCGCGCTCCAGCGTGAAGTGGCAAGCGACGGAGGATTTCTCGGAGACGATCGGACACCTGCGCAAGGCCATCCAGATTCCGTCGGCCGCGCACTCTGCACTGGAGTACCAACGCTGGGCGGTGCGCAGCCAACTGCGCGGCGAGGGTCGTCGCTTCATGCGTTTGATGAAGCAGCCACTGGTGGTCCCGATGCTGCACCTGCGGGGCGATTCCGATCCGTACGTCCTCGCCGACCCGGTGTACCGCACCCAGCATTTCACGCCACACGGAAGTTTCGTCTCCCTCAGCGACTCAGGCCATTACGGTCACGAGGAAGCTCCTGAGGAGGCCAACGAGCACCTCGGCCGGTTCCTCGACCACGTGTACGGCCGCTAGCTCAGCTCACGCAGACGCCGGTGGGCACCCGTGCGGTGCTACCCAGCTTGGCCAGCTGAGCAGCCACCTCGTCGGAGGTCAGCACGAAACCGGTGTCGGCGTCGTCGACCGCGGCACCGAACACCACACCCAGCACCTTACCGCTGCGGTTGATCATCGGACCACCCGAATTGCCCTGACGCACAGTCCCTCTGATGGTGTAGACCTCGCGGGTGACCGTGGTCTTGCGGTAGATGTCGGGTCCATTGAGCTCGATGGTCTCGCGGATCCGCGCCGGGGTGGCAATGAAGTCACCGCCGCCGGGATACCCCATCACGATGGCGTCGGTACCCGCGGGCGCCAACTCGTCGACGAACAGCAGGGGCGCCGCGGACAGGTCCGGGACGTCGAGGATCGAGATGTCGGCGTTCGGGTCGTAGGACACCACGAAGGCGTCGTAGGCCTGGCCGTCGACCTCCACGGTGACGCTCTCCGAGCCGGCGACGACGTGGGCGTTGGACATCACCCGGTTCGGCGACACCACGAAACCGGAGCCCTCGAGCACCTTCTGGCAGCCGGGCGCGACACCGCGGATCTTCACCACGCTGCCACGGGTGGCACCGACCACCGCATCGGTGGCCAGCGCCGCGTCCGGGGCGTCGACCCCTGCGATCGGGGTGCGGCCGAACGGTTCGAGGACTTCAGGCAGGCCCGAGGTGTCGAGCAGACCGGAAAGTTGCGTGGGCACCGACTTCAGCCACGGCGGTGCGACGTCGTCCACCTCGGCCAGCACCCGTGAGCCCTTGACGGCGGCCGCCAGGCTCGGCTGATCCGACGACGTCAGCGGGGTCGCCAGCAGCCAGGACGCGAGCAGCACCGCCCCGATCTGCAGGCCCACCCCGATCACGGAGTCGAACAGGCGCAGCGTGCGGTTGCGGATCGCGCCGCGCACGGCCCGGCCCAGGACCACGCCGGCGATCTCGCCGATCACCACCAGCGCCAGGATCAAGAACAGCGCCGCGAACAGTTTGGTACGGGGACCGCTGATGTGGGTGACCACGTGCGGGGCCAGCAGCACGCCGGCGACCGCGCCGAGCACCACGCCCATGAACGACATGAGGGACCCCAACGCGCCTGAGCGCCAGCCCGAGACGGCGGCGATGAAGGCAACGGCGAGGACGAGGACGTCGAGCCACTGAGACGGTGTCATTGTTGACACTCACCGTAACGGTCATCGAACCCGACGAGCGCCATCGCCTCGTCGAGTTCCCGGACGTCGTCGGTGTTCCAGGGCACGGTCCACCCGGCGACGTCGAGGATCGCCGAGATGACCTGACCGGTGAAACCCCATACCAACATCTCGTTGAGCAGGAACGCGGGGCCGGCCCACCTGCGCGAATTGGCGTCGCGGTAGACCATCAACCGGTTCTCCGGGTTGACGAAGGCGCGCACAGGAACCCGCGCCACGATCGCGGTCTCGGACTCGTCGACGACGGCCACCGGGCCCGGGTCGGGCGAATAGGCCAGCACGGGCACGACGTGGAAACCAGATGGCGGGATGAACATCCGCTGCAACGTCGCCAGCGGCTGCAGGCGACTGGTGTCGACGCCGGTCTCCTCGGCGGCCTCGCGCAGTGCGGTGTGGACGGGCCCCTTGTCGTCGGGGTCCGTCACGCCGCCGGGGAAGGCCGCCTGACCGGCGTGGTGGCGCAGCGTCGACGCCCGCACCGTCACGAGCAGGTCGGCATCGTCGGGTAGCCCCTCGCCGGCTTTCTCCGGCCCGGAGAACAGCACCAACACCGCGGCGTCACGTTTGGCGCGGGTGACCGTCGCGGTGGCGTTCGCCGCGGTGATCGCTGCCAGCACGTCCGGCGGCACCCGGCGGCGGTAGGCACGCGGCACGCTGTCGGTGTTGTGGACGAGCGGTTGGAGCCAGGCGGGCGCGGCGTCGGGAGTCAAGCGGTGCCCGTCGCGCGTCGCGCTCACCCCGACTCTCCCATCGCCTGATCCACCGCTTCCTCGATCTCGTCGGCGGTGACGAAGGACCGCGGCACAATCCCGGCAACGCTACCGTCCGCACGCAGCACAATCGTGGCAGGCATCACGTTGGGCGCCTTGACCGCCACGGCGATCAGACGGCGTCCGTCCTGCAGTGTCGGCAGCCGCACCCCCAGCTCGGCCAGCCGCTGCAGCCCCGCCCTCTCGTTCTCGTCTTGATGGACCGTCACCACCGTCACCGCGTCGCCGACCCGGCGCTGATACTCGGCCATGGCGGGCAGTTCGTCCGCGCACGGACCACACCAGTAGGCCCACAGGTTGAGCACCACGGTGCGGCCCGCCAGCGACCGGGCGACGTCGACCATGTGCCCGTCGCCGGCGCACTCCAGGGTGATACCGCGCAACGACTCCGGCCCGGCACCGGCGCCGGGCGGTGGACACGGCAGCAGATCCGCCTCGGCGCGGGGTCCGGCCAGCGCCTCGGGAGTGTCCGCGTCGCGGTGGTCGCGGCCGGGCGCCGGCCCGTCGCTGCGGGTGGGCGCTGGATCCTCGGCCAGCTGCATCGACAGCGCCACCACCAGGGCGAGCACCACGGCCAGCACGGCGACAGTCCAGCGGGTCGAGGTGCTCATGGTGGAAGAAGAGTTGGGCTACAGGCCCGCGAGGGCGAGTAGGTGTTCGGTCTCCGGACCCTTTACCAGCGCCGCGGCGGCTTCGCGGTCGGTCGGGCCGATGCCGAACGACGGGCAGTCCTTGGCCAGTACGCACACCCCGCAGGCCGGCTTGCGGGCGTGGCAGACGCGGCGGCCGTGGAAGATGACCCGGTGGCTCAGCAGGGTCCACTCGCTGCGTTCGATGAGTTCGCCGACCGCATGCTCGACCTTCACCGGATCCTCTTCCGCGGTCCACCGCCACCGGCGCACCAACCGGCCGAAGTGGGTGTCCACGGTGATTGCCGGGACGTCGAAGGCGTTACCGAGGATGACGTTGGCCGTTTTGCGGCCCACCCCCGGCAGCGTGACCAGGTCGTCGATGTCGGCGGGCACCTGACCGTCGAAGCGTTCGACGAGCTCCTGGCCGAGCCGGATCAGCGAATTGGCCTTGTTCCGGTAGAAACCGGTGGGCCGGATCAGCTCCTCGAGCTCGGTGCGGTCGGCCCGGGCGTAGTCGAGTGCAGTGCGGTACTTCTTGAACAGCGCAGGGGTGGTCAGGTTGACCCGCTTGTCGGTGCTCTGCGCGGACAGGATGGTGGCCACCGCGAGTTCGAGCGGATTGGTGAAGTCGAGCTCGCAGTACACGTGTGGAAATGCCTGGGCCAGAGCACGATTCATTCGTCGCGCCCGCCGCACCAGGCCCAGCTTCGTCTCGTTCTCCCACTTCTTGGCCGCAGCACGCCGCGCCGGCTTCGGGCCGGCCGGGGAAACGGCCGATTCCTCGGTGGGAGACGTACCTGCGGTCACGGCAACCAGACTAGGCGAGAGCTCCGACGCCGGCCGGGATCAAGGTGCTCGATACCGGTGACGCTTCGTGATCACGATGAGACCTTGGCCGGGTTTACTTCTGCGTTGTGTCCTGGTTGTTCGTGTCCTTCATCCCCTGGTTGCTGATGGTGGGGACCTTCGGACTCGAACGCCTGGAGTCCGGTCTCGCCCACGACACCGTGTCGGCGTCGGACGTCGACGACTTCCTCCTGCAGGCCGACTCCGACGACGTCGGCCGACTCGCCTGCGACGGTATGGGTCCGGCGATCGCCGGGATGCACCGCCGGCAGCAGAACCGTCTCCAACCGGTCGGGACACTTCCGACCCGGACGACGTGAGCCGACGTGCCGGCACGGGTGTACATCCAGCACCGGCAGAATCCGCAGTTTCAGCCGACCCGCCATGCCGATCGTGTGTAGCGTTGGCACGTTGCGAATCGGAATACCTCTAGACTGGGCACGCTAACCAGTACGAGGTCGGCTTCGTATGTCATCCAACCCAACAGCTTAAGAGGGGCAACGTGGACGAGATCCTGGCCAGGGCCGGAATCTTCCAGGGAGTCGAACCCAGCGCCGTTTCCGCGCTCACCAAGCAGTTGCAGCCCGTGGACTTCCCGCGCGGGCACACCGTGTTCGCCGAGGGGGAGCCCGGTGACCGGCTGTACATCATCGTCAACGGCAAGGTGAAGATCGGCCGTCGCTCCCCCGACGGCCGCGAGAACCTCCTGACGATCATGGGCCCGAGCGACATGTTCGGTGAGCTCTCGATCTTCGACCCCGGACCGCGGACGTCGAGCGCCACCACGATCACCGAGGTGCGCGCCGTGTCGATGGACCGCGAGGCGCTGCGTGCGTGGATCGCCGACCGCCCCGAGATCGCCGAGCAGCTGCTGCGGGTTCTGGCCCGCCGGCTGCGTCGCACCAACAACAACCTGGCCGACCTGATCTTCACCGACGTGCCCGGGCGCGTGGCCAAGCAGCTGCTGCAGCTCGCGCAGCGCTTCGGCACCCAGGAGGGCGGCGCGCTGCGCGTGACCCACGACCTGACGCAGGAGGAGATCGCCCAGCTCGTCGGCGCCTCCCGCGAGACGGTGAACAAGGCGCTCGCCGACTTCGCCCACCGGGGCTGGATCCGCCTCGAGGGCAAGAGCGTGCTGATCAGCGACTCCGAACGGCTGGCCCGCCGAGCGAGATAACGAGCGAGCGTCCGCGTTCATAGCCAGGTTCATAGCCAGGAATGCTATTTCGCGGCGGAGCGCAAGTAGTCCAACTGCGCCTCGACCGACGCCTCCGCGGCGTCCCACAGCTTCTCGTCGACGTCGGTGTAGACGTGTTCGACGACTTGGCGCGCAGACGCGTCGTCACCGAGTTCGCGCAACGCCGCCCGCACCTGGTCGAGTCGCTCCTCGCGGTGGGTGAGATACATGGCCGTGACGGCCTCGAGATCGAGCAGGTCGGGGCCGTGGCCGGGTAGCACTGTCCGCCTGCCGAGGCCCTGCAGCCGGTGTAGGGATTCGAGGTAGTCGCGCAGGCTGCCATCCTCGGTGTCGATGACGGTGGTGCCGCGGCCGAGCACGGTGTCGGCGGTCAGCACCGCGTCGTCGAGGACGAACGACAGCGAGTCGGCGGTGTGGCCGGGCGTGGCCATCACGGTGATGCGCAGACCCGCCGCGTCGATGACCTCACCGTCGGTGAGCGGACCACCGAGACCGCGCAGGAATCCACTGCCGACCGACCGGACGACCGCGCCGGTGCGCTCGACGATCTTGTCGATCCCGCCGGTGTGGTCCTCGTGTTTGTGGCTGATCAGCACCAGTGCGATCCGGCCGAGTTCGGCGACCTTCGCGATGTGCTCGTCGTCGTCGGGCCCGGGGTCGACGACCACCAGTTCGTCACTGCCCGGTGCGCGCAGCACCCAGGTGTTCGTGCCGTCGAGCGTCATCAGCCCCGGGTTGTTGCACAGCAGCACCGAGGCGGTCTCGGTCACCGGGCGCAGTAGCCCGTACGCCGGATGCTCGGGCGCGCTCACCGCGCCGACCCCACCTCGACGACGACCTCGACCTCGACCGGGGCGTTCCGCGGCAACTCCGACACCCCGACCGCTGATCGGGCGTGCGCGCCGGCGTCGCCGAACACCTCGCCGAACAACTCCGACGCGCCGTTGACGACGCCGGGTTGTCCGCCGAAACCGGGCGCCGAGGCGACGAACCCGACCACCTTGACCACTCGGGTGACCGCGTCGATGCCGACGAGTGCGTCGACCGCGGCGAGCGCATTGAGGCCGCACACCCGCGCGAGATCCTTGGCGTCCTCCGAATCGACGTCGGCGCCGACCTTGCCGGTGCGGGTCAGTTCACCGGAGACGATCGGCAGCTGCCCGGCGGTGTAGACCAGATTCCCGGTTCGCACGGCCGGTACGTAGGCGGCGAGCGGCGCCACCACCTCCGGGAGCTCGATACCCAGTTCGGTGAGCCGCCGCGACCACGATCTCCCCCCGTCGCTGCGCTCGCCCCCGGCCGATCTCCCCCCGTCGCTGCGCTCGCCCCCGGACGTCACTTCGGCCGCTTCAGATAGGCGACGTGCTGCTCACTGGTCGGTCCGGGCAGCACCGCGACCAGCTCCCAGCCGTCGGCGCCCCACTGATCGAGGATCTGTTTGGTGGCGTGGGTCAGCAACGGCACGGTCGCGTATTCCCACGGGGTCGGTTGGCTCATGGCGCTGAGCTTATCGGGCGGCGGGAGACCCACAGCTAGCATGCAGAGGTGCCAACAACTACCAATGGCGGTAGAACCGTCGGCTGGCCGTCACGGCTGACCAAGGTGAAACTGCACTTCGTCACCGGCAAGGGCGGTACCGGCAAGTCGACGATCGCCGCGGCGCTCGCCCTGGCACTCGCCGCGGGCGGCCGCAAGGTGTTGCTCGTCGAGCTCGAGGGCCGTCAGGGCATCGCTCAGCTCTTCGACGTGCCGCCACTGCCCTACAAAGACGTCAAGATCGCGACCGCGGACGGCGGCGGGCAGGTCAACGCGCTGGCCATCGATACCGAAGCGGCGTTCCTCGAATACCTCGACATGTTCTACAACCTCGGCCTGGCCGGGCGGGCGATGCGCCGGATCGGCGCGGTCGAGTTCGCCACCACGATCGCGCCGGGTCTGCGTGACGTGCTGCTCACCGGCAAGATCCGCGAGATCGTCACGCGTGCCGAGAAAGGCAAACAGCCGGTGTACGACGCGGTGGTCGTGGACTCCCCGCCCACCGGCCGGATCGCGCGGTTCCTTGATGTCACCAAGGCCGTGTCGGATCTCGCCAAGGGCGGACCGGTGCACTCGCAGGCCGAGAGCGTGGTGAAGGTGCTGCACTCCGACATCACCGCCATCCACCTCGTCACCCTGCTCGAGGCACTGCCCATGCAGGAGACACTGGAGGCCATCGACGAGCTCAAGGGGATCGGCCTGCCGATCGGCAGCGTCATCGTCAACCGCGGCATCCCGGCCTACCTGTCGCCCGATGATCTGGCCAAGGCCGCCGAGGGCGACGTCGACGCCGCCGCCATCCGCGCCGATCTCGGGTCTGTGGGAATCGAGTTGTCCGACAACGATTTCGCCGGTCTGCTGACCGAGACGATCCAGCACGCCACCCGCATCAAGGCGCGTTCGGACACTGCCGAGGAACTCGTTCGCATCGAGGTGCCACGGCTCGAACTGCCCGCCCTGCCCGAAGGTGTCGACCTCGGCAGCCTTTATGAACTCGCTGACGTGCTTGCCCACCAAGGAGTCCGATGAGTACGACCCCGCCCGCCCTCGACATGGCCGCCATCCTCAACGACACATCCAACCGGGTGGTGGTCTGCTGCGGGGCCGGCGGCGTCGGCAAGACCACCACCGCCGCGGCGATGGCGTTGCGGGCCGCCGAGTACGGCCGGACCGTGGTGGTGCTGACCATCGACCCGGCCAAGCGTCTCGCGCAGGCGCTTGGCATCGAGGATCTGGGGAACACCCCGCAGCGTGTGCCGTTGGCGCCCGAGGTGACCGGTGAACTGCACGCGATGATGCTCGACATGCGGCGCACGTTCGACGAGATGGTGATCCAGTACTCTGGCCCCGACCGGGCGGACGCGATCCTGGACAACCAGTTCTATCAAACCGTGGCGACGTCGCTGGCCGGCACGCAAGAGTACATGGCGATGGAGAAACTGGGACAGCTTCTCGCACAGGACAAATGGGACTTGATCGTGGTGGACACTCCACCGTCGCGCAATGCCCTGGACTTTCTCGACGCCCCCAAACGCCTCGGTAGTTTCATGGACAGCCGCTTGTGGCGCATGCTTCTGACTCCCGGCCGGGGTATCGGAAAACTGGTCACCGGCGTGGTGGGGCTGGCCATGAAGGCCATGTCCACCATTCTCGGGTCTCAAATGCTTTCGGACGCTGCAGGATTCGTTCAGTCGCTGGACGCGACGTTCGGCGGCTTTCGCGAGAAGGCCGACCGGACCTACGATCTGCTCAAGCGACGCGGGACCCAGTTCGTGGTGGTGTCGGCGGCCGAACCCGATGCGTTGCGGGAGGCCTCGTTCTTCGTCGACCGGCTGTCCTCGGAGCGGATGCCGCTGGCGGGGCTGGTCCTCAACCGCACGCATCCGACGCTGTGCTCGCTGCACGCGGACAAGGCCAGTGAGGTGGCCGATGCGCTGGCGGAGAAGGATCCGGAGTCGTTGACGGTGGCGGCACTGCGGATTCACGCGGATCGGACGCAGACAGCCAAGCGCGAGGTGCGGCTGCTGTCGCGATTCACCGGCGCCAACCCGCATGTCGCGATCGTCGGTGTTCCTTCGCTGCCGTTCGACGTCTCAGACCTCGACGCGCTGCGGGCGATCGCCGATCAGATCACCGGGACGGCCAGCGCCGCCTGACGGCGGCATTCGGGAGAAGAAAGCTCAGACCGCGCTGCGGTGTTTGCGCTGGGCGGAGAAGAACTCGGCCCAGGAAACGACCTCGGGATGCTGCTTGAGCAACGCCCGACGCTGACGCTCGGTCATACCACCCCACACCCCGAACTCCACGCGGTTGTCGAGGGCGTCCGCACCGCATTCGAGGATGACCGGGCAGTGACGACAGATCACCGCGGCCTTGCGCTGCGCGGCGCCGCGGACGAAGAGCTCGTCCGGGTCGGCCTGCCGGCAGCGGGCCTGGGACACCCAGGCGATCCGCGCCTCGGCCTCTGCACCGTGTATGGGAGGCGAGGAGGGGACGGTTGTCATGGTCTTGCGCACCGCGGGCCGAATACTTGACACCAGCGATCCCTTCGTTCCTGCCGTCGTACCCGACGGTGATCCTCGGGAGCAGAACGCTGCTGCGATCTACGCCACAGTGCGCCGGTTAGTGTGTTCTGGATCGCACTGTGTTTCCAAGTTAGGTGGTCAGGGCACATTTACGCAACAGTTTTCGACCGACTTTTTTGGGACGGCCGTGCCGTCTGATCAACTTCTTGGATATTGACCAGTCCCGGCGCGGCGCACGGACGATCGCAAAGCCCCGGCAAACCAGCTGTCGGCGATGCCGCCGGGCGTCGTCGTTACTCTGTACATATGCCGGAGCGTCCGCCCACAGCCGTCACGGTCGTCAAGCTAGCCTGGTGCTGCTTGCTGGCCAGCGTGCTGGCCGCCGCACTCATGTTCCCCGTGGTCGGCGGCATCGGTCTGATGTCCAACCGCGCGTCCGACGTCGTCGCCAACGGTTCGACCGCTCTCGTCGAGGGTGAGGTCCCGCAGGTGTCGACAATGGTCGACGCCAAGGGCAACACCATCGCGTGGCTGTACTCCCAGCGACGCTTCGAAGTTCCCAGCGAGCAGATCGCCAACACGATGAAGTTGGCGATCGTGTCCATCGAGGACAAACGGTTCGCCGAACACAACGGCGTGGACTGGCAGGGCACGCTCACCGGGTTGGCCGGCTACCTGCGCGGCGACACCGACACCCGCGGCGGGTCGACGCTCGAACAGCAGTACGTCAAGAACTATCAGTTGCTGGTGGTGGCGCAGACCGACTCGGAGAAGCGCGCGGCGGTCGAGATCACGCCGGCCCGTAAGCTGCGGGAGATCCGGATGGCGCTCACGCTGGACAAGACGTTCACCAAACCCGAGATCCTGACCCGTTACCTCAACCTGGTGTCGTTCGGTAATGGCGCGTTCGGCATCCAGGACGCCGCGCAGACATACTTCGGCGTCAACGCCTCGGAACTGAACTGGCAGCAGTCCGCGTTGCTGGCCGGGCTGGTGCAGTCGACGAGCACGCTGAACCCCTACACGAACCCCGACGGTGCGCTCGCGCGGCGCAACCTGGTCCTCGACACGATGATCGAGAACCTGCCGAACGAGGCGGAGGCACTGCGCGCGGCCAAGAACGAGCCGCTCGGCGTCCTCCCGGTCCCCAATGAGTTGCCGCGGGGCTGCATCGCCGCCGGTGACCGGGCCTTCTTCTGCGACTACGCGCTGGAGTACCTGGCCCGCGCCGGCATCAGCAAGGAACAGGTGGCCAAGGGCGGTTACCTGATCAAGACGACGCTGGATCCCGATGTCCAGGCCTCGGTGAAAACCGCGGTCGACGATTTCGCGGATCCGACGACGCCGGGCGTCGCGAGCGTGATGAGCGTGATCCGGCCCGGTAAGCAATCCCATCCGGTGCTGGCGATGGCGTCGAACCGCACCTACGGCCTCGACCTCGACGCCCACGAGACCATGCAACCGCAGCCGTTCACGCTCGCGGGTAACGGCGCCGGGTCGGTGTTCAAGATCTTCACCACCGCGGCCGCGATGGAGATGGGCATGGGGATCAACACCCAGCTGCAGGTGCCGGGCTCGTTCCAGGCCAAGGGGCTGGGCAGCAGCGACCGCCCGGGCTGCCCGGCGGCGACCTGGTGCGTGAGCAACGCCGGCGGCTACCGCGGGTCGATGAACGTCACCGACGCGCTGGCCACCTCCCCGAACACCGCGTTCGCGAAGCTCATCTCACAGGTGGGTGTGCCGCGCACCGTGGACATGTCCGTCCGGCTGGGTCTGCGCTCCTACGCGCTGCCGGGCACCGCCCGCGACTACGATCCGGAGAGCAACGAGAGCCTGGCCGACTTCATCAAACGGCAGAACATCGGTTCCTTCACGCTCGGCCCGATCGAGGTCAACGGTCTGGAACTGTCGAACGTCGCGGCGACGCTGGGATCCGGCGGTGTTTGGTGCCCGCCGAATCCGATCGCCCAGGTCGTCGACCGTAACGGCGAAGAGGTGTCGGTGACGACCGAGACCTGCGAACAGGCCGTTCCGGAGGGCTTGGCGAACACGCTGGCGAACGCCATGAGCAAGGACGACACCGGTGCGGGCACCGCCGCCGGTGCCGCCGGTTCGGTGGGCTGGGATCTGCCGATGTCCGGTAAGACCGGTACGACGGAGTCCAACCGGTCCGCCGCGTTCGTGGGCTTCACCAACCAGCTGGCCGCGGCGAACTACATCTACGACGATTCGCCCACGCCGGGTGAGCTGTGCTCGTTCCCGCTGCGCCAGTGCGGCTCGGGCAACCTGTTCGGCGGTAACGAACCGGCACGCACCTGGTTCACGGCGATGAAACCGATCGCCACCAACTTCGGTCCGGTGGCGCTGCCGCCGACCGATCGGCGCTACGTCGACGGCGGCCCTGGTTCGAAGGTGCCCAGTGTGTCGGGCCTGACCGTGGACGCCGCCCGCCAGCGCATCAAGGACGCCGGGTTCCAGGTGGCCGACGGGACCAGCTCGGTGAACAGCACTTCGCGCGCCGGCACGGTCGTCGGTACCAACCCGAGCGGACAGACCATTCCGGGATCGGTCGTCACCATCCAGGTGAGCAACGGCATCGCCCCCGCGCCGCCGCCTCCATCGCCCAGCGGGCCGAGCATCCCCGGCCTGCCCGGTGGACCGCCGCCGCCGATCGGGCAGACGGTCGTCGAGATCCCCGGTCTGCCGCCGATCACCGTGCCGGTGCTCGGACCTCCGCCACCACCGCCGCCACCGTGATCGGGTGGGAGGCAGTGGGCGCGGCCATCTGGCAGTAGGCTGCTGCCATGGCTGCTGATTCGCCACGACCGTCTGTTTCGGCATCGGTCAAGCTCCTGAAGAACACCGCTGCGGTGACCGCCGGCTCCCTGGCTGCGGGAATCGGATATGCGTCGCTCATTGAGCGCAACGCGTTCACGCTGCGTGAGGTGACGATGCCGGTGCTCACGCCGGGATCGACCCCGCTGCGCGTGCTGCACCTCAGCGATCTCCACATGCGGCCCAGCCAGCGGCGTAAGCAGGCGTGGCTGCGGGACCTGGCAGGTCTGGAACCCGATCTCGTGGTGAACACCGGGGATAACCTGGCGCATCCGCGGGCGGTGCCCGCGGTCGTGCAGGCGCTCTCGGAGCTGCTCTCGGTGCCCGGAGTGTTCGTCTTCGGCAGTAACGACTACTTCGCGCCGCGGCTGAAGAACCCGCTGAACTACGTCACCAACCCCGGCCACCGCGTCCACGGGTACCCGCTGCCGTGGCAGGACCTGCGCGCGGTGTTCACCGAACGTGGCTGGCTGGACATGACCCACACGCGCCGCGAACTCGACGTCGCGGGGCTGCGTATCGCGCTGGCCGGTGTCGATGATCCGCACCTCAAGCGCGACCGCTACGACGCGATCGCCGGCGCGGCCACCCCGACGGCCAACCTGTCGCTGGGCCTCACCCACTCACCGGAGCCACGGGTGCTCGACCGGTTCGCCGCCGACGGCTACCAGTTGGTGATGGCGGGCCACACCCACGGCGGACAGCTGTGCCTGCCGTTCTACGGCGCACTCGTGACCAACTGCGAGCTCGACCGGTCGCGCGTCAAGGGCGCGTCGCGGTGGGGCAGCCATGATATGGCCCTGCACGTGTCGGCGGGCATCGGCACGTCACCGTTCGCGCCGGTGCGGTTCTGCTGCCGCCCGGATGCCACACTGCTGACGCTGGTCGCGGCGCCGACCGGCGGCTGGGACGCCGACGTGCAGGTTGGGCAGTCGCCGTCGACCGTCTCGGCGCGGTGACGGGGCGGTCCTCGATCGCCACTCACAGTCCGCCCCGCGCGTGGCTCGACAATGCCGTGCGCCTGATCGAGGCCGATGCCCGGCGCAGCGCCGACACTCACCTGCTGCGATACCCGCTGCCGTCGACCTGGGGTGAAGACTGCGATGTCGCGCTGTACCTCAAGGACGAGTCGACCCACATCACCGGCAGCCTCAAGCACCGGCTGGCCCGCTCGCTGTTCCTCTACGGGTTGTGCAACGGGTGGATCTGCGAGGGCACGACCGTCATCGAAGCCTCCAGCGGGTCGACCGCAGTGTCCGAGGCGTACTTCGCGGCGCTGCTCGGCCTGCCGTTCATCGCGGTGATGACGTCGTCGACCAGCGCCAGTAAGGTCGCGCTGATCGAATCACAGGGTGGCCGTTGCCATTTCGTCGACGAATCGTCGCAAGTATATGCCGAGGCCGAGCGCCTGGCGGAGGAGACCGGCGGGCACTATCTCGACCAGTTCACCAACGCCGAACGGGCGACCGACTGGCGCGGCAACAACAACATCGCCGAATCGATCTATCACCAGATGGCCGCCGAGCAGCACCCGATACCGGAGTGGATCGTCGTGGGGGCGGGCACCGGCGGGACGAGCGCGACCATCGGCCGTTACATCCGCTACCGGCGATACGCCACCAAACTGTGCGTGGTGGACCCGGAGAACTCAGCGTTCTTCCCCGCCTACGCCCAGCAGGATCCGACCGTCGTCACCGGCGCATCGTCGCGGATCGAGGGGATCGGCCGTCCGCGGGTGGAACCGTCGTTTCTGCCCGAGGTGGTGGACCGCATGGTGGCCGTCCCCGACGGAGCATCGGTGGCGGCCGCCCGGCATGTGAGCCGGGTGCTGGGCCGGCGGGTCGGGCCGTCGACCGGAACGAATCTGTGGGGGGCCTTCGGGCTGCTCGCGGAGATGAAGGCGCAGGGACGCCAGGGATCGGTGGTGACGTTGATCGCCGACAGCGGCGACCGCTACGCCGACACCTACTTCTGCGACGAGTGGCTGAGCAGCCAGGGCATCGATCCGTCCGAATCGGCCGAGGTGCTCGCCGACTTCGAGCGGTCCGGCGTCTGGCGCTCATCATCGGAGCCGCCGGAGCGCGGCCCGTCGGCGGTCAGGCAGAGCCAGATCGCCGCCAGAGCGAAGAACCCCAGGTAGATGGAAGCTCCCAACCCGGTCATGTCTGCCTCGATTCAGTCGTGCGGCGCTCTGTCGCCATTCTGATCAACGCCACCGACAACCCCCGGCATTCCGGGCCGCCGGGAACTCCTGACGCGATCCTGCTGTGGCCACCGTTTGGCTTTCCGAGGCACCGGTGCGATACCCTTTCAACGCTTCACGCGGGGTGTGGCGCAGCTTGGTAGCGCGCTTCGTTCGGGACGAAGAGGTCGTGGGTTCGAATCCCGCCACCCCGACAGTAGAAAACCCGCTCCTACCTGGTCACACAGGCGGGAGGGGGTTTCTTTGTTCGGTAGGCAGAACAGTCGGGTAGGCAGTGGGTAGACATTAGCTCAGCCCGAGCGCATTCACTCGTGCCCTGATCAGCGTGAAGAGTCTGCGTTGTCCGATACCCTCCCTAACGCAAGGGTAGGTGGCGACGGGGGATGCGTGGGCAAGTCCGACAAACGGCTCCAGCTAGCGATTGACTGCGCGCTCGAAGCGGGGTGGACGCTGGGCAAAGGAAACCGAAGAAACCATCTGACGACCGCACCCGACAGTAGCTCAGACCCGATTCCGCGAGTAATCGGGGGACACGCGCTGAAGTTGGCGATGGATGCCGTTGCGGGATAGGACAATTCGAGTTGCTAAAGCTTGATTGTCGACCCGGAAGCGAGCACCCATCTGGTGAGCAGAATACACAAGCGGAACCGCGGACGTGGACGTACGCGCAGGCGGGTGCGCGTCGGCGCGCCGGATCCGAGCCTGACCGGCAACGCGGGAATGGCCGCGATCAGCGAACTGTGCGACCGGCTGGATGTGGTCGCGACGCTGAACCGGCGGGTCGGCCCGATCAAGGCGCGTGAGCGCGGGCACGGCGCCGGGCAGCTGCTGGTGGGGTTGGCGGCCGCGCAGCTGGCCGGACAGGATTTCCTGGTCGGGCTCGACCGCCACCGCGCCGACGCGGCGGGACAGGCGCTGACCCCGGTACCGGGTTTGGCGTCCACCACCGCGGCCGGGCTGGCGCGGCGCTTCGACGACACGCAGTGGCGGGCGGTGGAATCCGGGATCGCCGAGATCAGCGAGCGGATGCTGGAGCTGCTGCCCGCGCCGCGCGCGGCGGCACTGTGCTCCGGGCCGGTCACCGTCGACCTGGACACCCCGACGTGGAGGTCTACGGCCGCCACAAGGAAGGTGTCGCCTACAACCATCAGGGTCAGCGGGCCGGACGCCCGCACGTGGCGATCTGGGCCGAAACCGAGACCGCGCTGGCCGCCGACCTGGGCTGCGGGCTCGATGACCCCCGCGCCACCGCGTCTGAGCTGATGGGTCGCGCGCTGGCCGGGCTGCCGAGCCGGATCGACCGCGCCCGGGTCCGGCTGCGCGTCGACGCCGGCCGCGGCAGCTTTCAACGACTTGCTTCGGGCTTCGTCCAGAGTAGCCGAAACCATCTCCAGATCGTCCGGAAACAGGTCGGCATAGGTGTCCAAGGTGAGCCCCCTCATCGCCGCCCGATTTCTCCGGTTACCCCGGATCGGCTCGACCCCGACATAACCCGCGACTACCAGCTGGCCCGCGCCGCAACCGCCGCATGAAGTGCGAAAGTCACGGAACTGGGGGCGCATCGGCGTTCCGGTCTTCCAATGGGGACTGGGCCAAGAAATCGCCTGGCCGGTACCCCTGTTGGCGTTCATCATCCTCGTCGCCGTCGGTGCCGACTACAACATGCTGCTCGTCTCACGACTCCGGGAAGAAACCGGGCGCAACATCCGCGTCGGCGTCCTACGCACCGTCGCAAACACCGGAGCCGTCATCACCTCAGCAGGCCTGATCTTCGCCGCCAGCATGTTCGGCCTCATGGTCGGCTCAGTCGCCATCATGATCCAAGCCGGTCTCATCATCGGCTTCGGACTACTGCTCGACACCTTCCTCGTGCGCACCCTCACCGTGCCCGCCATCGCCACACTGCTACGCGAAGCCAGCTGGTGGCCCACCAGAGCAACACGGGGCAGCTCGCCACGCTTTGGTTGATCGCCGGGAACGGCGCGGCGCAGGTCGCTCGCGCACGGACGCCTCACCCCTGACAGTGCTCCCAACCAGTTGGTCGATAGTCTGGCTACGATGACCGCCCTCCGAGACACCACCTGGCCGCACGACCCGAGCTGGATCGCACGGCTGCTCGACTTCGACCGCGACGGCGACACGTTCCTCGCACCGCAGGTCACGAGCGGTCCGGCGCACCGACTGTTCGGCGGTCTGGTCGCGGCGCAGGCGTTGGGCGCGGCGGGAGCGACGGTCGATCCCGACAAACGGGCGCAGTCGCTGCATGCCTACTTCGTCCGCGGTGGCCAATACGGGATCGCCGTCGAACTCGAGGTCGAGCGCACCCGCGACGGGCGTTCGTTCGACACGCGTCGGGTCACCGCGATTCAGGAGGGTAAGGCCATCCTCGAGATGATCGCGTCGTTCCACCGCCCGGAGGACAGTGCCGATTGGCATCCGCCGCGACCGGCGTCCCTCGCGTTCGAGGATGCAGTACCCAAGGCCCTGGACCTGGGGGCGGTGGACCGCTTGGAGGTCCGCTGCCACCCGGACGATTTGTCGCGGTTCGCGATACCGCCGTTCTGGATCCGCAGCCGCGACGTCATCGAAGACGATCCACTGATCCGTGCGTGCATGCTGACCTACATGTCCGACCTCGGGCCGGTGCCCGCCGCCCGCCCGGCCGGCGCCCCCGACGAGCCGGGCGCCGGGATGGCGGCCTCGCTGGACCACTCGGTGTGGTTCCACCGGCCGTTCGACCCGCACCGCTGGCACCGGTACGAGGTGACCGGCGTGAACAACAGCGACGCCCGCGGCCTGGCGGTCGGTTCGCTGTATGACGACGCCGGCGCGCTGATCGCCAGCACCACGCAGGAATCGCTCTGGCGGTTCTGACCGACCGATTCCCGGCGCGGAGCGATTGGACATACCAAGTAGCGGGTACTTCACCGGGCGTGACATCCGCGCCGATCATGGTTGAACCGACGTTGCCCGGTGCCCGTGGCCCGCTTTCGCTGGCCGTGGTGAACACGCTCGCCGAGCGCGCCCCCCGCAACCACCTGTGCCGCATCGAGGCCTCCCGCGCCGACTCCGACCCCTACGGGATCGATTTGCAGTTGGCGCTCTACGTCTGCTACGAACTGCATTACCGCGGCTTCGCCGGCGTGGACCCGCACTGGGAGTGGAATGCCGGCTTGCTGCACCTGCGCGGACAGATGGAACAGACGTTCCTCGCCGCGGTGCGCCGCGACGTCGGGGAGATCCGGCCCGACCAGACCGCCGCGGATGAGATGGCAGCCCTGGCTGTGGAACCGGTCGACGGGCACCCGGACGCCACCGGCCCGTCGTACTACCTGCGCGACAAGGGCACCTGGGAGCAGATGCGGGAGTACTTCGTGCACCGTTCGCTCTACCACCTCAAGGAGGGTGATCCGCACGCCTTCGCGATCCCGCGGTTGACCGGCCAGGCCAAGGCATCGCTCGTCGCAGTCGAATTCGACGAGTTCGGTGGCGGCCGCGGACCGCAGTTGCATCAACAGTTGTTCGCCGACCTGCTGGTCGCCGCGGGCCTGGATGCGAGCTATCTCGGATACATCAACGAGGTACCCGCCGAGGCGCTGGCAGCGGTCAACCTGATGTCGATGTTCGGTCTGCACCGCGCGCTGCGCGGAGCGGCGGTCGGCCATTTCGCCTCCACCGAGATCACCTCGTCACCCGGATCCCGCCGGCTGGTCGAGGCGCTGGAGCGGATGGGCGCACCGCAGACCTGTACGGCGTTCTACCGCGAGCACGTCGAAGCAGATGCGGTCCACGAGCAGGTTGTGCGCACCGATGTGGTGGGCGACCTCGTCACGCGCGAGCCGCATCTGGACGCTGATGTGGTGTTCGGCATCCAGGCGCACGCCCTGGTGGAGAACCGCCTGGCCGACCACCTGATGTCGTGCTGGACCGCGGGCGAGACGTCGCTAGGCCGACCGTTGTCCTGACGACTCAGCCGCGTCGGCGTCGCCACGGCGGCGCTGGCGATGGCTGGTATCGCACAACGGATAGGTCTTGCTGCGTTTACACGCGCAGATCGCGACCATGAACCGGTCGGATTCCATTACGCTGCCGTCGGGCATCTCGATGCGGACCGGGCCCTCGACCATGATGGGCCCGCCCTGCACCACCCGCACGGTGCGCGGTTCGGTCATGGTTTGTCCGCTCGGATGACCAACAGCTCTTCCTCGCGCCGACCCGGATCCAGGCGCCCGGTCTCCTCGAGCCACTCGGCCCGCGCGTTCAGCACGGGGCCGAACGGAATCCATTGCCAGGCAATGACTTCGGCGTCCAGCCCGGCGCTCGACAGGGCTGCCAGGGTGCGGCGCGGATCGGCGAACTCCGACTGTACGAGCAGGAGGCTGCCGCCGGGGGCGAGCAGATCGGGAACCGCCTCGCACAGCGGGTCGAGGATCATGCGCCCGTCGTAGCCGGCATTCCACGCGCGGGCCGGACCGACGCCCGACGGCACCGGCTCCCGGTCGGCTTCGGGAGCGTGCGGGACGTACGGCGGGTTGCACGTCACCAGGTCGAACGGGGCGAATTCCACTGCCCGCGCCCAAGACCCGAGGTGGACATCCACATGGGCCCCGGCACCGAGCGCATTGCCGCGCGCGCATCGCACAGCGCGCGGGCAGATGTCGAAGGCGGTGACCGACGAGGCACCCTGCAGGGCGGCGTTGACCGCCACCACTCCACTGCCCGTGCACAGGTCGACGAGACGGCGACCGACGACGAGACCGGTCTTCTCCATGATGTCGATCAGCAGTTGCGAATCTTCCTGCGGGGCGTACACGCCGTCCGCGGCGAGGACGGTGTCGCGCTCGTCGGTGTATGCAGTCGTCACATCGGCCTCTCGACGTCAAGGGGTCATCAGCTGCGGTGATTAATGCCCTGTATCGCGGTTGTCAAACCAGCACACCCCGTTTGCACCGGTGCTAGCGGGCACCCGATCGGGCGTGAATGTCTCAGACCTCCTTGCGCTTCCGGTCGAAGTCGGCGCGGCGGTTCGCCGGCGCAGGCTGTTCCATCCTGCCGGGGTGCTCGCCCGCGGGCGAGGTGGTCGGCCGGGTGTCCAAAGGCGGTCGATCTGCCGAATTCCGTACCCACCACCTACTCCGGCCTGATGCCGCTGCGGTACGAAGGCGGCGTGTGGTGGGTCCGGGCGCATCTCACCACGAAACTCGACCGTGCCGGACTGTGGCTGGATACCGTCGCCGACCAGCTGGGGCGCGGCGACGGTGAATACAGCATCGATCAAGCCGCGGGCACAGGCGAATTCGGGCCCCTCGCCCGCTCGACCCTGTCCGAGGTCATTCCGCCCGACGAGGACCTGGCATTCGACCCGACCCTCCACACCGCAGCCGGGAAGGTCGCGACGCGCGGTGACGGTTACTCGGGTGACTCCTCGGTGTCGTCCGCCGTGGTGATCTCCGGGCCCACCTCGCGCGAGGCCATCCCGCCCTCACCGCCCTGATCGGTCGGGCCGGGATGGCCGCCCTTGGGTTCGGCGGCGTGTTCCTCGTCGTAGATGCCTTCTCCACGGGGCATGGTCTCCCTCCTCTCGTCACGGCCGGACTACCCGCCCGGCGCCGGACTCAACCATGGCCAGCCTCGGCTTCATCCGCGATGTCATCCCGAGCTCGCCTACAGCTGACGTCAGGCCGCCGCGGACCGCAGCTTCTCCAGGAGCGGCCCGGCCGCCTCGTCCAGGAACCGGTCCTGACCTTCGTCGCCCACCTGCACCAGCGCGATGTCGGTGAACCCGGCCTTCCAGTACTCTCTGACCGACTCGACGATCGCGTCGAGGTCCGGTCCGCACGGGATCGAGTCCGCGGTGTCCTCCGGCCGCACGAACTGCGTCGCACCGGCAAACCCCGCCGTGGTCGGCAGGTCGGCATTGACGGCCCAGCCGCCGGCGAACCAACGGAACTGCTCGTGGGCCCTCGCCACCGCCGCCTCCCGGTCGGAATCCCAGCAGATCGGGATCTGGCCGATCACCCGCACATGTCCGGGCAGACCGGTTGCGCGTCGCGCCTCGTGCCACGCGTCGACGAGGCCCCGGTTCGGCTCGACGGCGATAAGATGGTCGGCGAGTTGGGCGAAGGCTTCGACAGAACGGTTACCGGACACCGCCGCGGCGATGGCCACCGGCGTCTCGGGTAGATCCCACAGCCGGGCGGAGTCGATCTCGAAGTACTCGCCACGCCAGTCGACAACCTCACCGGTGAACAGTTCGCGGATGATCTGGATGGCCTCGCGCAGCATGTCCTGACGCCGGGCGACCGTCGGCCATCCCTTGCCGACGACGTGTTCGTTGAGGTTCTCACCGGTGCCGAGCCCGAGGGTGAAGCGGCCGTCGGCGAGGATCTGCAGCGTGGCGGCCTGCTGCGCGACGATCGCTGGGTGGTATCGCATGGTCGGGCAGGTCACGTAGGTGAACAGTTCGACGCGTCCGGTGACGTGCGCGACGGCGCCCAGGGTGGTCCAGGCGTTCGGCGCGTGGCCCTGGGCCGCGAGCCACGGCGAGTAATGGTCGCTGGAAACCTCGAAGTCGAATCCGGCGTTCTCCGCCGCGGCGGCGTAGCGGACGAGATCCTTGGGTCCGCTCTGCTCGGTCATCAGGGTGTAGCCGAAGCGGGTCATGGCGTCCGGGTAGCCCGTGCCGTACCGATGCAAACGACGGCCACGGGATGGACACGGAATACGGTGCGCGGGTGCGCTTTACACACCGACTACAGGCGTGCCTTGACGGCGGCGGACAGCCTCGAACCGTCGGCCTTACCCGCGGCGATCGCCGAGGCGGCCTTCATCACCTGGCCCATCTGCTTCATCGTCGGGCGCTCACCGAGCTGTTCGGCGACCTGAGCCATCGCGGTGTCGACGACGGCGGCCAGTTCACCGCGACCGTTCTGGGTGTAGATCTCGGCCGCCTCACCGCGCTTGCGTGACTCCCGCGCGAGCACCTACGCCGGTGCCGTCTCCCCGCTCGGCCCGTCGCGCGCAACACGTGGGCCACGTTGTCAATCGGCTCGGTGATCGACAGGATGGTGCCCATGAGCAACGACGCCGGTGGGCCCGGCCGGGTCGACCCGCCACCGCCGTATGCACCGCAGGGCTACCCCCCACCGGGTTACCGACAGGGCTATCCGCCGCCCGGTTACCAACCGGGCTATCCCTCACGGCCGGGTTACCCGACACCGGGCGTGCTCCAGCCCGGTGTCATCCCGTTGCGCCCGCTGGGATTGGCCGACATCTTCAACGGGGCGGTCAACTACATCCGACGCAATCCGAAGGCCACGCTCGGCCTGACCGCCATCGTGGTCGTCGCCACCCAGCTCATCTCGCTCGTACTGCAGGTCCTGGGCCCGCTGATCGCCACCGGCGACCTCGACCCGACCCTGAGCGAGGAGGCCACCACCGCCGGTGACGTCGCCGTGCTGTCGGGATCCTCACTGGCCGGTTCCATCACCACCGCGCTGGCCTCGGTGGTGCTCAGCGGGGTACTCACGGTCATCGTGGGCCGCGCGGTTTTCGGCGCCGACATCACCATCGGGGCGGCCTGGCAGCGGGTGAAGGGCCGGTTGCTCGCGCTGCTCGGCTTCACCGCCCTCGAGGCGGTGGCCGTCGTGCTGCTGATCGTGGTCGTCGTGGTGACGATCATCGCGGCCGAGGCGATCGGCGGCGGTGTCGCCGCGTTCCTCGTCGGCGCTCCGCTGGTCATCGCCGTGTTCCCGCTGATCGTCTACCTCGCCACCTCGCTGCTGTTCACCCCTGCACTGATCGTCCTGGAACGCCTCGGCATCGTCGAAGCGGCAGGGCGCTCGTTCACGCTTGTGAGAAAGGACTTCTGGCGGGTCCTGGGTATCTGGCTCCTGGCCGCGCTCGCCGCGACCGTCATCGCGGGCGCCGTCGGGGTCCCGTTCAGTTTCGGTGGACAACTGCTGGCCGGGTCCGGCTCCGACGGCGGGGTGCTGGTGGGTCTCATCCTCATCGCAGTCGGCACGGCGGTCGGCCAGATTCTCACCGCCCCGTTCAGCGCGGGAGTCATCGTCCTGCTCTACACCGACCGCAGGATCCGCGCGGAGGCCTTCGACCTGGTGCTGCACACCGGTGCGGCGGCGGGCCCCGGCGTTCACGCGGACTCGACCGACCAACTGTGGCTGATCCGCCGTCCGTGACGTGCCGACCGTAGACATCGATCGGGACGCCGCGCACGAGGCCGCCCAACAGGAACTCGACAAGCCGATCTACCCGAGGGCGTCGCTGACCGACCGGCTGTCCGAACTGCTCGACGACCTGATCCACCGCATCGCGCAGGGCGGGGCCGGGGTGCCGGGCGGCTGGCTGACGATCAGCGTGCTGGTCCTGCTGATCGCCGTCGCGGTGGTGGTCGCCGTGCGCGTCGCGCGCCGGACCATGCGCACCGACCGGGGTGTCCCCTCGCTCTACGGCGGCCACGACCTGAGCGCCGCCGAACACCGCACGACCGCCGAACACCATGCGGCGTCGGGACAGTGGGCGCTGGCCATCCGGCACCGGTTGAGGGCGATCGCCCGGCAACTCGAGGAATCCGGCGTGGTCACACCGGTTCCGGGCCGCACGGCCACCGAGCTGGCGAACGACGCCGGCCTGGCGTTGCCCCGCTTGTCTGACGAATTACGCGACGCCGCAACGGCGTTCAACGACGTCACCTACGGTGACCGGCCCGGCACCGAAGCCGCGTACCGCTCGGTGGCCGTCCTCGACGACCACATCCGCGCGGACGGCCCCATGGCCGGCCACACCGCCGAGGTGCCGCGCGCCGAAACCGGTTGGGCGCAGGTACGATGACGGCTTCTGGCACGGCGGTCGGCCCGACCGTCGCACAACGGTGGCGCACCGGACGCTGGGTGGTGCTCGCGCTCATCGTCATCGTCGCGGTGGCCACGGTGGGCACCCTGCTGACCGCGTCACGGCCCGGCGCCCCGATGGATCCGCAGTCGACCTCCCCCGACGGGGTCCGCGCACTGGTCGCCCTGCTGCGCGACCGCGGCGTCGAGGTGGTGGAGGCCGGCAGCGTCGCCGGCGTCGAAGGGGCGGCCCGCGACGACACGCTGATCGTGTTCGCGGAGACGTTCCGACTCACCGACGAGGAGCAGTTGCGGCGTCTGGCCGACCTGCCGGGTGATCGGCTGCTGCTCGAACCCGTGCCCCGGGTCCGGGAGGCGCTCGCACCGCAGTTGGCCTCGGACGGTGTGAGTTCGTTCGCCCCCCAGCCGGATTGCGATCTGCGCGAGGCGAACCGGGCCGGCGACGCCCAACTCGGGCTGGCCGCGAGTTACCGGGCAGCGGAGCAGGGCCTGGCGTTGACCCGGTGCTACGACGGTGCGCTCGTCCGCTACACCGAGGCGGGCCGCACGATCACCGTCGTCGGGACCTCCGAATTCATGACCAACGCCGGACTGCTCAAACAGGGCAACGCGGCGCTCGCGATGAACCTTGCCGGCAGTGCACCGCGCGTCATCTGGTACCTGCCGCAGCAACGAGAGGGTGCCGGCGGGACCGCAAGCCTCTCTGACCTCATCCCCGACCAGGTCGGCTGGATCGTCCTGCAACTGTCGCTGGCGGTCGCACTACTCGCGATCTGGCAGGGAAGGAGACTGGGGCCGCTTGTCGCCGAACAGCTTCCGGTCGTCATCCGGGCGTCGGAGACCGTCGAGGGCCGCGGCAGGCTGTACCGGTCCCGGCGCGCCCGCGACCGCGCCGCCGAGGCACTGCGCACCGCCACCCGCACCCGTCTGCTGCCCCGGCTCGGCCTGCCCGCCAATGCGCGGTCACCGGCGGTCGTGCAGGCTGTCGCCCAGCGGACCGGCACGGATCCCGCGGGCGTCGCCCACGTGCTGTACGGCCCCGCCCCCGCCACCGACGCCGATCTGGTCACCATCGCCCATCAACTCGACGACATCGAAAGGCAGGTCACCCACTCGTGACACAGCCATCAGCGCAGACCACCCGG
The DNA here is from genome assembly GCA_034189785.1 of Actinomycetota bacterium. Taxonomy (GTDB): domain Bacteria; phylum Actinomycetota; class Actinomycetes; order Mycobacteriales; family Mycobacteriaceae; genus Mycobacterium. Next base: position 153,610 of record JAXHUG010000090.1, read on the forward strand.
ACAGGCGGCGCGTCAGCCGATTCGGCGCGCCAGGCGCTGCTGGCCCTGCGGCAGGAGATCGGCAAGGCCGTCGTCGGGCAGGACGCCGTGGTCAGCGGACTGGTCATCGCGCTGCTGTGCCGCGGTCACGTACTGCTCGAAGGCGTTCCGGGCGTGGCGAAGACGCTGCTCGTCCGCACGCTGGCCGCCACCCTGCAGCTGGAGTTCAAGCGTGTGCAGTTCACCCCGGACCTGATGCCCGGTGACGTGACGGGGTCATTGGTCTACGACGCGCGGACCGCCGAATTCGAGTTCCGCGCGGGACCGGTGTTCACCAACCTGCTGCTGGCCGACGAGATCAACCGCACTCCCCCGAAGACCCAGGCCGCGCTTCTCGAGGCGATGGAGGAGCGGCAGGTCAGCGTCGAGGGTGAACCGCGTCCGCTGCCCGACCCATTCATCGTGGCCGCCACCCAGAACCCGATCGAATACGAGGGCACCTACCAGCTGCCCGAGGCCCAGTTGGACCGCTTCCTGCTCAAACTCACTGTGCCGCTGCCGCCACGTGATCAGGAGATCGCGATCCTCGACCGCCACGCCCGCGGGTTCGATCCGGGAGATCTGTCGGCGGTGCGCGCGGTCGCGGGCCCCGCCGACCTGGCTGCCGGCCGGGCGGCGGTGCGTGAGGTGCTGGTGGCCGACGAGGTGCTCGGGTACATCGTCGACATCGCGGGCGCCACCCGGCAGTCCCCGTCACTACAGTTGGGTGTCTCCCCGCGCGGCGCCACCGCGCTGCTGGCCACGGCCCGGTCGTGGGCGTGGCTGTCCGGGCGCAACTACGTCACCCCCGACGACGTCAAGGCGATGGCCCGGCCCACGCTGCGCCACCGCATCGGGCTGCGCCCGGAAGCCGAACTCGAAGGCGCCAGCCCCGACGCCGTACTCGACGGCATCCTCACGGCCGTTCCGGTCCCGCGCTAGTGGTCCTCACCGGACGTGCGGCCCTGATCGCACTGCTGTGCGTGCTCCCGATCGCCGTGGCGCCCGCCCCGGCAGTGGCGTTCGTGGCGCTGTTCGGGACGCTCATCCTCGCGATCGTGGCGGACATCGCGCTCGCCGTGAGTCCCCGCCGGTTGCAGGTGACCCGCTCGGGGGACACCGCAGCCCGGCTCGGCCAGTCGGTCGATTCGATGCTCGATGTGCACAACCCGGTCGGACGCCGGATCCGCGGCTCACTGCGCGACGCCTGGCCGCCGAGCGCGCACGGTGCACCGCGCATCCACGAGCTCGATGTTCCTGCGGGACAGCGAGTGACGCTGCGCACCTCGCTGCGGCCAACCCGTCGTGGTGACCTGCAGTCCGCGATCGTCACGGCCCGCTCGATCGGTCCGCTCGGCCTGGCCGGCAGGCAGGCGTCCCACCGGGCGGCTGGTCAGATCCGGGTGCTGCCACCGTTCCTGTCGCGCAAGCACCTACCGTCACGGTTGGCGCGGTTGCGGGAACTCGACGGGTCGACACCCGCGCTGATCCGGGGCCAGGGAACCGAATTCGACTCGCTGCGCGAGTACGTCGTCGGCGACGACGTCCGCGCGATCGACTGGCGGGCGACGGCCCGGGCGGCCGACGTCGTGGTTCGCACGTGGCGTCCGGAGCGCGACCAGCGCATCGTCATCGTCCTCGACACCAGCCGGACCTCGGCCGGTCGCGTCGGGGTCGACCCCACGGCTCGTGACCCGGGCGGTTGGCCGCGCCTGGACTGGTCGATGGACGCCGCGCTGCTGCTGGCGGCGCTCGCCGCGCGCGCCGGCGACCATGTCGACTTCCTCGCCCACGACCGGGTCACCCGCGCCGGGGTGTTCAACGCCTCCCGCAGCGAACTCCTCGCCCAGTTGGTGTCGGCGATGGCGCCACTGCAGCCCGCGCTGGTCGAATCCGACCCCCCCGCGATGGCGTCGGCGATCCAGCGCCGCGTGCGCCGTCGCGCACTGGTGGTGCTGCTCACCGACCTCAACGCCTCGGCGCTCGAAGAAGGTCTGATAACGGTGCTGCCCCAACTCGCCGCCCGCCACCATGTGCTGATCGCGGCGGTCACCGACCCCCGGGTGGACCTGCTGGCGGCGGGCCGCGACGACGCCGCCGCCGTGTACGACGCGGCCGCCGCGGAACGGTCGCGCAACGACCGCACCCGCATCGCGGGCACGCTGCGACAGGCGGGTGTGGATGTGGTGGACGCCCCACCCGGGGAACTCGCACCGGCACTCGCCGACCGCTATCTGCAGATGAAGGCCACCGGCCGCCTGTGATCAGCCGGTGGGCACCACGTCGGGCGCGTCTTCGACGTCGCCGGATTCGCCCGCCCGAACGGCCTTGCGGCCGTAGTGCACGACGTAGGCCAGGAACGCGACCTCGGCCGCGACCCCGATCCCGATCCGCGCGACCGTGGGCAGCGGCGACGGGGTGACCAGCGCCTCGATCAACCCGGACAGCAGCAGCACCACCACCAGCCCGGCGGCGACGGCGACCACGGCCCGGCCCTGTTCGGCGAGCACCTGACCGCGCGGCCGGTGACCGGGGGCGACGACCATCCAGCCCAGCCGCATCCCGGCGGCAGCCGCGAGGAACACGGCGGTCAACTCGAGCAGCCCGTGCGGCGTCAGCAGGCCCAGGAAGACGTCGCCCTTGCCCGCCTCGAACATCAACCCGCCGGTGAGCCCGAGGTTGGCCGCGTTCTGGAACAGGATGTACGGAATAGGCAGCCCGAGCAGGATCGCGAAACCGATGCACTGCGCGGCCACCCACGCGTTGTTGACCCACACCCGCAGTGCGAACGAGCCGGCGGGGTTCTCGCTGTAGTACGAGGCGAAGTCGGTGTTGACCAGCTGATCGATGTCGCTGGGGGTGCCGACCGCCGACTGCACCTCGGGACTGCCCGCGACCCAGAACCCGATCAACGCGGCGACGACGAAGAATGCGGCGGCCGAGCCGAGCCACCACCGCCAGGAGCGGTACGCGACGACCGGGAACGACACGGTCCAGAAGCGCAGGAACTCCCGCCACAGCGGTGCGCACGCCCCGCTGTGGCGGGA
>JAXHUG010000091.1:0-2107 GCA_034189785.1 Actinomycetota bacterium
GTGTCACGACGCGCGAGGGAAAGCGCGGCGGGACGATGACCATGGTCTCGATCCAGACCGACTTCATCAACCAGCGCGGCGAGCTCGTGGTCCGCCAGACCGACGTGCTGATCGAGACGGGAGGCTGATCGCGGTGACCCCAGCCACCCCCGCATCGCCAATCCCGCTCGCAGCGGGCGACACGATGCCAGCCTCGGAGTTCGGGCCCCTCACCCGCTCGCACATCGTCCGGTACGCCGGAGCGGGGGGAGACTTCAACCCGATCCACCACGACGAGGAGTTCGCCCGCTCGGCCGGCATGCCCGGGGTATTCGCCATGGGGCTGCTGCACGGCGGCCTACTCGCGCAGCGGCTGGCGGCGTGGGTGGGCCTGGCCCATCTGCGGTCCTACCGTATCCGTTTCACCGGTCAAGTCTGGCCCGGCGACGTGCTGGGCTTCACCGGCACCGTCACCGGTATCCGCGAGCAGGGCGGGGAACGGCTCGCCGACATCGCCTTGGCCGTCACCCGGCAGACCGGCGACTCGGCGATCAGGGCGACGGCCGTCGCGAGGGTGACATGAGCCGCCCGTCGGGTGCCGACGGCCGGGAAACGAGCTATCCGTGCACAGTACCGTTGCACGGCTTCATCGACCGCCGTCTCGGCGACCGGCCCGAGAGGGTGATGCATCCGGGACAGGCCGCGACTTTGGCCGGCCGGGTCCTTGGCGAACCCGGGGTGGACGGCACGTACTTGGTCGACTACAGGCTGCTGGTATCCGGCGAGGAAGGTTCGTGTGTGCCCAGTGAGGCGACTCTGCAACTCCGGACCGGACCGGTGTGACGATGGGTTCCACCGACCGCACCGGCATCATCTCCTACGGCGCCTACCTCCCCTACCACCGCCTCGACCGGACGGCGATCCGCGCGAGCCTCGGCCAAGGTGGCGGCAAGGGCACCCGCACCGTGGCCAGCTACGATGAGGACTCGACGTCAATGGGGGTTGAGGCGGCCCGCCGGGCGTTATGGGGTGCTCCAGCGCCAGAGTCACTCTACTTTGCCACCACCGCGCCGGCCTACGCCGACAAGACCAACGCCACCGCTATCCACGCGGCATTGGGCGGCAGCAACGAGGGTTTCGCCACCGACCTCGGCGCGGCGGTTCGCGGCGCCTCCGGTGCCCTGCGGGCGGCCGCCGCCACCGCTGGGATGGCCGTGCTGTCCGACATTCGGACCGGTCGTCCCGGCTCCGTGGACGAGGCTTCCGGTGGCGACGGCGCCGCCGCGTTCGTGTTCGGCAGTGGCGATCGGGTCGTCGCCGAAATCGTCGCTCAGTCGTCGGTGTCGGCAGAGTTCCTGGACCGCTGGCGGGTGCCGGGCGAGTCCTACAGCCGAGTCTGGGAGGAGCGCTTCGGGACCCAGGCCTACCTTCCGCTGATCACCGGCGCCGTCACCCGTGCACTCAATGACGCGCAGGTCGAGGCGCCGACCCACGTCATCGTGTCCTCGCCGCACGCCCGGGCGGCGCGAGCGGCGATCGGGGCATTTCCAAAGGAGTCGCGCGCCGACGGGCTGCAGGATGGGATCGGCTTCGCCGGGGCCGCACACGCCGGGCTTGCGCTGGCCGACGTCCTGGATCGGGCCGCGGCCGGTGACACGATCCTGCTCGTTGTCGCCGCGGACGGCGCCGACGCGACCGTGTTGAGGGTGACCGAGGCGATCACCCGACGCCCGACCGGCGATGGAGTGCGCGATCAACTCGCGGTCTCCGGCTCGGTGTCCTATCCGGACTTCCTCACGTGGCGCGGCTTCCTGGAACGCGAGCCACCGCGCCGCCCGGACCCGGAGCGACCGGCCGGCCCTCCGGCGGCGCGCTCACAGCGATGGAAGTACGCGTTCGAGGGCTCGCGCTGCTTGGCCTGCTCCACGGTCAACGTGCCCCCACAACGGGTGTGCGTCCACTGCGGTGCGGTCGACCGCATGGAGCCGGCGCCACTCGCGGCCACGCGGGCCAGCGTGGCGACGTTCACCATCGACAAACTGGCGTTCTCCTTGGCCCCTCCGGTCGTCGACGTCGTCATCGACTTCGACGGCGGCGGCCGCTTCAGCTGCCAGCTCGCCGACGCCGA
>JAXHUG010000092.1:0-2593 GCA_034189785.1 Actinomycetota bacterium
ACCGGGCCTCGTCGGGCAGGTGGCGATGAAGCGCGGAAGGGACGCAGCCGCAAGGCTGCCGAACAACCCCGAGACGGGGTGCGAGTCGCGTGACCACTAAAGATCACTCACTCGCAACGGTCCGCCGGTCCTGGGCCCGCCGCGACGTGACCGAGGCGTCCGCGCGCACCATCGCCCGCTGACCGGCCCGCTTCAGCAGGGACCCCGAGACCCCGCGGTCACCTCGACAACGACGCGGTCGCGATCGGCTCGACATCGAGCAGTTCGACCAGGATGTGCGCGTCCACGGCTCGAAGGTGCCCTAGTTTGGTCAGGGTGAGAGATGTGCTGGCCGATCTCATGGCGATCTGGCGTTCCGGCGGGACGGCGGCCATGGCGACGGTGGTGCGCACCTTCCGGTCCGCGCCGCGCCCGGCCGGCGCCGCGATGGTGGTCGGCGCCGACGGCGCGGCCAGCGGTTCGGTGTCCGGGGGGTGTGTCGAGGGCGCGACCTACGAATTGGGCACCGAGGTGATCGCCGCCGGTGTCGCTCGGTTACAGCGCTACGGCGTGAGCGATGACGACGCCTTTGCCGTCGGGCTGACCTGCGGCGGCATCCTCGACATCTTCGTCGAACCGGTCTCGCAGACGACGTTCCCCGAGTTGGCGGCCGTTGCCGACGACATCGACGGACACCGTCCGGTGGCCACCGCGACCGTCATCGCGCACCCCGACGCGGCGTGGGTGGGCCGGCGGCTGGTGATCCGCACCGACGGCCACGACGTCCCGGTGACCGGCTCACTCGGATCGCCGCGCGCCGACGCCGCCGTCACCGACGATGCGCGCGGGTTGCTGGCGACCGGCCGCAGCGAGGTGCTGACCTACGGTCCCGACGGGGAGCGCCGCGGTGAGGGGATGGAGGTGTTCGTCGCCGCGCACGCGCCGCGCCCGCGGATGCTGGTGTTCGGTGCCATCGACTTCGCCGCCGCCGTTGCCCGGCAGGGTTCGTTGCTCGGGTACCGGGTCACCGTGTGTGACGCCCGGCCGGTATTCGCCACACCCGCGCGCTTCCCGACGGCCGACGAGGTCGTCGTCGAATGGCCGAACCGGTACCTGGCCGCGCAGGCCGAGGCCGGTGCACTCGACGGCCGCACCGTCATCTGCCTGCTGACCCACGATCCGAAGTTCGACGTCCCGCTACTGGAGGTGGCGCTGCGCCTGCCCGAGGTCGGTTACGTCGGGGCGATGGGCTCCCGGCGCACGCACGACGACCGTCTGCAGCGGTTGCGCGATGCCGGACTGACCGATGCCGACCTCAACCGGCTGGCCAGTCCGATCGGGCTGGACCTCGGAGCGCGCACGCCGGAGGAGACGGCCGTGTCGATCGCCGCCGAGATCATCGCCCGGCGGTGGGGTGGCACCGGCCGCCCGCTCTCCGCCATCGGCGGACGCATCCACCACGAGCACGACGAACACAGCCGTTCCGCGAACTGACCGACTGACTGCTCTGTGAAGTGCCATGCTGAGCGGCATGGATCAGTTTCGGCGCGACGGCCTGGTGTTCGAGGTGCGGGACGAGGGGCCGGCCGACGGCCCGGTTGTAGTCCTGCTGCACGGGTTCCCGCAGCGCAACAGCAGTTGGGACGCGGTCATCGAGCGGCTCACCGCACAGGGTTACCGCTGCCTGGCGCCGAATCAGCGCGGGTATTCGCCGGGCGCGCGGCCCCGGCGGCGGCGCGACTACCGCATCCCCGAACTGATCGCCGACGTCGGGGCACTGATCGATGCCAGCGGAGCAGACCGCGTGCATCTCGTCGGTCACGACTGGGGCGCCGCGGTCGCGTGGGGGGTCGCCGCGGAGATGCCCGAGCGGCTCGCCACGGCGGTCCCGGTGTCGGTGCCGCATCCGGCGGCGTTCCTCAAGGCCATTCCGACCAGCCGCCAGGGCCTGGCGTCCTGGTACATGTACTTCTTCCAGCTGCCGTATGTGCCCGAACTGCTGTTGACGCGGCGGCAGGGGGCACTGGCGACGGGAGCGCTGCGCAGGATGCGGCAGAGCGCCGAGCGCGCCGAACGGGATGTCGCCGCGATGCTCGAACCGGGTGCGCTGACCGCCGGACTCAACTGGTACCGGGGGGTGCCGTTGATGGATCCACGCGCCACCGGCGGCACGATCACGGTGCCGACCATGTTTGTGTGGAGCGACGACGATCCCGCGTTGCTGGCCAAGGGTGCGTACGACACGGAGCGCTACGTCTCCGGGGAGTACCGCTTCGAGGTCATGTCGGGTGCGTCGCACTGGATTCCCGAGGAGCGTCCCGACGAACTCGCGGCCCTATTGCTGGAGTGGTTCGCCGCCCACCCGACCGCCTGAACCACAGGCGGCCCGGTTGGGGCGGTGGGCGAATCCAGGCCGAGCATCGAATTCCCCGTCCGCATCGGTGTCTGGTGGGCCAGTGAAACCTGGTCGATCACCGACGCGCAGGATGTCGCACGCGAGATCGAGGCGCTGGGCTTCGGCTCGCTGTTCATCCCGAGGTGACGGGCAAGGAGTGCCTGACCCGGTCGGCGGCGTTCCTGGCCGCCACCGACCGGCTCGTGATGGGCACCGGCA
>JAXHUG010000093.1:0-46618 GCA_034189785.1 Actinomycetota bacterium
CGACGTCGACACCCGGTTCATCACCAGCCCCACCCTGCTCAAGCTGGCGGTGATGACGCTGGGTGTGCTGTGTGTGATCGCCTCGATCATCGCGCTGGCCGTCCTCGACCGGCGCGCCGGCCGCGGTGTGCCCAGGGCGTGGCGCCGGCGGCGGGTCGGCCTGTCGACGTGGCTGGCCGACATCGGGGTGGTCGGCGCGCTGCTGGTGTGGCATGTGGTCGGGGCGCAGTCGTCCGACGACGGCTACAACCTGACGATCGCGCGGGTCTCCGACGAGGCCGGCTACACCGCCAACTACTTCCGCTACTTCGGCGCCTCGGAGGCGCCGTTCGACTGGTACCAGAGCGTGCTCGCGCACCTCGCGTCGATCAGCACGGCCAGTGTGTGGATGCGCATCCCCGCGACGGCCGCAGCGATCGCGACGTGGCTGATCATCAGCCGCCGCGTGCTCCCCCGCCTCGGCAGGCGACTGGCCGCCAACCGGGTCGCGGTGTGGACCACCGCTGCGGTGTTCCTCGCAGCCTGGCTGCCGTTCAACAACGGCCTGCGGCCCGAACCGCTGATCGCGTTCGCGGTGATCGCAGTGTGGATGCTCGTGGAGAACATGATCGGCACCCGGCGGCTGTGGCCCGCCGCGGTGGCCGTCGTGATCGCGATGTTCTCGGTCACCCTGGCGCCGCAGGGTCTGATCGCCCTGGCTCCGCTGCTGGTGGGTGCGCGGGGCATCGCCCGCATCGCCTCGGCCCGCCGCGCGGCCGACGGAGTGGTGGTCGCCATGGCGCCGCTCGCCGCCGCGGCATCGCTGCTGTTCGTCATCGTCTTCCGCGACCAGACGCTGGCCACCGTCGCCGAATCGGTGCGCATCAAGTACGTCGTCGGTCCGACGCTGCCGTGGTACCAGGAGTTCCTGCGGTACTACTACCTGACCGTCGAGGACAGCGTCGACGGGTCGCTGACCCGTCGTTTCTCCGTGCTGATCCTGCTGCTGTGCCTGTTCGGGCTGATCGTGCTGCTGCTGCGCCGCGGCCGGTTGCCCGGCACCTCCGGCGGCCCTGTGTGGCGGCTGGCCGGGACGACGGCGGTCGGGTTGCTGCTGCTGACGCTCACGCCGACGAAGTGGGCGGTGCAGTTCGGCGCGTTCGCCGGCCTCGCGGGTGCACTCGGCGGGGTCACCGCGTTCGCGTTCGCCCGGGTCGGCGTCAACAGCCGACGGAACCTGGCGCTGTACGTCACCGCCCTGCTGTTCGTGCTGGCGTGGGCGACGTCCGGGATCAACGGCTGGTTCTACGTCGCGAACTACGGTGTGCCCTGGTTCGACAAGCAACCGGTCATCGTCGGCTACCCGGTCACCACGATCTTCCTGGTCCTCGCGATCGCCGGCGGCATCCTCGCCGGCTGGCTGCACTTCCGCATCGACTACGCCGGACACACCGAGGTCGCCGACACCGGACGCAACCGGGCGCTGGCGTCGACCCCCCTGCTCGCGGTGGCCACCGTCATGGTGGTGCTCGAACTGGGGTCGATGGTCAAGGCGACCGCCGGGCGTTACCCCGTCTACACGATCGGCTCGGCCAACGTGGCGGCCCTGCGTTCCGGGCTGTCCGACTCCAGCTGCGCGATGGCCGACCACGTGCTCGTCGAGGCTGATACGAATGCCGGGATGCTGCAACCGGTTCCGGGCCAGAGCTTCGGTGAGTACGGCCCGCTCGGCGGTGAGGACCCCGTCGGCTTCACCCCCAACGGCGTCAGCGACACCCTCGAACCGGCCGAACCCGTGGCGGCCAACCCCGGCACGGTGAACTCCGACGGGCCGGTCGACAAACCGAACATCGGCGTCGGCTATGCGGCGGGCACGGGCGGCGGCTACGGCCCCGAGGGCGTCAACGGTTCGCGGGTGTTCCTGCCCTTCGGGCTGGACCCGGACCGCACCCCGGTGATGGGCAGTTACGACGAGAACAGCGTGGCCGCCGAGGCGACGTCGGCGTGGTACCAGCTGCCGCCGCGGACCCCGGACCGGCCACTGGTGACCGTCGCCGCCGCGGGTGCGATCTGGTACTACGAGGAGGACGGTTCGTTCAACTACGGGCAGTCGCTCAAGCTGCAGTGGGGTGTGCACCGGCCGGACGGCACCTACGAGGCGCTCGCCGAGGTCCAGCCGATCGACATCGTGCAGCAGAAGGCGTGGCGCAACCTGCGCTTCCCGCTGGTCTGGGCGCCGCCGGAGGCCAACGTGGCCCGCATCGTCGCCGACGATCCGAACCTGTCGGAGGATCAGTGGTTCGCATTCACCCCGCCGCGGGTTCCGGTGCTGCAGACCGCCAGTGGGTTCCTCGGTTCGCAGACGCCGGTGCTGATGGACATCGCGACCGCGGCGAACTTCCCGTGCCAGCGGCCGTTCGCCGAACACCTCGGGGTGGCCGAACTGCCGGAGTACCGGATCCTGCCGAACTTCAAGCAGGTGGTGGTGTCGTCGAACCAGTGGCAGTCCGCCGAGGATGGTGGGCCGTTCCTGTTCATCCAGGCGCTGCTGCGGACGGCGACGATCCCGACGTACCTGAGCGACGACTGGTATCGGGACTGGGGCTCGATCGAACGCTTCATCCGGGTCGTGCCGCGCGATGAGGCGCCCGACGCCGTCATCGCGGAAGGCTCGAAACGAGTGTTCGGGTGGAACCGCGGTGGACCGATCAGGGCACTCCCATGAGCGCGACCGTGACGGCGGGTCGCGATGTGCGGATCGCCCGCTGGGTCGCCACGATTGCCGGTCTGCTCGGCTTCGTGATGGCGGTGGCGACCCCGCTACTGCCGGTCGTCCAGACCACCGCCACGTTGAACTGGCCCCAGCAGGGGCAGTTCGCCAACGTCACCGCACCGCTGATCTCCCAGGCGCCGATCGGCCTGACCGCGACGGTGCCGTGCGAGGTCGTGCGCACCATGCCCCGCGACGGCGGGCTGGTGTTCGGCACCGCACCGGCCGAGGGCCGAGACGCGGCGTTGAACGCGATGCTGGTCAACCTGACCCGCACCCGCGTCGACGTCATCGTGCGCAACGTGGTGGTCGCCAGCGTGAACCGGGACCGGGTCACCGGCACACCGGGTTGCGACCGCATCGAGATCACGTCGACCGAGGACGGCACGTTCGCCGAGTTCGTCGGCCTGCGCAAGGCCGACGGCACCCCGCAGCGCACCGGTTACTCCGATCCGAACCTGCGGCCGGCGATCGTCGGCGTGTTCACCGACCTCACCGGACCGGCGCCACCGGGGATGTCGCTGTCGGCGACGATCGACACCCGCTTCACCACCCAGCCGACGGCGCTGAAGCTGACGGCGATCCTGCTGGCGATCATCTCGACCGTGATCGCGTTGCTGGCGTTGTGGCGGCTTGACCGGCTCGACGGACGGCGGATGCACCGCCTGATCCCGACGCGCTGGCGCAGCGTGACGGCCGTCGACGGCGTCGTGCTCGGCGGTTTCGCGATCTGGTACGTGCTCGGCGCGAACTCATCCGACGACGGATACATCCTGCAGATGGCGCGGGTCGCCGACCACGCCGGCTACATGTCGAACTACTTCCGCTGGTTCGGCAGCCCCGAGGATCCGTTCGGCTGGTACTACAACCTGCTGGCGCTGATGACCCACGTCAGCACCTCCAGCATCTGGATGCGGCTCCCCGACCTGATCTGCGCCGTCGTGTGCTGGCTGCTGCTCTCTCGTGAGGTGCTGCCCCGCCTCGGTCCTGCGGTGACCGCCAGCCGCCCGGCGCTGTGGGCCGCCGGGTTCGTGCTGCTGGCCGCGTGGATGCCGTTCAACAACGGGCTGCGGCCCGAAGGCCAGATCGCCACGGGCGCGCTGATCACCTACGTGCTGATCGAACGCGCCATCACCTCCGGCCGGCTCACTCCCGCCGCGCTGGCCGTCACCACCGCCGCATTCACGCTCGGGATCCAGCCGACCGGGCTGATCGCCGTCGCCGCGCTGGTGGCCGGTGGCCGGCCGATCCTGCGAATCCTCATGCGGCGCAGGCGCTCCGTCGGCACGTGGCCGCTGCTCGCACCGCTGCTCGCCGCGGGCACCGTGGTGCTGGCTGTGGTGTTCGCCGACCAGACGTTGTCAACGGTGTTGGAGGCCACCAGGATTCGCACCGCGATCGGGCCCAGCCAGGAGTGGTACACCGAGAACCTGCGCTACTACTACCTGATCCTGCCGACCGTCGACGGCGCGATCGCCCGCCGCGTAGCGTTCCTGTTCACCGCGCTGTGCCTGTTCACTTCGCTGTTCATCATGTTGCGACGCAAGCGGGTCCCCGGGGTCGCGCGCGGACCCGCCTGGCGGCTGATGGGCATCATCTTCGCCACGATCTTCTTCCTGATGTTCACCCCCACCAAGTGGATCCACCACTTCGGCCTGTTCGCCGCCGTGGGTGCGGCGATGGCGGCGCTCGCCACGGTGCTGGTGTCGCCGGTCGTATTACGTTCGGCCCGTAACCGGATGGCTTTCCTGGCGGCGCTGCTGTTCGTGCTGGCGCTGTGCTTCGCGTCGACCAACGGGTGGTGGTACGTCTCGAACTTCGGTGTGCCGTTCAACACGTCGGTTCCCCAACTGGGCGGGGTTACGGTCAGCGCGGTGTTCTTCGCGCTCTTCGCGATCGCCGCGGCATGGGCGTTCTGGCTGCACCTGACGCCGCGGCCCGAATCGCGGATCGTCACCAGGCTCACCGCCGCACCGGTTCCGGTCGCCGCCGGGTTCATGGTGGTGTTCATGGTGGCGTCGATGACCGTCGGGGTGGTGCGCCAGTACCCGACCTACTCCAACGGGTGGGCCAACGTCCGGGCGTTCGCCGGTGGCTGCGGACTGGCCGACGACGTGCTCGTCGAACCCGATTCGAACGCCGGGTTCCTGCGGCCGTTGCCGGGCGGCCCCGGTCAACCCCCCTGGGGCCCGCTGGGCCCGCTCGGCGGAATGGATCCGCAGGGCTTCTCCCCCAACGGCGTTCCCGACCGGATCATCGCCGAGGCGATCCGGCTGAACAATCCGCAGCCCGGCACGGACTATGACTGGAACCAGCCCGAACAGCTGTCCCGCCCCGGGGTGAACGGCTCCACGGTGCCGCTGCCCTACGGCCTCGACCCCGCACGGGTTCCGGTCGCCGGCACGTATTCGACCACCGTGCAACAAGAGAGCCGGCTGTCGTCCGCGTGGTACGAACTGCCCGCCCCCGACGACGCCCACCCCCTGGTGGTGATCACCGCGGCGGGCACCATCGCCGGACGCAGCGTCGCGGAGGGATTCACCTCCGGACAGACCGTTGCACTCGAGTACGCGCGCCCAGGGCCCGACGGTGCACCGGTCCCGGCCGGACGCGTCAACCCCTACGACATCGGTCCGACACCGTCGTGGCGCAACCTGCGCTATCCGCGCGAGCAGATCCCCACCGACGCGGTGGCGGTCCGGGTGATCGCCGAGGACCTCAACCTCGGTCAGGGCGACTGGATCGCGGTGACGCCGCCGAGGGTTCCGGAGGTCCGGTCGGTCCAGGAGTACGTCGGCTCCGAGGAGCCCGTGCTGATGGACTGGGCCGTCGGGCTGGCGTTCCCGTGCCAGCGGCCGATGCTGCACGCCAACGGGGTGACCGAAGTACCCGCGTTCAGGATCTCACCGGACTACTACGCGAAGCTGCAGAGCACCGACACCTGGCAGGACGGCCTCAACGGCGGCCTGCTCGGGATCACCGACCTGCTGTTGCGGGCCTCAGTGATGTCGACGTACCTGTCGCGGGACTGGGGTCAGGACTGGGGGTCGCTGCGGCGCTTCGACACCATCGTCGACGCCGAACCGGCGCAGATCGAACTGGGCACCGCGACGCACAGCGGGCTGTGGAAGCCGGGCGAGATCCGCATCCAGCCCTAGGTGGCCCACTATCGACTGCGATGTCCGCAGCGAGCGGGCTGGTCGATACCGGCGTCGGTACTGCTGTTGATGGTGGTGGTACTGATGGTGGTGGTGGTGGTGGTGTCGGCCAGCTCACCGACCGCCCCGCGTGCGGTGGCCCCTCAGGGTCGTCGATTGGCCCGCGGGGGCCTTTCACCCGGTGTGACCGGCGTCATAGATTTGGTTCACCACGCATACGCATCACACGGAGCATTTCGCGGAAAGGACCGCCACACATGACCGAGATACTGACCCGGATGCAGGCACTGCCGAGCGAAACGCCGCTCGAGGACGAGGCATTGGCCGCTTACGAGAAGAAGTTCCGCGAGGACAACACCATCTGGTCCGAGCTGTTGCAGGAAAACCTCGACCGCCTCGGGCGCGGGTCATTTTCGCTGCACTGGATGGACACCGACAAGGCGAATTGGGGGGTGCGGGCGCGGCCGAGTTCGCGGGGATTGACCTACACCGATATCAATCGTTCGCCGGCCTACGGCACGCTGCCCGAGCACAATGCAACCCGCAACTTCGCCCCGCGCGGCTCGGTGCGCGACCCTTACGCCGAGCAGATGCCGACCATCGACGCCTACGACATCCTCGACAAGAAGGAAGCGTGGGCGGACAACGTGATGACGCTGTACGAAGAGGCCAAGGCGCGGCAGTGGAACTCCACCAGCGACATCCCGTGGAGTGAGCTCGAACCGGTCAGCGAGGACCTGGAGAAGGCCGCGTGCCAGCTGGCCACCTCCCTCACCGAGGTCGAGTTCGTCGCCGGCGACTTCCCGTCGCGCTGGGTATACCGCACCTCACCGGACTTCTACGAAATCAAAAACTTCCTCGTGACGCAGATGATGGACGAGGCCCGTCACATGGAGGTGTTCCGCAAGCGCGCGCTGGCCGGCGGCGGCGGCTTGTTGCACGCCAGCCCGGCTCTGGAGTGGGCGCTGAAGGCCATCCTCGAATCGCCAAGCCACACCCAGGGCACATTCCTGCTCAATGTCCTGGGCGAAGGGCTTGTTCTCACCATCTTCCGGGCCGGCGAATACCTGTCCAAGACCCATGTCGACAAGGAGATCTTCCGGCGCTGCATGCAAGACGAGGCCCGACACGTCTCGTATGGCACGTTGGAACTGAAGAACTTCCTCGACAGCTCCACCAACCGGGACAAGGCGCTTTCGGATATGCACCGCTTCGCCGACCTCGGCGAGCAGATCATCCTCACCGCGCTGAGCAGCCCCGGACTCCTGGAGCCGCTGGCCGTTCTGATGGGCGGCGGGGTCGACAAGATCGACGACGGCATGGAGGGCGTGTCGTTCCTGTGGGGAACCATTATCGAGGAGTATCTGCAGCGCTGTGATCGTGCTGGGTTTGACCGCCGCGACAAGGTGACGATCCCGTTGGAGATGCCGTGGACCGCGTGAGCACGACCACGGACCTTCCCACCGTCGATTGGCTGACCAGGCTCGCGGAGATCAACAAGGCAGACCTCTCCGAGTTCCGTAAACTCGGCGAGGTCGACTGCCGGTTCGCCGTCAACATCTTCGACGGCGGCTCCGACGGGTCCGCGCTGATCGTCCAACTATGTTTCGACGGCTTCGACGTCGACGAGATCAAGCAGATCAGCGACGCCGACCTGGAGTCCATGGATTTCGTCATCGAGACCGACCGGGACTCGTGGCTGGAAATGGTGGACAACATCCGCGCCGGAGACGGCCGACCGGACCTCGACCACACGCTCAACGCGCTGAGCATGGCGGCGACACCGATACGGGTCTGGTCGTCCGATCCGCTGGGCCGGGACATGTTTTTCCGCTACAACCAGAGTCTGCAGCACTTCTTCAACAACTGTGCCCGGCTGTGAATCGCCCATCAGGGAAGAGCAACACCATGAGCCGCATTCGGCGAGGCAACTTCTATATCGATGACACCTGCATCGGATGCGGAGCGTGTGAGCATGCGTGTCCGGGACGGGTCGATGCCATATCGAAGAACACCGACGATTTCCTGGGCCGATTCGTGATTGACCTCGAACAGTGCATTGACTGCGGGAAATGCGTGCCGCTGTGCCCGGTCGACTGTATTCACGACGGCCGAGTGGAAACGGAGTTCGTGCCGGACAACGGCTACACGAAGATCGCCGAGCTGCACGGCTGGGCGGCCCGCAAAAATAGTTGAGGGCGTCGAACGATTCACCGAGCTGAGGAGTTTTATCATGGGCGTTTTCACAGACGGCGACGAGGCGGTGAAGTACATTGCCGGGATCTTCGAGGAGGCGGTGGCCGACGAGTCGATCGCCGACCAACTTGCGGGGTCCGGTGTTGTGCTGCAACTCAATTGCACGGACCCCGACATCCAGGTCACGGTCGACATGCCCAACAAGAAGGTGATCACCGGGAGCTGTGACCTTGCGCCCACCGTGGCGATGTCGATGACCTCCGATATGGCCAATCAATTTTGGCAGGGCAAACTCAACCTGGCTGTCGCGCTGGCCAAGGGCCAGGTCCGCGCCAAGGGCCCGGTGCCGAAGATCCTCAAGCTCGTGCCCGTCGCCAAGAAGCTCTTTCCCCGCTATGAGGAGTCGCTGCGGGCCGAGGGACGCACCGACCTACTGGCTGTTTGACCGACGCCGATACACCGGATCGTCGCGCAGTTCGCACCGCCGCCGAAAAGGCGCTCACCCCGGCGCGAGCGTGCGCGACGCTTCGGCCCTGAGGGTATGGGACTAGATCGGGATCAGGCCGTGCTTGCGCTGGACTCGCTGAATCTGCTTGTCCCGTAACAGGCGCATCGCACTGCGCAGCTTGAGCCGGGTCTCGTGCGGTTCGATGACCGCGTCGACGTAGCCCCGCTCGGCCGCCACGTACGGTGTCGCCATATCGCGGTTGTAGCCCTCGATGAACTGCCGCCGGATCTCCTGCACCTCGGGTGCGTTCGGGTCCGGGAACCGTTTGACGATGAGTTGCGCGGCCCCCTCGGCGCCGATCACCGCGATGCGCGCGGTCGGCCACACGAAGTTGAAGTCCGACGTCAGCTGCTTGGACCCCATCACCGCATATGCGCCGCCGTAGGACTTGCGCACCGTGATGGTCACCTTCGGCACATCGGCCTCGACGACGGAGTACAGGAACCGGCCGCCCCGCTTGATGATGCCGTTCTTCTCCTGCTCGACACCCGGCAGGAAGCCGGGGGTGTCGACGACGAACACCAGCGGGACGTTGAACGAATCGCAGAACCGCACGAACCGCGCCGCCTTGTCGGAGGCCTCGTTGTCGATCGCCCCCGACATGTGCATCGGCTGGTTGGCGACGACACCGACCGGCCGGCCGTCGACCCGCGCGTAGCCGGTGACGATCGCCTGCCCGGCCTGCCCGGCCACCTCGAGGAAATCACCGTCGTCGAAGACCCGCAGCAGGATCTCGCGCATGTCGTAGGCCTGGTTGTCGGAGTCCGGCACGATCGTGTCCAGCTCGAGATCGTGCGGGGTGACCTCGGGCTCGAGGCCGGGGTTGACGATCGGCGGGTCGTCGAAGGTGTTCGACGGCAGGAAGCCGAGGTACTCGCGGACGTACCGGAACGCGTCCTTCTCGGTGTCGACGACAGTGTGGATGTTGCCGTACCTGGCCTGCGCGTCGGCGCCGCCGAGTTCGTCGAGGGAGACGTCCTCCCCGGTGACGTCCTTGATCACGTCGGGGCCGGTGACGAACATGTAGCCCTGATCGCGCACCGCGAGGATGAGGTCGGTCTGGATCGGCGAATAGACCGCACCACCCGCGCACTTGCCGAGGATGATCGAGACTTGCGGAACCAGACCGGACAGCAGTTCATGCCGACGGCCGAGTTCGGCGTACCAGGCCAGCGACGTCGCCAGGTCCTGGATGCGGGCGCCACCGGAGTCGTTGATGCCGATGATCGGACAGCCGACCATGGCCACCCATTCCATCAGCCGGGACACCTTGCGGCCGAACATCTCCCCGACCGAACCGCCGAATACCGTCTGGTCGTGGCTGAACACCCCGACCGGCCGACCGTCGATGGTGCCGTGGCCGGTCACCACACCGTCGCCGTAGAGCGCGTTCGGGTCGCCCGGGGTGCGCGCCAGGGCGCCGATCTCGAGGAAGCTGCCCGGATCGAGCAGCGCGTGGATCCGCGCCCGCGGGCTCGGGATGCCCTTGGCGTCGCGCTTGGCGGCGGCCTTCTCACCGCCGGGTTCCTTGGCGAGCTCCAGCTTCTCGCGGAGTTCGAGGAGCTGCTGTGCGGTGGTCCGTCCGGTCAACGTGCTCTACTCTCCCTGGGCCTCGATGCGGTTGATCGCCTCACTCATGTGGGCACCCACCTTCGCGATGTACGGCTCGTCGATCGCCTGGATGTGCTCGCCGCCGATCGGGACCACTTCCAGCTCCGAAACATACTCACCCCAGCCGCCGTCGGGTTGGCGGGTGGCGTATCGCGGTTCGAAGTAGATCGCGTCGTCGTGGTAGCGGTCGGCCATGTAGAGCGTGACGTGCCCGTCGTAGGGCTTGATCTCCGCGGTGTCGATCATCCGGTTGTCCAGATACGACGTGCGCTGGTGCTCGATGATGCCGCCGGGGATCTGCACGCCGCTGGCCGCGACGGCCTCCATGACGAGCCTCACCTGACCCTCGTCGTCGAGGTTCTCCAGCTCCTCGTACGGGATCTCCGGGATCTGCACGTTGAAGGTGCGTTCGGCGAACCGGGCGTAGCGCTCCCAGCGGGCCCGGGTCTCCTGCTTGGTCTGCGGCACCTCCTCACCGGCGCGCACGGCGTCGATGAGGCCGACGAACCGCACGTCCGCACCGGCCTGCTTGAGCCCGATGGCGCACGCGTAGGCCAGCACCCCGCCCAGCGACCAGCCGGCCAGGATGAACGGCTTGCCGGACTTGCCGTCGGTCCAGCCGTTGATCTCGAGCAGCTTCGGCACGTACTCGGCGGCCCGCTCCTCCACCGACCCCTCGACCCTCTCGATGCCGTAGATCGGGGTGTCCGGCGGCAGCCGCTTCATCAGCGGTTCGTACACCACCGTCGACCCGCCGGCCGGATGGAACACGAACACCGGGATCCGGGTGCTGCCCTCTGCGCCTCCTGACGGTGCGCGCAGCATCCGGACGAAGCCGTCGACCTTGCCCGCCTCGAGGTGTTCGCGCACCGTGGTGGCCAGTTCCTCGGTGGTCTTGGCAGCCTTGACGTCCTCGGCGGTGACGGTGCCTTCGGCCCGTTCGGTCAACCGTTCGGCCACCTTCGCCGCCGTGGCGTCGTCGACCTTCGGCAGCTCGTTGAAGATGCCGCCCGGGGATTTTCCGGTGACGATCGCCCAGGTGGCGAACGTGACGCGTTCGGCCGCGTCACGCGGCGGGACGTCGGCGCCCAGCGCCTCGGTGACGGCCTCCTGGGTCAGCACCTGCGCGGCCGCCTTGGCGGCGGACGACTTCGCGGTGTCCGGACCGGAGGGATCGGTCGGCGGCGCCGGGATGGCCGCATCCTGTTGAGTGCTCGCTTCGCCCAGCGGATGTCCCGCGGCGGCCAGCTTCTCCTCGAGCTCGGCGACGGTGGACGCCCCGCCCATCAGCTCGGCCTGTTCGGCGGCGATCTCCTCGGCGGTCTTACCCTTCTGCGACTCGGCCAGCTGGTCGACCTCGCCGCGATGCTCGATCGCGTAGGTGATGAGCTGTTCGACGGCGTAGAGGTTGGCGTCGCGCACCGCGGTCAGCTGGATCGGCGGCAGGTCGAAGTCGTACTCGACGCGGTTCTTGATCCGCACCGCCATCAGGGAATCCAGACCGAGCTCGATGAGCGGCACCTCCCACGGCAGATCCTCGGGCTCGTAGCCCATGGCACCGCCGACGATCATGCCGAGCCGGTCGTGGATGGTCTCGCCCGATTGCGGCGACCACTTACCCAGTCCGGCACCAAGATTCGCGCCCTGGACGAGGTTGTCGGACAGGATCGGCGGAGCCGCCCCGGCGGCGACATCAGACCCCGCATCGTCCTCCTCGGGCTCCGCCGAGGTGAGCGAGCTTGATTGTGCGGCAGCGGTTCCCGTGGCGACCGCAGCGGGCAGGGCGACCGCCTCACCACCGCGGCTGACGATCGCGTCGTAGACGAGGGTGAACGATTCGGCTCCGTCATTGGAGCGGGCATGCACCTGCACCGACGCCCCACCGGGATGGCGGGTCAGCGTAGTCACCAGACGGGCGCCGTCACCGGGCACCGCCCGCCGCTCGGCCGCCGCCACCGTGGCGTCCGGGAACACCTGCGAAGCAGCGGATTTCACCAGCGCGGCCAGATCCGTGGCGCCGCGCGGCGAGTACTCCCACACATGCCTGCCGTCCGGGGTGGCGACGTGGCTGCCGGGCATGACGCCGGCGTTGTCACCGCTGAAGCGCACGTCGAGCCAGTGCGGCTTGCGCCGGAACCGGGTCGGCGGGATGTTCGCGTAGTCCAGCGCACCGGCCAGCCCGCGCGAGCGCCGCGGGAACAGGGTGCGCATGTCGAGGTCATGGCCGTGGACGAACAACTGGGCCATGGCCGCGGTCATCGAGTCGACCTCGTCCTGCTTGCGGGCCAGCGTCGCGATGAGCTGCCCGTCATGCAGACCCGCCGACATCGTGGTCAGCCCGACCTGCATGAGCGCCACCGGGTTCGGGGCGAGCTCGAGGAAGGTGGTGTGGCCGTTGTCGACCGCGTTACGGATGCCGTGGGTGAAGTAGACGCTGTGGCGCAATCCCTTCTTCCAGTAGTCCACGTCGTGGATCGGGTCGCTGCCCGCCCGCAGGAACGTGCCCTCGTGCACCGTCGAGTAGTAGCCGATCTGCAACGGGTGCGGGGTGATGCCGACCAGCTCGGCGGCCAGCTCACCGAGCAGCGGATCCATCTGCGAGGTGTGGCTGGCCCCCTTGGTCTGGAACTTGCGGGCGAACCTGCCCTCCTGCTCGGCCCGGGCGATGATCGCGTCCACCTGCTCGGGCGGGCCGCCGATCACGGTCTGGGTCGGGGCGGCGTACACGCACACCTCGAGGTCGGGATAGTCGGAGAACACCGTCTTGATCTCGTCGGCGGAGTACTCCACCAGCGCCATCAACCGGATGTACTGGCCGAACAGCATCGCCTCGCCCTCACCCATGAGGTGGCTGCGCGAACAGATGGTGCGGGTGGCATCTTCGAGCGACAGGCCGCCGGAGAAGTACGCCGCGGCGGCCTCACCGAGCGACTGGCCGATCACCGCAGCCGGCTTGGCGCCGTGATGCTTGAGCAGTTCGCCCAGCGCCACCTGGATCGCGAAGATAGTGATCTGCGTGGTCTCGATGCCGTAGTCCTGGCTGTCGTCGAGGATCAGTTCGACGATCGAGTAGCCGCGCTCGTCCTGCACGTAGGAGTCGACCTTGTTGATCCACTCGGCGAACACCTCGTTGCGCAGGTAGAGGCTCTTGCCCATCTTGCGGTGCTGGGCGCCGAAACCGGCGAGCACCCAGACCGGCCCGTTCGTCACCGGACCGTCGGCGCTGTAGACGTTCGGGCTCTGCTTACCCCCGGCCAGCGCGCGCAGACCCTTGATCGCCTCGTCGTGATCGCGGGCCAGCACCACCGCGCGGGAGCGGCCGTGGTTGCGGCGCGACAGGGCGCGGCCGATCGACTCCAACGACGACGCCCGGCCCTCCTCGCTGTCCATCCAGTCGGCCAGCTCGGCGGCCGTGACCTTCTTTCGTGAGGTCAGGAACGCCGAAATCGCCAGCGGCACAAGCGGAACGGGCTGTTCGGCAGCTTCGAGTTCTTCGCGCGCGACCTCGAGCAGACGCTTGGCCTCGTCGGTCAGGCCGGGCAGCTCGTAGTCGTCCTCGACCGCTGCGGAGGAACCAATGGAACCGTCGGCTCCGGCTTCCTCACCGTCATCGACACCGTCATCGACGAACTCGCCGTACTCGTCCATCCGCACCCCGCCCACATACACGGCGGGCTGGTTCGGCTCGGCGGTCACCTCGACCACCTGCTCCTGCGGTTCGGCGTCGACCAGGTCACTCGGCAGCACCTCGCGCAGCACCATGTGCGCGTTGGTGCCGCCGAAGCCGAAACCGGACACCCCGGCGACGGCGTGTCCGCTGTAACGCGGCCAGTCGCTGACCGTGTCGTTGACCTTCAGCCGCACGGCGTCGAAGTCGATGTAGGGGTTCGGGCCGGTGTAGTTGATCGACGGGGGCAGCTTGTCGTTGCGCAGCGACAATGCCACCTTCGCCAGGCTGGCCGCGCCGGCCGCCGACTCCAGGTGTCCTACATTGGATTTCACCGCACCCAGCAGGGCGGGCTTGTCGGCGGGCCGACTACGCCCGATCACCCGGCCGAGCGCGTCGGCCTCGATCGGGTCGCCGAGGATGGTGCCGGTGCCGTGCGCCTCGATGTAGTCGACCTCGCGCGGGTTGATGCCGGCGTCCTTGTAGGCCTTACGCAGCACCTCGGCCTGCGCGTCGGGGTTGGGCGCCAGCAGACCGTTGGACCGGCCGTCATGGTTGACCGCGCTACCCGCGATCACCGCGTAGATCTCGTCACCATCGCGCCGCGCATCGGACAGGCGTTTGAGCACCAGCATCCCGGCGCCCTCGGAGCGGGCATAGCCGTTGGCATCCTGCGAGAACGATTTGATCCGGCCATCCGGCGCGAGCACGCCGCCGACCTCGTCGAACCCGATGGTCACCAGAGGCGTGATCAGCGCGTTGACGCCGCCGACCACCGCGACGTCGGCCTCGCCTGCGCGCAGCGCGGCCACACCCTGGTGCGCGGCGACCAGCGAACTCGAACACGCGGTGTCGATCGCCATCGACGGGCCCCGGAAGTCGTAGAAGTACGACACCCGGTTGGCGATGATCGAGCTGGTGGTGCCGGTGATCGCGTACGGGTGCGCGACACCCGGGTCGGCCACGGACATGAAGCTGTAGTCGTTGTTCGATGCGCCGATGTACACGCCGACGCGCTCACCGCGCAGGCTCGACGCCGGAATGCGGGCGTGTTCGAGCGCCTCCCACGTCAGTTCGAGCGCCATTCGCTGCTGCGGATCGATGTTGTCGGCCTCCATCTTCGACAGCGCGAAGAACTCGGCGTCGAAACCCTTGATGTCCGACAGATAGCCGCCCCGGGTGGCCGCCTTGGCGACCCGCTCGGCGATCCGCGGCTCGCCGAGGAACTCCTCCCACCGGCCCTCCGGCAGATCGGTGATCGCATCGCGACCCTCGATCAGCGCCTCCCACATCTCGTCGGGCGTGTTCATATCCCCCGGAAACCGGGTGGCGAGGCCCACAATGGCTATGTTCGCGACGTCCTCATCGACATCACGTGACCAGTCGGTTCCGTCGTCGTCGTGCTCGACCTCGGGCTCACCCTCGATGATCACCGTCGCCAGCGACTCGATGGTCGGATGGCGGAACGCCACGGTCGCGGTCAGCGTGACACCGGTGAGGTCCTCGATGTCGCTGGCCATGGCGACCGCATCGCGCGAGGACAGGCCGAGTTCCACCATCGCGGTCTGCTCGTCGACGGTATCGGCGCTCTGGCCGGTCGCGTTGGCGATCCAGTTGCGCAGCCATTCGCGCATCTCCGCGACGGTCATGTCGACCTGCGCGGGACGCAGCGGGCCGCCCTCGCCCCGGGCGACGATCGGCTGGTTCTCAGCGGAGGGCGACGTGTTCGGTGTTTCAGACATGTCCATCTCTTTCGCCGCCCGCGGCGGGGTATGTGTGAGGGGGGCGTCAGTCCGTCTCGTCAGTCGGTCTCTTCGGGGAAGGCGTTGGCGACCTTCCCGCTACGGAGGGTGCCGTCGACATAGGCCGAACGGCATGCGCGGCGGCCGATCTTGCCGCTCGACGTACGCGGGATCGCTCCGGCCGGGGTGAGCAGCACGTCGCGCACGGTGACGCCGTGGCGCACGGCGATCGCGGCGCGGATGTCGTCGGCGATCGGGACCATGTCGAGCCTGTGTGAACCGGGCGCCCGCTCACCGACGATGACGAGCTGTTCGGAGGTGTCGTTGGGGTCGCGCTTGAGACCCGCGTGCGCGTTGTCGAACACCTCGTCGGGAAGCTGGTTGGCCGGCACCGAGAAAGCGGCGACGAACCCTGTCCGCAGCGCCTTGGTGGCCTCCTGCGCCGAGTACTCGAGGTCCTGCGGGTAGTGGTTGCGGCCGTCGATGATCACCAGATCCTTGACACGACCGGTGATGTACAGGTCCCCCTCGTGGAACGCCCCGAGGTCACCGGTACGCACCCACCGGGCGTCGTCGTCGGCGCCTTCGGCGTGACTCGGGTTCGTCCGCGACTTGAGGATGTTTTGAAAGATCTCGGACGTGGCCTCCGGCTTGCCCCAGTAGCCGGTGCCCATGTTCTGCCCGGAGATCCAGATCTCACCGATCTGACCGTCGGGCAACTCGGTGGCGGTGTCGTGGTCGACGATCACCGCCCACTCCGCGATACCCACCTTGCCCGCCGACGCCTGAGCGACGGCCTTCTGCGAATCCGGGGGCACCTCGACGAAGCGGTGGTTGTTCAGTTCGTCACGGTCGACGGTGATGATCTTCGGCGACTCGTTGACCGGCGTGGTCGAGACGAACAGCGTCGCCTCGGCCAGACCGTAGGACGGTTTGATGGCCTGCGGCCGGAAACCGTACGGACCGAACGCCTCGTTGAAGTTGCGCACCGTGGCCGCCGAGATCGGCTCGCTGCCGTTGAGGAGCGCCTTGACGTTGGAGAGGTCCAGCGGCGGCTCGCCCTCCTTGGGCAGCCCCCGCGCGGCGGCGTGGTCGAACGCGAAGTTCGGCGCGACGGAGATGACGCCGCCGGTCTCGCCCTCCTTGCGGGCCATCTCGCGGATCCACCGGCCGGGCCTGCGGACGAACGCCGCGGGCGTCATGAAGGAGATGTAGTGGCCGATCATCGGCGAGAGCAGCACCGTGATGAGGCCCATGTCGTGGAAGAACGGGAGCCAGGACACACCTCGGTCACCCTCTTCACCCTCGAGGGCCTCGATCACCTGCACCACGTTCGTGGCCAGGTTGAGATGGGTGATCTGGACACCGGTCGGGATGCGTGTCGAGCCCGAGGTGTACTGCAGGTAGGCGATGGTCGCCTCGTCGACCTCGACGGGTTCCCAGGTGGTGCCGACCTCGTTGGGCACCGAGTCCACGGCGATCACGCGCGGGCGCTGGTCGGCCGGCCGGGTGCGGAAGAACCTGCGCACCCCCTCGGCGGCCTCGGTGGTGGTCAGGATCGCCGACGGTGAGCAGTCATTGAGCACCGCATGCAGGCGTCCGGCGTGGCCGGGTTCGTTCGGGTCGAACAGCGGCACGGCGATGCGGCCGGAGTACAGCGTGCCGAAGAACGCCACCAGGTACTCGAGGTTCTGAGGGCACAGGATCGCGATGCGGTCACCGGGCTGGGTGACCTGCTGCAGGCGGGCGCCAACCGCACGGTTGCGGGCGCCGAAGTCCGCCCAGCTGAGGTCGCGTGCGACGCCGTCGCGTTCGATCGAGAAGTCGAGAAAGCGGTACGCCAGCTTGTCGCCCCGCACCTTCGCCCATCGCTCGACGTGACGCACCAGGTTCCCGTTCTGGGGGAACTTGATGCGGCCGTCCTTGATGAACGGGTTGTGGAACGGCATTTCACACTCTCCTGTCAAACCGCGCTTGCTGCACGGCCCTTGCCACGGTCGGTGCGGCCCCTCGGCGGACGACACGACCCGAGCCTCACGAGGCTACTCGCACGGGGCGGCAGCCGGCCTCGACGCGCCGGCGCGAATCATCGCGCTCGGCCTTAGTTTTCTCTTAATGTCAAGCATGTTAAGGGCCGTGCAGGCAGTCGCCAAATCAACATCGGCCACGTGTCAACCATGTTTTGGTCGCGGTGCGTTCTCGATGAGGTTCCGCGCCCAGTTCAGCGTCCACTCCGTCGCGGATCGCCCGTCGACCTGCCAGTACCGCGGGGTGGCATACATCGCATGGACGGGCTGTCCGGCACCACCCGCCAGGGTCTCCAGCGTGCGCGGCAGGTTCACGATGGAGAACGCCGATTCAGGGGCGGCGCAGATCAGGTCACCCGGCGCGCAGATCTCGAAGACGCGGTCGTTGAGCTGCCCGAAACCGCCGGGCCGCGGACCGGTCATGCTCAATCCCAGCGCGCTCAGCGTCGGCACCTCGTGCAGCGTGATCTCGGCGCCCACCCCGGGCGGGGTCGGCCCGACCTCCCGGCCGATCCCGGTCTGGCGGCGGCCGTCGGCGATCGCGGTCACCCCGAGCACCAGATCCTGGTCGATCGGTCCGCGACCGTTGCCGACGTCGCTGGCGATATCGCCGGCGATCACTGCACCCTGGGAGAACCCGACGATGACGTAGCTGGTCAACGGGCACCGGTTGTTCATGTCGACGAGCGCCTTGACCGCGGCCTGGGTACCCTCGGCGCGGCTGTCGTTATAGGACATCTGCTTGTCGGCGGAGAACGGATTGTGGAACTCCGCGGTGTAGGGAACCGTGTAGATCTCGAGGCGGTCGTTGCCGAATTCGGCGCGCAGCGGGTTGGTCACGTTGAGCAGCAACGCGATCGGGAACTGGGTCGGGTTGAACGGGTCCATCTGCGGCGAGGACTCCCACGTCCCGGGGATCGACAGCAACTGCACGTCCGGACAGCTGGCGTCCTGGAACTCCGGGCGCGGCTTACCGGTCGACGGCGCACTCGTCGGCGGCACCGCGGTGGGGGGCAGCGCCGTGTCCGGGGTGTCGGGTTTGCGCATCACCACCACGGTGATGGCCACGACCAACATCACCACCAGGGCCATCGCCCCGGCGGCGGCCAGGGCGAGGATGCGGTGGCGTTTACGTCGACTGGTTTTCGGCATGGGGTATTCGGCTCCTCGCGTACGCGGGTCTGCGCTAGCAGAGTCGTTCGGTTGCGATGCGGATGTAGTCGGCGGTCGTGGAGTCGACCTCTCGCACCGAGGTTCGCATGGAACTGGGCCGCGTCGCGTACATGTCCCTGCGCACGAGCGGCAGGATGAACTCCCGCACTCCTTGATCGCTCTGCTTGGCCGCACGGGCCTGACAGACCGCGGAGCCGATGGACAGGGCGCGCAGATCGGTCGTCGCACGCACCCCCGCGGCCTTCAGCGCATCGAGGTAGCCCCGCTGCTGGCTGGTGACGGTCACTGCCCCCGGTTGACCGGCGCCATCGGGCGGGGCTGGCAGATCCGACCCGCGATCGCCGGACTGATCCGGAAGGGCAGCGGGCGGCGGTTGCGCGGTCGAGGTGACGTCACGGCTGAGCACGGTGTCGGTGAGCGTGCACGCGGCAACCAGGACGACGGCGGACAACACGAACAGCGTGGGGAGGATCCGCCGTTGGGTGTTGTGCTGCACGATTCCACGGTACCGGCTACCCGAGGCCATCCCCGGGAAGCGGACCGCTCGCCGATCATCGGATCGCGGCCACCAGGTCACCCGACATGGCTCCCAGTTGCGGCGCCCAGCTGCCCCAGCCGTGCTCGCCGCCGGCTGGGAAGTCGAAGTGCCCGTTGCTGCCGCCGACGGCGCGATAGTGCTGGTAGAATGCGCGGTTACTGCCCTGCGCCTGATCGCAGTAGCCGATCATCGCGGCCGGGTCCACGCACGTCAGCGTGGCCGGGCTGTACACCCACAGCCTGGTGTTGTTGTTCACCAGCAGCTGGACGTGGACGTCGGGGTCGTGCCACTTCCAACGGCCCAGCTGTGGCAGTCCCCACATATTGCGGGTGTCGACGCCGCCGAACTGCGCCAGGCCGGCGGTGATGGCGCCGTTGAGCGTGGTGGCCGAGGGCGTCATGAACCCCGACATCGACCCGGCGTAGCTGAAGCGGTCGGGATGGAAGGTCGCCATCATCATCGCCCCGGTACCGCCCTGCGCGGCGCCGACGATGCCGTGCCCGCCGGGGGCCAGCCCCTTGTTGGCGGCCAGCCAGTCGGGCAGCTCGATCGCCAGGAACGTCTCCCACTGCCTGCTGCCGTCCTGCTCCCAGTTGGTGTAGAGGCTCCACGCGCCACCGGCGGGGGCGGCGACCGAGATGCCGTTGCCGGCGAGCGTGTTCATCGCGTTGCCCGCGGTCACCCAGTTGCTCACGTCGGGAGCGGCGTTGAAGGCGTCGAGCAGGAACACCGCGTGCGGTCCACCACCCTGGAACGCGACCGGGATGGCGCGGCCCATGGCGGCCGACGGCACCATCAGGTACTCGACGGTGTCGGCCCGCGCAGTGGTCACGAACGTGGTCTCCGTGGCGGTCCACAGACCCGCGGCCAGCACCACGGCCGCAACCCCTCGCAACAACCCACGCATCATCACCGCACACCTCACGTCTGTCGACCGTTTGATCACCCAATCCCCGCGCAGGTAGTGAATCACACCACCGGCGCGGGCCGGGTCGAAAAGGCCCCCGCAAACGGCGACGGCGGCGACCCGAGGGGATCGCCGCCGCCGACCGTTCAGTCAGTGCGCGAGTGTCAGCCCGCTTGGTCCGGCGCGGGGCTCGGCTGCGGCACCGCACCCAGCACGCGCTGGATGTCCGGCTTCATCTGCTGAAGCTGCTGGCCCCAGTAGGGCCAGTCGTGGGTGCCACCTTGCGGGAAGTTGAACACGCCGTTGCGGCCACCGGCGGCCAGGTACTGCTCCTGGAACGTCTCGTTGGTGCGCAGGGTGAAGCTCTCGAGGAATTTCGCGTTGAAGTTGTCGCCGGCGACGCGACCGTTGATCTCGGCCGGCTTGCCGTTACCGCAGAACACCCAGATGCGGGTGTTGTTGGCGACCAGCTTGTCGATGTTGACCATCGGGTCGTTGCGCTTCCACGCCGGATCGCTGCTCGGACCCCACATGTCCTCGGACTTGTAGCCGCCGGCGTCACCCATCGACAACCCCACCAGCATCGGCCACCAGCCCTCGGAGAGGTTCAGGAAGCCCGACAGCGACGCGGCATACTGGAACTGCTGCGGGTAGTAGATCGCCAGCGTGAGCGAGGCCGACCCGGCCATCGACAGGCCGACGGCGGCGTTGCGGTTCGGGTCCACACCCTTGTCCGCGGCGAGGTAGGCGGGCAGCTCCCGGGTCAGGAACGTCTCCCACTTGTAGGTGGAGCAACCGGCTTTACCGCAGGCCGGCTTGTACCAGTCGCTGTAGAAGCTGGACTGGCCGCCGACCGGCATGATCACCGACAGGCCGGAGTCCAGATACCACTCGAAGGCGGCGGTGTTGATGTCCCAGCCGCTGAAATCGTCCTGCGCGCGCAGGCCGTCGAGCAGGTACACGCCCGGGGAGTTGGCGCCGCCGCTCTGGAACTGGACCTTGATGTCGCGGCCCATGCCCGCAGACGGGACCATGAGGTACTCGACCGGCAGGCCCGGGCGCGAGAACGCCCCTGCAGTCGCCGAGCCTCCTGCGGCGCCCACCAGGCCGGGGACCACGGCGGCGGCCGTGACGACGGCCATGGCACCCATCGTGAGCCGGCGCGGCATGGCCTTCACCGCGTCGCGCATCTTCCCAACGAAACTCATACTGCGATTTCCCATCTGTCGTAAGCCGCAGCCGGTTCGGGCACTCCAGCCCAGCCGCGTTGCCCGTGTAGTCAACCACACGATCGTGTGATCGTTCTCTCCAGCGTGTTTCGCCGCGACCGCCGCTGCATCGTTGATAACGGCGTTCGAGTCGGGTGGTGAGTGGTGCGTTCGCGCACCTCAGAGCCCCGTCACGCGGGTGCGTTCCGAGGGGGATCCGGGGGTGGCGAGATGGCCACCAAGGGGTGCGTGGAATTGGTCACCCGGCGCCGTTGCGTGACCCAAAAATCGGCGGCCGCCGCAGGGTGGTCACGGTCCGGCCGCCGGCATCCCGGTGTAGGGCGGTTCGTGGGGTTCGGGGATCGCCATACCGCACCGGATGAGCGCGTAACGCGGCACCCGGTCGATCCGGTACTGGGTGAATTCGTAGGCGTGCACCACGTTCGACAGGAACCGGCGGGGAGTCAGCGGAGCGCGGATCGAGTTCAGCACCGCCTCGGTGGCCGGACACTTCAGCGCCGCCTCGGCCCAGGCCACCCAGTCCCGGTCGACGTACACCGGCAGATAGGGCGGGATCTTGAAGAAGGGCCCTTCGGCGATCGCCCAGTCCGGGAAGAGGTTCTTGTCGTGGCCGATGCGCCCGTCCTCGAGGCGTTCGGTGTGCGCGGCCAGCGGGTTGGCCAGCCCGATCTGGTCGATGACCCGCACGTCGAGGCCGACGTTCATCCCGAGCATGCCCAGGTTGGTGAAGAACACGGTGTGCGGACCGCTGTAGTCGTCGGGGGCGTCGGGCGGCGGCGGGAGCGCGGGCACCACATCCCACATGTCGTAGTTGCCCGCGGGCAGCAGCAGAGCCCCGTCGGGCGTGTTCTCCAGCGCGGTCAGCACCGCGCGCACCCGCGGATAGTCCAGATAGTCGGCGGCGGTCAGCGGGTGGGCGTGCCCGGTCGCCTGCGCGTAGAAGCGGCGTTCGTCGACGATGCCCGTGTCGGTGACGCGGGTGGCGTCGGGACCCATCCCGGGCGAATTGGCCGCCCACAGTGACCAGCCCGCGATCGCGAGCCACAGCACGCTGGTGGCCCCGGCCAGCAGATACCCCGTCTCCCGGCTGAACCGGCTGCCGTCGGGCAGGACGACCGGAATCACCGAAACCGGCAGCAGCATGCAGAACAACGGGGTGAGCAGCACCCGGCCGTGCATGAAGTCGCCGCCCTGGCGGATCCAGTAGATGGCCTGCAGCAGACCGCTGCACACGATGAACAGCACCACCGCCGGAGGGCTCTGCACCATCCGGGCCAACCGGCCGTAGCCGGGCGGCGGCTGATGCCGGATCCACCACGGCCGGCTGCGGGTGCTCACCAGCACGACACCGGTCACGATCAGCAGGGCCGCGGGCACCCACAGCAGGTACGGCTCGGCGAAGTTGGCGAGGTAGGTGAACCCCTGGGGCCACTTGGCGCCGGTGGCATCCTTGGCCACCGCGGTGCCGGGCACGACCAGAGCGTAGTAACCCATGCGGAAGACCTGGTAGGCCACCGGCAGGAGCCCGCCCGCGACGACGATCAGCAGCCGACGCCGCCAGGAGCGGGCCGCCGCCAGCATCATCAGCAGCGCTCCGACGCCGATCAGCGCGAGTTCCGGGCGGACCAGCACGCTCAGCCCGGCGAGGAAGGCCAGCGCGGCGGTGAACGGCCGGCCCACCGCCGCGCGGCCCGGCCCGGACGGACTGCGCAACCCCTGCGACCAGCACACCAGCATCCACCACAGCAGGCCGAGGTAGGCGAGAACCAGACCGTTCTCCAGCCCGGATGTGGCGAAGTCGCGCGCCGGGGGCACCGCGATGTAGACGAGCACCCCTGCGGGCAGCAGCAGCGCGCGGCGGCCCTGCAGGCTGGGCGCGTAGAGCCGGGCGGTGCCGAGCATCGCCATCACCACCCCGGCCACGCTGAGCACGAACGCGAACACGAAGGCGATGTACTCGAGTTGTACGGAGCCGCCCACCCACGCGCCTGCGGTGATCAGGTAGGTCCACAGCGTCGAGGTGTTGGCCTCGACGCGTTCGCCGGCGTTGAACACCGGTCCGTTGCCGGCCAACAGGTTGCGCACCGTCCGCAGCACGATCAGACCGTCGTCGGCGATCCACCGGCGCTGCCAGGCGCCCCAGGAGAACAGCACCGCCACCGCGGCGGCACTCGCCCACAGGCTGACCCGGACGGTGACGTCGAACGGGAACGCCGGGCCGCGGACCAGGCGGCGCGCCACAACCGACCCGGTGCCCGACCCGTGCGGCGGCCGCACTGCGTCAGCCGAGAATGACTGCCGCACCGACAGTCCCGATCCACGCCACCGCGAGGAACTGCAGCACCCGGTCGCGCAGCGCGATCTCCTCTGGCTCACCGGCCATACCGCCGTCGACGTCGACGGCGTAGCGCAGGATCGCGATGGTGAACGGGATCATCGAGACGACGAACCACGAGGTGCCGCCCTGGTCGTCGCGGCCGAACGCCCACAGCCCGTAGCAGAGCACCACCGCGGTCGCCGACATCGTCCACACGAACCGCAGGTAGGTGGTCGTGTAGCGCTCGAGCGATTTGCGGATCTTGGCGCCGGTCCGCTCGGCCAACTGCAGTTCGGCGTACCGCTTACCGGCGGCCATGAACAGCGACCCGAACGCCATGACGAGTAGGAACCACTGCGACAGCGGGACGCCGGCGGCCACGCCGCCGGCGATGGCACGGATCAGGAACCCTGACGAGACGATGCAGATGTCAAGCACCGCTTGGTGTTTCAGGCCGAAGCAGTAGGCCAGCTGGATCGCGATGTAGATCGCCATCACCAGCGCGAGGTTCGGGGTGAGCAACCACGAGATGATCAACGATGCCGCGCCCAGCACGATCGCGAGGCCGTACGCCAGCCGCTCGGACACCACACCGGCCGCGATGGGCCGGAACCGTTTGGTGGGGTGGGCACGGTCGGCCTCGACGTCACGGGCGTCGTTGACCAGGTAGACCGCCGAGGCGGCCAGACAGAACGCGACGAACGCCACCGACACCTTGATCAGCACGGTGCGGTAGTCGTAGGTGAACCGGTCGTCGCCGAGCGCCACGAGCGGGGCGGCGAGTACCAGGAGGTTCTTCACCCACTGCCGCGGCCGGATCGCCTTTATGATCCCCGCGGGCAGACTGCGCGGGGGACCGGTGACCGGCGCCGCTTCCTCACTCATCCCGACACCCATGACGCCCAGAACCCATCTCGATCCGCTTCCATTGTGCTGCGCTCACCTCTGCCGGCCATCAGTGTCATCCCCAAGCGCCGGTCCGCTCGGCCATCCGCGCGCTGACCTCTGCGACCACCGCGCCCACCGCGACACCGGTCATCACGTCACTGGGATAGTGCACGCCGAGCACCAGTCGCGACAACGCCATCGGCGGCACCAGCACGGCGGGTAGCGGCAACCCGGTCACCCGGCCGAGCAGCACCGCCGCCGCGGTGGTCGAGGTGGCGTGCGCGGACGGGAAACTCAACCGGCTGGGCGTGCCGACGTTGACCGCGATCGCCGGGTGATGCGGCCGTTCCCGGCGCACCACGCGTTTGATCAGCACCGCGGCCGCGTGTGCGGCGAACGCGCCCGCACCGGCGACGAGCCAGTCGCGACGGCGTTCGGGCTGCAGCACCGCGCCCAACCCGGCCACGGCCAGCCAGCCGGCGCTGTGCTCACCGAAGTGGGACAGCGCCCTGGCCCCGGAGAGCACCCCGGGGCGGCCGGCAAGGGCCGCCTGCACCGCCACCAACGCAGCGTCCTCGCCGCGCGGTTCGTCAGCCATCGCTCATCGCTTTTCTTGGGAGGACAGCACTTCTTGCGGGGAGAGCAGCACCGTCTCCCACTTCTGCTTGCTGGCCAGCACCGGCAGCGCTTCGCGGTAGACGCGTCGCATGTGGTCGAACCGCCGAACCAGCCGCCGCTGCCTGCGCAGTGACCGACCGAGCAGGGCGATCATCGTGGCGCGGTCGCGCTTGCGGTAGACCACGCCGCGGCCGTCGGCGGTGGTCACCGTGACACCGTCGTACTTGGACAGGAGGAACCATCGCGCGTTCTGCGTCGGCACGTTGAGCTGTGGGCGTTCGTGGTGCTGCGGGTCGGCCTTCTTGATGTTGTGCACGATGCCGCGCAACAGGTGATAGGCGATCACCGGATTGGCCACCGGCGGGTCGATCTTCTGCAGCTTGTCCGAGGGCGGCGGCAGCTCACTCGCCGCGGGCATCACCACGGCATCCGAATACTGCTTGCGGATGCGGTGCACCTCGGGCAGCGCGCTCTCGAGGATCGAGAAGATGTGCTCGGGACCGGCGAGGAAGTCGTCCATCGCCTTGTTCTGGATCTCGACGGTCGAGTACTCAAGGCAGGCAAGGTGTTTCAGCGTCGCCTTGAAGTGGCTGCGGATCAGCCCGCGGATGGCGCCGTCCCAGTGCAGCGCCGCCACCACCAACCGGTTGCGGAGGTGGAAGTAGGCCTGCCAGTCGATCGCGTCGTCCTTGTCGCTCCACGCCATGTGCCAGATCGCGGTGCCGGGCATGGTCGCGGTCGGGTATCCGCGTTCGGCGGCGCGCAGCCCGTATTCGGCGTCGTCCCACTTGATGAACAGCGGCAGCGGTTGGCCCAGGTCCTCGGCGACCTGGCGCGGGATCATGCACATCCACCAGCCGTTGTAGTCGACGTCGATGCGCCGGTGCAGCAGCCGGCTGCGTTCGTTGTCGGCGTGCAGCGGACACTTCGCGAAGTCGTGGTCGTATTCGGTGTAGGGCGCCGAGGTCCACATGAAGTTGGCCCGGTCGACGACCTCACCCATGATGTGCAGGTGTGACGGCTCCTGCAGGTTGAGCATCTGCCCGCCGACCAGCATCGGCGACTTGGCGAAGCGGTTCAACGCGAGCGCGCGCAGGACCGAATCCGGTTCGACACGGATGTCGTCGTCCATGAACAGGATCTGTTCGCAGTCGGTGTTCTTCAGCGCCTCGTACATCACCCGGCTGTAACCGCCGGACCCGCCGAGGTTGGGCTGGTCGTGTATGGACAGCCGGTTGCCCAGCGGCGCGGTGGCCTCGGCGAACTCGGGATGGTCGCGCACCTTGCGGTTCCCCTGGTCCGGCACGATCACCGCGCTGATCACCTCGTCGACCAACGGGTCCGAGGTGAGCGCCCGCAGCGAGTTCACGCAGTCGTCGGGACGGTTGAAGGTCGGGATACCGACTGCGATGTTGGCCACGCCGGGCGCGGGCACGGATGCGTACCAGCCGGCGCCGTGCAGGGTGACGGCACTGTCGGTGGTGATGTCGAACCAGATCCAGCCGCCGTCCTCGAACGGCTGCAGGCCGATCTCCACCTCGACGACGGTGGGCCGGTCGCCCTCGCTCGCGAACGCCTTCCCCTCTACAAAGATCCTGGCACCGGTGGCCTTGGTGCGGTAGAGATCCACCCGGCCGCTGCCGGTCAACTCCGCCCGCAGGACCACCGACGTCAGCGTCGACCAACGCCGCCAGTAGCTCGCCGGGAACGCGTTGAAGTACGTGGCGAAGGACACCTCGGACTCGGCGCCGACCTCGAGGGTGGTGCGGGTGCGGGCGTGGGCGCGCCGGGCGTTGGTGTCGGATTCCTCTACATAGAGCTTGCGGACGTCGAGGGGTTCGCCGGGCCGCGGCAGGATCACACGCGCGAGCGGGCTCACTGCGCGCGAATCACCGGCGGCCGGCGCACGGGTCAGGATCTCACTCATGGGTCGGTGCTCTCGCTTGGGGTCAGGGCGGCGCCGTCGCGCAGGTGCGGCGCCAGGGTGTTGTCGTACATGGTGAGCGCGCTGGCGATGGCCATGTGCATGTCGAGGTACTGGTAGGTGCCCAGTCGCCCGCCGAACAGGACCTTGGCCGACGCCGTCTCGGCCTTGGCCTTGGTCCGGTAGGCGGCCAGCAGCGCGCGGTCGGACTCGGTGTTGATCGGGTAATAAGGCTCGTCGTCCTCGTCGGCGAATCGGGAGAACTCGCGCATGATCACGGTCTTGTCCGTGGGGTAGGCCCGCTCCGGGTGGAAATGCCGGAACTCGTGGATACGCGTGTAGGGCACGTCAGCGTCGTTGTAGTTCATGACGGGGGTGCCTTGGAAATCCCCGGTCTCGAGCACCTCGAGTTCGAAGTCCAGGGTGCGCCAGCCCAGCCGGCCCTCGTCATAGTCGAAGTAGCGGTCCACCGGGCCGGTGTAGACCACCGGAGCGTCGGGGTTGGCGGCCCGGAGTTCGCCGCGGACGTCGAACCAGTCGGTGTCCAGCCGGACCTCGATACGGTCGTCGGCGGCCATGTTCTCCAGCCACTTCGAGTAGCCCTCGACGGGTAGACCCTCGTAGGTGTCGTTGAAGTAGCGGTTGTCGAAGGTGTAGCGGACCGGCAGGCGGTTGATGGTCGAGGCCGGCAGTTCCTTGGGGTCGGTCTGCCACTGCTTGGCGGTGTAGTGCTTGACGAATGCCTCGTAGAGCGGGCGGCCGATCAGCGAGATCGCCTTCTCCTCGAGGTTCTGGGCGTTCCCGGTGTCGATCGCGGCGGCCTGTTCGGCGATCAGGGCGCGCGCCTCGTCGGGGGTGAAGTAGCGCCCGAAGAACTGGCTGACCAGGCCCAGCCCCATCGGGAACTGGTAGGCCTGCCCGTTGTGCAGGGCGAACACCCGGTGCTGGTAGGCGGTGAACTCGGTGAACTGGCGCACGTAGTCCCACACCCGCTGGTTGGAGGTGTGGAACAGGTGCGCACCGTAGCGGTGCACCTCGATTCCGGTCTGCGGTTCCGGTTCGGAGTAGGCGTTACCCCCGAGGTGCGGCCGTCGCTCGAGGACGAGGACCCGTTTGTCCAACTGGGTCGCCACACGCTCGGCGATCGTCAGACCGAAGAAGCCGGAACCGACGACGAAAAGATCGTACTGGGAGCGCATCGGCAGCCAGGGTATCCGACCGCGGCCACTCTTCCCGACATGCTGCCTCGCCGGGCGCCGTAACGGGCCTGCGAGTCCAGGTCGCAATTAGCTCACGATTCAGCATCGCCTCTCTAGTCACGCCAGTCACGCAAGTAGCATCGGTCTCGTCGGAGCGTCGGCTCGAGAGAGGGAGTTCGGCGCCGTCGACACCGATTTGACCCTACGAGCAATAGCCACATGCAGTTCCATGTATTGAGGAGACTTCCGTGCCGAACCGACGTCGCAGCAAGGCCTCGACAGCCATGAGCGCGTTCGCCGCCCTGGCCGTCGCAAGTCCAGTCGCAGCCGTTGCCGTGACCCAGCTCCCGGGGTCCTCCGATGCGCCTCAGCACCGTGAATTCGTCCAGGCCGCCATGGTCACCGACCTGCCCAGCGAGTTGATGTCCGCGCTGTCCCAGGGGCTGTCGTCGTTCGGTATCAACCTGCCGCCGATGCCGACCGGCATGCTCACCGGTACGCCGCCCGCACCGACGACGCTGACCACACCGGGTCTGGGCACCACCGGGCTGACCACACCGGGTCTGGGCGCCACGGGGCTGACCTCGCCGGGGCTGACGAGCCCCCTGACAAGCCCCGGCCTGCCGACCAGCCCGGTTCCGACGCCGGGTGCCGACGCCGGCCTCACCAACCCGGCGCTGACAAATACGGGCCTGACGAGCCCCGCGGACGAACTCCCGGGGCTCACCGCCACCGGACTGAACACACCGGGCCTCACCACACCGACGGTCGGTGTGGACCCGGCGCTCGCCCCGGTCTCCACCGGCGCGCTGCCGGTGCCGGGTGAGGTGCCGATCTCGGCGCCGCTGGCCACGGATCCGTCACTGGCCACCTACCCGATCCTCGGCGATCCGCTGATGGCGACCGTGCCGACGGCTCCGGCCAGCACCGGGCTGCTCGGCGATCTGTCCAGCGCGGCCAACCAGCTCGGCGCCGGCCAGGCCATCGACCTGCTCAAAGGGGTCGTGATGCCCGCGATCACCGGGGCGATCAAGTCGGCCGTCCCGCCGGCCGGTGCGCCGCTTCCGCCGCCGCCCGCCGCCCCGGGTATGTAGAAGTCCTGCATCGAAACGGCACCGCAGAAACCAGGACGGCTCTGCGGTGCCGTTGCGATTTGGATTGGTTGCCGTTTCCGGCCGTGTCGAAACATGATTAACAACTGACACATAATTAACATCAGTCCGTGCTGTCCCGCCGACCTGCGCCGTCGCTCTTCTTCACCGCGATCGCGGCGACGCTCGTGCTTCTCCCGTGGGCGGCCACCGGGCGGCCCGGTGGCGACGACAGATCCGCGGCGGCCGGCGCTCCGACCGTGACCGAACAGCCCCTTGCGGGGCTCGGCGGCGGGGAGACCATCCGTGAGATCCACCAGGACACGCCGTTCTCCATGGTCGCGCTGACCGCCGAGGACCTGACCGGGACCTCGGCGCGGGTGCGCGCCAAGAAGGACGACGGCTCATGGGGGCCGTGGTACGAGGCAGAACCGCTCGAGGGCGTCGGCGAGGAGACCGCCGCACGGCGCGGCACCGACCCGGTGTTCATCGGGCGCACCACCACCGTCCAGATCGCCGTGACCAGACCGGCCGACGCACCCCCGAGCGCCCCCTCCCCCGCCGAACACCGGAGGCCTGACCTCGGATACGTGCCCGCCACCGTCGAACAGCCGTTCGCCCAGAACATCAACGCTGTGCTGATCACTCCTCCGCAGGCACCGGGCGACACGCTGCCGCTGCCCAACGCCGTGATGGCCCCCGGCGTGCCGCCGCGCATCATCACCCGCGCGCAGTGGGGCGCCGACGAATCGATGCGGTGCGGGGGCCCGCGCTACGACGCCGCCGTCCGCGCGGGAGTCGTGCACCACACCGCGGGCAGCAACGACTACGCGCCCGAGGATTCGGCCGGAATGGTCCGCTCGATCTACGAGTACCACACCCGCACGCTGGGCTGGTGCGATCTCGGCTACAACGCCCTGGTCGACAGGTTCGGCCGGGTCTTCGAAGGACGGGCCGGCGGGATGGACCGCCCGGTCGAGGCCTCCCACACCGGCGGGTTCAACACCGACACCTGGGGTGTCGCGATGATGGGCAACTTCGAGGCGGTCCCGCCGACCCCCATCCAGCTGCGCACCACCGGCCGCCTGCTGGGTTGGCGGCTGAGCCTCGACCGCGTCGACCCGATGGGCACCGCTGTGCTGACCAGCGCGGGCGGGTCCTTCACCCACTTCCCGGCCGGCGCGACGCCGACGCTGCCGAGCATCTTCACCCACCGCGACGTCGGCAACACCGAATGCCCAGGCAATGCCGCGTACGCCGCGATGGGTGAACTGCGGGCCATCGCCGCCCGGTTCAATTCACCGCCCGGTCCGGAAGACCTCGCCGAAACCCTGCGTGGCGGAGCGATTTTCGACCGCTGGGCCAAGATGGGCGGGACGGCCAGCGCGCTCGGCGCCCCCACCTCCCCAGAGGCCGCCGGCGAGGGAACGGCCCGGTACGTGCGGTT
Source organism: Actinomycetota bacterium (assembly GCA_034189785.1). GTDB lineage: Bacteria > Actinomycetota > Actinomycetes > Mycobacteriales > Mycobacteriaceae > Mycobacterium. The sequence continues at coordinate 30,990 of JAXHUG010000093.1, forward strand.
CCAACGCGGCGCGATGTACTGGTCGCCGGAAAGCGGCGCGGCACCGGTGATGGGCGCGATCTACGAGGCGTGGGGGTCCCTCGGCTTCGAACGCGGCGCCCTCGGACTGCCCACCAGCGGTGAGATCCACGAACCGCTGTGGATCACACAGAACTTCCAGCACGGCACGCTGAACTTCGACCGGGAGAAGGCCACCGTCACCCGCGTGATCGACGGTGTGCCGATCGAACTGCCGCCCGCATCGTCGCACACCCCGCCGGTCCAGCTGGAGCGCTTCACCGCCCCGGTCAACCCCTGACGGTCGCTACATCCACCAGCGTTCGAGGACACGGGCGACACCGTCGTCGGTGTTGCGGGAGGTCACCTCGTCGGCGGCCGACACCGCATCCGGGTGGGCGTTGCCCATCGCCACACCGTGACCGGCCCAGCGCAGCATCGGCACGTCGTTGGGCATGTCGCCGAACGCCATCACGTCGCCGGCGACCAACCCGAGCGGACCCGCGAGTTCCTGGATACCGCTGGCCTTGCTGACGCCCGAGGGCATCACCTCGATCAGCCCGTTGTTCGTCGAATAGGTGATGTCCCCCTCGACAGTGATGTGCTTGGCGAGTTCGGCGGCCATCTCGGCACTGCTGGCCCCCGACTTGCGGATCAGCAGTTTCACCGCGGGGGCGCTGAGCAGATCGTCGAGCGACACCTCGGTGTTGTCCGGATTCAGCCAGGCGTGCTCGTAGCCGGGTGAGCTGACGAACTGCGGGGTTGCCGCGTCGTGGGCAGAGCGGCCGACCCGCTCGACGGCCAGACCGCAACCGGGTAGGACCCGGGCGGCGATGTCGGCCAGTTCGCCCAGCGCATCGGTGGACAGAGTGCACGCCGACACGATCCGATCGGTGGCAGGGTCGTAGATCACCGCGCCGTTGGCGCACACCGCCATCGGCGCCAGGCCGAGCCCGTCGACCACCGGCGACACCCAGCGGGGTGGGCGTCCGGTCGCGAGCACGAAATGCGCGCCGGCATCGACCGCGGCGTGCACGGCCGCACGGGTGCGCGGCGAGACCTTCTCGTCGTCGTCGAGCAGCGTGCCGTCCACATCGGTGGCGATCATCGCGGGCAGTGTCATGTTTGGGCTGTCATCTCTCAGACCTGCCTTCTGCCCGCCTCCGGGCGCGTTCCGCCAACTCCGCATCTTCGAGACGTCTGGATTCCCCGAGGGTCGGCGCGCCGCCTCCCAGCCTGCGCGGCACCCAATAATGGCCGGCCGGCGCGGGATAGTCCGCCTGCGCCCGCTCCAGGAGCGCGTTCATCGATGCGCGCAGCGTGCTGCTCAGTTCGGACACCGGCCCGTCCGGGGGAATCGGCTCCCCCACCACGACCGTGACCGGGATCCGGTTGCGGCCCAGCGCGCGGGGGTGGTCCTTGGTCCACAGGCGGTGCGCACCCCAGACGATCAGCGGCAGGATCGGCACGTCGGCCTCGATCGCCATGCGCACCGCACCCGTCTTGAACTCCTTGAGTTCGAAGTTGCGGCTGATCGTCGCCTCGGGATACACGCCGACCAGTTCTCCGGCGCGCAGCGCCTGGACCGCGACGGCGTAGGCACCCGCACCCGCCCGCCGGTCGACGGGGATGGTGCCCGCGTGTCTGATCAGGTAGCCCACGATCTTGACCTGCTCCATCTCGGCTTTGATCATGAACCGCATGCGCCGCCTGCGGTGTTTGGCCGCGAGCGCCGCAGGCAGGAAGTCGAGGTAGCCGGTGTGGTTGATGGCCACGACGGCCCCGCCGCGAGCGGGGATGTTGTCGAGTCCGTGATAGGTGATCCGTGTCCCGGTGACCCTGGCCGCCGCCTCCGCGGCGATCTCCAGCGTGCGAAAAACGGGCTCCATAGGCGCTACTCCGGCGCCCCGCCGGGCCCGGACCGTTCGGCGCGGCGGGCCGCCTTCGCTGCCGCTTCCTCCATGTCCATCCGGTTGGCTTCGGCCAGCGTCGGGGCGCCGCCACCCAATCGGTGCGGCACCCAGAACTCGCCCTGCGGGTGCGGGCCGTACTCGTCCTGCACACGTTCGAGCAGATGCTGCATCCGATGGTGCAGCAGCGCCGACAACTCCGGTGCGGGCAGCGTGGGCTCGATCGGTTCGCCGACGGCGATTGCGATCGGCACCTTCGGGCGGGCCAGCTTCTTGGGGTGTCCCTTGGTCCAGATCCGCTGCGCACCCCACACGATGTGCGGAATGATCGGCACCTGGGCGGCGATCGCCATTCGCGCCGCGCCCGACTTGAACTCCTTGATCTCGAAGCTGCGGCTGATCGTCGCCTCGGGATACACGCCGACCAGCTCACCGGCGCGCAGCGCCTGGACCGCATGCTCGAACGAGGCGGCGCCGCTCTCGCGGTCGACCTCGATATGGTGAAGGCTGCGCATGATCGGTCCGGTGATCTTGTGGTCGAACACTTCCTTCTTCGCCATGAAGCGGACCTTGCGGCCCAGGCCCTGCCGGTAGGCCGGCAAACCGGCGAAGGTGAAGTCGAAATAGCTGGTGTGGTTGATCGCGATCACCGCTCCGCCGGTCTTCGGCAGGTTCTCGACGCCGGTGACGGTGAACTTCAGCCCCTGCATGCGCCACGTCAGCCGCGCGAGCTGGATGACTGTTCCATATACCGGTTCCACACGGTCAGCGTAGTGCGCCACACCACCGCGGTGTGGTCAGCCCCCTTAGACTGAGGCGACGACGTCATGCGCGCGAAACCGCGCGCAGGGAGGAAAATGTGCAGGTCACCAGCGTCGGACATGCCGGCTTCCGGATCGACACCAAGGCGGGCAGCATCCTGTGCGACCCGTGGGTCAACCCGGCCTACTTCGCCGCGTGGGTCCCCTTCCCCGACAACACCGGACTCGACTGGGACGCGCTCGGCGACGTCGACTACCTCTACGTCTCCCATCTGCACAAGGACCACTTCGACCCGAAGAACCTGCGCGAACACGTCAACAAGGACGCCATCGTGCTGCTGCCCGACTATCCGGTGCCGGACCTGCGCCGCGAACTCGAGAAACTGGGTTTCCACCGGTTCTTCGAGACGACCAATTCGGTCAAGCACCGCATCAGCGGCCCCAAGGGCGACCTCGACGTGATGATCATCGCGTTGCGGGCGCCGGCCGATGGGCCGATCGGGGACTCCGGTCTGGTGGTCGACGACGGTGACACCGTCGCGTTCAACATGAACGATGCGCGGCCCGTGGATCTTGACGTGCTGGCCGCCGACTTCGGTCACGTCGATGTCCACGCACTGCAGTTCTCGGGCGCGATCTGGTATCCGATGGTCTACGACATGCCCGCCCGCGCGAAGGAGGCGTTCGGCACCCAGAAGCGGCAGCGCCAGATGGACCGGTGCCGCCAGTACATCGCGCAGGTCGGGGCCACCTGGGTGATCCCATCGGCAGGCCCGCCGTGCTTCCTGGACCCCGAACTGCGCCACCTCAACGACGACCACGGCGATCCGTCGAACATCTTCCCCGACCAGATGGTGTTCCTCGACCAGATGCGCAGGCACGGCCACGACGGCGGCCTGCTGATGATCCCGGGGTCCACCGCGGAGTTCATCGGCCCCGAACTGCATTCGCTGACCCACCCGCTGCCGGACGACGAGGTGGAGGCGATCTTCACCACCGGCAAGGCGGACTACCTCGAGGCCTTCGCCCAGCGGATGGCGCCGGTCCTGGCGGCCGAGAAGGCGACGTGGACGCCGGCCCACGGCGACCCGTTGCTCGAACCCCTGCGGGCGAAGTTCGAGCCGATCATGGTGCAGAGCGACCAGATCTGCGACGGTATCGGCTACCCCGTCGAGTTGCGCCTGGGTGCCGAGACGGTGGTACTGGACTTCCCGAAACGTGTTGTGCGCGAACCTATTCCGGACGAGAAGTTCCGCTACGGATTCGAGATCGCCCCGGAGTTGGTGCGCACCGTGCTCCGTGACGAGGAACCGGACTGGGTGAACACCATCTTCCTGTCCACCCGTTTCCGCGCCTGGCGGGTCGGCGGTTACAACGAGTACCTGTACACGTTCTTCAAATGCCTCACCGACGAACGCGTGGCGTACGCCGACGGGTGGTTCGCCGAGGCGCACGACGATTCGGCGTCGATCACGATCGGCGGGTACGAGCTCCAGCGACGCTGCCCGCACCTCAAGGCCGATCTGTCGAAGTTCGGCGTGGTCGAGGGCAACACCCTGACCTGCAACCTGCACGGCTGGCAATGGAATCTGGAGAACGGCCGATGCCTGACGACCAAAGGTCACGAACTTCGGACCGGACCGTTGTGAGCGCGCCGCGGCAGTACTACGACGACGGCCGGATCCAGCTCGACGAGCAGGCGATCACGTTGCGGCGCTACCACTTTCCGTCGGGCACCTCGAAAGTGATCCCGCTGAAGCAGGTCCGCGGTTACACCGCCGAGCCGTTGGGGTCGTTCGTGCATCGCTTCCGCATGTGGGGCAGTTCGGATCTGCGGCGGTGGTTGCCGCTGGACATGCGCCGGCCGTTCAAGTCGACGCTGGTCACGCTCGACGTGCCGGGTAACCGGTGGCGTCCGGCGTTCACCCCGGCCGACCCCGAACGGTTCACCGCGATGCTCGACGAGCTGCTCGACCGCTAATGCTCGATGGCCTTCGGCGGATTCGGTGTCGTAAACCCGCGCCGCCTGCCGATCCAGCTCAGCCTTCTGGTCCGCTGACGACACCCGCGCAACACCGTTGCGCTCAGCCCATCACGGTTCGAGCACCTCCGTCCCGACGAACGGCACCAGGGCAGCGGGTACCCGCACGCTGCCGTCGGGCTGCTGGTGGTTCTCCAGGATCGCGACGAGCCAGCGGGTGGTGGCCAGCGTCCCGTTCAGGGTGGCGGCGATCTGCGGTTTGCCGTTCTCGTCGCGGTAGCGCGTCGACAGCCGCCTGGCCTGGAACGTCGTGCAGTTCGATGTGGAGGTCAGCTCGCGGTAGGTCTGCTGCGTCGGCACCCATGCCTCACAGTCGTACTTGCGGGCCGCAGAGGATCCGAGGTCCCCTGCAGCCACGTCGATCACGCGGTACGGCACCTCGATGTGGGCGAGCATCTCGCGCTGCCAGCCGAGCAGACGATCATGCTCGGCGACAGCATCGTCGGGTTTGCAGTAGATGAAGCCCTCGACCTTGTCGAACTGGTGCACGCGGATGATGCCGCGGGTGTCCTTGCCGTAACTGCCGGCCTCCCGGCGGAAGCACGACGACCAGCCGGCGTAGCGGCGCGGGCCCGCGGACAGGTCGATGATCTCATCGGCGTGGTAGCCGGCCAGCGGGACCTCCGAGGTGCCGACGAGATACATGTCGTCGGATTCCAGCCGGTACACCTCGTCGGCGTGCGCGCCGAGGAACCCGGTGCCCGCCATCACCTCGGGCCGCACCAGCACCGGCGGGATCACCAGGGTGAACCCGTTGTCGGTGGCCAAGCCCACCGCCAGCTGCAGCAGGCCCAGTTGCAGCAGGGCACCGCGTCCGGTGAGGAAGTAGAAGCGCGACCCGGCCACCTTGGCACCACGCTCCATGTCGATCAGCCCGAGCACTTCGCCGAGTTCGAGGTGGTCCTTCGGGTCGTCGATGGCCCGCGGCTCGCCGACGACGTCGAGCACCGCGAAGCAGTCCTCCCCGCCCGCCGGCACACCCTCGATGACCACGTTCGAGATCGCCATGTGCGCGACGGTGAACGTGCGGTCGGCGTCGGCCTGCGCGGCCTCGGCGGCCTTGACCTGTTCGGCGAGCTCTTTGGCCTGGGTGAGCAGCGCGGGCCGCTCCTCCGGCGAGGCCTTGCCGACTTTCTTGCTGGCCGCCTTCTGTTCGGCGCGCAGGTTGTCGGCGGCCGACACCGCGGCACGCCGGGCCGCGTCCGCGTCGAGCAGGGCGTCGACGAGTGCGGGATCCTCCCCGCGCGCCCGTTGTGAGGCGCGCACGGCGTCGGGGTTCTCGCGCAGGAATTTGAGGTCGATCACGGCCGCAACCCTACTTTTTCCCGGCCGCTCCGAACATCTCGAGGTATCCGGTCCGGCCGAAGACCCGGGCGGCCTCGACGGCGTTCGGTGTACCCGCAGCCGGATCGGCTCTGGCGTCGAGCAGGGCGCGCACCACGTCGTCCTCGCCCGTGAACACCGCGCCGGCGAGCATCACCAGCGTGGCGCCAGGGCGTTGGTCAGCTCGACGGGAACGCCGGGGCGGCCAGGTGCGGGCGTCGCGGTGCGGGCCATGCCGAACAGCCGGCCGGCGAGTTCACGCTATGCGCGGCGGGGTCGGGGACGGCACGACCGCGCAACTTTACAACTGCATCACTGTCACAGCACCTGACACGCCTGTCACAATGGAGCGGATGTTGGAGGCACCAGAACGCGACCGCCCCGCGGGCGACGCACGCGACAAGGCGCCGTGGTGGCACAGCCTGCAGGCCACGCCGACCCGGCGCGCGTTGCTGTTGACCGCGCTCGGCGGGCTGCTCATCGCCGGGTTCGTCACCGCCCTACCGGGCAGCGAAGGGGCCAACGGCCCCGGTCTGAGCGCGAGCACGATCACGCTCGGCCCCCGCGGCAATGACACGTTCAACCACGCCAAGGCCGGGGACTGCCTGAACTGGCCCGAACGCAACCCCGACGGGGCGCAGATCGTCGACTGCTCCGACGAGCACCGCTTCGAGGTCGCCGAATCGGTCGACATGCGCACCTTCCCCGGAACCGAGTACGGCCCCGACGCCGAACCCCCGTCCCCGGCGCGTATCCAGCAGATCAGCCAGGAGCAGTGCCAGGCCGCGGTGCGCCGGTATCTGGGCCCGCGCTTTGACCCGAACAGCCGCTTCACCATCAGCATGATGTGGTCTGGGGACAAGGCGTGGCGCCAGGCCGGCGAGCGCCGGATGCTGTGCGGCCTGCAGTTGCCGGGTCCGAACAACCAGCAGCTGGCGTTTACGGGCACGGTCGCCGAGATCGACCAGTCTAAGATGTGGTCCGCGGGCACCTGCCTCGGAATTGACCCGGCCACCAACCAGCCCACCGACATCCCGGTCGACTGCGCCGCCCCGCACGCCATGGAGGTCACCGGCGCGGTCAACCTCAAGGAGAAGTTCCCGGGCGCATTACCGCCGGAACCCGAGCAGGACACGTTCATCAAGGAAGCGTGCACTCGGCTGACCGATGCCTACCTGGCGCCGATCAAGCTCCGCAACACGACCCTGACCCTGATCTACAGCACGATCTCGCTGCCGAGTTGGGCCGCGGGCAGCCACCAGGTGTCGTGCAGCATCGGCGCGACACTCGGCAACGGCGGCTGGTCGACGCTGCTCAACAGCGCGAAGGGTCCGCTGCAGATTAACGGGCAGCCGCCGGTGCCTCCGCCGGACATCCCCGAGGAACGGCTGAACCTGCCGCCGATCCCGATACCCGACGATGTCGGCGCGTCGTCACAGCAGAGCGAACCGGACTACAGCCAAACCGAGCAGACCCAGCAGACCCAGCACGGTCCGCAGCCGACGGTGACGTCCCCCAGCGAGGCCCCGGCCCCGCCGCGCGGCGACGGCAACACCTTCCTCAACGGCCCGCCACCGCCGCCGGGCGCCCCCGTGCCACCGCCGCCGGGCGCCCCCGTGCCACCGCCGCCGGGCGCCCCCGTGCCACCACCGCCGGGCGCCCCCGTGCCACCACCGCCGGGCGCCCCCGTGCCACCACCGCCGGCCCCCGCGCCGGCGCCCCCCGTGCCGGTCCCGGCCCTGCCGGTCGAACCGGTCCCCCCGCCTCCTCCGCCGGGGCCGTAACCGCGTGGCCGTACGGATGAGCGCGCAACGGTTCGACGAACTGGTCTCCGATGCGCTCGACCTCATCCCGCCCAAGTTGGCCGCCGCAATCGACAACGTCGTGGTGCTCGTCGAGAACCGCCATCCCGTGGAGCCCGAACTTCTCGGGCTGTACGAGGGCATCGCACTGACCGAACGCGACACCACCTACGCCGGCGCGCTGCCCGACACGGTCACGATCTACCGTGACGCGCTGCTCCACATCTGCGACAGCGACGAGGACGTGGTCGAGCAGGTGGCGATCACCGTGATCCACGAGATCGCGCACCATTTCGGTATCGACGACGACCGGTTGCACGAACTCGGCTGGGCGTGAGCGCGGCACTCACCATCTGTCGGCGGGCAGTGCTATGAACGAGGTCATGAGCATCCAGTGCCGGGAGTGTCGGGAGTGTCGGGCCGGGCTGGAACACTGCCACGGCACCGTCATCCGCCACGTCCGCTGCCGGACCGAATGCACCGAGGACGACTGCACCGCCCCCGAGGTGGTGCACACGTTCACTATCGACTGTGAGGCGGTGGACTGCCTGTGCGGCCAGCCGGCCGCGAAGGCCGTGATCTGACCGAGTCCGACGTCAGCCCATCGGATCCACCGACTCCAGCGCATCGCGCACCGGATCGGCATCGGGTTCGGGGTAGAACGGCGGCGTCCGGATGCCCCACTGCACGCAGCTCCAGCGCCCGTCGGTGACGGGCCTGAGCACCACCGACTCGGTATTGGCGAGATGGTTGTCGAGGGCGAAACTGCCGTCGACGCCGGCCAGGACGGCCGACACCAGCCGGATCGCGGCGCCGTGGCTGACCACCACGATGTCGTCGTGCCACGTGTCGACGTCGAGGTAACGCATGCGCAGCTGCGTCAGGACCGGCACGTAGCGGTCGAGCACCTCGTCACCGGTCTCCCCGCCGGGCATCGGCACGCGGCGGTCGCCGCGCTGCCAACGTTCGTAGATCGACTCGAACTCGGTGATCGCCTCGTCGTCGGACCGGTTCTCGAGCTCGCCGACCTGCACCTCGTGCAGACCGTCGAATTCGAGCGGGTCCAGCGTCGCGGCCGCGGCGATCTCGGCGGCGGTCTGCGCCGCGCGGCGCGCCAGCGAGTGCGCGAGCAGCCCCGGCGCCCGCACCAGCCCGCGCGCGAACGTGCGGGCCTGTTCACGACCGAGGTCCGTCAGCGCCTCGCCGGGCGGGCGGGTGTCGAGCCGCCGTTCGATGTTGGCGTGCGACTGCCCGTGCCGCACGAGTACCAGCCTGCCGCTCACCTGCCGCCCTCCGGTGGTGTCGCCAGTCCTTCGCGGAGTCGTGTCAGCCAGCGAGTCGCCTCGTCACTGCTCGGCGGCGGCGCGCCGGCCGCCGTCCCGGTCGGCCAGGAACCCAGATATCGCACATCTTCACAACGGCGGTGGAGGGCTTTGAGTGCCTCGGCGACGGCGTCGTCTTCGAGATGGCCGACACAGTCGAGGAAGAACACGTAGGTGCCGAGTCCGGTGCGGGTGGGCCGGGACTCGATGCGGGTGAGGTCGATGTCGCGGATCGACAGTTCGGTCATCGCGGCCACCAGCGCACCGGGGGTGTTCGGCAGGCGCAGGGCGACCGAGGTGCGGTCGGCGCCGGTGCGGGCCGGTGGCGGGGCGGGCCGCCCCACGAGGACGAACCGGGTGCGGGCGTTCGGTTCGTCGACGACACCCGTGGCCAGACTGCGTAGCCCGTGGCGTTCGGCGGCCAGTGCCGTGCTGATCCCGGCGTCGGCGCGTCCACCTGCCACGTCGGCCGCCGCGGCGGCGTTGGAGTGCGCCGGCACGAGTTGCGCGGCCGGTAGATGCTCGGCCAGCCAGCGCCGCACCTGCGCGGCGGCCACCGGGAACGCGGCGACGGTCGCGACGTCACCGTCGTGATCGGGGCGCACCACGATGCTGAACGACACGGCGAGGGTCAGTTCGGCAAAGATCTGCAGCGGCGCTCGCACCGTGAGGCTGTCAAGCGTGGGCAGCACCGAGCCCTCGATGGAGTTCTCGATGGGCACGCAGGCATAGTCGGCCGCGCCGGAACGCACGGCCTCGAGTCCGGCGGGTGTGCTGTCGGTCGGCACGGGGGTCACCGCGGCGTCGTCGGGATCGCCGCCGGGCACCATCGCGCCGGAGATCATCTGCAACAACGCCGACTCGGTGAACGTCCCCTCGGGGCCGAGATAGGCGATGCGCGGCACGTCCCAACACTATCCGCTGCCCGGGATTCCCCGGGGCAAAGCCTTGCGCGCCTCGCGGCCTCGGTAGTTACGTAAGGCTTACCTGGAGTCCTGCTGGCTGCAGCACATGGAGTCGGCACACCAGGACGTCGTCGACCACGACGTGCGCCTGCAGGCCCGACGCCCGGGCGGCTAGCGTATCGACGGTGATCCGGCGATCCGACGAGTTGCCCGACCTGCTGGACCACGGACAACGCCGTGCGATCCGCGTCGAGATCGCCATCGTGCTGGCCGTCACGTTCGGCCTCAGCGCGTACACCGCGCTGCTGCGCCTGCTCGAGTCCGTTCTGCTCGGGCTGTCCGGTCAGGTGGTGGCGCTCAATCCGCGTCGGTCCACCTACGACCTGCTCGACCTCGGACTGAACCTCGCCGGCGTCTTCCAGCTCCTGGCCTGGGGCGCGCTCGGTGTGTACCTGTTGTGGCGCAGCGGGTTCCGGTTGGCCGACATCGGCCTGTCCCGCCCACGGATGCGCCCCGACCTGCTCGGCGGGCTCGGGCTGGCCGCGCTCATCGGACTGCCCGGCCTCGCGTTTTACCAGCTCGCCCGGGTCCTGGGTATCAACGCCTCGGTCGAACCCGCCGAACTGTACGACACCTGGTGGCGAATCCCGGTGCTGCTGGCCATGTCGTTCGCCAACGGCTGGGCCGAGGAGATCATCGTCGTCGGATTCCTTCTGACCCGGCTGCGGCAGCTGCGGGTCAACCCGGTCGTCGCGATCGTCGCGGCCAGCCTGCTACGCGGGGCGTACCACCTGTACCAGGGCTTCGGCGCCGGCCTCGGCAACGCGGCCATGGGGTTGGTGTTCGGTTACTACTGGCACCGCACCGGACGGCTCTGGCCGCTGATCGTCGCGCACGCCCTGATCGACGCCGTGGCGTTCGTCGGATACGCGCTGTTGGCCGGCCACCTAGGCTGGCTGCGGTGATCCGGCTGCAGTGAATCGGCCCCGTGGGCACGTACATTCTCGCTGTGAACCCGAATCCGCCCCCGCGCGGCAGACCCGAGCCGCCCGGCAGCGGGCGGAGGCCGAACCCGCCGCGCGAGCCGTCGCAGGTGATCCGCCGCGATCCAGGTCACCGGCCGCCGCCGGCGTGGCCGCCGCAAACCCATCGTCAACCGCCGCCACGGCCGTCGGCGCTACCGTCACCGTCACCACCGCCACGGCGGCCCGCCCGCGCGCCGGTCCGGCCCCGCCGGAAACGCCACTGGGGTCGAATCGTCATGGCCGTCCTGCTCGTCATGGTGGTGTCGCTGGTCGGCCTGACTGTGTGGGTCGACACGTCACTGCAGCGCATCCCCGCCCTGGCCGCCTATCCCGACCGGCCGGCCGTCGGTCGCGGCACCACCTGGCTGCTGGTGGGCTCCGACAGTCGCGCCGGCCTCGACGCCGAACAGCAGGCTCGGCTGGCCACCGGCGGTGACGTCGGCAACGGTCGCACCGACACGATCATGCTGGTCCACCTGCCGGGCCTGACCTCGAGAGCCCCGGCGACCCTGGTGTCCATCCCGCGCGACTCTTACCTGCCGATCCCCGGGTACGGCGAGGACAAGGTCAATGCCGCTTTCGCGCTGGGCGGCGCGCCGCTGCTCGCCAAGACCGTCGAGCAGGCCACGGGGATGCGGCTCGACCACTACGGCGAGGTCGGATTCGACGGGTTCGCCTCGGTCGTCGACGCCGTCGGCGGCGTGACGATGTGCCCGGCGGAGCCCATCGACGATCCGCTGGCCGGCATCGACCTGCCCGCCGGATGTCAGGAACTCGACGGGCGCAATGCGCTCGGCTTCGTGCGCACCCGCGCCACCCCGCGCGCCGACTTGGACCGGATGGCCCACCAGCGGGAGTTCATGTCCGCGCTGCTGCACCGTGCGACCGGCCCGGCGGTCCTGCTCAACCCGCTGCGCTGGTACCCGATGGCGCGCGCGGCCGGCCACGCGCTGACCGTCGACACCGGTGCGCACGTGTGGGATCTCGCCCGGCTCGGCTGGGCGTTGCGCGGTGACCTGACGACGACGACGGTGCCCATCGGGGAATTCGCCAACGGGGGCGTCGGCGCCGTCGTGGTCTGGGACAGCGACGCCGCCGGACGCCTCTTCGAGGCGCTGGAAACCGACACGCCAATCCCCGCCGACGTGCTCGACACCACACCGGGCGGTTGAGGACCGCCTACCGCGGCGGCGGGCGGCGCTCTCTAACGATCGGTGCCGGGCGCGCCGGTCAACCCGTTCTGCAGCCAGTCCTTGGTGCGGCGCGGGTGGTTCGTCGCCACCCACGCCACGCCGAGGTCACGGCAGTAGCGCACATCCTCGTAGTGGTCGACGGTCCAGCAGTACATCGCCCTACCTTGCGCGGCCGCCCGGTCGACGAGCTCGGGGTGTTCGCGCAGCGTCATGATCGACGGCCCCACCGCGGTCGCGCCCACGGTGGTGGCGGCGCCGCCCCCGAGATACCGCGACGTGTCACCGAGCAGCACGGTCGGGAGCATCGGGGCTGCGCGCCGGATCCGCCACACCGCGGCCGCCGAGAACGACATCACGACCGCGCGCGAGAGGTCGGCCGAGGCCGGTGTCGCGATGCCGAACCGGTGCAGCAGCGCCAGCACCTTGCTCTCCACGAGCGCCCCGTAGCGGACCGGATGTTTGGTCTCGATGAACAGCTTCACCGGCCGGTGCCAGTCCAGGACCAACTCAACCAACCGCTCGAGAGTCAGCAGATCCGTCATATCGTCGCCGGCGTCGGGACGCCAGCTGGCGTGCCACGACCCGAAGTCCAGTTCGCGCAGTTCCGCCAGCGTCATCTCGCTGACCACGCCGGTGCCGGAGGAGGTGCGGTCCACGCGCCGGTCGTGCACGCACACCAGCTGGCCATCGCGGGTGAGCCTGACATCGCACTCGACCCCGTCGGCACCCTCCTTGAGGGCCAGCTCGAAGGCCGCCAGCGTGTGTTCGGGTCGATCAGCCGAGGCCCCGCGGTGCGCGACGACGAACGGATGACCGCCGAGCGCGACGTCATCCGGGTTCATGAGCCCTATGCTGCCGGGTTATGCCCGTTCGACTCAACCGGACGGGCCGATTGGGCCCCGGGGTGCTGCGCGTCCTCAGCGTCGTCGGGCACCATCACCCACCGATGGACCGGTCGGGACACCGGGGCCTGTTCGAATCCGGACACCACCCGGTAGACGACCAGCAGGGTGGCCAACGCCGTCAGATAGGCGATCGTCGTGATCATGGTGTTGTCGGCGATGCCCTGGGGGTCGGTGGTGAAGCTGGTGGCGATCGAGGACACCGAGACAACGGTGCTGAGCACCCACAGGATCCACCACACGATGATCGGCTTGCGCAGCGTCGACGTCCGGCTCTCCGCCCCGGCCAGTTCCAGGACGTACACCGGCGCGAAGAGCAGGTTCACGAACGGCACCAGGCAGCCCAGCCGCAGTCGCAGCGCATCGCGTGGATCGGACTGCCCGCGGTAGGCGTAGGCCGCACTGCGGCGCGCGATCAGCCAGTTGGTCAGCAGCACGATGCTGCCGACCACCAGGAACGCCGCCACGACGCTCAACACGACGGCCAGCCAGGTGGCGGCGCCGGCCACGATCGGGTTGAGCAGCACGGTGCGGTTGATCAGCAGCAGCAGGTAGCGCAGCGCGTGCACCGCGGCCGCGGCGCCGAGCACCCCCATGGTGATGACCAGGGTCATACGCACGGCCGAGGCCGACGGGCCGGTTCGGGTCTCGTCCGCGGACGGGTCGACGGTGTCGAAGTGCTCGACGAGGCCCCACCGCGGGGGCGTCGGGTAGCGCGGGGTCGGGCCGAGCGGCCGGCGGCGCGCGCGTGGCGGGGGCGGGGCACCGGGTCGCACCGCGATCCAGCGGTAGCCCGCGGGCAGACGCGGCGGGGCGCCGGCGGCGCCGGGCCGGACCTGGCGGGCGCTCCACTCGGCACCCGGAGCGGACGGCGCCATCAACGCGCCCTGGCACCGGGGACACACCTGCCGCTCGCGGTCACGCACGTTCCACCGCGTCGCGCAGCGGGAACACACCTGGATCATCCGAACAGCCTAGCGACGCTGACCACGCGTTCCCTGCGCCCCATGCATCACGCCGCCGTCCACGACGCGGCGTACCGCTTGCGGACAGCAATTGTGAATTTATCCACAGTTTCCACAGGTTCATCCACAGGCGCTGTCCGCATCCGATCGGATAAGCGCTCGTCGAGCCATGCGCTTGCTCATTGAAATTGTGGATGAACCGGGAGAGCGCAAAGGTCACGCGACGGTAACGAAACTGCCGAGCGAAATGCTTAGCAGCGCTAATCACGAGCCTCGGGCCCGGGCCTCTGGCGGCGGGCACCAGCAGGCGGTTCCGGTGCCCTGACGTCGAAGGGCGGCCGTCCGCCACCGTCGGCGTCGACCCGATTTCCTCCTCGGTGGCCGAGCGGTTATGATCGGCGTCACACGTTTTTGTGTGATTGATCTCACTGGAGGTTTATATTGCTCGTGCAGGTCAAGGTCCGCTGATGGCGTCTCATCCAATGGGCGGCGGTTCGACGGTACCGCCCTCGGAGTGGCACACATCGGCCAGCGTGTACACCCGCAGCCAATTGATGGCCTGTCTGCGCGCCGGCGTCATCGCCCTCGTCCTGCTCGGCATCCTCGCCCTGATCGTTCTGTTCTGACGTCGCGGCGTCGGGTATTGGGGCGTCGGGTATTGGTGTAGGTGGACGCGCATCCTTGCGGTGCGCGCGGCTATGGAGAAAGGTTGACATCGATGTCGAGGATGTCGAGCTCCATCAATCACTGCTGAGGAAGGAACCTTGTGGCTGAATACACCTTGCCCGATCTTGATTACGATTACGGCGCCCTCGAACCGCACATCTCGGGGCAGATCAACGAGCTTCACCACAGCAAACACCACGCGACGTATGTGAAGGGCGCCAACGACGCGCTGTCCAAGCTGGCCGAGGCGCGGGAGTCCGGGGACCACTCCGCGATCTTCCTCAACGAGAAGAACCTCGCGTTCCATCTGGGCGGACACGTCAACCACACGATCTGGTGGAAGAACCTCTCCCCCAACGGTGGCGACAAGCCGACCGGTGAGCTGGCCGCCGCGCTCGACGACGCGTTCGGCTCATTCGACAACTTCCGCGCGCAGTTCACCGCCGCCGCCAACGGCCTGCAGGGCTCCGGGTGGGCGGTTCTCGGATACGACACGCTGGGCCAGCGGCTGCTGACCTTCCAGCTGTTCGACCAGCAGGCCAACGTGCCGCTGGGCATCATCCCGCTGCTGCAGGTCGACATGTGGGAGCACGCCTACTACCTGCAGTACAAGAACGTGAAGGCGGACTACGTGAAGGCGTTCTGGAACGTCGTCAACTGGGAGGACGTGCAGAACCGGTTCGCCAAGGCGACGAGTTCGGCCAGCGGCATCATCGTCGGCTGACACCGGTCTCCACCAGACTCGGATGAGGGGCGGCGCGCGCAGTCGCGCGGCGCCCCCCCGTACGTTACCCGGGGGTAACCCCCCCGTTGCACA
>JAXHUG010000094.1:0-7559 GCA_034189785.1 Actinomycetota bacterium
ATAACCGCGCCGCATCAGCGGCGTCGTATATTCGGTGCCCGGCCAGCGACCGTCTCGACGGGACGAGCAGGCCGATCTGGTCGTAATGGTGCAGTGCACGCACCGTCAGCCCGGTTAACCCGGCCAGCTCGCCGACCTTCCAGAATTCCTCGCCCCAGCCGCACGGTTCAAATTCACTCACCCTCCCGACGCTAAATCCTCACGCCACGTCAGGAGCAATCCCAAAACTGCCACGCTGACGCAGAAAGCGCAGCAGTGAGACAAGATCTGATCAGCCTCGTTTCTAGCTAGAGGGATTCGGCATTGCGATCGCTCCTTCGCATTGGCTATCGCGCCCGGATAACCGCATGCCGACGGGCGAAACCTCTTTTCAGCGCCGACCGCGGGCTCATCGTCAGTGACGGAAACCGGCCAGCACCCGTTGCGCGAACGACGGTGCAGGTGCGGTGGCCGCGGCTGCCAACATGTCGGCGACCGAGGTGAACTTGTCGCGCGGGCGGTAATCGCCGCCGCGCTCGATCTCGGCCTCGTCGATGGCCTTCCATCCGGCCGCGCTCAGCACATCCGGTTTGCGGCTGCGCACCAGCTTCTGCAAAGCGGCGGGCTTGGTGCGCGGGCCGCTCAACAAACCGGCGTTGTAGTCGTCGACGAGGCTCTGCACCGTCTCCAAAGCGCATGACTTGTTGGTGCCGATGAAGCCGGTGGGTCCGCGCTTGATCCAGCCGGCCACATAGCTGCCGTGCACGGGCTGCCCGGTCTGCGGATCGATGACCCGACCGCCGTCGTTGGGTACCACGGCGGCGGCGTCGTCGAAGGGCAGATCGCGGATCGCTTTGCCGCGGTAGCCGATCGACGTGAGCACCAGGCCGGCGTCGAGGTGGCAGGTTCGGTCTGTGCCGGTGATGTTGAAGGCGATGCCGCTGACACGGTCGGTGCCGAGGATGCGCTCGGGTGTCAGCCGGTAGGCCAGCCGGATCCGCGGGCGCGTCGCGGGCGTCGAAGCGTCGCGGAGTTGGCTGAGGATCTCCAGCTTGCTGCGGGTCAGCCGATCCTCGACCGTGGCGAGGGCGGCCTGCACGAGATCGTGGTCGGCGGCGTCGAGAACCACGTCGCACGTCGAGGTCAGCCCGATCAGTTCCGGCAGAGTGAAGGCGGAATGCTCTGGTCCGCGGCGGGCGGCGATCACCACCTCGGCGACCTTCGACTGCCGCAGTGCGGCCAGCGCGTGGCCGGAGATGTCCGTGTGCGCGAGCACATCCGGATCGGTCGTCAGAATGCGGGCCACGTCGAGCGCGACGTTGCCGTTGCCGACCAGCACCACTCGGTCATGCTCCAGATCGACAGGGAGATCGGTGTATTCGGGATGCCCGTTGATCCATGCGACCATTTCGGTGGCCGTGCCGGTGCCGGGCAGTCCCATGCCGTCGATGTCCAGTCTGCGATCGTTGGGCGCGCCGACGGCATACACCACCGCGTGATGGTGAGCCAGCAGTTCGGAGTGGGACAGGTCCGATCCCACCTCGACGTTGAGGTAGAAGGTGAAGCCGGGCAACTGGGTCACTTCGTCGAACAGCCGGGTGACCCGCTTGGTGTCCTGATGGTCGGGCGCGACGCCGGCCCGCACCAGCCCGTAGGGCGTCGGGAGCCGCTCGAAGACGTTGACTCGCACCCCTGGCTGGGTCAGCAGTTCGTCGGCGGCGTACATCGCCGCGGGGCCCGAGCCCACGATCGCCACCGTCAACGGATTTGCCTCCCCCGCATCGACTTTCGGCGCGTCGATGACCGGCGCCAGCTTCGACGTCGGCGGCAGCTTCTCACCCTCGGGCCGATCCGGGTAGAACGCCGCGTTGAGCGCGACGAACGGCAACTGCTCGGGTCGGAGCTTGGTGGTCGGCGCGATCGCGCCGACCGGGCAGGCGGCGACACATGCTCCGCAGTCGACGCACGCGACCGGATCGATGTGCAGCATCTCTGCGGACGCGAAGCCCGGTTCGTCCGGCGACGGATGAATACAGTTCACCGGGCACGCGTACACACAGGACCCGTCGCTACAGCACGACTGGGTGATCACATGGGGCATCTACGCTGATGCTCCTACGCGGCGGCGGCCACGTGCTGGCGCTGCGGTTCGCTGCGGTAGCGGCTCGGCCTGCCGTCGATCTTGCAGATGCGCCACACGATCTTGGCGACGGGGTTGATCAGACCCGTGTCGCGGCACAGCATCCGGACGTCACCGAACATGTCACGCAGCATCTGCCGCGACTCCGGCGATTTGAAGAACACCTCCTTGCGCACCGAGCGCGGGATGTCGAATTCCTTCCAGAACGCCCGCGGCGGAACGATGATGGCCGAACACAGTATCCGCATCACGAGCGGGACATACAGCGACAACCAGAACCGCTTCTGTCGCGACATATGCGGCACCCGCTTGCGCAGATACTCATGTGCAAACGAGATGTGCCGCGCCTCTTCGGCGACGTGAATGGCCATCACCCGCTCCATGATCGGGTGCAGCGTCTTGCCCTCGCGCAGAACATTCTTCTGCGTGTGATCGATGGGTTCTTCACCGGCGAGGATGCCGAACCAGAACAGGATCGGCAGCGGTCCCGCCACCAACGGGATGACCGGCTGGACCCATTTCAGCAACCGCGGCATCCCGGGCACGTCGGCGCCGATGTGGTTCACCATCTCCTGGAACATCATGGTGTGGTTGCACTCTTCGACCGCCTCGTGCAGGCAGTACCGGTACTCCGGCGACCCGTTGGGCGTCCAGAACGCGTACTCCATCAGGCCGCGGATCAGGATCAACTCGAAGTGCAGGCCGACCTTGGCCACGTTGGCCTGGCGCCACATGCCGATCTCGATCTGACGCTCGACCGACTGCGCCCGGTACCACGGGTGACGGCCCAGCGGGTCGGTGGCCGGAAGAATCCACCGTTCGTCGTTGTCGGTCACCGCGAATTCGGGTGCGTCCCAAGCGATGTCGGTGTAGGGGTTGAAGTTTCGCCGCACTGACCCCTCGGACAGTGTGGTGAGCATGTCGGTGTATTCGGTGTCGTCGAGCACATCCATGTTGCGACGCCAACGCCTGACCATGCGCGTTATAGCCATCAGAAGCCTCCCGAGGAGTGTACATTTCTAGGATTTGTGTCCATCAACGGTACCGCAGGTACCGCATAAAAGAGATACCCCTCTCCCGCGATGTGTAAAACCACTCCATGCGCACCATGTGACACGAATCCGGCGCCTTTGCTGCGTCCCGGCACGCGAACCGGAGCGCTATCTCGTGCCGAGGTCCCCGGCGGCAGCAGTCATCCTGTCGCTGTTGGTCACCGCGGAGAAGCCGGCGTCGGTCATCGTGCAGTCGGCGATGATGGCGCGGTGGCCGGGACTGTTCATCCACCAGTTGACCGCCGCACCCGCGGCACCGCCGAGGCCGGTGCCCCCGAAGATGATCTCGCTCTGAGCGGGAAAGCGACGCGTCGCAACTGCGTCGATGGCGCACTAATGAGGACACCACGAGGCAGACGGAATTCGGATCGCGTTGCTCCGAGACGAGCACGGTCGTCGCGGCGGCCTCGGGTTCACCGTTTAGGTTTGCGGTTCGGTAGAGAAGCTGCGTTGCAGCGATCCGTCGGGCTATTAGCCCAAGAAACATTTTGACGTCGCGCAGCGGATGGTGCTCGTGATGTTTGTTGCCGTGCGGAGCCCGACCGATCTGTCCAGCGCGACTCGACTCAGCGGCACTCACGTCGGACACAATTAGATTTCTTCCTCTCTGTCTTCGACGGACCTGTCGCCGGTTGGCGCGACGGCCTCGGGTAAATCTTTCGGCACCGCCAGCCGGGTCGGCTCGTTCCGGCCGCGTAGTCGCGTTTCGTCGCCCAACTCCCAACATTCCCGTTCATGACGGTCGCTGCCGTGCACGGCGACTTCTGAGGCCAGTACCCGGTGCGGCCTAGCCTTGGCCAGTTCGCACAGCCGGGCGGCCTCGTTGACGGGATCACCGATGACGGTGTACTCGAATCGCTCGTAAGCACCGATATTGCCGGCGACGGCCGATCCGGCGGCAACTCCAATTCCAGCCGGGCATTCGGGTACTTCTTCCGCGAGCCGGTGCGCAATCGCCCGCGCCGCGGCGAGTGCATCGGTTTCCGGCGATTGCGCGCGCACGGGAGCGCCGAAGACGGCCAGCGTCGCGTCGCCCTCGAACTTGTTGAGAAGGCCCCCGCGGCGATCGACCTCATCGACGACGACGGTGAAGAACCGGTTGAGCAATTCGACCACCTCGGCCGGAGGACGGCCCGCAACCAACCCTGTAGAGCCGATGATGTCGACGAACAGGACCGCAACGTGGCGTTCCTCGCCGCCCAGTTCAATCTGCTGCTTTTCGGCAGCGGCAGCGACGTCGCGACCGACATGGCGACCAAACAAATCACGGATGCGTTCACGCTGACGCAACCCCTCAACCATCGCGTTGAACCCGCGTTGCAGTTCTCCTAGTTCTGTGCCATCGAAGACCACCAGCTCGCAGCTCAAGTCCCCTTCTTCCACGCGTTGTAGCGCCGCACGCACCACCCGAACCGATGTGGCCGTCAGCCACCCGGCGATCAAGATAAGGATGAAGCCGAAGACGAACGCCGCAAGCGCCAAAAGCAGCACCGCGACGCCGAGTTGGGTGATCGTCATATTCCCCAGACTGAGCGTGAAGGCCACCGCCAGAGCGATCCCAATTACCGGGACGCCAGACCCCGACAGCCACGCTGTCAGCGTTCGACCCAACACGCCAGAAGCCAGTCGGCGTGGCGGCCGCCCGGCCTCAAGGGCCCGCGCCGCCGCCGGCCGTAACGCGAATTCACTAAAGAAATAGCAGCTCGCCGAGACAACGGCACCACTGAAACTGATACCGAAGACAAACTTCGGAATGAAGTCAAGATCGACGCTGCCGTAGAGCCCAGCGAACAGCGCCGTGCCAATCGCCCACAACACAACGGGAATCACCGTCAGACGCCACGGTGCCTTGAACGTGTTGTGCTGATCTTTAGCGGTGGGCGCTTCGTCTTCGATGGCCCACCGGAGATCGTTGATGATGCGTCGCGTCGCCCAAATCCAGCCCACCACTAGTGCGGCGGCAATATAGGCAGGCGCGACCACCACCGATATCCAGCGTGCCTCCGGACCGAACACATCAGGCACCGGGATCGCGACGGTCACCAAGAGCACCACCACACCGATCCCAATGACATTCGCTACGACTACAAAGCCTGTCAAGATGACTTGGATGCGGACGCGCTTCCGCTGTGGGCTGTCCTCAGTCCGACCCAAAATCCACGACCCGTACTCGGGAACGTCAGGCAGCCGGCCACTTTGACCGGTGACGACCTCGAGCAGCCGGCCGAATCGTTGCGCCAGCGACACGTCAGACTTCACAGTGAAAGGCCAATCACGCCTGCGGGGGTCGGCTCCGGACGCGGGACTTCATTGTGCTTTTTCGCCCCGAGTTCAGTGGCGTTAATACGGCCGGCTCCCCAAGTCAGGCCCGCAATCACCAACAGCGTCAAGATAAGCACGAGTATTGAGCCGGCATTCCAAAGCCAGATCGGGCTGTTCTGGTTGCGTTCGCGCTGCAATATCGCGGTCTCCGGTACGAAGTTCCTCGTGCTCGACGCCTGGGCCGGGACCTCCGGGGCCGGGATAGCCGAGTCAGCTGGCATATAAATCGGCACAGCAGCAAGCGTGGTGCCGCCATGAACCCGAAGGAGCGTTTTCCAATCGCCCCAGACCGGAATCGGCTGTGTGGAGCGGTAATGACCAGGCCCGACTCTTTCCAACCGATCGATGACAAGTCCGCGGTCATTTTCCATGCGGCCCTGCCACGACAGAATTGACACCCAGTCAGGGTCGCCAGAAATCCTCGTCGGGGGATTGAGCTGGACGTCGGCCGAAATCATCCGCTTGCCGTCGGCGCTCGGCTCCTCGGCAAGCCTGACCGTCGCGCAGTCCTGACTTGGGACGGTGATGTGCAGGCCGTTCGCTACTGCGCCACCGGTTGCGACCACTGTGACCACGACGACACCGATGCCGATAGATCGGCGTGGCAGTGGCTGACCGGTGAGCACCATTGCAAGCAGCGCCCCGCAGAATCCCATCATCACCGCCACCGGAACAGCCATGGCGAGGGCTTCACCCCACATGCTCGCTCATCGGCCACGGATAGTGATACACCGCTCCGATCCACCGCGATTCCAGCCACAAGCGGGCCCGGTGCACGACTGGGTGGACAGCTCGCTCGCCACACGTACTCCCCTCGGAGGCTGGAATCGCGGCTTATCATCAACTGTGGACGCAAAGCTACTAGACAGTAGGTCCCCGGTCTAGCACTAATCGAAACTTGTTTGAAAAGTAGGTCTATACCTGTGTCACGTCGCCATCGATATCACCGGTCGAGCGCTGTCCCCGCTGACGTGATCCACGCCACACTCGCGTCGGCCGAGCAGCTCGGCAGGGACGTGGCGGATGTGCCGGTCGCCGTAATCGCCCATGCCCTGGGGATCTCGCGCAGTACATTGCTTCGCCGGCTTGGCGGCTCCCGCAGAAGACTTGATGACGCGATCCGCGACTCGGGTGTCGATCCAGGCGGGCGCCCTCCGGTACGGGTGCGAGCGGTGGAGGCCGCGGCTGAGGTCATCGGTGCGCGCGGTGTGGCTGCAGCGACGTTTGAAGCTGTCGCCGCGCACGCGGACTGCTCGGTCCACAGCCTCTACGCCGTTTTCGGGGAACGTGAGGTGTTGCTAGAAGCCGTTTACGATCGATATATTCCGCCCTTCAATCTTCACGAGGTCATTTCCGGCGACCGGCAGGATCTCCAACAGATGGTGCGGGATCTTTACCGGTCGCTGGCAGAGCTCTACCTTCGCGAGCCGCGGGTCCTATCGGCCGTGCTCGCCGAAGCGCTGGCACGTCCCGCAGGGTCAAGCGGGCAGGTTCTCATCGAACATGGGGCGCTGCGGAGCGTCGCCGATCTAAACCGGTGGCTCGACGGTGAAGTTGTCGCAGGCCGCATTCGTGACCTCCCCCGCCCGTTATTGGTGCAACAGCTGATTAGCCCCCTATCGGTCCACTGCATGATGCAGGCTGGCCTTGCAAACATCCCGCAGATTGCCACACCCCCACTTGACGAATGCTGCGACGTCTTCGCCGAACTGTTCGTTCGCGCCGTTGCTGTCGATCCCGCCAGAGCGAGCGCGCCAATTCAAGTCGTGATTCGTAGCTGACGTGACGGCCAACGGTGCTCGACCAGTAGGTGCCCGAATAGTGCTTCTGGCCCTTGACCCAGCGGAATGTCCGCCACGGAGCCGCGTTGGCAAGTTCGTCGACGCCGGCCGCAGTCCACTCGTGCAACTTCACTCAGGTCGTCAGCACGTCAGTATGAGACAGAGGCAGTCAACGCGTTGTCACCACTGCGGCGGCCCATGGCGATCACCTCGGCCCTGCAATCGGATCAGACTGCTTTGGTGACCTGATCATCGCATGGCCGTCGACGCGCCCTTGGGATTGAA
>JAXHUG010000095.1:0-16577 GCA_034189785.1 Actinomycetota bacterium
ACTTTTCGCCTTCTCGGCCGAGCGGGATCGGGATGCCACCGGCCTCCGGGCTGTCACCGTCAGATCCTGCCGCGCGGGAACATCGTCTTGACGGCCTGGGTGATGGTCTCACGGGCGGACACGTCGTCGTCGGGGTCCAGCGAGCTGATCGCCATCACGTAGCGGCGGTCGGCTCCGATGACGCCGGTCGACACATGCAGTTGATTGGCCCCGTTCCAGCAGCAGAACCAGCCCTGCTTTACCGCAACGGGCTCGGCATGGAGGCCCTCGGGGATGCCGAACCGCTGCGGATACCCATCGGTTCCCGTCGGGGTGGACTGCGCGAGGTTGCCGATGATCACGCCGGCCTGGTCCGATGGAAGCCCCCCGGTGCCGTCCAACAGCATGCGGTAGTAGCGGACGAGATCGCTTGCAGTGCTTTGCGTGACATCCCAATGTCCGTTGTAGGGCGCCGTCGTTCCCGTCAATCCGTACCGCGCCACGACGCGCGCGATGATGGCGTTCTGACCGCTGCGGTCCCAGAACATCTGTGCGGCACTGTCATCGGAGGAGCGCAGCATGACGTCGAGTGACTTGTGATCCGCAGCGGACAGTTTCGTCTTACCCTCCGACTCCTGCAGCAACAGGTCGTCGGCGATGAACAGCTTCACCACCGATGCGATCGGGAAAGAATCGCCGGCTCCGCTGGACACGATCTGGCCGGTGTTGCGGTCCAACACAACGGTGTTGATGTCGGCACCGGACTCGGCCGCGTTCGCGGTCGCTTGACGGACGCGGGCGTCGAGTCCGTCGAATGGTGCCGTCGGCTGGGCGGGTGGGGCGTCCGGCAGCACCGGAAGCGAGGCCTGCGGAGTAACGACGGTTGCTTGCGGTATGGTCAGATCGGCCGGCGGCATACCGGAGACCTGTGCGTCACACGCGCTCACGAGCAGCGCCACGCAAACGATCGCCATCCGCGTCATCGCCCACTTCGGGAGCTGCCGCCGACCCATAAGTCCCCTCCAACAGTCCTGAACCAGGGGAGCGGGGCAACGCTGAGCCCGCCGCTTTTCCCCAAGCGTAATCAACCGGCGCTGACGCGCGGGTCGGTCGCAAACGCCCGCGCTCAGGGGCCGCGCCCGCGAAGCCCGAGACCGACCACACGTGACAGTGTGCGTCGTCACCGAGGCGTCGCCGTGGCGACCGGGTGAGCGGGCTGCAGTGGAGCAGGTCAAGCAGATGAGATGCCAACGAGGCACGCCGGGACCTACGCGCTGGACCGGCAGTGCGGGCCGCATCCGCCGGGTTGGCACGAACTTCCGTTTCGACACCGAGGGAATCTGGCAAAGTGGTCCGTATGAGGAAGCGGACGCTTGCCGTGTTGGCGCCGACGGCAACATTGGCCGGCGTCGCCTTACAGGATCTGATTCA
Source organism: Actinomycetota bacterium (assembly GCA_034189785.1). Classification (GTDB taxonomy): domain Bacteria; phylum Actinomycetota; class Actinomycetes; order Mycobacteriales; family Mycobacteriaceae; genus Mycobacterium. Next base: position 1,411 of record JAXHUG010000095.1, read on the forward strand.
GAAAGAGCATGCGTTACGGCGCAATTTCCCGGTTATCGCCCGTTTCCGATACCTGTTGGAGTCGATCGGGCCGGAATTGCGCCAGTACATCATCACGAGCAACGACGCCGAGCGGCCGTTCAGCCGCGATCAGCGGCGCTGGGTGTACACGTCGGCCAAGAAGGAGAACAACTATTTCGCGTTCGGCACCGACAACGACACCGAGAACGCCGCCTATCCGATCATCAAGCAGGCCACGTTCTCCGACGTCGTGCCCGCCTCACCGATACACGGCAGGGACGTCGACCTGCCGGGCGCCAAGGTGTTGGGTGGTCCGCGCAGCCGCCGGCACGCCTTCCGTCCGGCATCAGTGGTCAACGTGTCGGCGATGTCGTTCGGGTCGCTCAGTCCGCAGGCGATCGAGGCGATCAACAAGGCGGCCAAGATCGCTGGTTTCTGGCACAACACCGGTGAGGGTGGTCTGTCGGATCATCACCGTCAGGGTGGGGACCTCGTGTTCCAGATCGGCACCGGCTATTTCGGTTGTCGCGACGAGCACGGCAGGTTCGATCTCGACCGTCTGATGGATGTCGTCGGTTCCGGCCCGGTGCGCGCGATCGAGATCAAACTGAGCCAGGGGGCGAAGCCTGGTCTGGGTGGGCACCTGCCGGGCACGAAGGTGAACGCGGAGATCGCCCGCATTCGAGGTGTCGAGCAGGGTAAGGACGTTGCGAGTCCCTCTCGGCACACCGCGTTCCGCAACGTCGACGAGATGCTCGACGTCGTCGAGCGGATCGGCGAGACCACGGGCCTGCCTGTCGGAATCAAGTCGGCGGTAGGGGGGATGGAGTTCTGGCACGAGTTGGCCGACCGGATGGCCGACGGACAGCGGGGCGTGGACTTCATCACGATCGACGGTGGCGAAGGTGGCACCGGTGCGGCACCGCTCGTGTTCGCCGACCACGTGTCGTTCCCGTTCCGGATCGGCTTCGCCGAGGTCTACGGTCTCTTCGCGCGCGCGGGTCTCAGCGATCGCGTCACCTGGATCGGGTCCGGTAAGCTCGGCCTGCCCGGCAATGCGATGGTCGCGTTCGCGATGGGGGTCGACCTCCTCAACGTGGCTCGCGAGGCGATGCTCGCCATCGGCTGCATCCAGGCGCAGAAGTGCCACACCGACCACTGCCCGACCGGTGTCGCGACGCAGAACCCGTGGTTGGCGCGAGGGCTTGATCCAGGACAAAAGGCCCATCGACTGGCCAACTACGTTCTGACGTTGCGCCGTGACCTGGTGAAGGTCTCCGAGGCGGCCGGGGTTCGCCACCCGGCGATGGTGGGGCCCGACGACGTGGAGATCCTCGACGGCGATCGCGGGCATCGGGCACTTGCCGAGGTCTACGGCTACCAGCAGGGGTGGGGTGTGCCAGGCCCGGAGATCACCCGCGACATCGATGCGTACATGTCCCGGTATGACGATCTGCCCGGCACCGAGGAGGTCGTCGAGCACGCGCCGCTGAAGGTGGCTACAGAGCCGAATCAAGCGACCGAACCGTAAATTCCCGTCGCCGAACTCGCCGAAAGGTGCGCGCGGACGCGCGAGCATCGCCGGCGCTCTTCACGGCAGTCTGATGACTGCATTGGGGACCGCGATCGTGCCCGGTCAGTACCCGCCCGGCACCGTCCTCACGCTGGAAGGGGTGAGCGCTGAGCACGCAGTGTCGCGCAGTGTCGACGCAGTGTCGCCCGAGAGGCGATCCGGGTGCTGGAATCGATGGGGATGGTCGAATCGCGGCGCCGGGTCGGGACCACGGTGCGGCCCGCGGACAAGCTGTTTCATCAGACGCTGCTGGAAGCCAGTGGAGACGAGATGTTTCGGGCGTTGACCGGCGTCGTCGCCGAGATGCTCACCGGCCGCACCCCGCAGGGGATGATGCCCGAGAACCGTTGCATGGCGGCGATTGCCCTGCACGGCGAGGTTGCGCGTGCGATCCTCGACGAGGCAGCGTCCGCCGTGGTCGACGACCCGCGGGAGCCCTGACCGCGACAGTCTGCGGATAACGATTCGAAAGCTGTTGTGTTGCGGGATGAAACATCCGCGCAGGCGGTGCGGTTACGCACTCTATGGTCACGAGGTGCACCGGCGAACGGCCCTCAAGCTCCCGCTGTACCTGGCAGCAGCCGCGGCACTGAGCCAACTACCGCCGGCCTGCGCCGAGCCGAGTCGATGGTCGGCTGACCGCGCCAACGCCTGGTATGTGGCGCAGGGTTGGCTGGTCGGCGCCAACTACATCACCTCGACCGCGGCGAACCAGATCGAGATGTTCCAGGCGGGCACCTACGACCCGCGTCGCATCGACGCCGAGCTGAGGCTGGCACAGCAGGTCGGATTCAACACGGTCCGGGTGTTCCTCCACGATCTGTTGTGGGCCACCGACCGGGCCGGCTTCAGCCAACGGCTGGCGCAGTTCGTCGGCATAGCGGCGCGTCACAACATCAAACCGCTCTTCGTCCTGTTCGACTCCTGTTGGGATCCGCTGCCGAAGCCGGGCCCTCAGCGGGCGCCGATCGCCGGAGTGCACAACTCCGGGTGGGTGCAGAGTCCGGGAGCCGCCCGGCTGCAGGATCCGGGCTACACCCGCGTCCTGCAGAGCTACGTCACCGGTGTGGTCGGCCTGTTCCGCGACGACCCCCGCGTACTCGGCTGGGACGTGTGGAACGAGCCGGACAATCCGGCGCGCGACTACCGCAAGGTGGAACACGAGGACAAACAGGAACTGGTCGCCGCGTTCCTCCCGCACGTCTTCCAGTGGACCCGCGCGGTCAGTCCGGTACAGCCGGTCACCAGCGGCGTCTGGCGGGGTCACTGGCTGGCGGGTAGCCGCAGCGCGATCTGCAGTCTGCAACTCGAGCATTCGGACGTCGTCACCTTCCACTGCTACGGCGATCCGGACGAGTTCGAGGCCCGTATCGACGAACTCACCCCCCTGGGGCGTCCGATCCTGTGCACCGAGTACCTGGCCCGCGGGATGGGCAGTACCGTGGAGGGAATCCTCCCGATTGCCAAGCAGCGCAACGTCGGTGCTTACAACTGGGGTTTCGTCGCCGGGCGGACGCAGACGTATCTGCCGTGGGATTCGTGGAAGAAGCCCTATGCCGAACCTCCCGATCCGTGGTTCAGCGATCTCCTGCACCCGGATGGCCGGCCTTACGACGAGGACGAGGTCCGCGTCATCCAGAAGCTCGCCGGAGCCGGTAGCGCGAGCTGACGGCGAGTCTCCCTGATCCATATGGTGGAGTAGCGATACAGGAGGCTGACATGAGCGAGTCCACTGACTGGAACACCCAGATCATCAACGAGTTCCGCGCGAACGAGGGGAAGGTCGGCGGCAACTTCGAAGGCGCACCCATTTTGCTGTTGCATCATGAGGGCCGCAAGACCGGCAAGCAGAACGTGACGCCGATGATGTATCTGCAGGACGAGCAGAATGCGGACACCATCTACGTCTTTGCGTCGAAGGCCGGCGCACCGACCAATCCCGCATGGTACTACAACATCACCGCTTCTGGTCGCGCTCGGATCGAGCGGGGCGCGGACGCTTACGATGTCGTGGTCACCGAGGTCACCGGTGCGGAGCGCGACCGCATCTACGCTGAGCAGGCACGCCGCTATCCGGGCTTCGCCGAATACGAAAAGAAGGCGGCCGGGGTGCGTGTGATCCCGGTGCTGGCGCTACGCCGCGCGTAGTCCGGGGTCAGCCGGGAAACGCATCAGCGGAACGCATCGCCTCTTGCATGTTCGACCGGCAACATCGGCTCGATGAGCGCCAGTTCCGCCACGCTCACCCAGCCGGTTGGTGGTGCTCGATGCCGGAGAGGTGACCGGTGATCTGGTGCGCGACATGGTGGAGGTGTTCACGTCGTTCTGTGCGCGACTCTATGGTCGGCGCAGTGCCCGAAACCGAGCGATCAAAGCCGTCGGCTGCGCGACCTGCCTGGTGTGGAGGCCGCCGGGCGCGGTGAGCAATGGCGTACGTGGTTTGACAAGACCAGGGCGCGGCGGGCGAAGGCGTCGGCTCAACGAAGCGAACGGATGAACGCCTCTCGCGCGGAACTGACCGCACAGATCAACGCGGTCGAGATCGGGATTCCTCGCTTGGCGAAGGGCAAGCTGTTCGGTGTGGCGGTCGCCAACCGTAACGCCCAGTCGGAATGGCACGCGGCCGAAAGAGATTACTACAACCACGATCCCGCTGTCTTGGAGCGGTGGGCGGTCAACGACCTGCATCACGTCGAGACCGACTACGACTGGTTATTGGACAGTGTGACCGGCAGGGTCGGTGTCACCGAAGCCTGCCAGCTCATCTGTGAGCGGGTGCTCCACGCTATCGCCGGCCAGTACCGGTATCTCGCGGCGGAGTGCGCCCGCCAGGAGATATACCACTGATGAACCTGCGCGCGATTGCTGATCCGTTTGTCGCCGCTGCACCGTCTGGTGCACGGGTACGGACCCGGTTGCGCGTCGACGACACCGATGCGGTGGTGCTCACCCGAGTTGGTGGGTTACTGGGATCGCTTGCAGGTCGCGACCGGGCCGCGCGGTGCCGGGAGGGCCGGTTGGATGCGAAAAGTAAAGCGCGGTCGCGTCAGAAGCGGAAGAAGACGTCAACGAGCGAGTCGTCGTCGCGGTGGGCGGGGGCGATCACCTGCACCAGCGAGGACCAGTACCGGTTGGCCGAACAGAACCTGTGGGCGCAACCCGCCAGTCTCGCCCGGTTGCAATCGCTCACCACGCGTCTGGACGCGGTCGACGCCGACCTGATTGCCGGGACCGTTCATGTGGTGCGGGGCGGGAAAGCGTTGCTGCACAAACGCAATAACCTCGACGACGCGGGACTGACGGTGCAGCAATGGCGCCAACAGTGGACGGCGGCGCGGTTGTTCCTGACCGCTGACGGGAAAAATACAAAGCATGGGGCAACGAAACAATCCGCTGGAACCCCGATGAGGGCGTCGCCAAGACCGGACGTGCTCACAGGACCACGGCGAGAATCCAGGCGACCCACGATCGTTCGGGGCCGCCCACCGGGCGAAACTCAGTTTCGCCCAGTGTCTAGGAACGGTGAGTGCAACACCTCCAACGAGCGCAGCTGCGGGACCGAGGACAACTCGGGCGCCGTCAGCGGCTCGGCGAACGGCAGGATGTGTACCGGCACATGCAGAGTGGTGGCCCGACGGGCTCAGCGGAAGCGGACGTTCATCGTAGCCAGGCCGAAGATCTTCTTGCCCTGCGACTTCGCCGCGACCGCGATGACACCGGAGCGCGCTGCCGGGTCCAGCGATTTGATGAGCCCACTGAACTCGATGTCGGCACCTTCCTTGGCCGGCACGATCGCGGGCGCAGACAGCCGAACCGCGTAGCGGGTGACCGCACCGGGGTCACCCGTCCATGCGGAGACGAATCCGGCCCCCAAGCCCATGGTGAGCATGCCGTGGGCGATCACGTCGGGCAGCCCGGCCAGTTTGGCGATGTCCTCGTCCCAGTGGATCGGGTTGGCGTCACCGGCCACGCCGGCATAGTTGACGAGGTCACCGCGGGACAGCCGGGTGTGGCGCACGGGCAGCTCGTCGCCGACCTTCACGTCGTCGAAAGACGGCGTCCCGGGTGTGCGTGTCAGGCCGGCGTCGGCGATGCGCACTTCGCCCGCCGGGCGCACGGTCTTCTCGTAATGGCCGTCCAGGCTGCCGACCCCGGAGAAGTCCACGTCGTGCATCATCGCGTTCTGCACGGCCGTCTTGACCTCTGGATTGAGATCTTCGGCGGTAACGCCGACGACCGTGGTGTGCAGGGTGTGCACCCGCTCACCGGCCGTGTCGGTGAAGGTGTTGGTGACCGTGATCATGTCCCGGCCCGCGATCCGGCGCACCGACGTCAACTCGACGTCGACATGGAGTTCGTCCCCGGCCACGATCGGGCGGTGCTGCTCGAAGACCTCTTCGGTCTGCAGGTAGGTGTCGTAGCCGACGACGATCTGCTCGAACATGCGGCGGTTGCAGGACATGCCCGGGGCGGACGTGAACGTCAGTGGCGCCACCAGACCCGAATATCCCAGGTCGGCGGCGGCGGCGACGTCCCAGTGCGCCGGGTGATAGTCCTGCACGGCACGGGCGTATTCGCGAACCTTCTCACGGCCGACCAGATAGGTGTCGTCCATCTGATAGTAGTGGCCGACTCGGGCTTCGAGCGGCGACGCTTCTGGTGCTGCGGTCATCAAATTCACTCAACTCTTCTATCGGCACGTCGCGGACGGCGACCACAGCACACTAACCGGCGCCTCATCCCGGGGCATCGCCGAGCTTGTTCAGCAGGTCGGTGAGCAACGTCTTCTCGTCTTCTTCCCGTCGCTGCTGAATCCGGCGAACATCTCGTGCGCGGCCTCGGTGTACAGCGCCCGCCAGGCCCGGCCCGCAGCCGCTCGGCTCAGAAGCCATCGGCGAGTTGCCCGTCGCCAACGAAGGTTCGGAAGGCTGACATCAAACGCGTCGCCGAGGATCTCGGCCGGACTCCGGCACTGATGCCGCAACAGTCAGGCAGGGGGTTGTCAACCGTCGCTGCGCGTGCTGGGCAAACGCTGGAACCAGGTCAAAGACGACGGGTGCGTTCGACGCTGAGACCGGTGTCGTGTGGTGGCCGGAGTGCTCGAAACAGACCTCACGATCAGGAAAACGTGACGGCAAGCAAGCGGGTTTCCCACGGTTCACGAAGACGCGACGCGGCGCCGACCGCGTGTCGTTCCCGACCGGGGCGATGCGCGTGGAACCGGATCGCCGGCACCTCACGCTGCCGGTCATCGGCACCGTCCGTACCCACGAGAACACCCGCCGCCTCGAACGCCTCATCCGGTCAGATCGTGCGCGGGTGCTGGCGATCACTGTGCGCCGCAACGGGCACCCGTCTCGACACGGGCGTGCGGGTGCTTGTCCAACGCCCTCGGCAACCCAGCGTTGCGCTTCCTGATTCGCGGGTCGGCGTGGACGTCGGGGTGCGGCGTTTGGCTACGGTCGCCGCAGCTGGCGGGAGTGTGATCGAGCAGGTTGAGAATCCACGCCCGCTTGATGCTGCGGCGAAAAAAGGGGCTGCCGCCGCCGCCATCGGCTGGGACGAAAAGGGACAATGCGACGGCTGCTCGGCATCGCATCAGCGTGATGACAACGCCGCGATCACCCCCGCACGCTATGAGGCCACACCTGGCGTCGCCGGCCCAGGTCGGGGCCGCCGTCAAACCTGGAGCCGACCGTAAGACCGGGCACCGCCCCGCGGGTGGCTGTGAAGCGCGGAAGGGACGCAGCCACACCGCTGCCGAACAACCCCGACACAGGGTGCAAGCCGCGTGACCACTGAAGATCACTCACCTGCAACGGCTACAGCGAATCCAGAATCTGCTTCATGGTGTCGATCTCCTTCTGCTGATCGGTCACGATCGATTTGGCCAACGCGATGGTGTCGGCGAACTGGCCGTTGTCGATCTCGTTCTGCGCCATGGTGATCGCACCTTCGTGATGGCGGATCATCTGGGTCAGGAACAACCTGCTCGCGTCCAACCCCTGGGCGTTGCGGAGTGCGTCCATATCGGCAGGCGACATCATCCCGTCCATACCGGGCAGGCCGCTCATCGCAGGCGTTCCGGGCATCATCGGACTGCTCGACGTGCCACCGTGTTGTGGCCCCATGTCCCCGCCGGGCCCCGGCATCCCACTCGGCACCGGCATGCCCCACTGGTCGAGCCAGCCCTGCATCTGCTCGATCTCCGGACCCTGCTCGGCCTTGATCTGCCTGGCCATGTCGATGACCCGCGGGTCGACACCCTCCTTGGCCGCGATCATGTCGCTCATCTCGATCGCCTGCTGGTGGTGGGGGATCATCTGGCGCGCGAACATGATGTCCGTCTGGTTGTGCGCCGCCGCGGGAGCCGCGCTCGACGTTTGAACGGGCTCGGACGAGGGTGACGTCGCCTCGTCGTTTCCGGAGTTGCCACACGATGCGATCGCCGTCACCAGCGCCACCGCGGCTCCGGCTACCAGAACCTTGTTGCTGTGCACAACGCTTCCCTTTCCGCCGTCGGACGCTCGAACGGGACAAGCCTTCCCGCGTGACGTGGAGCCGGCCTGGCGGTCCTGTGAAGATTCGGTATAGAAACCGCCGACTGGCCTGGCCCCGGTCGGCCCGCGCACATACTGCGCGCATACTCGGAGGGGTCATCACCGAGAGCGCGGCCCAGAGGAACGACGTGACCTACCCCCACCGTCACCACGACGGCCCTGTGACATCGGGTCTCCGCCAGGCCGATCACGCCGGCTCCGACACCCACGACGCCCACGGCGGCCACGACACCCACGGCGGCCACGGCGGTGGTCACGTCGCGCAGTTTCGGCGGTTGTTCTGGGTCAACCTGGTCATCGCAATACCCGTCGTCGCGTTCTCGACCATGTTCGCGACGCTGATCGGCTATCAGCTCCCCGACTTCCCGGGCGCGCGGTGGATCGCACCCCTCCTCGGTACGGTGATGTACGCCGTCGGCGGGCGGCCCTTCCTGACGGGCGCGAGCAGCGAAATCCGTTCCCGCAAACCGGGAATGATGCTGCTGATCGGGCTGGCCATCACCGTTGCGTTCGTCGCGTCCTGGGGCGCCAGCCTCGGCCTGCTCCACCAAGAACTGGAGTTCTGGTGGGAACTCGCGCTGCTCATCGTCATCATGCTGCTCGGTCACTGGGTCGAGATGCGGTCCCTGGCCCAGACGACCTCCGCGTTGGATTCGCTGGCGGCTCTGCTCCCCGACGAAGCCGAGAAGATCGAGGACGACCACACCGTCACCGTGGCCCCGGCGGATCTGCGAGTCGGCGACGTGGTGGTCGTGCGGCCGGGTGGCAGCGTCCCGGCGGACGGCCGGATCGTCGACGGGCGCGCAGACATGGACGAGTCCATGGTGACCGGCGAATCCAGACCGGTCGCCCGCGGTGTCGGCGATGCCGTCACGGCCGGCACCGTAGCCACCGACTCGGGACTGCGGGTCCAGATCACCGCCACAGGCGACGACACCACCCTGGCCGGGATCCAGCGTTTGGTGGCCGAGGCGCAGAACTCGTCCTCGCGGGCCCAACGCCTCGCCGACCGGGCGGCCGGCTGGCTGTTCTGGTTCGCCTTGGCCACCGCGGCGGCCACGGCGGTGGTGTGGGCGATGGTGGGCAGCCCCGACGCGTCGGTCGTGCGAGCGATCACCGTGCTGGTCATTGCATGCCCACATGCGCTGGGTCTGGCGATCCCGCTGGTCGTCTCCATCGCCACCGAACGAGCCGCCCGAGGCGGGGTGCTCATCAAGGACCGGCTCTCGCTGGAGAGTATGCGCACCGTCAACTCGGTGTTGTTCGACAAGACCGGCACCCTGACCAAGGGCGAACCGACGCTCGTCGCAGTCGAACCCATCGGCGATCTCGACGCCGGAGCCGTGTTGGGCCTCGCGGCGGCGGCCGAGGCCGACAGCGAACACCCATTGGCACGGGCGGTCGTGCGCGCCGCCGAGGAGCGTGCACTCACCGTGCCACGCGCGAGCGGATTCTCCTCCTCTCCAGCCGTCGGGGTGACTGCGACCGTCGACGGCCGCGAAGTGCGGATCGGAGGCCCCCGCCTGCTCAAGGAAGTCGGCGCAGAGGAAGTCGGGACCGCGGCGGCGTGGCGGGAGGAGGGCGCGATCATCCTGCACGTCATCCGTGACGGCGACGTGATCGGCGGCCTCCGGCTGGCCGACGAGGTGCGCCACGAATCGCGCGAAGCCGTTGAGGCGCTGCACAAGCTGGGCATCGAGGTCGTCATGATCACCGGTGACGCCGAAGCCGTCGCCCACGCCGTCGGCGACGAACTGGGCATCGACCGCGTGTTCGCCGGTGTGCGCCCGGAAGACAAGGCGGCCAGGGTATCCGGGCTGCAGCGCGAGGGCCGGAAGGTCGCCATGGTCGGTGACGGGGTCAACGACGCCCCTGCACTCGCACAGGCCGACGTCGGTATCGCGATCGGCGCCGGAACCGACGTGGCGATCGCGTCGGCCGGTGTCATCCTGGCGAGCTCGGATCCGCGGTCGGTCCTGTCGGTGATCGAACTGTCCCGAGCGACCTATCGCAAGATGGAGCAGAACCTCTGGTGGGGTGCGGGATACAACGTCATCGCCGTGCCGCTGGCCGCCGGGGTCCTGGCGCCGATCGGTTTCGTCCTGCCGATGTCGGTCGGGGCGATCCTGATGTCCCTGTCGACAGTGGTCGTGGCGCTCAACGCACAACTGCTGCGAAGGATCGACCTGCGCCCGGAGGCCAGTACGCGCGCCATTCTCGACCGCTGAACCCAATCCGCGAGTTGGTAGTCAGTGGCTGTGGTCGCCGTTGCCACCGTGGAGCGGTGGTGGGGTCTCGACCGGCGTCGGTGCCGGAGGTACGCCGCTCGGCTCCACACCCCGCGCCGGAGCGGACGGCGGCTCAGGTCGGTGATGACTGTGGGCCTCGGCGTGCTCCGCGCTCGGCCCGTGGTGACCGTCCTCTGCCCCGGGCGGTGCATGGTGGCCGTGCCGAAGTCCCGAAGCCACCCCGACCGTGGCGGCGAGTGCGACGACGCCCGCAGCGCCGAGGAGCACCAGCGCGTTCGCGAGGGCGGGTATCGGCTGGCCGTAGTGGCCCCGGTACAGCACCCAGCCGGCTCCCATGACGACATAGATCTGCAGCAGTAGAGCGCAGAGATCCGCGCCTTGCACCAGTTCGGCAACCCCGGCGTGCGGCCCGAACGGTGTCCCCGCGGTCCTCGACAACGCCCAGAGCGCGACCGCTCCGCCGTTGAGCAGGATTCCCGCGGCCAGCACGGGTGTGGTGGCTCGGCCCAACACCATGAACGCCCAGATCAGTTGAGAGCCGGCGATCAAGACGAAGAACAACCCGGCGGGCGGCCACTCCTGCCAGTGCGCCGGCACCACGGCGAAGTGGATGACGGCAGCGCCCAGTGATGCGAGCGCCGCCAGACGAGCGGCCAGCCTGCTGTCGGTCTTCGACCCTGCTCTGCGTGACACTCGTCCGATGATGACAGCATTGCGGCGATCTGCGGCTATCCGACATCACATCTCAACCCGACGGAGATTCCCTTGTCATCTGTCGTTGGCGCCTGGGGAAGCAGCTCAGGCCAGGGCAAGGAACAGCTTCTCCAACTCGGTCTCGGACATCGGCTGTTTTCCATCGGCGGCCTCTCCGGTCATGCATTCACGCATTCCGGTGGCCACGATCTTGAATCCGGCCCTGTCCAACGCCCGCGAGACCGCAGCCAGCTGCGTGACGACGTCCTTGCAGTCGCGGCCCTGCTCGATCATCGAGATCACCCCGGCGAGCTGACCCTGCGCCCTGCGCAGCCTGTTGAGCACCGCAGCGATCGAGTCCTCGTCACCAACCATGGCGCACCTCCTTTCGACCATCAGTGCAGCGATGGTACCCGCCGGGGTATTCCTCCCGGCGGTCATGTGGCGGCCCCGCCGGAGGCCGGAACGTCGGTGAGACGGCGCAACGGGCAGTGGGCGTACCGGGTACACGCCACCGACATCGTCGCGGCGATTGCAGTGAGCGTGGCCCCGGCGATGCCGACTCCCAGATGGATCTCCTGCCCGAGGATGACCGACGACATCGCAAGCACGAACCAGCCGAACGCCTTCCGCAGCGAATCGGGGTTCACCATCGCGGTCAACCGCGCCCCGACGAGTGCGCCCACCACGGCCGCGCCGGTCACCGCCAGCGCCACCGACCAGTCGATCTGAACACTGGACAGGTATCCACCCAGACCGGCGAACGACTTCATCGCGATCACGATCAGCGACGTGCCCACCGCGATGGGCATCGGCAACCCGCCGAGCAGCGCGAGAGCAGGCACCACCAGGAATCCGCCACCGGCGCCGACCAGGCCGGTGACCAAGCCGACCACCAGGCCCTCGGCGATGATCTTCGGGACCGGTAGGCGATGCGCGCCCCCGGTCGTCTCGACGTTCTTGCGTCCCCGCAGCATGGCGACGGCGGTGGCGACCATCATGACGGCGAAGCCGATGAGCAGCACAGTGCCCGGGATGAAGCGGGCCAGCAAACCACCCCCGAACGCACCGGCCATGCCGGCAGCGCCGAAGATCAGACCGGTGCGCCACTGCACCCGGCCGGCCCGGGCGTGCGAGACCGCGCCGATCGCACTGGTGACGCCGACGACCAACAGCGAGGTGGCGATGGCCTGTTTGGCGTCCATCCCGGCCACGTAGGCCAACAGCGGCACGGTCAGGATGGAGCCCCCGCCGCCGAGCAGTCCCAGCGTGATACCGACGAAGACGGCCAAACCGATGGTGAGCCCGATCATGATCGACCCACCGACTTCTTCGCTGCGGGCACGGAATCCACCAGCTGGGCCACGATGCTCTGGGCGTCGCAGGAGGCGCCGCGGTTGTAGGGCAGCTTGGACAGCAGCATGCCCATCGCGCAGGTGTTGGACACCGCGGCGAAGGTCAGTCCGCCGCCGATGGCCCCGGCCACCCACTTGAGTTTCGGAGCGGCGATGCTGCCCAGGATGCTGGTCAGCACTACCGAGCCCGCGACCAGGCGGACTTGGCGCTCGAGGTCCCAGCGCTGGGCGCCGCGGTTGACCGCGAAACCCTTCGCCTCCCAGGCGGTGATGCCGCCGTCGAGGATGTGCACGTTGGCGAGTCCGGCCTGGCGCAGCGTCTCTTCGGCCTGGGTGGCGCGCTGGCCGGACCGGCAGACCAGGACGACGTCCTCATCGAGGTGTTCGATGATCTCGTCGCGGTGTTCCCGCAGCAGGTCCAACGGCACGTTGTAGGCGCCGGCGATGTGTGTGGTCTCGAACTCTCCGGGGGTGCGCACATCGATGACCCGGGGTGGCGTCGCGGAACCGAGCATCCGGCTGAGGTCGTGCGAGTCGATGGTGGCGGGTGCGGTCATTCGAAATGTCCTTTCATCGTGAGCGGCCCGGAGCTACCGATACCGCGGGGGGTATGATGAGGATCATGCTACACATACCCCAGGGGGTAACAGCAACAGGAATTTTCATACCCCGTAGGGTACTTGACATACCCGTTGGGGTATAGGCAGGCTGATGTGCAGAAGGCCGCACCCCACACCGAACGAAAGGACCGTCACCGTGAAATTCACCCAGTACTACCTGGACTGCCTGTCCCACGCGTCGTACCTGATCGCCGACGAGACAACCGGCCGCGCAGTCGTCGTCGACCCGCAGCGGGATGTCTCCGAGTACCTGGCGGATGCCAAGGAGTCCGGCTACACGATCGAGTTGGTCATCGAGACCCACTTCCACGCCGACTTCCTGTCCGGCCACCTGGAGCTGGCCAAGGCCACCGGCGCGAAGATCGTGTACTCCTCGGTCGCCGAGACCGAGTTCGAGTCGATGGGCGTGGCCGACGGCGAGCGCTACTCACTGGGTGACGTGACGTTGGAGTTCCGGCACACCCCGGGCCACACGCCCGAATCGATGAGCGTCGTGGTCTACGAACACGCCGGCGACGAGGTTCCCTACGGCGTGCTGACCGGCGATGCGCTGTTCATCGGCGATGTCGGCCGGCCCGACCTGCTGGCTTCGATCGGGTTCACCCGTGAGGAACTGGCCGAGAAGCTGTACGACTCGCTGCACACCAAGCTGATGACGCTGCCCGACGCCACCAGGGTGTACCCGGCCCACGGCGCGGGTTCGGCCTGCGGCAAGAACCTGTCCACCGACCTGTGGTCGACGATGGGGGAGCAGAAGGAGACGAACTACGCGCTGCGCGCCCCCGACAAGGCCACCTTCATGGACCTGGTCACCGAAGGGCAGCCGCCCGCGCCGAGCTACTTCGTCTATGACGCAATCCTCAACCGCAAGGACCGGGAACTGCTGGACGAGACGAAGATGCCTCCGGCGATGACCTATGAGCAGGTACGCGACGCGATGAAGGCGGGCGCGATCCTGGTCGACGGGCGCAGCCCCGAGGAGTTCGCGCTGGGTCACCTGCGCGGCGCCGTCAACATCGGGCTGGAGGGCCGGTACGCGGAGTTCGCCGGCTCGGTGCTGCCATCGGATGTCGACATCGTGCTGTTCACCGAGCCGGGCCAGGAGCTGGAAGGCAGGAACCGGCTGGCCCGAATCGGTTTCGACCGCGTGATCGGCTACGTGGACCGGCCCTTCGAGGTGATGTTCAACCACCAGGACGACGTCCAGATGGCGTCCCGGTTGACGGCCAAGGCGTTCGACCAACGCGCTGCCGAGCTGGCAGACCTGCAGGTCGTCGATGTGCGCAATCCGGGCGAGGTCGCCGCCGGGACCATCCCGAATGCGCTCACCATCCCGGTGGGCCAACTGCCGGCCCGGTTGGGCGAACTGGATCCGGCCAAGCCGACCGTCGTCTACTGCGCCGGTGGCTACCGGTCCTCGGTGGCCGCAAGCCTGCTGCGGCAGAACGGGTTCAGCGACGTCAGCGACATCCTGGGCGGCTTCAACGCCTGGGACGAAGCCCATCAGAACGCCTGAGTGAAGGGAAGACCATGACCACCGGCAAGTACCGGATCGTCATCGTCGGCGGAGGTACGGCCGGCATCTCGGTCGCCGCGCGGTTGCTGCGAAAGGGCCACTCCGACGTCGCCGTCATCGAACCGTCCGACACGCACTATTACCAACCGCTGTGGACGCTCGTCGGCGGCGGGCTGGCGAAGGCGTCGACGACCGCACGGCCCGAGGCCTCCGTGATGCCCAAGGGCGCGACGTGGGTCAAGAACGCGGCGGCCACGGTCGACCCGGACAACAACAGGATCACGTGTGTCGACGGGGCGGACTACGAGTACGACGTGCTCGTGGTCAGCCCCGGCATCCAGCTGGACTGGGATCGCACCGAGGGGCTGCAGGACGCACTCGGCAAGGACGGGGTGTCGTCGAACTACCGGTTCGACCTTGCTCCGCGCACCTGGGAGTTCATCCGTGACCTCCGTTCGGGCACCGCGGTTTTCGGGATGCCGTCGGGCCCGATCAAGTGCGCCGGGGCCCCGCAGAAGATCGCGTACCTGGCCAGCGACCACTGGCGCAGGCAGGGCGTGCTCTCCGACATCGACGTGCATCTGGTGGTGCCGACGCCGCG
>JAXHUG010000095.1:16677-23826 GCA_034189785.1 Actinomycetota bacterium
CGTCGGGCCCGATCAAGTGCGCCGGGGCCCCGCAGAAGATCGCGTACCTGGCCAGCGACCACTGGCGCAGGCAGGGCGTGCTCTCCGACATCGACGTGCATCTGGTGGTGCCGACGCCGCGTCTGTTCGGCATCCCGGCGATCGCCGACAACCTCGATGTGATCGCGGCCGACTACGGCATCACCGTGCACACCGGTGCCGAGATCACCTCCGTCGACGCCGCGGCGCACAAGGTGGGTATCACGCGCACCGGCGAGGGTGGGGCCGATGCGGTGCTGCCCTACGATGTGCTCCACGCCGTACCGCGCCAGTCGGCCCCGGACTGGATCAAGTCCAGCCCGCTGTCGACCGGTGACGCGGCCGGCTACGTCGAGATCGACAAGCACACCATGCAGCATGTGCGCTATCCCAACGTGTTCAGTCTCGGCGATGCCGGATCGTCCCCGAATTCCAAGACCGGGGCCGCGATCCGCAAACAGGCCCCGGTGGTGGTCGAGAACATCGAGTCGTTCCTCACCGGCCGGCCGCTGAGCGCCTCCTACAACGGCTACGGGTCGTGCCCGATCGTCACGTCCTCGCACGCGATGCTGTTGGCGGAGTTCGACTACGACCTGAACCTGACGCCGTCGTTCCCGCTGCTCGACCCGACCAAGCCGCACCGCGGCTACTGGTACGTCAAGAAGTACGGGTTGCCGTTCATGTACTGGAATCTGATGCTGAAAGGACTGGCGTGACGATGGCTACCAAAACCCTGACCTACGACGACGCCGCACGGAAGGTGACCGCACGGGCGTAGCCGACGGCGGTCAGGGGGCGCCGCGGGTCAACCGCCGACCCCTGATGTGCAGCCGGTGGGGAGCGGCACTAGGTTTCCTTGGGTGATGTCCTCAGCTGCTGCAGTCGCGCGGTGGGTCGTGCCCTTCCTGACGGTTGCAGCCGTCGCGGGCACGGCCGCTGTCGCCGAGCCCGTGAACGTCGACCCCGCTCCGGCGATACGTCTGGTCGGCGACGCGAACCCGCTGGTCGGCAGGCCCTTCTACGTCAATCCGGCGTCCAAGGCCATGCGGGCGGTGCAGGGCAACTCCGACCCCCTGCTGGTTGCGGTTGCCAACACGCCGACGGCGTACTGGATGGACCACCTCTCCACCCCGTCGGTCGACTCCAAGTACATCGCCGACGCGCAGTCCGCGGGCACCACGCCGATCCTGGCGCTGTACGGCATCCCCAACCGCGACTGCGGGAGCTTCGCCGCGGGCGGGTTCGGCTCCGCCGGCGCCTACCGGGGGTGGATCGACGGCGTGGCCGCCGCCATCGGCGGGGGCCCGGCGGCGGTCATCCTCGAACCTGACGCACTGGCCATGATCGACTGCCTGTCGGCCGGTCAGCAGCAGGAACGCCTCGACCTGATCGGTTACGCCGTCGACACCCTGACCCGCAACCCGGCCACCGCGGTGTATGTGGACGCCGGGCATCCGCGGTGGGTGGCCGCCGATGTGATGGCGGGCCGGCTGAACCAGGTCGGCGTGGGCAAGGCGCGCGGCTTCAGCCTCAACACCGCCAACTTCTTCACCACCGAGGAGTCGATCGGCTACGGCCAGGCCGTCTCGGGGATGACGAACGGATCGCATTTCGTGATCGACACGTCCCGCAACGGCGTCGGACCGGTCGACAGCGATTCGTGGTGCAACCCCCCCGGCCGCGCGTTGGGCACCCCGCCCACGACGGCCACCGGCCACCCGCAGGTCGACGGCTTCCTGTGGGTCAAGCGTCCCGGTGAGTCCGACGGGTCGTGCGGCGGCGGGGCCCCCAGCGCGGGCACGTTCGTCGCTCAGTACGCCATCGATCTGGCGCGTACCGCAGGCTGGTAGGGACTAGCCGCTGATGGGCGCACGCGCATCCCGCGTCCGTACCTGCGCGGTCACCCATTGGGCGGCCAGCTTCACCAGACCGGACTGCGGGTAGCGCAGGTGTGCGTCGAAGTCCCGCCCCGGCGAGCAGATCGGATCGTTGGTGTTGCACAGGTCCGCGGTGCGGGACCCGAACACCGGGCTCAAGCGGGTCAACGGCTGACCGATCCGGGCTGACGGGTTGCCGAAGACGGTGACGGCGGCGATGCGAGGAACGACGGCGGCCGGCATGGGTGCGGTGAACCCGAGTCCGGCGACCGGGGACGTCGTGATGATGTCCATGACCGCGGCCCCCTGCGAGTAACCGCCGAGCACGATCTCGGTGTCGCGACATTTCGCTGCGGTCGACTGGACACGCAGGCTCGCGTCGGTGGCGCCCAGGGTGACTCGCGAAAAGTCCCACGACGCCGGGTACTTCACAGCGTAGGTGCCGATGGCCTTCCCTTTCATCATCGGGCGCAGTGCCTCGACCAGGGCTGTGCCGACCACCCCGATGCCGGGCGGTTCGTCGGTGCCGCGAGCGAAGATCACCTCGATGTCCGGACAGCGCTGAGCGGCTGACGCGGCCGGCGCGGCGCCCGTCGCCAGGACGGCAAGAGCCGTTGACGTGGCTGCAGCCGCCGCCGAGCACCTGCGTCGGGTCACGCTGTCGACCGGCACGGCCTCTCCTGACCGGAGCGTCACTGAACGGACGTCCACATTGTACCCATTTATCTCATAAGTCACCCCAATAACACCCGTGCCCGAGTCCGGTGATGCGGCCATGGACGCCGGCGGATGCGTTCGTCGGGTGAGGCCCTTGACGCGGTGACCTCCCAGCCCAGAGGTAAATTGCGGGCATGCAGTTCCTGCGTGACGCGGTCGTGCTCTTCCACATCGTCGGTTTCGCCGTCACTTTCGGTGCCTGGTGCGCCGAGGCGGTCGCCCGCCGTTTCCGCACCACCAGGCTGATGGACTACGGCGTGCTGGTGTCGCTGGTGACGGGCCTCGCGCTCGCCGCACCCTGGCCCGCCGACGTGGTGCTCAACTACCCGAAGATCGGTGTGAAGCTTGCCATCCTGATCGTGCTGGGCGGAGTCCTCGGCGTGAGCAGCGCGCGTCAACGCAAACCCAACGCCCCGGTGCCGCGGCTGATGTTCGTCGCGGTCGGCGTGCTGTCGTTCGCCGCGGCGGCGATTGCGGTGCTGTGGTGACCCGCGCCGGTCGCTGTGCCCGGCAGCGCCAGTCTCTCGGCATCCTCCGAGCCGGGATCGGCGTGGTAGAAGACGGGATGGATGCCGTCTGCCGTCCCAATCCGGATGGAGGGCGATCTCGTCGGCGGTCAGCCGGTGATGGTGAGGTCAAGGTCGGCGAGCAGCCGACGGACGAGCTCTTCAATGTCATCGCGGATCGGGCGCACCGCATCGAGGTCCTGGCCGGCCGGGTCGGGCAGTTCCCAGTTCAGGTACCGCTTCCCGGGGAACACCGGGCAAGCGTCCCCGCAGCCCATCGTGACGACCACGTCGGCGGCCTGCACGATCTCATCGGTCCACGGCTTCGGGTACTCGCCGGTGATGTCGATGCCGACCTCGGCCATCGCCGCGATCGCGGCCGGATTGATCTCGTTGCCGGGCTCGGAACCTCCCGACCACGCCACCGCCCGATCACCGGCCAGGTGGGTGAAATACCCCAACGCCATCTGCGAGCGTCCGGCGTTATGGGTGCACAAGAACAGCACGGTCGGTTTGCCGTCGACGATCTTGCCCTCCACCCGGGCCAGGGCCTGCAGACGTTGCCGGGCGAAGCGTTCAGCCAGCAGCGGAAGATAATTGGGAACAGTTGCCCGGCCGGCGAACTGGTCATAGGAGGTGTACAGGAACCGTTCGATGGTCTCCACCCCGAAGGAGTCCTCGAACTCCGTCCGCAGCCGCGTCGCTGCCGTCTTGAGGGCCAGCTGCTGGTCGATGGACAGATCCGCGCGCAACTGATGGGTAACAGGGGTGTCGTTCATGGGCTGGTTTCCGTTCTCGTCGCCTTGTGGGTGGGCAAGTGCTGCGAGGTGTGGTGGGTGAACCGCTTCCGCAAGGCCAGGGAAACGTAGACCAGCGCGACCAGGACCGGCACCTCGATCAACGGCCCGACGACTCCGGCCAGGGCCTGGCCGGAGGTGGCGCCGTAGGTGGCGATCGCCACGGCGATGGCGAGTTCGAAGTTGTTGCCGGCGGCGGTGAACGCCAGCGTGGTGGTGCGTTCATAGCCCAGGTCGAGCAGGGTGCCCAGCAGATACCCGCCACCCCACATGATCGCGAAGTACGCGAGCAACGGCAGCGCGATGCGACCGACATCCAATGGACGGCTGGTGATCTGTTCACCCTGCAGGGCGAAGAGAATCACGATGGTGAACAGCAGGCCATACAGCGCCCACGGTCCGATGCGCGGCACGAATTCCGCTTCGTACCAGTCGCGGCCTTTGGCCTTCTCACCCAGGCGCCGCGACAGGTAGCCGGCGGCCAACGGGATGCCCAGGAAGATGATCACCGATTTCGCGATCTGCCAGGGTGAGGTGGTGATGGTGGTCTGCTCCAGACCGAGCCAGCCCGGTAGCACCGACAGGTAGAACCATCCCAGCACCGCGAACATGAGGACCTGGAAGATCGAATTCAGCGCGACCAGGACGGCGGCGGCTTCGCGGTCCCCGCAGGCCAGGTCGTTCCAGATGATCACCATCGCGATGCAGCGGGCCAGGCCGACGATGATCAGCCCGGTGCGGTATTCGGGCAGGTCCGGTAGCAGCAGCCAGGCCAGCGCGAACATCAACGCCGGGCCGAGCACCCAGTTCAGGATCAGCGAGGACAGCAGCAGTTTGCGGTCGCCGGTGACCGTGTCGAGGCGGTCGTAGCGGACCTTGGCCAGCACCGGATACATCATGATCAGCAAGCCCAGGGCGATCGGCAGCGAAATCCCGTCGATCGCAACCTTTTCCAGCGCGGTGTTCAGGCCGGGGATCCAGCGGCCGAGCAGCAGGCCGGCGACCATCGCGGCGGCGATCCACACCGGCAAAAACCGGTCCAGGGTGGACAGCTTGCCCACGACCGCCGGTGCGGTGCTCGTGGTTTCGGTCATGCGGCGGCTCCGGTCCGGGTGTGGGCGCCCAGCAGCACCGCGAGACTGGAGAGGGCTTCGGGGACGACGGCGTAGTAGACCCAGGACGCGCGGCGCTGCGAGGTGAGCAGCCCGGCGTCGCGCAGGACCTTGAGGTGATGAGACACTGTCGGCTGCGACACCTCGACCCCGCCGGAGATATCGCAGACGCAGGCCTC
This sequence comes from Actinomycetota bacterium, assembly GCA_034189785.1. Taxonomy (GTDB): domain Bacteria; phylum Actinomycetota; class Actinomycetes; order Mycobacteriales; family Mycobacteriaceae; genus Mycobacterium. The sequence continues at coordinate 21,884 of JAXHUG010000095.1, forward strand.
GCCGCCTTCGCGGCTGGCGATCGCGGAGAACAGTTGCAGCCGAACGGGGTCTGCGAGCGCCTTGAGCTTGACCGCCATATCGGTGGCTTCGGCTGCCGACAGTGGCTCCCGCAGCAGTGCCCCCGGCGCACAGCACACATCCGGGCCGGCCGCCGCACCCTGTGGAATCGACATGCATCGATATTGGCAGTTATTGATGCCGTGCACAAGGCGCTGCCGGGTGAACATTGGGCAAGCGAGCTCCGAGTAACCGTCCGCTGCGCGCGCTGCGGCGACTCGCACCGTCCTGCTCACCCTCGGTGTGCACCGGCGCAAGCCGCAAGGCAAAGGTGGACACGCCCAGTCGGCTATGCCCACCTCGCCCCCGGGCATTTGCCGGAATCAGCAGCAGGACGCGGTGGCGGCCCGTTGCTCGGCGGCATCAACCTGCTCGGCGGCATCAACCTGCTCGGCGGCCGCACCGCCACAGCACACGCCGCCCGGTTCGTCGCCGGCGTCGAACGGGCTCGGGCTGGTGCCGAAGGTGTCGGAGTCGGCCAGCACGGTGTAGACCTCCCACTTCTCACCGGCCGGTCCTGTCACCCAGACCTTGTCCTGGGTAGCGAAGCAACACGTGGTGCCGATCTCCTCATCGGTGAACAGTCCTTCGCCGGTCAGGCGGGCGATCTCGGCGTGCACCGTGTCACTGGCGCCGACCTCCACCCCGAGATGGTTGATGCTGCCGCCCTTGCCGGGGTTCTCCAACAGCACCAGCTTCAACGGCGGCTCGACGACCGTGAAGTTGGCATAGCCGGGCTTCACCTTGGCCGGTGCAACACCGAACAGTTTGCTGTAGAACGTGATCGACTCGTCGAGATCATCGACGTTAAGGGCCAGCTGAACTCGGGACATGATCCCCACCTCTCAGGGTTGTGGCATATGTCGAACTAACGCTTCGCCGCTCAGCATGCCACCTCTTGGATATATGTCAATGTCTTTGGCAGAATGGCGCCATGCCCAAAGCGTTACCCGTCATCGACATGTCCGCCCCGGTACGTTGCGCCCCGGTCGCAGCAGGCCCGATGAGCGACGACGACGCACTCAAAGTCGCCCTGCGACTCAAGGCACTGGCCGACCCCGCCCGGGTGAAAATCATGTCCTACCTGCTGTCCTCGACCGCCGGCGCGGAAAACAGCCGCGACCTCGCGGCCATTGTCGGACTCACCGAATCCACCGTCAGTCACCATCTCACCCAGCTGCGCAACGCCGGCCTCGTCGAATCGGAACGACGCGGGATGAACGTCTTCCACACCGCCCACCGCGACGCCCTGGTCGCCTTGTGCGTCGTGCTCGACCCCAACTGCTGCAGCTAACGACGTCGGTGCCAATCCATCCCGCACCCGGCTCATCTCACCAATGTGACCGAATTCTTGGGCGCAAGCCTCGCTATTTGTGGCGGGGTGAGCCCGTCGGGTGTGTCGGCGGGCGTAGCCCGGCGGTCAGAGTGGTCGGGCTTGTCCGTCGATGTATTGCTTGATGATCGACAGCGGGGCGCCGCCGCAGGAGACGGCGAAGTAGGACGGCGACCACGGGTGTCCGCGCATGCGGGCGCGAACACACGCGCCGGTGAATGGGCGTCGCACCGCGTAGGCGGTGCGGCCCTTGAGCCGCCGCGTGAGAACGGAAATCGCCGGCGTGGGCGGATAGGCGACCAGCACCTGCACGTGGTCGGCCTCGCCGTTGAACTCGACCAACTCGACATCGAGCTCGGCGCACACGGTTGCGCATGGTGGTTTCGGCGACGGGGTGGTTTCGGCGACGGTGAGTATTGGATCGGTGAACAGTTTGCGTCGGAACTTGGTTGCGAAGACAACTTGGTTGCGAAGACGAGGTGGGCGTGCAGCAGCGACACGCTGTGCCGTTTACGGCGATACGTCGTTTGTGTCAGTGGTCACCTCTACGGT
>JAXHUG010000096.1:0-8149 GCA_034189785.1 Actinomycetota bacterium
ACAGCATCGGCATGATCAGTGCGGCGGGCCGAACTCGTAAACGGAATGAGCCTCATCGCCACATCCCTCCGAGGACCGACTCCCCCACCGGCTCAACAACAATTGGTGGCACAAGCCACAACTGTGGGCGCATGCCACCAGAGTGATATGACCTAACGTGCTTTGTCAAGATGGAAAAGTGCGGACGAGGGCGAAGAGATGGGGCGGGCGTACCGGTGCTGAACGCCGGCGGAGCGCCGCCAGCGCCCGATCGATGCCGCGACCGAGATCTGAGGTTTCCACCGATGAGCCCCGAGGGGGCCGGTCGCTTTAGCGGCCGGGGGAATCGGGGCGTAGGTGAACAGTGTGGTCAGGTGAGGTTGTCGGTGCCGTCTCGTAAAGTGCGCCAGCGTATCGGGTCAGCGGTTTCGGCGCATGCCGGGAGGCGTGTGCTCGTTGGGCCTGCGTTTGGTGTGGTGCCCGAAGTATCGGCGTCGGGTGTTGGGCGGGTGGGTCGCTCGCCGCCTGGACGAGCTGATCGAGCAGGTCGCCGACGAGCATGGTTGGCAGGTCGTGGCTCATGAAGTGATGCCCGATCATGTGCATTTGTTTGTGCGGGTGGGGCCGGCCGACGCCCCGGCCGCGGTGGTACGCGCGTTCAAGGGGCGCACCGCGCGAGTGCTCCGCCAGGAGTTCCCGCACCTGCGGAATTTTGCGAAGGTGTTGTGGTCACCGGCGTACTTCGCCGCGTCGGTCGGCTACGTGTCGGAGACGACGGTGCGTCGTTACATCGAGCACCAGTGGGACGCGGTGCTGGCGTCATGAGTCAACAGGTCAAGATCACCGGCGCCCGCGTGCATGGCAGCGCCGTGTACCTGGGCGACGTCACCGGGCCGGATGGCACGGCGGCGCCGGTGTGGTCGGCCAACCCCGATGAGGTTTTGAGCTGGCTCTGCGATGGGTTCCGGTTCCGGTTGCACCAGCGCCGCTCGACGCGCTGCCGGTATTTGACCTGCGAAGACCGCAGCGGTGATCGGGTGATGGTGATCGACCCTGCTGGCGAGCCGGTGCTGGTGCCGATCGGGCGCACGGTCACCGACATCACCGACGCGCAAGCCCGGCGCAGGCACAGTTTCCTGGCGGCGATGCCCGGTTACGTGTTGGAAGCGACGCTGAAAACCGAAGCGACGGACTGGTTTGCGGCGGGCAAACGCCGCAAGACCAACACGGCTGCGGGTCGGCGGCCAGGGGCGATGCCCGGTTTGCGCCGTAAGGATTCCGATCAGCGGTTTGTGTGCTGGTTCAACGGTGGCCGCAACGCGGTCTTCACCAAGACGGGCCGCCGCTCTGGTGTGGTGACGATCAGCGGGGCCAACCCGGCAACGCACCGCGCACCAGGGCGTGGACCCGATGGGAAGCCGCACAAACTCGGCTGGAAGGTCACATCGGGCAGCCGCCAATGGAGACCATTCGCGTAGACCGTCGCCTCGGTGGTTGACCGAACCGCAGAAGAAGCGCTGTCGCACTGCAGGAGGCGACGCACCTCGTGATCGCGGCCAGTAGGCCACACCTGAGACCGGATGCCGACGAAACCGCCCCTCGGATGCACACCCTGGTTGCGGTCGGTGGCTTCGTGGAGCTGATCACCGCCTGGCATGCAGGTTTGCTTGACGTCATCGAGGAGGAAATCGTCGAACACACCAGTCGGCCTGGCGAACCCTGGCAGAACGTTATCTGGTGGACGACGCTGGGGCCTTCGATGACGCTGGGGCCTTCGATGATGTACAGGGGGTAGCGTGCTGATCACGGATTGTGAAATAGGGCGCTAAGGCTGGAGTTCAGACGTGACCGCCTCGCCTGCGTTCTGCAGCAGCACGTAGCTGGCGAGGCTGCCGAGGAAACCTGCGCAGTGCTGGACGAGTTCATCAGTAGTGAATGCCAGTTCTCCGTCGAGCCAGCGCCGCAGAACTTCGAACAAACCCCCCACGCCCAAGGTGGAAGCCAGATGGGCGACACCCACTGCAGAGTCGGCAATGTCGAGGTGAAGTCTGGCCTCACGCAAGACGAGGTCGGTGAAACCGGCCATCAGTTCGCTGCGTAGCTCCCGGAGCAGCGGCTCGGTTGCGGATTCCACGAACAATGTCCGAGCCACCCGAGCATCGTTGTCGATCAAGCTGACCAACGCGCGGATCGGTGCGTACGCCAGCACCTCCGGTGGGGCGCCGGCGTCGGGGATCGCTCGGACAATCACGTCCTGCAAGGCTGCGTAAAGCTGCTGGTAGACCGCCCGCAGGAGCGCGTCCCGATCGGAGAAATGCTGATAGAAGTAGCGCGAAGTGACACCCGACTCGGCACAAACGGCAGTCACAGTGGCGGCGGCAACGCCGCGGGTGCCGATCAACTCCACAGCGGCATCAATGAGACGGCTGCGCCGGTGCTGGTGACGCTCCTCGGCTGACATCCCGCTGTACACCCGCGCCGATCGCACACCGTATAGCTTGCCATTTAATTCTGACAAGGCGTAAAGTCAGATCATCACCTCACCTACGACGACAGGAGTAACAAGTGAGCAGTGAGTTGCCCGTACGACCTACCACGCGAGTCGTGCCGAAGCCACGCCGTGTCCGCTTCGAAATGCCTGCTGGGACCAGCCGCCAGCACTTCGTCGACGGCGACTTGGTGATGAGCCACTTTGTCTCTACCTTGTCGGCCACTTTCCCCGAAGGCGAGGATTTCTTCATCCGGTCAGTCCGCCACTACCGGGACCAGATCAGCGACGCTGACCTGCAGGAGGCGGTCAAGGGATTCATTGCACAGGAGGCCACCCACCGGCACCAGCATCAGCTGCTCAACGATCGGCTCCAAGCGATGGGCTATCCGACCAATGGGATCGATCGGCACATCAGGAAGTTGCTCGACCGAGTTGAGCATCGCTTTTCTCCAGAGATGCGCTTGGCTGTGACGGCTGCCCTCGAGCACTACACGGCGACATTCGCCGAGATCATTCTCACCAACGACGAAGTTCAAGAACTGATCGGCGACACCGAGGTGCGGCCGATTCTGCTCTGGCACGCACTGGAAGAATCCGAGCACAAGGCCGTCGCCTACGATGTCTTCAAGACGGTCGGCGGAAGCGAACGCACCAGGGTGTGGGGAATGCGAATCGCCACAGTCCTCTTGTTCGCCGAGTTGGTCGTCCAGACGACCCGCTCCCTGGCCGGCGACCGTGCCGCGTATAACCCGCGGCGGTTGCTGCGCAGCCTTCGAGCCTTCCGTCATTCCCCGCTGTTCAGCTCAGCAGCAATTGAACGCTTCCGTTCCTACACCCGCGCGGGATTCCATCCCGACGACTGGGACAGCGCCGAAATCCTCGAACGCTGGAGCAAAGAACTCTTCGACGCCGACGGTGCACAGAAACTGCGAAGTAACGTCTAGCGCGACCAGAGCCTGTTGCGGTCGAAGCCGGCGCGAAGCGGCACGCACCGGACCCCCAAGCAGGAGGTCGGGCCGCCAACGCCCGCCGACAGGACGGCTCTGACCGGCACCCTTCGCGTGCCGGTGGACCCATCCTGGTTGAAGCGGGAACCGACGACGCCCGAGAAGGGCAGTGCCGAACAGTCACCAGAGTTGTTCGGCACGCTTTAGGCGTCCTCGACGCCGGGATCGACGAAATGGCGGGTCGTTCTCGCACTTTCGCGCCCACGTAGTCGTTTCGGCGAACTCAGGCGGTCAGCACCCCACCGCGCTGCAGCGCGGCCAGATCAGCGGCCCCGCAGCCGTGCAGGCACACCCGCAGTTCGTCGATGAATCCCCGCAGCCACTCCACGACCGCGTCGGCCGATTCGATGGCGGGGGCGAGCAGCGGCCTCGCGACGGCCACCACATCGGCGCCCATCGCGAGCGCCTTCGCCGCATCCATCCCGGTGCGGATCCCGCCGGAGGCCACCAGCGCCACGTCGGGCAGGGCGCGGTGCACCTCGAGCAACGCCTGTGCGGTCGGGATGCCCCACTCGGCCAGCGCGGGGGAGCGGATCTCGCCGTAGCGGACGAGCTGTTCGACCCGCGCCCACGAGGTACCGCCGGCCCCCGCCACGTCGACGGCGGCCAGCGCGCTGCCCGCCAGTTCGGCGGCGGCCGCGGCACCGATCCCGTGCCCGACCTCTTTGAGCATCACCGGCTGCCGCAGGGTGGCGGCGAGGGTGCGCAGCCGGTCGATCGACCCGGTGAAGTCGGTGTCCCCGTCGCGCTGCATGGCCTCCTGCAGGGGATTGGTGTGCACCGCGAGCGCGTCGGCGACCACCCGTTCGAGCGCCCGCTCCAGGGCGGGCATCACGGGTTCGGACAGCTGCGCGAGACCCACGTTGCCGATCAGCAGTACGTCCGGGGCGATGTCGCGGACTGCGAAGCTCGGCGCCACGGCGTCGTTGTCGAACATGATGCGCTGGGAGCCGAGCATCATGCCCACGCCGAGGCGCTGTGCGGCCGCGGCGAGGTTGCGGTTGATGACGCCGGACAACTCGGCGCCCCCGGTCATCGCGCCGATCAGCACCGGCGCCGACAGCGACTTACCGAGGAACCGGGCGTCGAGGCGCACACCGCTCAGCGACGTCTGGGTCAGCGCGTTGTACGGCAGCCGGTAGCGTTCCAGCCCGGTGGTGACCGTCTGGTACTCCACCGGCCCGCCGAGGCACACGTCGATGTGGCGGCGTTTGCGGGTCGCCATACCGATACCGCTGCCACCTCGGCTGGTGTGAGGCCGCAACGTCACCGGTTACCCACCCTGAGACCCACCCTGGAACAATGGCCGGGTGACCCTGGATCTCTCGCTGGCTGTGTGGATCGCAATCGCGGTCATCGCCGTTCTTCTCGTCGTTGCGCTCGTCGTCGGCCTCATCCGGTACCGGCGCCGGCGCATCAGGCTGTCGAAAACCGACACTGCCACACCGATCGACCGCTCCGGCGGATACACGGCCAGTTCCGGGATCACGTTCACACAATCGTCAGTGACTGCGCCCCCGCCGGTCGCGCCACCGGTCCGGCCGAAGGAGGGCATCGACACCAGCGGATTGCCCGCGGTCGGCGACGACGCCACGATCCCGCGCGATGCGCCCAAGCGCCCGATCGCCGACGTGCGCCTCCCCGAGCCCCCCACCGAGATCGCCCCACCGCGGGCACCCGAGAAACCGGTTGCCGAGCCGGCCCCCGAACCCGAACCGGCACCGGCGCCCGAACCCGAACCGACCCCCGGACCCGAACCGGCGGAGGTCATCGCCCCCACCCATGGGCGGCTGGACCGCCTGCGGGGCCGGCTGGCGAAATCACAGAACGCGCTGGGCCGCAGCATGCTTGGCCTGCTCGGCGCCGGTGACCTCGACGAGGAATCGTGGGAGGAGATCGCAGACACCCTGATCGTCGCCGACCTCGGTCCGGTCGTCACCGAATCGGTGGTCAGTGCGCTGCGCACGCGGATGGCCAGTGAGGCGGTGCGCACCGAGGCCGACGCCCGCGCGGTGCTGCGCGACGTGCTGGTCTCCGAACTGCACCCCGAGATGGATCGGTCGATCCGCGCGTTGCCGCATGCCGACAAACCGTCGGTGCTGCTGGTCGTCGGCGTCAACGGCACCGGTAAGACCACCACGGTCGGCAAACTCGCCCGCGTCCTGGTCGCCGACGGGCGCCGTGTCGTCCTGGGCGCCGCCGACACCTTCCGCGCCGCGGCGGCCGATCAGTTGCAGACCTGGGCCTCACGGGTCGGCGCAGAGGTGGTGCGCGGACCGGAGGGCGCGGACCCCGCGTCGGTGGCCTTCGACGCGGTCTCCAAGGGCATCGAGAACGGCGCCGACGTCGTCGCCATCGACACCGCGGGCCGGTTGCACACCAAGACCGGGCTGATGGACGAACTGGGCAAGGTCAAGCGGGTGGTGGAGAAGCGCGCCGCGGTGGACGAGGTGCTGCTGGTGCTCGACGCGACGATCGGCCAGAACAGTCTGCCGCAGGCGCGGGTCTTCGCCGAGGTGGTGAAGATTACCGGGGTGGTGCTGACCAAACTCGACGGCACCGCCAAGGGAGGCATCGTCTTCCGCGTACAAGAGGAGCTCGGCGTCCCCGTCAAGCTCGTCGGCCTCGGGGAGGGGCCCGACGATCTCGCACCGTTCGAACCCGGCGCCTTCGTCGACGCGCTGCTCGGCTGAGGCCCTGCTGAGGCCCTGCTGAGCCATAAGGAAACATGAGCGTAACCATGCGGGGGGCTGCGTTCACATTCCAGAAACGCCAGTGCATCACCAGCGAAACGCGGGCAAAAGAGTCTTCTCGGGAGGCCGATCCGTCGGCGCACTTCCCAAGGAGGTTCACACAAAGTGGTCTTAGCCTTACCGGACGACGCGTATGCCGCGTTCGACAGCGGCGACACCGCCTGGGTGCTCGCCAGCGCCGCGTTGGTGCTGTTGATGACGCCCGCTCTGGCGTTCTTCTACGGCGGCCTGTCCCGCCAGAAGTCCGTCCTCAACATGATGATGATGTCCTTCGGGGCCCTGGGCGTCGTGAGCGTGATCTACGTGCTCTGGGGTTACTCGATGTCGTTCTCGTCGGCGCACACCGGCGAGAGCGACATCCTGGGCATCTTCGACAACCCGTTCTCGCTGTTCGGGTTGAGCCCGCTGTTGGAGTCGCGCGAGATCGGTGGTGAGGAGCTGTACCCGATCGGTGGTTTCGGGTCGGTTCCCGCGATCGTCTGGGTCGCCTTCCAGTTGACCTTCGCCGTGATCACCGTCGCGCTGATCAGCGGTGCGGTGGCCGAGCGGATGAAGTTCGCCACCTGGCTGGCGTTCGGCGGCATCTGGGTGACGTTGGTGTACTTCCCGCTGTCGCACATGGTTTGGGGTGGCGGTCTGCTCTCGGGCGCCGAGAATGGCTTCGCCTCGTGGCTGTTCGGCTACAACGCCGACGAGGGCGCGGCCAACGTCCCGCCGATCGACTTCGCCGGCGGCACGGTGGTCCACATCAACGCCGGTATGGCCGCGCTGGTGCTGGTGCTGCTGATCGGTAAGCGGGCCGGGTTCGGCAGTATGTCGTTCCGTCCGCACAACATCCCGTTCGTGATGCTCGGCGCCGCGTTGCTGTGGTTCGGCTGGTTCGGCTTCAACGTCGGGTCCGAAGGCGCCGCCGATGCGCTCGCAGGTCAGGTGTGGGTGAACACGACCGCGGCCACCGCCGCCGCGATGCTGTCCTGGCTCGCGGTCGAGCGCATCCGTGACGGACACGCCACCAGCGTCGGCGCCGCCTCGGGCATCGTGTCCGGCCTGGTCGCGATCACCCCGGCCTGCGGTTCGGTATCGCCGATCGGCTCGCTGATCCTCGGCGCCGTCGCGGGCGTCCTGTCGGCTCTGGCCATCGGCCTGAAGTACAAGTTCGGCTACGACGATTCGCTCGACGTGGTCGGTGTGCACCTGGTCGCGGGCCTGTGGGGCACTGTGGGCATCGGCCTCCTGGCCACCGAGACGGGCCTGTTCTACGGAGGTGGTTTCGAGCAGCTGGTGGTGCAGATCGTGATCGCTCTGGTAGCAGTGGTCTTTTCGGGAGTGATGACTGCGATCATCGCTTTCATCGTCAAGCCGATGGGTTGGCGTGTGACAAAGGAAGACGAGGACACTGGCATCGATGAGACCCAGCATGCGGAAACGGCTTATGAACTCGTCTGATCGGCAACAATTTTCTTGGAAGGGACCGACGGAATGAAGCTGATCACTGCGATCGTCAAGCCGTTCACGCTCGAGGACGTCAAGACCGGGCTGGAGCAGACGGGCATCCTGGGGATGACCGTCAGCGAGGTCCAGGGTTACGGCCGGCAGAAGGGCCACACCGAGGTGTACCGCGGGGCCGAGTACTCCGTGGATTTCGTACCCAAGGTACGGGTAGAGGTGGTCGTCGACGATTCGGCCGTCGACAAGGTCGTGGACGTCATCGTGCAGGCGGCCCGCACCGGCAAGATCGGTGACGGGAAGGTTTGGGTGAGCCCCGTCGACACCGTGGTGCGGGTGCGCACCGGGGAGCGGGGGGTAGACGCCCTCTGACCGACGAGGGGGTCGTCTCCCGGCTCGACGCCGTACGTTCACTGGTCCGGGGGAGGGACTTCCGATATGACACAACAACCGGGTAGCAGGCCGGACCCGGC
>JAXHUG010000097.1:0-24904 GCA_034189785.1 Actinomycetota bacterium
TCGCAGCGTGCTGCCGACCTGCAGGGTCACCACGTCGGCGTTCGACGGTGACTCCACGGTGATCTGCTGCTGGAAGGCCATCGGGATGTCCCGGTCGACGACGAATCGCTCACCCAGCAGTGACGCCGGATCGAAGGCGGTACCGGTCCCGTCGCTGACCAACGTCGTGTCGATGTCCAGCGGAACCTTCGAGATCCTGTCCTTGGTATAGGTGGACAGCAACAGCGCGGCGATCAGCAGGGCAGCACCGAGCCCCATGAGTCCGCACGCCGCAATCCGCAGCGCCACTGCGCGGTTCAAACCGTGCCTCCTTCGGCTCGGGACGGCAAAACCCGTTTGACCCTAACAGCAGACATTAAGGCGGCGACTTACTACGAGAGCTCCACCGCGCCCGGTTCATCCCTGCCTCGCTGGCACACTGGTCGCCGTGACGAGCGCCCGGGAGATCGGTGGGACGCGGTCGTTCCTGCCCGCCGTCGAGGGCATGCGCGCCTGCGCTGCCATCGGCGTCGTCGTCACCCACGTCGCTTTCCAGACCGGGCACACCAGCGGGGCCGACGGCCGGTTCTTCGGACGGTTCGACCTGGCGGTCGCGGTGTTCTTCGCGCTCTCGGGGTTCCTGCTGTGGCGCGGGCACGCCGCTGCGGCGCGGGGACTGCGAACCACCCCGCGGACCGCTCACTACCTCCGCTCACGCATCGTCCGCATCATGCCGGGTTATCTGGTTGCGGTCGTGATCATCCTGTCGTTGTTCCCGGGCACCAAACCGGACCTCACGGTGTGGCTGACCAACCTGACCCTCACGCAGATCTACGTCCCGCTCACCCTGACCGCGGGGCTGACCCAGATGTGGAGTCTGTCGGTCGAGGTCAGCTTCTATCTGGCGTTGCCGCTGCTGGCGCTGCTGGTGCGACGGTTGCCCGTGCGGGCGCGGATCCCGGTCATCGTCGCGGCCGCGGTGGCGAGTCTGTTCTGGGTCTATATCCCGTCGGACCCCGACTCCGGGCACAACCTCTGGAACTGGCCGCCGGCCTTCTTCTCCTGGTTCGCCGCGGGCATGGTGCTGGCGGAGCTGACCGTCACGCCGGTCGGGTGGGCCCACCGGCTGGCGCGCCGACGCATCCTGATGGCGCTGGTCGTGGTGACGGCCTTCGCGGTGGCCGCCTCGCCGCTGGCCGGCCGGGAGGGTCTGCAGCCGGGCACCATCGGCCAGGTCGTCCTCAAGACGGCGATGGGCGCGGTGGTGGCCGGGGCGTTGCTGGCGCCGCTGGTGCTCGACCGGCCGGACACCCCGCACCGGATCCTGGGCAGCCGGGTGATGGTGACGCTGGGGCGCTGGTCCTACGGGCTGTTCATCTGGCACCTCGCGGCGCTGGCGATGGTCTTCCCGATGGTCGGGGAGTTCGCGTTCAACGGGCACATGCCGTCTGTGCTGGCGCTGACCCTGCTGTTCGGCTTCGCGCTCGCCGCGGTGAGTTACGCGCTGGTGGAAAGCCCGGCCCGGGAGGCGCTGCGGCGCTGGGAGTTCCGGAGGGCCACGCCGACGCACAAGGCGCCGCCCCTGGACAGTTCGGTCAGTGACGTGCCCGAGCCGATCCCGCGATGATCTCGGCGCGGACGGCCGAGCGGCGGTCCCTACCCGCGTCGTCACGCAGCGGGTGCTCGCTGAAGGCCGCCGTGGTCGCGGGCGGGCAGCGCGCGCCGACATGCCAGCACCGCCGGATCGCCGGTGCTGCGACCAGAGGCCATCGGCTTCCACGCCGCCAGCACCGCCCCCACCCAGGCGATCGAGTGGGGGCGATCGAGTGGGCAGCGGTGAATCCGCCGGGCCCTTCTGGAACTCTTCATCGTCCGGATGGGGACGAAACGCCTGCGCCGGCAATTCACCGCGGTGCGGACCGGGCGTTGAACTGCACCGCCGAGGCGGCCAGTGCCGCCACCGACACCAGCGCCAGCAACTGCACACCCGGCTCGAAACCGACGTAGCCGTCCACCGAGCGCCACGGATGCTGCGACAGCACGGCGCCGGCGAGGGTCAGCCCCCCCGCCGTGACGCCGAGTGTGAGCCGGTCGAGCAGCCGTTCCCGACCGCGCAGCAGGTAGCGCACGCCGAGGACACCGCCGACGACGACCACCCCGACCCATCCGGAGATCACCGCCCCGACCGTCAGGGCACCCACCGCGGCCGCCGCCGCGGGCGGCCGCGACGGACGCGCGGGCTTGTCGTCCCGGCGGCGTCGCACCGGCAGCCAGACCAGCAGTGCGAGCAGCGGTAGCAACGCCAGACCACCGACCAGCCCGGCGCGGTAGAGCGTGTTCGAGCGGAATGACAGCGTGACGGTGCCCTCGACGTCCGCGGGCACCACCCACCCCTGCTGCCAGCCGTCGACGACGACGGGGATCAGCAGGCCGCCCCCGGGGCCGCGCGCCTGCCAGCCCGGGTTCACGCTCTCCGGGACCACCAGCACGCGGTCGCGTTGCCGGGCAACGACCCGCACCTCGCGGCGGTCCGCACTCCACGCGCCGGTGTCGGCGGGCGTCGTGGGTGCGGGCGTGATGTCGCCAGCCGCCGGGGCGGCCAACTGGACGCCGTCGACCACGAACGTGGCGCCCGGGCTGACGAGGAGTTCCTGCTGCCCGGCGGGCAGCGTGATCGGCTCGGTGCGGCAGGGCCGCGCGAGCACCGGTTCCCCGTCCAGCAGCTCACCGACGGTGGCGGTGACCGTGGTCGGCACGAACTGTCCGGCGACACCGATGATCGGACCCTCGCCGCACGGGACGTCGATGGTCCGGCCGCGGTTCTCGCCGGCGTCGGCGGCGCCGATCGGGTTGCCGCGCCGGTCCAGGGCGGTCACCTCGGCCAGGCCAGGCGGTTTGAGCTGGTCGAACCCGAGCGAGGTGCGGTCGATGATGTCGTTCCAGTCGAGTAGCGAGACCGCGATCGTGTTGGTTCGGTGGGGTGCGAGCCGGATCGTCTCCGTGTCGCCGTCGCCGGAGAGCCGACGCGCCTGCGGTCCGTTGCCCAGGTCGACGGCCACCATCCTCGGGTGTGCGGGCGGCTCGGTCTTGCTGGGTGTGACGCGCAGGGCGGCAACCTCTGTCGGGGCCGGCAGGGTCAGCGTCAGGGTCGGCGGGGTGCGGTGCTGGACGACGCGCTGGGGTGCGGTCCATGCGGTCCGCGGATCGCCGTCGCCGGCGGCGTAGGACGATCCGAGCACATCGAGGGCGTCGGCATCCCCGGCGACCACGGTGGTGTCGGGCTGGCGGATCAACTCGGCCAGCCGGGGGCCCTGCCGCGCACGCACCCACACCGTCGGCTGCACCGACGTCGTCTCGGGCACTGCCAGTGTCCGGCTCAGGTTCACCGGCTCCTCGGGCGACAGAGCCATGGCCGCCGCGCATTTGACGCCGTCGGGACTGTCCACGCAGCCCGGCCGGCCCAGCAGTTCGGAACCCAGATCCCACAGTCCGACGGCCGAGCCGGCGGGTGGACCGGGCACCTCGACGGTGTGCCGCAGTTGGATCGGGGTGGCGAAACCGTTGGCGTCGTACTGGGTGACCGACAGGTCGGTGATGCCGAACTGCACCCCCGCCGAACCGTCGTCGGTGCCGGTCGCGGTGATCCGCACCCACGGGGTTTCGCCGTAGGGAAGCGCCACGGTCAGCGGTTTGCCCGCTTCCTCGAAGCGCAGGGTGCTGGTGCCGTTGACGGTTGCCACCTCCATCCGGCGGACCTGCGCGCCGACGGCGGTGGCGCTGGGGGTGACGGTGATGGTGGCGTTGGTGACGGGCTTGTCGAAGTCGACCTGCAGCCACTGACCGAGGGCGGCCTGCAGCGCGTTGGACACCCAGTTGGTGGAGGTGTCGGCGTCGATGGCCGCCGTCGGGCCGGTCGCGGGTGCGACGTTGGGCAGCGCGGTCGAATCGGCTGCCGAACTGGACACCGACAACCGTCCGCCGGTCCACCGGCCGTAGACGACGTCGGCGCCTGCCGACGGGTAATCGGGCACCCGGTTGAAGGTGTTCCGCGGGTCGTCGGGCGTTCGGATCGCCGACGAATGGTCGTCGACCCGCCCGTAGTCGGTCTCTCGTGCCGTCGGGGTGTCGGTGACGGTCACCAGCGGCGCGGGCAGGCCCGCACGTTCGGCATCCGCGGTGAGCAGCATCGGGCCCATCGGCGGGCGGCCGAGCAGGCGGCGGCGTTCGTCAAGACGCAGCAACGCCTCGGGAGCGCCGTCGACCCGTGCCATCGCCGCGGCGTCGACCAGATACGGGGCCGACGGATTGTGCTGGGTGTCAACACGATAGATCTCCACAGCCGGGTAGCGCGGCCGCAGGCCGCTGTCGGATACGAAACCCTCGAGGGTGCCCGGACCGACCGGATCGCCGAACTGAGCGACGTGCGTCAGGCCGGGCGAGCCGTCGATGGCACGGTGCACCAGCACCGGCCGCGCCGAGCGCGACGATTCGGGATCCAGGTCGTTGCGCACCACGACATACGAAATGCCTTGACGGGCGAGGGTGTGCGCGAGCCCGGCGGAGGGCCGGCCCGAGGCGAAGAGGCGCTGCACCGAATCGAGGGCGCGGATCGTCTCCGGGGGGGTCAGCGGAATCGAATCGCGTACACCCCAGGGGCTTTCGCCGAGCACTTGGAGGGGTTCGTCGCGGCTGCTGCCCCACACCTGGATGGCGAACGGCGCACCGGGCGCCACCAGCACCCGCCCGGCGGTGGGGTCACCGGTGTTGTGGGCGTCCAGCCATGCCGCGGTCTGGTGCCAGTAGCCGGGGATGGCGGTGAACGCGCCCGGCGGTGTGAGCCGGCCCGCCCAGGCCAGTGAGGTGGCCGCGGTGAGCGCGGCGAGGACGACGATGCCGACGGCCACGCGCCGGTCCTTCTCGGGATGGGCGAACGCGTGAAGCCACACCGGTCGAGGTGCGCTGCCCGGCAGCGGGATGCGGGCCAACAGGTGGATGAGGCCCAACGCCAGCGGGAGCCTCAGCACCGGGTCGAGTTTCTGCAGGTTCCGCAGCGGGGTGCCGTCGCCGTCGAGGAAAGCCTGTACCGCGCCCGCGACGGGTGAGCCGAGCCCGCCGGCGTACCCCGCCGCGAGCAACGCGACCCCGACGAGCAGCATCGTGATCAGCCGCCCACGGGCCGGCATCGAACGCAGGGCCAGACCGGCCATCCCCGCCGCGGCCACCAGCGTCGTCGCCAGCACCGCGAGGCTCCCGGTGACCAGCGTCGAACCGGCCGTCGCGGTGGGCGCCACGAACGGCGTCCAGCTGCCGGTGCCGCGCAGCATCTCCGTCAGCGACATCCACTGCGTGGTGACGCCGGAGGATTCGATGAAGTCGAGGAACGGCGGGCTGATCCGGCCGAGCAGCAACAGCGGGACCACCCACCACAGCACCGCCAGCGCCACACACCCGAACCACCACGCGGTGAACCGCCACCACCGCCGGTTGGGCCGGTGACACGCCCACCACAGCACCGCGGCCAGGCAGCCGGTGAGTGTGGCCACCGCGTTCACCGCGCCCATCAGTGCGATCGCCCCGGCCGAGCGGGCGGCCAGTCGCCGCACCGAACCGATTCTTCCCACCCCACCGGTCCCGCCCAGCGCGAGGATGACCGGCAGCAGCACCCACGGCGCCAGCATCATCGGCAGCGTCTCCGATGACAGTGCGCCCAGCGTGGTCAGCGCGCGAGGCGACAGCGCATAGGCGACGGCGCCGATCACCCGCGACGTCGGGCTGCCGAGCCCGAGGGCCTCGGCGACCCGCACCACACCCCAGAAGCCGACCGTCAGCAGCAGCGCCCACCACAGCCGTTGCGTCACCCACCCGGGCAGGCCGAGGACGTCTCCGGCGAGGAAGAAGGCGCCGTGCGGGAACAGGTAGCCGTACGCCTGGTTCTGGGCCTGACCGAACGGCAGCTCGCTGTTCCACAGGTTCGCGGCGCGTGCAAGGAACCGCAGCGGATTCGCGGTGAGGTCGAGTTTGGTGTCGGGGGAGAGCTGCCCGGGCGACTGGGCGAAAGTCAGGACGAGCGCCGCCACGGCGGCCACCCACATCCACCGCCGCGACAGCGGCTGCGCGGCTACGGGCGTGTCGGCTACGGGCGTGTCGGCTGCGGCCCGGGAACTAACGTCTGTCGCCGTACTCGACCCTGTTGAGCACCGATGACGCTGGATCGCCCGCCTGCAGAGGAGGCTTGCTGTCCTCCTGCACCATCAACGTCACCCCGAACACGGCCGCCGCCCCGAGCAGCAGGCCCACGACGATGCTGGCCGCGGCGGGGACGATGAACCGATCCATGGCGCCAAAACTAGCACGCGGCCGGTCAGCGGCCCGGCGGCACGATGAGCACCGGACGGCGCCGGTGACGATCAGATCTGCGTCCAATGTGTCCGCGGTCTCGCTGACCGTGTTCCACACGGTCGTCATCGGCTACGACCCTGTGGCATCGACCCGTGCCGCCCGGAGCCGTTAGTGTCAGAGCCCATGGCTTGGACCCGAGGACTGTGTGCACTGGTCGCGACGTCGGGAATGCTGCTCGCGTGCTCGTCGCCGAAGCAGGAACCCGCGGACGCGCCGGCCGGCCCGGCGGTCACCGCCGCCTTCGTCTCCGCCGCCCCCGCCGTTCCGCTGCAGGCACCGGTGCCGCTGGCGCCCGGTGCGGCCGTATGTGGTCAGGGCGCCGCACTGCTCTCGGAGATGGCGACCCGCGACAAGGTGGCCCAGCTGCTGATGGTCGGCGTCACCGGCGCCGCCGACGCCCGGGCGGTGGTCGACAACCACCGCATCGGCGGCATCATGATCGGCAGTTGGACCGACCTGTCGATGATGGGGGCCCCACTGGCCGAGATCGCCGCCTCCGCGAGCCCGCTGCCGCTGGCGGTCAGCGTCGACGAGGAGGGCGGCCGGGTCTCCCGGCTGTCCTCGCTGATCGGCAGCCAGCCGTCGGCGCGGGCACTGGCCCAGAGTTCGACCCCCGAGCAGGTCTACGGCATCGCGCTCGAGCGGGGCCGGGCGATGCGCGGTCTCGGCGTCACGATCGACTTCGCACCCGTCGTGGACGTCACCGATGCGGGGGCGAGCAGTGTGATCGGTGACCGCTCCTTCGGGGCCGACCCGGCGACGGTCACCGAATACGCCGGCGCATATGCCCGCGGCCTGCGCGACGCCGGGGTGCTGCCGGTGCTCAAGCACTTCCCGGGCCACGGCAACGCCTCGGGTGACTCCCACGCGCAGGGTGTGGTCACCCCGCCGCTGTCCGAGCTGCAGAACTCCGACCTCGTGCCGTACCGCACGCTGACCGCACAGCCGCCGGTCGGGGTGATGGTCGGGCACATGGAGGTGCCGGGACTGACCGGCAGCGTTCCGGCGAGCCTGAGTCCGGCGGCCTACCAACTGCTACGGTCGGGCGGCTACGACGGGCCGGGCTTCAACGGTCCGGTCTTCACCGACGACATCTCGAGCATGCGGGCGATCACCGATCGGTACGGGGTGGCCGACGCGGCGCTGCGCGCCCTGCAGGCCGGCGCCGACACCGCGTTGTGGGTGACGACGGCCGAGGTGCCCGCGGTGCTCGACCGGCTCGAGCAGGCGGTGGACGCCGGCGAGCTGACGATGCCGCGCGTCGACCAGTCGGTGCTGCGGGTGGCGGCGATGAAGGGCCCGAACCCGCGCTGCGGCGGCTGACCGGTCACCTACAGCCCGTACACGCGCTCGGCGTTGCCCACGCCGATCATGTCGACGATGGCGATCGCATCGGCTTCGGTGCAGTCGCCCGAGCGGATCCAGTCACCCAACACCAGGCCCATCGCTCGCCGCCACAGCAGCGAGCCGAGCAGGTGCAGTTCCGGTGGTCCGACCGCGTCCGACGAGTAGAGCTGTTTGGCGAACGGTGCGGTGTCCAGTGCCTCGGCGACCAGCGAGGCCGACCGCGGACCCAGGAAATTGACCGCAAGCCCGACGTCGAAGTTCACGTGGTCGAAGGCCTGCGCGAGATAGCCGGCCTGCCGCTGAAACGGATAGCAGTGCAGCAGCAGCACCGGCACGGGTGTCATCGCGCGCAGCAGCGGCAACAGCAGCAGCGGGTCGGTGCGGTGCAGGTCCAGATCGCGGTCGCCGAAGCCGACGTGGAACTGGACGGGCAGCCCGTGCGCGGCCGCCTCGTGCACCCCGAACGCGATCAGCACCGGATTGTCGACGCGTAACGGTCCCCGAGGCTGCTGGCCGGCGGCCTCGACCACGGCGGCGTCGACCGGACGAGACCAGTCGACGTCGAAGCCGGTGCGGTAGGCCGCGATGGTCTTTGCCCCGACGGTGCGGGGGTCGGCCACGGCGCCGTCGAGTTCGGCCCGGAACGCCTCCGGGTAGTCCCCCGGCGGGGTGCCGGCCTCGAGCAGATCCTCGGTCAGCCGTTCCAGCCGCAGGATCGATGACGAGGCGACACCGCTGAGCGCCGTCATCTCTTCGGGTGTGGTGATCCCGTCACCCGGGAATCCGGTGTCGACCACCCAGCGCGCCACACCGGCCGCGCGCAGGAAGCGTTCCGACAGCTCCCGAGGGTCGAATTCGGCGCGCCGTGACCAGTATTCGTCGGCGCTGACGAGTGGCTCCAGGGCGAGCACCGGAGCGCACCAGCGGCGGATGGCCAATCCGAGCGGCGAGTCGAACTGGGACATGAACCCCGGGACGGGATCGGTGGACGCCTCGTTGATCGCGGCCTCGAATCCGGGCCGGTCGGTGTCCACGGTGAACGCACCGTGGACGTGGTGGTCGATCAGGTCCAGGTCGTGCAGATGCTGGGCGAGGGTGTCGGGCACCTGTGGCCGGACACCGGCGAACACGTCGGTGGGTCTCCCAACCGGCATGGTGTGCACCTCCTCCGACCTCGGCTTCTCAGGTGATTGTGCAGCAGCGGCGTCCTCCTGACTCGGCCTCGGGGCGGACGATTGCTTATCCTCGTACGATGGCCGGAGGAACCAAGCGTCTGCCACGCGCGGTGCGCGAGCAGCAGATGCTCGACGCGGCCGTGCAGATGTTCTCGGTGAACGGCTATCACGAAACCTCGATGGACGCGATCGCCGCCGAGGCGCAGATCTCCAAGCCGATGCTCTACCTGTACTACGGCTCCAAAGAGGAGCTGTTCGGTGCGTGCCTGGACCGTGAGCTCGGCCGGTTCGTCGACGAGGTGCGCAGCAAGATCGACTTCAGCCAGGGGGCGCGTGACCTGCTGCGCAACGCGGTGCTGTCGTTCCTGACCTACATCGACACCAACCGCGCCTCGTGGAGGGTGCTCTACACCCAGGCGACCAGTTCCCAGGCCTTCGCACACACCGTGCGCGAAGGTCGTGAGCGGATCATCGAACTGGTCAGCCGACTGCTGCGCGAGGGCACCCGGCACCCCGAACCGGACACCGACTTCGAGATGATGGCCGTCGCGCTCGTCGGCGCGGGTGAGGCGATCGCCACCCGCGTCAGCACCGGCGACGCCGATGTCGACGAGGCCGCCGAGCTGATGATCAACCTGTTCTGGCGCGGTCTGAAGGGCACCCCCTCCGGCGCCGGCGGGCAGGAGCTCAGCGGCCCGGGGATGGCCAAGGAGGCGGCGGTCGCCTCGAAATAGACCGCCTTGCCTTCGATCAGGCTGCTCGGGCCGACCCGCGCCCCGCGCCCCACCGGCCAATCTGGCATGTTTACCTACAGCGCTCGGACGGTGCCCGTCAGGTGCGGTTCACCCTTCTTGTTGCGCAGCGCGAGGTCCCAGCCGCCGTCCGCGGTGCGTTCGACGTAGAGCCCTGCCTTGGCAGGCAGCACCACCGGCTTGGCGAAGCGCACCGAATACTGCACCGCTCCGGGCAGTTGCCCCTCGATATTGGCCAATACGGCTGCGGCCGAGAACATCCCGTGGGCGATCACGGTCGGGAAGCCGAACAGTTTGGCCGCGACAGGGTTGGTGTGGATCGGGTTGTGATCGCCGCCGACCGATGCGTACTGGCGGACCTGGCCGGCGGTGATGTTCAACAACGCGTTCGGGGGGCCGAGTTTCGGCTGCTTCTGTGGCGGCGGCTTCGGTTGATCGGACAGGCTGGTCCGCTGCTGGTGCAGGAACGTCGTCACCTGATGCCACGCCAGTTCGTTGCCGACCTTCACGTCGGTCACCACGTCGACCAGCAGACCGCGGCGGTGCTCACGCAGGTTCTCGGCGTGCACCGCCGCGGAGACCGTGTCGCTGACCGAGATCGGCCGGTGCTGTGCGATGTGGTTCTCGATGTGCACCGAACCCATTGCGGCGAAGGGGAAGTCGAACCCGGTCACCAACGCCATGACGGTGGGGAACGTCAGCACGAACGGGTAGGTCAGCGGAACGGTGTCTCCGAACCGAAGTCCAGTCACATCGGCGTACGCGGCGACGTTCGCGGGGTCGATCGACAATTCGTCGACGGTCAGTGTGCGTTCGGGCAGCGTTTCACCGCGCGGGACGAACGGCAACGCACCGGCTGCGGCCCGTAGCAGGTTTCGGGTTCCGCTGGGTTGTCCGCCCATGTCAGGCACCCAACATGGCTTGGCCACACACACGAATCGTGGTGCCGGTCACCGCATTGGACGCCGGGTTGGCGAAGTAGGCGATGGTCTCGGCGACGTCGACCGGCTGGCCGCCCTGGTAGAGCGAGTTGAGCCGGCGGCCCACCTCGCGGGTGGCGAACGGGATCGCCTCGGTCATCTTCGTCTCGATGAACCCGGGTGCGACGGCGTTGATCGTGATGCCCTTGCCGTGCAACTTCTCCGCCAGCGCGTCGGTGAGTCCGATCATTCCGGCCTTGGTGGTGGCGTAGTTGGTCTGCCCGCGGTTACCGGCGATCCCGGCCATCGAGGACAGGCCGATCACCCGGCCGCCTTCGCCGATCACGCCGTTGTCCACCAGACCCTCGGTGAGCCGCAGCGGGGCGAGCAGGTTGACGGCGATGACCGATTCCCAACGGCTCTCGTCCATGTTGGCCAGCAGCCTGTCGCGGGTGATGCCGGCGTTGTTGACCAGGATGTCGACCTTGCCGCCGTGATGCTCGCGCACGTGCGCGGCGATCTTGTCGACGGCGTCGGGGACGGTCACGTCGAGGATCAGCGCGGTACCGCCCACCTTCTCGGCGACTTTCGCCAATTCATCTGTGGCCCCCTCCGGAGCGTTCAGGTCCACGGCGACCACCGAGGCGCCGTCGCGGGCGAACACCTCGGCGATCGTCGCGCCGATGCCGCGCGCCGCACCGGTCACCACCGCGACCTTGCCCGTCAGCGGCCTGTCCCAGGCGGCCGGCGGTGCGGAATCGTCGGCGCCCACCCGGTACACCTGGCCGTCGACGTAGGCCGACTTGCCGGACAGGATGAACCGCATCGTCGACTCCAGACCGGTCGCCGCCGGTTTCGCATCGGCCGACAGATACACCAGCGACACCGTCGCCCCGCCCCGCATCTCCTTGGCCAGCGAGCGTGTGAAGCCCTCGAGCGCGCGCTGCACGATGTGCTCGTGCGGGCTCGACGTCTCATGCGGGTTGGTGCCGACGACGACCAGGCGTGCGTTCGGCGTCAGGTTGCGCAGCAGCGGAGTGAAGAACTCGTAGAGGCCCTTGAGCCCCTGCGGCTCGGTGATGCCGGTCGCGTCGTACACCAGGCCGCCGAACGTGTCAGCCCACCGGCCTCCGATGTTGTTGACGACGACGTCGTAGTCCTCGGCCAGGGCGGCGCGCAGGGGTCCGACCACCCGGCCCTCGCCCGCGATCAGCAGCGCACCCGGCAACGGCGGTTCGCCGGGCTGGTAACGGCGCAGCGTCTCGGGCCGGGGGATTCCCAGCTGTTTGGCCAGGAACGAACCCGGGCCCGAGTGGACGATTTGGGTGTAGATGTCGGAGGCCACTTCAGCTGCCTTTCGTCTGCGGCGTGGAGGTCTCACCCCTGAACTTACTCCAGAGTAAGTACAGTGGGTACTATCGGGGACTATAGATAACCGGAACGACAGTGGAGGCAAACGTGGCTGACAGCGCAAGCATGCGGCGGGTCGCCGTCCTCGGAGGCAACCGGATACCGTTCGCCCGTTCCGACGGCGCCTACGCGCACGCGTCCAACCAGGACATGTTCGCCGCAGCCCTGGGTGGGCTCATCGAGCGGTACCACCTGCAGGGCGAGAAGCTCGGCGCGGTCATCGGCGGCGCGGTGCTCAAGCACAGCCGCGACTTCAATCTCATGCGGGAATGTGTACTCGGCAGCGCGCTGTCGTCGTACACGCCCGCCTTCGACATCCAGCAGGCCTGCGGCACCGGTCTGCAGGCCACCATCGCCGCGGCCGACGGTATCGCCGCCGGACGCTACGAATCCGCTGCGACAGGGGGCGTGGACAGCACCTCGGACGCCCCGATCGCGTTCGGCGACGACCTGCGCAAGACGCTGCTGGGTCTGCGCCGCGCCAAGTCGAACGTCGACCGCCTCAAACTCGTCGGCAAGCTGCCTGCCGCCGTCGGTATCGAGATCCCGGTCAACAGCGAACCACGCACCGGCATGTCCATGGGTGAGCACGCCGCCATCACCGCCAAGCAGATGGGCATCAAGCGCGTCGACCAGGACGAGTTGGCCGCGGCCAGCCACCGCAACATGGCAGCCGCCTACGACCGGGGCTTCTTCGACGACCTCGTCACGCCGTTCCTGGGCGTGTACCGGGATAACAACCTGCGCGCGGATTCGTCGGCCGAGAAGCTGGCCACACTCAAGCCGGTGTTCGGCATCCGGCACGGCGACGCCACGATGACCGCGGGCAACTCCACCCCGTTGACCGACGGTGCCTCCGCCGCGCTGCTGGCCAGCGAGGAATGGGCGCAGCGGCACGGCATCGAGCCGCTGGCGTACTACGTCGACGGCGAGACCGCGGCTGTCGACTACGTCAACGGCCGCGACGGTCTGTTGATGGCGCCCACCTATGCGGTGCCGCGGCTGCTCGCCCGCAACGGCCTGACGCTGCGGGACTTCGACTTCTACGAGATCCACGAGGCGTTCGCGTCGGTGGTGCTGGCGCACCTGCAGGCGTGGGAGTCCGAGGAGTACTGCAAGGAACGACTCGGTCTGGACAGCGCGCTGGGGTCGATCGACCGGTCGAAGCTCAACGTCAACGGCTCGTCGATCGCCGCGGGGCATCCGTTCGCCGCGACCGGCGGCCGGATCGTGGCGCAGTTGGCCAAGCAGCTCGCCGAGAAGCGCAAGCAGACCGGTCAGCCGGTCCGCGGGCTCATCTCCATCTGCGCGGCGGGTGGGCAGGGCGTGGCCGCCATCCTCGAGGCCTGAAAAAACTCCTCCCGAATCGTGTAACGCCGCTGCCGGCCGTGTCTATACACCTGATAGCTCCGCGTTGCCGTCTGACCCCCCGACCCGACGGCAACGCGGGGCCACTCTCTTTCGGTCGACCGGTCGCACCCCTGGCCAGGCGGGTTCGGGAGTGACTGATCCGAACAGCCTCAGTTCTTCTGAGACGCCGACACAGACGGCCCTCGCCGTGGCGAGGGCCTTCTGCGTGGAAGGATCAGAACGCGGCTTCGTCGAGTTCCATGATCTCGTTGTCGAGATTCTCGACGACCTGGCGGGTGCTGGTCAGCAGCGGCAGGAAGTTCTTGGCGAAGAACGACGCAACCACGACCTTGCCCTCGTAGAAGGCGCGGTCGTCACCGCCGGCGCCCTCGTCGAGCGCGTCGACGGCCACCGCGGCCTGCTGCTGCAGCAGCCAACCGAGGAGCAGATCGCCGACGCTCATCAGGAAGCGCACCGAGCCGAGGCCGGCCTTGTACAGCTCGGCGGGGCTCTCCTGCGCCGCCATCAGGTAGCCGGTGAGCGAGGCGGCCATGGCCTGGACGTCCTCCAGCGCGGTCGCCAGCAGCGAACGTTCGGTCTTGAGTCGGCCGTTACCCGATTCGCTCTTGACGAACTGCTCGATCTGACCCGCGACGTACGCCAGCGCCCGGCCCCTGTCCCGCACGATCTTACGGAAGAAGAAGTCCTGCGCCTGGATCGCGGTGGTTCCCTCGTACAGCGAGTCGATCTTGGCGTCGCGGATGTACTGCTCGATCGGGTAGTCCTGCAGGAAGCCGGATCCGCCGAAGGTCTGCAGGCTCTCGGTGAGCTTGGCGTAGGCCTGCTCGGAGCCGACACCCTTGACCACCGGCAGCAGCAGGTCGTTGACCTTGACCGCGAGATCCGAGTCGACACCGTGCACCGCCTCAGCGACCGCCGGGTCCTGGAAGGTGGCGGTGTAGAGGTACAACGCGCGCAGACCCTCGGCATAGGCCTTCTGGGTCATCAGCGACCGACGCACGTCCGGGTGGTGCGTGATGGTCACGCGCGGTGCGGTCTTGTCGGTCATCTGGGTCATGTCGGCGCCCTGTACGCGGCTCTTGGCGTACTCGAGCGCGTTGAGGTAACCGGTCGACAAGGTGGCGATGGCCTTGGTGCCCACCATCATGCGGGCCTGCTCGATGACGTCGAACATCTGCGCGATGCCGTTGTGGGCCTCGCCGACCAGCCAGCCCTTGGCCGGCACATCGTGCTGGCCGAACGACAGCTCACAGGTGGCCGAGACCTTGAGGCCCATCTTGTGCTCGACGTTGGTGACGAATACACCGTTGCGCTCGCCCAGCTCGCCGGTCTCGAAGTCGAACAGGAATTTGGGCACGAAGAACAGCGACAGACCCTTGGTGCCCGGGCCTGCGCCCTCGGGGCGGGCCAGCACCAGGTGGAAGATGTTCTCGAACAGGTCGTCGGAGTCCGCCGAGGTGATGAATCGCTTCACACCGTCGATGTGCCAGGAGCCATCCTCCTGCTTGACGGCCTTGGTTCGGCCGGCGCCGACGTCGGAGCCGGCGTCGGGCTCGGTGAGCACCATCGTGGCGCCCCAACCGCGCTCTGCGGCCAGCACGGCCCACTTCCTCTGCTCCTCGGTCGCGTTGTGCGCGAAGATCTGGGCGAACGCAGCGCCGCCCGCGTACATCCACACGGCCGGGTTGGCGCCGAGGATGTGCTCGTTGAGCGCCCACAGCAGGGCCTTCGGCGCAGGCACGCCGCCGAGATCCTCGTCGAGACCGACCTTGTCCCAACCGCCCTCGATGCATGCGCGCACCGACTTCTTGAACGACTCGGGCAGCGTCACCGAGTGGGTCCTGGGATCGAAAACCGGGGGATTGCGGTCGCCGTCGGCGAACGATTCGGCGATCGGGCCCTCGGCCAGCCGGGCCATCTCGGAGAGCATCTCGCGAGCTGTGTCGGCGTCCAAATCGCTGTACTCGCCGGCGCCGAGCGCCCTGTCGAGTCCCAAGACCTCGAACAGGGCGAACTCTTGATCACGGACGTTGCTCTTGTAGTGGCTCACGTTGCCTCCCTTGATGAGAAAATGTCACCTGCGGTTGGGTACTCGGGTAAGTTACCCACCAGTAACTACGTCCGACTATACCGCCCGGTAACTTCAACGCAAAGCGGTGGCGAGCAATTTCGACCGCCCAATCAACCGGGCGGTTGGCCGAGGGCGGCAACCCCGTCTCATTCTCCCCTCTGAGCTGGTCGTTCATTCAGGTGTGACGCTCATCACGGCGTGCTGCTCACGGCGCCTGATGGGGGACGGTCGCGTGGGAAACTCCGTCAGGCGACCCCGGTGACGCCACCCGCTCAGGTTTCGTCCGCGTCAGATCTGGCAAAAACTCAGGCGTGGTGGCAGGAGACAGACGCGGTCCGGAGAGGAGCGAACCTCCGGAGGTTGTGGCGCGCATCAACACGGCCTTCGATGCGGTGGCCGCCGCTGGACGAGAATCAGTGGCCCGAGTTCGTCGCTGCCGCGCGTGACGCAGGAGTGCACGCCACGGGTGTAGATTCCGCTGATCGTCGTCGCGCGCCGACATCGAGCAAGCCGATGGCGCGCCCTGCGGGTGGTGAACGCGTGCACCGTCGAGGAGGCATTCGCACTGCTGGTCGAACGGTCGCAGCGCGGGAACGTGAAGCTGCGACACATCGCGCGTCGCGTCCTCGATGAGCTGACGCGGACCACTCCGTGACGGGCAGCTGACCCCGCCAGGTATTCGGCGAGCCCCGATGGTCGGGTGTTCCGAACAGGCTCGGCACCACGAGGACACGGCTAGGAAATGATGAGGAAATGATGAAGAAGTCCGGATCGCCGTCTCTGGTCAGGCGGTCCAGGTGGCTTCCGCCCTGACGGTCTGCGCCGGGTTTCCGCTCACCGTGATCGGGACCGTGGCTGCTGTTCGTGGCCCGTGTGAAGATGGACAGCGATGAGCGCAACTGATCTGAACCCGGCCACGCTGCGCGAGGCGTTCGGGCACTTCCCGACGGGCGTCATCGCGATCGCGGCGGAGACCAATGGCGTCCGCGTCGGCTTGGCCGCGAGCACGTTCGTCCCGGTGTCCCTCGACCCGCCGCTGGTGTCGTTCTGTGTGCAGAACACCTCGACGACGTGGCCGAAGCTCAAGGACCTGCCCCGTCTGGGCATCAGCGTGCTGGGGGAGTCACACGACGCCGCGGCGCGCACACTGGCGGCCGAGGCCGGTGACCGGTTCGCCGGGCTGGAGACGACTTCCACCGACGAAGGCGCCGTATTCATCCACGGCACCAGCGTGTGGTTGGACAGCTCGGTCCACGACCTCGTCGGGGCGGGTGATCACACCATCGTCATCCTGCGGGTCGAGGACATCACCGTGCACTCCGACGTCGCGCCGATCGTGTTCCACCGCAGCGCATTCCGTCGTCTCGGCGGCTGAGCGCCGCGGGTCAGGGACGCGTGGCCAGTTCCTCGCGATAATCCTGGATCCGCCGCTCGATCTCGGCGGCATCACTGCTCCGGCCCTCTTTGCGGGCCAGGTCGGCGCGCGTGTCCAACTCCCGGATCGCCCTGCGGATGTTGTTGAGGCTTTGCGTGTGACTGAGGGTCATCAGGCGCCTTTCGTTGTTGATTGGCCGCTTGACACGAGGCTACCGGATGGTGTGACGGCGCTCATCTCCTTCGGAACAGCTTGTTGCCCAACCACACCACCGGGTCGTACTTGCGGTCGGCGGTGCGCTCCTTCATCGGAATCAACGCGTTGTCGGTGATCTTGATGTGTTCCGGGCAGACCTCGGTGCAGCACTTGGTGATGTTGCAGTAGCCGAGCCCGTGGAGCTCCTGTGCGTCCTCGGCGCGGCGCTCGCGGACGTCGAGCGGATGCATGTCCAGTTCGGCCATTCGCATCAGGTAGCGCGGACCCGCGAACGCCTTCTTGTTCTCCTCGTGGTCGCGAAGGACGTGGCAGACGTTCTGGCACAGGAAGCACTCGATGCACTTGCGGAACTCCTGCGACCGGTTCACGTCCTCCTGCGCCATCCGGTACTCACCGGGCTGCAGGTCCTTGGGCGGGGTGAACGACGGGATCTCCCTGGCCTTCTCGTAGTTGAACGACACGTCGGTGACCAGGTCGCGGATCACCGGGAACGTGCGCAGCGGCGTCACTGTGACGGTCTCGCTCTCGCCGAAGGTTGACATCCGGGTCATGCACAGCAGACGGGGGCGGCCGTTGATCTCCGCCGAACAGGATCCGCACTTACCGGCCTTGCAGTTCCACCGCACCGCCAGGTCGCCGGTCTGGGTCTGCTGCAGGCGGTGGATGATATCGAGGACGACCTCACCCTCGTTGATCTCGACGGTGTAGTCCCGGAGTGCGCCGCCCTCCTCGTCGCCGCGCCACACCCGCAACGTCGCCTGGTAGCTCATGAGCCCCTCCTTGCCGGGTGGTTGGCGAGTTCCTCGTCGGTGAAGTACTTCCCGAGTTCTTCGATGTCCAGCAGCTCGAGCAGGTCGTCACGCATCGGCGCCTGGTCTTCTTTGGTGACGGTGACGCCCGGTACGACCACGTCGTCGTCCTGGGCCCGGCACACCAGCAGGGTCTTGCGCCAGCCCGCCTCCATCGACGGGTAGTCGTCGCGGGTGTGGCCGCCGCGGCTCTCGGTGCGCTCCAGCGCCGCCTTGGCCACGCATTCGCTGACCAGCAGCATGTTGCGCAGGTCGATCGCCAGGTGCCAGCCGGGGTTGAAGTGCCGGTTGCCCTCGACCTTCATACGCTTGAACCGTTCCCGCAGTTCGTCGAGTTTGCCTTGGGCCTCGGCGATCTCGTCGGCCTTGCGGATGATCCCCACCAGCTCGTTCATGGTGTCCTGCAGATCGAGCTGCATCGTGTAGGGATTCTCCGGGTCACCCTCGCTCGGCCCGTCGAACGGCGCCAGCGTGAGTTTGCGCGCCGCCTCGACGGCCTCATCGGACACCGTCGGCCGGTCTTTGAGCGCGCGCACGTAGTCGGCTGCGCCCAGCCCGGCGCGGCGGCCGAACACCAGCAGGTCCGACAGCGAGTTGCCGCCCAACCGGTTCGATCCGTGCATGCCGCCCGCGCACTCGCCGGCGGCGAACAGGCCCGGCGTCTTGGCGGCGCCGGTGTCAGGGTCGACCTCGATGCCACCCATGACGTAGTGGCAGGTGGGCCCGACCTCCATCTCGTCGGCCGTGATGTCGACCTCGGCGAGCTCCATGAACTGGTGGTACATCGACGGCAGCCGCCGCTTGATCTCTTCGGAGCTCATGCGCGACGCGATGTCGAGGTAGACGCCGCCGTGCGCGGTGCCGCGACCTTCCTTGACCTCGGTGTTGATCGCACGGGCCACCTCGTCACGGGGCAGCAGGTCGGGGGTGCGGCGGGCGGAGTCGTTGTCCTCGAGCCACTGGTCGGCCTCGTCCTCGGACTCGGCGTACTGGCCCTTGAACACGTCCGGGATGTAGTCGAACATGAACCGCCTACCGTCGGAGTTCTTCAGCACACCGCCGTCACCGCGCACACCCTCGGTGACGAGAATGCCCTTCACGCTGGGCGGCCACACCATGCCGGTGGGGTGGAACTGGATGAACTCCATGTTGATCAGCGTCGCGCCGGCTCTCAGCGCCAGTGCGTGTCCGTCGCCGGTGTACTCCCACGAGTTCGAGGTGACCTTGTAGGACTTGCCGATTCCGCCCGTGGCGAGCACGACCGCCGGAGCGTCGAAGAGGATGAAGTTGCCGCTCTCGCGCCAGTAGCCGAACGCGCCGGCGATCCGATCGCCATCCTTGATCAGGTCCGTCACCGTGCACTCGGCGAACACCCGGATGCGGGCCTCGTAGTCACCGAGCTCCTCCTTGTCCTCCTGCTGCAGCGAGACGATCTTCTGCTGCATGGTCCGGATGATCTCCAGGCCGGTGCGGTCACCGACGTGGGCCAGCCGCGGATAGGTGTGACCGCCGAAGTTGCGTTGGCTGATCCGGCCGTCCTTGGTGCGGTCGAACAGCGCACCGTAGGTCTCCAGCTCCCACACCCGGTCGGGCGCCTCCTTGGCGTGCAGTTCCGCCATCCGCCAGTCGTTGAGGAACTTGCCGCCACGCATGGTGTCGCCGAAGTGGACCTGCCAGTTGTCCTTCGGGTTCGTATTGCCCATCGACGCGGCGCATCCACCCTCGGCCATCACCGTGTGCGCCTTGCCGAACAGCGATTTGCACACCACGGCGACCTTCAGACCGCGTTCACGTGCTTCGATCACTGCTCGCAGACCCGCGCCGCCGGCACCGATCACAACCACGTCGTACTGGTGCCGCTCGAGCGGCGATGAGCCGCTTGCGCGAAGAGCATCGAGCGGCGATGAGCCGCTTGCGCGAAGAGCATCGAGCGGCGATGAGCCGCTTGCGCGAAGAGCATCGAGCTCAGCCATCTGTGTGGATCCTCACTTGCCAATTCGGAAATGGAGTTGGCTGGTCAGCCAATGAACCTCAGATCGGAGATGGTGCCGTCGGCGACCAGCATGACGTAGAAGTCGGTCAGCACCAGGGTGCCCAGCGTGATCCACGCGAACTGCATGTGCCGGGTGTTGAGTTTGCTGATCTGAGTCCACATCCAGTACCGGACCGGGTGTTTGGAGAAGTGCTTGAGGCGGCCG
Source organism: Actinomycetota bacterium (assembly GCA_034189785.1). Taxonomy (GTDB): domain Bacteria; phylum Actinomycetota; class Actinomycetes; order Mycobacteriales; family Mycobacteriaceae; genus Mycobacterium. Next base: position 20,023 of record JAXHUG010000097.1, read on the forward strand.
CCGGTGACGTGGCGGCAGGAGTGGCAGGAGATCGTGTAGGCCCACAACAGCACCACGTTGATGACGAGGATGACGTTGCCGAGTCCGAATCCGAATCCGCTGGGGGAGTGGAACGCCAGGATCGCGTCCCAGGTGTTGATCAGCGAGATGAGCACGGCGGCGTAGAAGAAGTAGCGGTGCAGGTTCTGCATGATGAGCGGCAGCTTGGTCTCACCGGTGTACTTCGAATGTGGTTCGGCCACAGCGCAACCCGGCGGCGACTGCCACACCGAGCGGTAGTAGGCCTTGCGGTAGTAGTAACAGGTCAGCCGGAACAGCAGCAGGAACGGCAGCGAGAACGCCGCGTACGGCAGCCACCAGACGTCGGGCAGGGCCTGGCCGAAATGGCTGGCCTCCGAAATACAGCCCTTGCTGACGCACGGTGAGTAGAACGGCGTCAGGTAGTGGTAGTCGGCCACCCAGTAGGCGCTGCCCCAGAACGCCCGGATCGTCGCGTAGACGACGAACGCGGCCAGGCCGAGGTTGGTCAACAGCGACGGCATCCACCAGCGGTCGGTGCGCAAGGTCCGTTGCGGGATCTTGGCGCGGCCGGCGGAGCGGACGCCGGCGCCCTCGCGGTCTGCGGTCGGTGCGCTCACGGTTGCCTTTCGTGAATCGGTGGTGCGGGCGGCGGGCCGCCCGCGACCGCTCAGTGGGTGCCGCCCAGGCCCTCGTCGTCGACACCGCGCCAGAATTCGGTGTCGTACTGGGTGTCGGGGATCGCGATCTTCTCGCCGACGCGATGACGTCTGCTCAACCCCTGGCCGAGTTCGAGTTCCTCGGCATCGATGTCGAGACGGTCGATGTCGTTGAAGATGCGTTCGGCATCGTTGACGATGCGGCGCACCGCCGGGGAGTCGCCGTACTGGGACGCCAGCGCGGTGACGCAGCGTCGCAGGCCGCCGATGAGTTCGTGCAGTTCGGCGAAACCGGTCGTGGTGGACACGTGACCTCCTTGGGCTGAAGGGTGTCGTGACTCACAGTACGCAACCGATCCTAGCCACATCACTCACTTGAGAGTGAGACAGATCACGTCTGAGATTCACGGGTGAGGCGGAGGATGAGCCCGTGCCGAACCACGACCTGAAGCAGCTCGCCGAGGCGCTGCTCGCCGTGAAGAGCTGCATCGGCAGCGAGTGGTGCCGACGGTGTCGTCGAGATCGAGGCTCCGGTCGAGGGCTAGCGCTCAGGCGGCGCGCCGGTACTCCACCGGGCTGCGGTGGGTGAGGGCCCGCACGGGTTGCCAGCGGAACATGCCCGCGCCCTGCGCGTAGGACAGGTGGCCCCCGAGCGCACCGCCGACACTGATGGCGGCCAGGCCGAGCAGGCTGTACACCCGCGCGGTGCGCACCTTCTCCTTGTGGTAGGCCCGGTAGGCCAGACCGAACATCGTCACCCCGACGGCGATGGACACCGCGTGCACCAGTCCCACCCGCTGCTGGCGTTTGTTGAGCAGCACGTAATCCGCCCACCCGGCCAACACCGTGGGCGGTGTCGCGACCAGTCCCACCCCGACGAGCCGGCGCGCGGTCGCGACATCGGAGAACACGACGTCGAAGAGGACCGAGGTCATCCACGTGCCGATCGGCAGGGTGACCAACAGCGGGTGGACGGGGTGGCCGAGCCAGGCGCCCCGCAGGACGCGGCCCAGCCGGGCGCCGTCGACCACCTGGCTCGCGATGCGGGCACTGGCGTGGGCCGGTGCGTCCAGCGACTTCACCTCTTCGACGCCGGCGAGGATACGATGGATGTTCATGGTCGTCGGGATACCCCGTCAGCGCGTGCCGAACCTGGCGTTTGAGGTGGCGAGATCCGGGTATCACCGGACGATGACGGCGGGTGTCGAGCGCCTGGACGAGGTGCTCGAGCACTGCCTGCGCCACTCGACCCGACGGGCACAGGCAGACCTGACCGGTGTGTTGGCCGGGCTCACGGCGCTGGCGGTGTCCCACCTTCCCGGGGTCGACCACGCGAGTGTCACGCTGATGACCGAGGACGACGTCGTCCGGTGTCTGGCGGCCACGGACGGCCACCCTCTGGCGCTCGACAACGTCCAGCGTGGTTGCGGGCAGGGTCCCTGTCTCGACGCCGCGACCGAGCATCGTGTGGTCCGCGTCGACGATCTGACCGCTCAATCCCGATGGCCCGCCTTCACCGCCAGGGCGGCCGACACCACGCCGGTACGCGCGATTCTGGCGCTGCCGGTGTTCCGGGACGGTCGTTCGTCGGCGACCCTCAATCTGTACGCGGACTGCCCGCATGCGCTGGACGCCCGCACCGACTCCGCCGGCGCGATCGTCGCCGCACACGTCGCCGAGGCGATGACGGCGGTGCACCGGACCCGCAGCCACGGCCGGTCACCGCGATCGACCGTCATCAACCAGGCCAAGACCTTGCTGATGCGGGACTTCGATGTGGACGTCGCGCAGGCCTACGCGTTGCTGGTGAAACTGGCCAAACAGCAGAACGATTCGATCGAGGCGGTCGCCCGGCAGGTGGTGGCCGCAGACGGCCCGTCCGGCCGCAACTGACCGCTACGCCGCGATCGGGATCCGCGCCCGCCGGAACCGGCTCGCGATCAATCGCACCAGTCCCGGGTGGGTGCCCAGCGGGGCGGTGACGATGTCGGCGCCGCTGGCCCGCAGCCGGTCCTGGAACAGGCCGTCGGCCAGCAGGTACGACGCCACCACGACCCGCCGGGCGCAGCGTCGGCGCGCCGCGGCGACCGCCTCGTCGATCCGGGGTCGGCCCGTGGCGGCGAATGCCAGGTCAACTCGGGCACCGGTGACCGCCGACAGCGACGCTGCGGTGGTGTGCAGGTCGCGCAGCGCCAGCGGGTCCGAGGTACCAGCCGCGGCGAGGATGACGTGATCGCCAGGAGCCCAGCCGGATTCGATGAGCCGGTCGCCCACCACCCGCGCCAGCTGGGGGGCCGGGCCCAGTGCGTCGGCGACCGTGACATCCGGGTGGCCGCTCGTCGCCACATGCGCCGGGATATCGCTGCGCACGTGATAGCCCCGGGACAGGAACGCGGGCACCAGGACGGCCGGGCGATCCGGCAGCACGGACAGCATGTCGGAGGGGGTCGGACCCAGCACGTCGACGAAGGCGACGCCGACCGGCGATCCGAGGGTGGCGGCGACCCGGTCGGCGATATCAGCGATCAACGTCACACCGCTGGCCTTGCGGGTTCCGTGGGCGACCAGGATCTGGTTCGCCGGGGCGCTCACAGGGCCTCCGCCAGGTCGTCGTCGACGGTGAGCCGGTATCCGCGTTTGACGACTGTGGACACGATCTGCTTGTCGCCCAACGCGATTCGCAATCGCAGCACCGCCGTCTCGACGGCGTGGGTGTCGGTGCCGCTGCCGGGCAGGGCGTCCAGCAGGTCGGTGCGCGACACCACCGCGCCGGGCCGGTGTGCGAGTGCGCGGATGGTTGCCATCCCGGCCGGGGACAGCGATTTGACCACACCGTCCACGAGTACGCAGGTACCGCGGATCTCGAGCAGGTGGCCGACCACCCGAACGGTGCGGGCCTGCAACAGTGGCAGCTCGTCGGTGATGTGGCGGGCCAGCGCGCCCAACCGCATGCGCTCCGGCGCCGACGTCGGGACCCCGAGCCGGACCAGTGGACGCGCGGTCACCGGGCCGACGCACATCGCGTGCACGTTGGTCCTCAGGGCCGTCAACACTCGGTCGGCGACATCCATCTCGGTGGCCCGCATGAGCACAGACGCCACCGCGGGGGCGGAGGTGAAGCTGACGGCGTCGAACTTCTCCTCGGCGATGCTGGCCACCAACTGGTCGAATTCACCGTTGCGGGGTGCCGGACGCCAACGGTACACGCGGATCGGCACCACGTCGGCGCCCGCGGCCCGCAGTTCGTCGAGGAATTCGGGGAAGGGATCCCAGTCGTCGGTGGCGCCGTGCAACTGGGCGGCGATGCGCTTGCCGGCGATGCCGCCGTCGAGCAGATAGCGCAGCACCTCCCGGGACGACTCCGAATCCGGTGACCACTCCTCGGGCAGGCCGGCGGCTCGTAGGGCACCGGTCGCCTTGGGCCCGCGAGAGACGATGCGGGCCGCTGCCAGGGCCGCGGTGAGTTCGGCGGCGACGCCCCAGCCGTCGGCGGCGGCGACCCAGCCGCGCAGCCCGATCCCGGTGGTCGCGATGACGATGTCGGGCGGTGCGCCGATCAGCGCCCGGGTGTGGGCGCGCAGCTCGTCGTCGTCGGGCAGCGGCACCATCGCGATCGCGGCCGCGCTGGTGACGGTGGCGCCGCGGCGGCGCAACAGTGCGCTCAGCTCCTCGGCGCGTCGGGCGGAGGTCACCGCCACCCGGAAACCGGTGAGAGGTGCCCAGTCAGGCTCACTCATGTGTTCTGTGTATGCAGGTCGTGTTTCGCATGTGTTTCCGACTTATTGCCGACCCATTGCCGTGGCCGACGGTGTGGAACAGGAACAGGATGACGCCATTGTCGGCCTGTTCCACACCATCCGGTGGTTCACGCACTGCGCCCCCCATCGGGCGCAGCGGCCACGATCGCACACGGGTGGACGCGCCCTTCGGGCGCTTACGCGCACACAGCTTGCGCACCGGCTCGGCGGCCGGTGCGCGCGCCATGCAATAGGCCCTACCCACAAGCTCAACCGTAGAGGTGACCACTGACACACACGACGTATCGCCGTAAACGGCACAGCGTGTCGCTGCTGCACGCCCACCCCGTCTTCGCAACCAAGTTGTCTTCGCAACCAAGTTCCGACGCAAACCGTTCACCGATCCAATACTCACCGTCGCCGAAACCACCCCGTCGCCGAAACCACCATGCGCAACCGTGTGCGCCG
>JAXHUG010000098.1:0-4121 GCA_034189785.1 Actinomycetota bacterium
CGTGCCCACGTCGCGAGGTTCATGACTCTAGTTCATACCGCACACCACCGACAAATGTTCCGACCACTCAAGCGCGTTAAAGACCTCTAACGACCACTCAACCTGCAACTGTTAGCTACCCTTGGCCCACCACAGTGCCCCGGCGATCGCGCCGATCAACCAGAACAGTCTGAGCACGACGAACGCGGTAGTCGGATTGTAGACCACCGCGACCTCGGCGAGCAGGATCTGCTGCCCCATGACCGCGCCGATCCGGCCGACGGCGACCGAGGGCCGATTCCCGTGGCCCGCAGCTCGGTGGGAAAGATCTCGGAGAAGGTGGGATAGGTAGACACCCGCGCGCGGGTCGCGACGAAGGCTGCAACGGTGAAGGCGGCTAGTTCTTCAGTAAGCGTGTCGGCTGGGGAGGATAGGGCGGAGGCCTTACCCTGGCCGGGTTTGCGACGTCAACGCAGCCCAGGGGGAAGGCCTTTGTGGTGGAGAAGATAACGCATGAACAGAATCGGCGGAACATCGCGCGGCGGCGGCGCCGGGTGGCCGCGCGGCACGCGCGGGCGGGGCGCTGGGGCGCGCAGCCCAGGCCGATGCTGGGGTCGGGCGCGGTGCGCTACGAGGCCGGCGCCAACATCGATGCCACCAGCTTCGGCGGGATCGCCGCGGTGCATCGGCTGGTCACCTGTCTGGGGCTGGTCGAGCGGATCGACGAGGACCTGCAGGTGCTGAAGGTGCACCTGCCCTATCACGAGTCCGAGGTGGCCTGACACCGCTGCAGCGCCCGGACCCCGCACCGCCGCGCACCGGGCAGCGGCGCCGGCGCGAGCCCAACCACAAGCGGCGCATCGTGGCCGAGCGCGGCTATGTCAACCTCGAACCTCACTCGCGACGCGCCGCTCAAAGTCGACTTCGTAAGCGCGAGATGCTGAGCTGGGCTTTCCGAGACTGTCTCACGTCGGCTACACCGCCGTTTGTCTCACGAAGCGCGTCATTTCCTACGCTGGAAATCGCTTGGTCGCTGCCCGGGTGGCGCGGTAGCGTCCGTGGTGTGGATACCTCCGGCCGAGAGCGGTTCCGTGGCTGCCTGCTCGGCGGTGCGGTGGGTGACGCGTTGGGTGCGCCGGTGGAATTTCATACACGCGATCAGATCTCATGCTGCTCGATCGGCATGATTGATATGTGTGTGCCGTGCAGGCCGTCGAAATAGCCCAGCTCCCAAGGCATCCACTTAGATGACGGAGAAGCTAGTCCAAGCGTCGTGCTTCGCTGCGGGAGCTGGTTCCCTGAACCCGCGCAACGATCCCCTCTCCCGTTCTGGTGACGGACTAACGCGGTACGGGCGTCGTTGACGTCTATTCGTTTGAGACACGTCGGACACTTCCACGACGTCGGCCCCGGCGGCGGCTTGGTCGCCCGCGTCTTTTCCTTTGGCATCTTCTTCGAGACCCGCGCGGGGCGGCTGGCCCTGCATTCCGCGCACAGTCCCCGCCCGATATCGAAGCCCTTCATCGACTTCCGCGACTTGCAGTCCACGCAGTACTGCGTGGTCAGGCGTTCTTCGCCATTGCCCACGTCGCTGACGATAGCTGGGCTAACGTTTCGGCGACCCTCTATCGCGCTATCGCGAAATCACACTTCAGGCGCGGCAGGCCTGTTCAACCCGCGAACTCCGGCGTTGTGGCCCGTAGCATCGTTGGGGTGGCGGGCCTGCAATTCGTCGAGACCGATGCTGAGGGCCGGGTCGCCCTGCCGGGCCACTCCTGCAGGCGCTTTCTGCTGCGCGAGAACGCGGATGGCAGCATTCTTCTGCAACCAGCGAATGTTGTGACCGAGGCGCAGTACGAACACGACGCGACACCCGAGTTACGAGACTCCATTATCCTGCAACGTCGTCGACGGCGGTTCGGAGAAATCGACACCACCTGAGCTGACGCTCGCCCGTCCGCCGCAACCCGCTGATTACGCGCAAGCCGAGACAATGCCTGGGGCCTGGACAGAGCCAGCCGGGACTGGCTGAGATTGCCCGTGCCGCCACGTGCGAGCTTGTTGCTGATGGCCGGCTACGAGAGCATGCTTCCAGCAGACCACAGCGGCGGGACACCGGCTTTACGAGGACTCATCCGTGACCACCGGTGCTGCATCCCCGACTATGTGACCAGCGCGGTGATCAGCGCCGCTGTCTGCCGAAGCGCCTGGTCCCCGATGTTGCCGATGGACGCGTCGAGAGCGGCGGCAGGCAGCCACTGCACCAGTTCTGGCAGCACCACACCTTCGGGTTGCTGCACCGTCACGACCATGGACATAGTGGCATCCGGAAGTTGACCGGGGATGAAAGGGCACGTGATCAATCTGCCCGTGCCGGCCGCGAGATGAATGGTGTTCGACAGGACGACGACGTAGGCCTCGTGGCTGGTGTCCTGCCGCGGCGCGACATCCCCGGGTGTGATCACAGATCCGCGGCCCGGTTGGCCTGATAAATCGTGGCGGCGTAGTCGTCGATGTTCAGCGCCGGGACGGTGTGCGCGGTGTAGTTCTGCAGAGCGAGGCGGAGATGCTCATGGCGCAGGGCCTGCTCGATCAGTTCGGAGCGGTTGACGCCGATCGCCTTGGCGTCCGCGTCGGCAGCGGCCAGAACGTCGGCGTCAACAGTCACCGACACCTTGTCTTTGGGCATACCTTTATCCTACTCAAGGTAGGACAGATGCGCGTTGACATGTCCTCGGCGCGGAGACGCCCCGCGCGGTTACGTGATGCGCCGCCGCAGCTGGGTTGCTTGTGCAACGCTCGGCTCAACTGGGCACGGTGCTGGATGGGCATCCAGCGAAGCTAGGTTCTCCGGCGGATCCCAGACGGGCGGAATCTCGCCGGGCCCGATCCGCGGCGCGACGCCCCACATTCGCCCGTCGCCTGCCGGATGAAGCCCGTCGACCTGCCGGATGAAGTGGGAGCGTGAGCTGCGCCCCGCACCGCCGGGGTGCAAACAGAAAAGTCTGCGGTGGTCAGAGGCGCCCATGTCAGTCGGGCGTCACCTCGCTGAAATGGTCGTCCGTTGTGACTTCCAGCAGGGGTTTGTCGAATGCCTGTCGAATCAAGTCCACGGTGCCCTTCAGGTCGTCGTAGCGCGAGATCCGGGTGACGGGGGACCTGGATGTACCCTGCCCGCGCGATGCCGTGACTGAACATCTGCACGGGAGTCATCGCCGTCGACGTCTTGGCCTTCCTGGCCGGCAGTGCTGGTGGGTCGAAGAGAGACGGATGGGGAATGCGGTGGTAGACCTTGCCCACCCATTCACGCAGGATGTCCTCTAGTTCATTGATGTAGTAGAACGCGTGGCCTTCCACGTCGAGCCCGCGCGAGTTGATGTCGGGGCCCTTGTAGCCAGGCAGGTATTGAAGCAGCCGCGTCCGCACTGAGCCGAAGAACCGCTCCAGCGGGGCCTTGTCTCGGCCCTCTCGTAGCCTCGCGGGCTGAATCGAGATACCGAAACGTTGACACACACTGTTCAGGTGCTCTGAGAGATAGATTTTGCCGTGATCGACGACGATGGTGTCGGGCCTGAGCGCTGGCCCCATCGTCTGCCCAGTGTGGTCGATCTTGTCTGGATCGATCAGGACTTCGCGCGGTAGCCCGTGGTACGGCCATACCGCATCTGACGGCCACGACGCCCGGACGGGGATGGGCCGAAACACTTGGTACATCAAGGCCGCCGCGTCGACCGCCTTCGTCGAGACCGGCGTCAGACGCAGTGCCACTATGCAGCGCGTGCACCAATCCATCGCCGCTGTCAGTTCGACCTGCATCCACCGAATGGTGATCGGGTCAATGGCGAAGACATCCAGTCGGGTGGTGTCGAGAATCAGGTACTCACCCGGACGCGTGGGGCGTAACTTTCCGTGCAGCCCCTCCAGGCTGTCCGCGAGATCGCGGTTGCGTTTCGTCGTCCCTCGAAACAAGGGGCGCCGTTCATCGAGGGCCAGCAGATAACGGTTAGCCGTTGACCGTGATGCCGGGTAGCCGGGGGGAATCGCACCCCCCGGCCCCCACAGATCCGGACATGAACCTCTCGGCTCATCCGGCTCTTGTCGTCCTGATCACCAGGCGGAGCGGCACCAGGACCAGTGGGCGA
>JAXHUG010000099.1:0-59804 GCA_034189785.1 Actinomycetota bacterium
CGATCAAGAAGAACGCGAAACAGGCGACGCAATACATGATCCCGATCAGCTTGTGATCGGTGGTCGTGATGAGCTTGTAGACCAGGTTGCCCCTGGGACCCAGCCGCTCCGGAAACGGACGACGTGCCTCGAGTTCTCCGATTGGGGGCGCTTCCGCTACCAAGAGGTCCTCCAAAAGTTCTGTCGACGGGTCCCCGCCTTGCTGCGACGAATCCTATCGCCCCGCGCAGACAGGGTCAGCCTGGGTCCTACAAACTGTCGTATTTGCTTGTCTGCCGTGACGCGCGGCTCGACCGGGGCGATGGTCGCGACCCGGATGTTACCGTCGGGCCCGTGCTGATCGGCCGACCGCAGACGAGGGCCCGGACAAGGGTGGGGACCACGATATCGGCAGCGCTGATCGCGACGCTCGTGGCGGGCCTGGCCGGGTGCGGATCGACCGACGGGGACCCCGCCTCCACGACGCCGATCACGTCGATCATCACCAGCACCACCAGCATCGCGGGTGCCGGTGTGCTCGGCAACGAGCGCCGGCCCGATGAATCGTGCGTGCCGGAACCGGCTCGCGTCGACCCCGGCCCGCCGGAGCGCGTGGTGCGCCACGCCGCCGGGGAGACACGGGTGACCGCCGATCCCCAGCGCATCGTGGTGCTGTCCGGTGATCAGCTCGACGCCCTGTGTGCGCTCGGTCTGCAAGCACGCATCGTGGCCGCGGCCCTGCCCGACGGCCGCGACGAGCAGCCGTCGTACCTCGGGACGGTGATCCACGACGTCGCGCCGGCGGGAACCCGTTCGGCGCCGGATGTCGACGCGATCCGGGCCGCCGCGCCGGACCTCATCCTCGGGTCACAGGCCCTGACACCGGAGTTGTTCGACGCCCTCGGCCAGATCGCGCCGACGGTGTTCACCGGCCCGCCGGGCGCGGACTGGCAGGCGAACCTGCGCACGGTGGGGGCCGCCACCGGACGGTTCGACGCCGCGGGCGGGCTGCTCGACGAATTCGCCGACGCCGCCCGCAGGATCGGGCTGGACAACGACGCCGCTCACTACCAGGTGTCGGTGGTCCAACTGACCGAGGACACCGTGCGGGTCTACGGGGCCGACAACTTCGCGGGCAGCGTCCTGGCCGAGGTGGGCCTGGACCGTCCGGCCGCCCAACGCTTCACCGATGAACCGTTCGTCGAGATCGGCACCGGCGACTCACCGGACTACGGGATCGCCGACGCCGACATCGTGTACGTGTCGTTCGACTCGGCGGCCGCCCGCGAGAACGCACCGGCGATCCTCCACAGCGACGCCTGGCGTGCGTTGTCGGCCGCCCAGGACGACCGGGTCTACGTGGTGAACAACGAGGTGTGGCAGACGGGCCAGGGTGTCGTGGCCGCCCGCGGTGTCCTGTCGGATCTGCGCTGGGTCAACGCACCGATCAACTAGTACTAGTCGTGCCCTGCAGCGCCTGCTGACCGAACTGGCCGAGCGCCAGCGACCCCTCGGGCAGGACCAGTTCCCCGCTGTCGAGCCGGCGGCGCAGATAGGCGAAGGACTGCGCGGTCTGGGCGAACAGGTGCTCACCGGCCCGCAGCGCCGGTCGCGGCCGGTCGTCGCGGGGGGCGAACTGCGGCAGCGGTTTGACCTCGGTGTGGTAGTCGACGTTGAAGAACAATGGAAACGAGTACCTCTCCTCCTTGACCTTGCGCACCCGGTGGCTGGTGGCCACGAACGCGCCGTTGGTCCACAGTTCGAGCATGTCGCCGATGTTGACGACGAATGTGCCCGGCACCGGGGGCACGTCGATCCACTCGCCGGCGCCGTTGAGCACCTCCAGACCCGGTGCGGTGGGTTTGAGCAACGTGAAGCATTCGTAGTCGGTGTGCGCGCCGACGCCCATGTGGTCCTCGACGTCCGGGTTGTGGGGGTAGTGCACCAGCCGCAGTTGGCTCGGCGTTTTCGTCGCGTGCCTGGTGAAGACGTCGGGGTCCTCCCCCAGCGCGATCGCGAACGCCCACAGCAGCCGTTGCCCCACCCCGAGAACCGCGGTGTAGTAGGCGGTGACCGATTCGTCGAAGCCGGGCAGGTCGGGCCAGGTGTTCGGACCGAGCATGGGGTTGCCCGCCAGATGGTCGGGGTCGTCGGCGGGCAGGTCCAGCGCGGTGTCGAACGCCTCCTTGAGGTCCGGCGTGCGCTGCTCGACGCCCTCCTCGCCGACCGGGACGTACCCGCGATGACAGCGGGACAGGCCGATGTAGCTGCGCATCTTCTCCTCGAGCGGCAGCGCGAAGAACTCCTTCGTCGCGGCCAGCATCCGGCCGAACAGCGACTCGTCGATGCCCGATCCGCTGATGTAGAAGAAGCCGACGTCACGGGCCGCGGCGCCCAGGTCGGCCGCCACGCGTTCGTGCTCGGCACGGTCGGCCGACCGAAGCCCACCGATGTCGATGGTCGGCACGGAGGTGAATGACGTTGCCCCGTTCACAGTTCCACTTCTCCTTCGGTTCGCTGAACATCCCAGCCCACGCCGTCGACGCGCAGACGGGTTCCGGACATCGCGATGCCGAGCGCATCCCACCGGTCGTCGCCGACCGTGCCGATCAAAACGAGATCACCACCAGCCCAACCGAATCGGTCCCCGACCCGTAGCAGCAGCGCGCGGTCGGCGGCCGCGATGAGCGACAGCGCCCAGCACGGATCTGCCGGACCGGAATCGCGCACCCAGTGCTCGACGTAGTCGGCGTACACACCTTCCTCGACCAGGGTGTCGTCGGCCCAGCGCATGACGCCTGCATCCGGGAACTCACCCGGGGGCTGCAGGTCGATGTCGCGGCGCCACTCGAAGACGTCTTCGCCCTGGACAGACCGCTGGGTGAGCACGCCGGCGAACCCCCGCGAGTCGACGTAGGCCGTGGCACCCTGCAGCCACACGACATCGGTGCCCGTGTCCGGTGACCCGTCGGCCTCGATCAGCAGAGTGCGCCGCCACAGCCCGACGCACTCCCGGCTCACCACGGCCACCTCGTTCATGAGCTCACAGGGCCGAACCGTTCGTGGAAGTGCTCGGTCAGCTCCGGCCATACCTGCGGGTCGTGGCCGGGAATGAGCGGAAACCCCTTGTCGGCGGCCAGCTTCTTGAGCTCGCGGATCGGTTCGACGGTCTCCTCGGCAGTGACGTCGATGAACCCCCCGATGGCCAGCTCATGCTCGATGTTCTCGGTGAGGTCGGCGGCATCGAACGCGAACACATAGCCATTGGCGGCCGCGTCACCGCCCGATACCGAGTGGTCGAGTTGCACCACGAAACTCTGGTGGCCGGGCGTGTGACCGTAGGTCGGCACCGCGGTGACCCCGGGGGCGATCTCGGCTTCCCCGTCGGCGAGGCGCCAGTCGATGCGCGGATCGTCGAAGTCGAACCGCACGATCGCATTGCGTTCCGGCTCAGGGTGATTCGACAGCCCGTACTCGAGTTCACGGCGCTGCGCATGCACCGGGACCTTGTCGGCGAACACCTTGAGCCCGCCGGCGTGGTCGTGGTGCAGGTGGCTCACCGCGACGGTGTGGATCTGGTCGATGTCGACGCCCACCTCCGCCAGCCGCTGTTCGATCGGCTCACCGGGTCCCGGCAACACCGGCCGGTATTCGACCGTCGGGAAGAACCGGCGGTACAGGTAGGGGTCACGCACCAGTGCGGTGTTGAACCCGGTGTCCAACATCACCCAGCCGCCGTCGGTCTGCAACAGCACACCCGGCACCGGCTCCCGCATTCGCTCCTCCGCCGGCGCCCCGTGCACCGACACCGATTTGGGCAGGTCCTCCCAGCCCAGCGTCAGCAGGACGATACGGCGGACACCGCTCGGCCCGACCAGGGTGGCCATCACACGACCGAGAGTTCGAAGAGCCGAAGCGAGTTCGGGTTGGTGACCACGTGCGCCGCCTCGACCCCCTCGAGCCACGGCTGGGCGACCATGAAGTCGTCGACGTCGGCGATGTTCAGCCAGCAGCCGGTGTCTCCGGCGGCCTTTGCGGCATCCGAGAACAACTGCGCGTCACCGGTTTCCAGGCCGCGAGCCAGTGCGCTGGTCACCGGGGGCGCCGAGCAGCCCAGGTAGTTCAGCCCGCCGTCGGCGTCCCACGAGATATGACCCCAGGTGTAGGGCGACGGCGCATCCGGCCATGCCGTGGCGGTCAGGATGTCCGGCGCGTTGGGGGCTTCGTTGCCGATCCAGCCGTAGATCTCCGAGGTCGGGTAGCTCTGCACCTTGGCGTTCAGCCCGGCCGCGGCCAGCTGGGTCTGGATCAGGTTGTTGATCAGCTGGTTGTCGGGGTTGGAGGAGTCGTATCCGATGGTGACGGCCTTCTGGTCGGCGGGCAATCCGGCCGCGACCTCGGTGAGCAGCGACGGGTCGTGGGTGACGTTCTGCTTGGCCAACTCCGGGGCAATCATGTTCGGCGGGTAGAGCTGTTCGGCCTTCTTGCCGCGTCCGAAGTAGGTCTGTTTGACCAGCGCGTCGACGTCGATGGCGGCGAGCAGGGCGGCGCGGTTCTTCTGGTCGGTGAGCATGCCGCGGCGCGGGTTGACGTAGAGGTAGTTCGACATCATCGTCGGCAGCGAGAAGTGGGCGTACTTGTCGTTGTTGAGATACGACTCGACCGCCGACGACGGCAGATCGTGCAGGATCGCGGCGATCTGACCGTTGTTGAACTGGAGCTGCTGGGCGGACACGTCGGTGATGACCGGGATCTCCACCTGCTCGAAATACGGCTTCTCACCCCAGTATCCGGGGTAGGCAGCCAGCGCGTAGCGCGATCCCACTTCAGCGGCGGTCAGCGTGTACGGTCCGGTACCGAGATCGTGGGTGGTCAGGTAGTTCTGGGCATGGTCGTCACCGGCGTTGTCCCGCAACCCCTTCGGGCTGAGCATCCGCGGACCGTACGGACAGGCGATGTAGTCCAGGAACGCCGAGTTCGGTGCCTTGAGGGTGATCGTGACGGCATGGTCACCCTGGGTGGTGATCGATTCCACGTCGGCGACCATGTAGGCAGGGCCCTGGTCGACGGCCAGCCTCCGGTCGAAGGAGGCCTTGACCGCCTCGGCGGTGAACGGTGTCCCGTCGTGGAACGTCACCCCCTCCCGCAGCTTGAAGGTGAACACGCGGTGGTCCGGTGATTCGGTCCACTCCGTGGCCAGCAGCGGTTCGATCTCCGCCTTCTCGGTGCCACCCTTGTACTGCAGCAGACCTTCGTACACGTTGGTGGTGAGCAGTAGACCCTGTCCGGCGTAGAAGACGTCCGGATCCGGTGGCTGCCCCGGGTCCTGCAGGAACGACAAGTGCAGCACCTTGTCGGCGGGTGCGGCGTTGGGGGCGCCGCCACCGGAATCCGAACCGCCGCAGGCGCTCAGGGTCAGCGCAGCGGCCGCCGCGAGTGCGGCGACGGCCATCAGGCGGCGGATCATCGGACGGCCCCTTCGCAGACGAGTGCGTCGGCGGGCGCGATGGCCCCGAATGCGGTGAGGATCTCCTCGGTGGTGCGCATGGCCCCGGTCTGCAGGTACTCCATCGCGTCGAGGGCGGCGTCGTGGCGGTACTTCGACGAGCCACCGACACAGTCGGTCACCACCCGCACGTAGTAGTCACGCTGGTGGGCGTCGGCGAACGTGTAGTGCACGCACACGTCGGTCAGCCCGCCGATCAGGATCAGCGTGGAGGCCTTCAAACCGCGGAGCACGATGTCGAATTCGGTGCCGATGAACCCCGAGTAGCGGCGTTTGACGACGTGGAACTCCTTGTCGTCGCGTTCGGGGCGCGGACGCAGTGAAGGTTCGAGGTCGGTGCCCGCCCGACCCTCGACGCAGTGCACCCCTTCGGCGCCGTCGAGTTCGCGGCCGAAGTCGACGCCGCTGGGCCGGTGCACCTCCTGGAAGAAGACGATCGGCAGGTCGGCGGCACGCGCCGCGGCCACCAACTGTTCGGCGCGGCCGACCCGTTCGGCGTGCCCGGGCATGTGCGGGATGCCGACCTCGTCGGACGGCATCCCCCCGCCCTGCTGGATGTCGACGACCACGAGCACGGGATTGCCCACGATGAGTGGTTGTTCGGGCACTTATCCTCCTCTGACGGTGATCCGCGGGTCGGCGGCCGCCTGCAGGAGGTCCACCATGGTGTTGATGAAGACGTAGAGCGCGCCGAGCATCAGCGTCACGCCGGCGATGGCCGGGAAGTCGGCGACCGGGATGCTCTGGGCGATGTACTGGCCGATACCCGGCCAGCCGAACACCTGCTCGACGACGAGGACTCCGGAGAACATCAGCCCGATCTGCAGACCCGTCATCGACAGGGTGGCGCCGACCGAGTTCCGCAGAACGTGGCCGACCATGATCCGACCCTCCGAAAGGCCTTTCGCGCGCGCGGTTCTGGCGTAGTCACTATCGGTGTCGCCGAGCAGGCTCGCTCGCAGCACCCGGCCGATCGCCACCGCAGGCCCGATCGCGATCACCACGGCGGGCAGGATCAGGTGCCGCAGCGCGTCGGCGACGACGTCGAACCGTGCGTGCAGCATCCCGTCGACGGTCAGCAGTCCGGTGGGGCCGGTCGGTGGGTTCGCGATTCCGAGGCGGCCGTTGGCCGGTACCCAGCCGAGTTGTTGGTAGAAGACGATGAGGCCGAGGATGCCGAGCAGGAACATCGGCGCCGACGACCCGGTGAACAGCACGGCACGCAGGACCGCCGAGCCGCGCCACCTCAGCGTGGTGCTGAACGCCAGCAGCGCGGCGAGCACCAGCGCGATCGCCATCCCGAACACCGCGAGTTCCAGTGTCGCGGGCAGGAAGTCGCCGAGGTCGGAGGCCACCGGGTGACGGGTGCGGTACGAGGTGCCCAGGTCACCGGTGACCGCGCCGGTGAGGTAGTTCCAGAACTGCACCAGCATCGGTTCGTTGAGGCCGAGCGCCTCGCGGCGGGCGGCGACCGCCTCCTGGGAGGCCTGGGCACCGAGCTGGGCTTTGACGGGGTCGAGCGGCGAAATCTGGGCGAGCACGAACATCACCCCGGTCAGCGCGACGAGGATCGCGAACATCGCGGCGATCCGGGTCGTGACGAAGGTCCGCATGCGGCTCCTTTATTTCGTCTTCATCAGGTTGCGCAGGCTGTCCCCGGCGACGTTGCCGACCAACGCGAGTACCAGGACCCCCAGTCCGGGCATCACGGGAATCCACCACTGCTGCAGGAAGTAGCTCAGGTTGCGTGCCGAGTCGGCGCCGAGTTCGGGCGCGGGCGCGGACTGACCGAGGCCCAGGAACGACAGTGCGGCCAGGGTGAGGATCAGGGTGCCGATGTCCAGGCTGGCCGCGACGACCGCGTTGGGCACCGCGCCGGGCAGCAGGTGGCGCCGCGCCAGCCGCAGGGGTCCCACGCCGGCGAGTTTGGCGGCCTCGACGTGCGGCCTGGCGGCGAGCCGGATGATCTCACCGCGAACCAGCCGCGCGTAGAACGGCCACCACACGATCGACACCGCGATGAGCGTGTGCACAAACCCCGGGCCGAGCGCGGCGACCACCGCGATCGCCAGCACCGGCGCGGGCAGCGACAGGAAGGCGTCGGTGATCCTCATGAGCACAGAGTCGATCCAGCCGCCCGCCGTCCCGGCGATGAGCCCGACCAGACCGCCGATGAACAGTCCCAGGGCGACCACGGCCAGCGCCGCGAACCAGCTCGACCGGGCACCGTAGAGCACGCGCGACAGGATGTCGCGGCCGATGCTGTCGGTCCCGAGAATGAATCCGTCCACGCCGGGCGCCTGCAGCGGCAGGCCCACCGGCAGCAGCGGATTGTAGGGCGCGAGCACCGGCACCGCGACCGCGGCCAGGGTGACGATGCCGATGAGCGAGAAGCCGATCCAGTTCACCACCACGGACCGCGACTGCGGCAGCGTCAGCCCCCGCCGCCGGGTGCGCGCCATGGCCGGTGCGGGCAGCGCGACCGCCATCAGCCGGCCTTCCGCTCGATGCAGGCAACCTGGTGCGGGTTGCCGGGGAACCCTTCGAGGCGGACGTCGAGCCCGGTGTCGTCGCAGGCGTCGATCGCGAGTGGGCACCGCGGATGGAACGCGCACCCGGTGGGCGGTGAGAGGGGGCTCGCGGGTTCACCGGCGAGAGAACGTGGTTCGCGACCCAGGTCCGGGATGGAGTCGACGAGGGCCTGGGTGTAGGGGTGCGCGGGTTCGGCGATCACCTGGTCGGCCGGTCCGATCTCGACGATGCGCCCGAGGTACATCACCGCGATCCGGTCGGCGACCACCCGCGCCACGGACAGGTCGTGGGTCACGAACACCACGGACATGTCGAGGCTGCGTCGCAGGTCACCGATCAGGTTGAGCACCGAGGCGGCCAGCGAGACGTCGAGCGCGCTGGTCGGCTCGTCGCACAGCAACACCGAGGGCGGTACCACCGTCGCGCGGGCGAGTGAAACCCGTTGGCGCTGACCACCGGAGAGTTGGCCCGCGCGCGATTTCGCGACCTCCGCGGGCAGCCCCACCCGTTCCAGCACCTCGGCGACCCGTTCCCGACGCCGTGCCCGGGACAGACCGGTGCCACGCAGCCGTTCGCCGATGAGCTCACCGACCGACAGCCACGGGGTGAGCGACGCACCCGCGTCCTGGAACACCATCTGCGGCCGTTGGTCTCCCGCGAGCTCGAGGAACCCGGACGTCGGCGGCTCCAGACCCGCGATGACGCGCAGCAGTGTCGACTTGCCCGAACCGCTCTCACCGACCAGCGCGACCGATTCCCCGTGTCCGACCCGGAGCGAGACCCCGCGCAGGGCATGGAGCTTTCCGTCGCCATCGGCCGACCGGTCGAACCATCGACGCGCCACCGAGAATGCCTTCGTGACGTCGCGCAGGACCACCGACGGCGGCATCTCCGCCCGGTCCGCGGTGGTCGCCGGGAACGTCTCGTCGGTGTTGGTCTCCGCGGCCCCCAGGTGCTCGGCGACCTCACCCGGCGGGCGGATGCACGCGCTGACCCGTTCGGGCGCCACCGCGAGCGGATCCGGCGGCGCCGTCGTGCATCCGTCGGTGGCCAGCGCGCACCGGGGGACGAACGCGCACCCGGGAAGCGGCGTCACCGGGCTGGGCACCGATCCGGCGAGCGCGGCCAGTGGCCGATCCCGTGCGGTGTCCAGCGTCAGACGTGAGCGCAGCAGTCCGTGGGTATAGGGGTGGGCCGGGGCGGCGAGAACGTCGGCGCTGGGGCCGACCTCGGCGATGCGCCCGGCGTAGAGCACCGCGATCCGGTCGGAGATCTGGGCCGCCACCCCGAGGTCGTGGGTGATCAGCACGATGCTGCAGCCGATCTCGTCGCGCAGCCGCCGCAGCAGACGCAACACCTGCGCCTGCACGGTGACGTCGAGCGCGGTGGTCGGTTCGTCGGCGACGATCAGATCCGGGTCGCCGGCGATCGCGATCGCGATCATCACCCGTTGCCGCAGCCCGCCGGACAGTTCGTGCGGGTAGGCCCGCATCCGCCGGGCGGGTTCGGGGATGCCGACGGCGGTCAGCAGCCTCAGCGCCTCCTCCTCGCTGCCCGCCGCCTCGGCCACCTGTCTGCCGATGCGCATGGTCGGGTTCAGCGATGTCATCGGGTCCTGGAACACCGCACCCAGATCGAGGCGGCGCACCTTGCGCAGCGCCTTCGGATCCCCGCGGACCATGTCGGAGGCGGCGACGCGGACCGTGCCGGTGACGGTCGCGTTGTCCGGCAGCAGCCCGAGCAGGCTGAAGCCGAGAACGCTTTTCCCGGAGCCGGATTCGCCGACGAGGCCCAGGATCTCGCCGGGCGCCACGGCCAGCGATACGCCGCGCAGGGCGTGGACCGCGCGGCCGTTGCGGCGGAACGTCACCCGCAGGTCACCGACGGTGGCGACGAGGTCCGGCGTGGGCGGCGCCGCGGCGGGCGCGTCGGCTTCGGAGACGGCAGTGCCCATCCATACGCTCCTGCGGCTGTGGGCGAACGGGCCGAGCGGCCGGTTCGACGTGGAGTTGGGGGCACACCGGTGAACCGCCCGCCTGTCACTTGACAGTTTTACCCGGCCGTCGACGTGGTGGGTGTCGCGCGCGTAACCAATTGACGCCACACGTAACCGATGCGTATCGGGGGTTTCTGTCGTGTGACAGAAACCTCGGGGTGTACCCATCGGCGGCTTCGTGGTCCACGATGGAACCATGCCGCTCACCCGGGCCGGTCGTCCCCGCCTGAACACCGCACGCCGTCCGGGCATGACCGCCCGCGACGAAATACTCGACGCCGCAGGCGAACTGTTCACCACCCTGGGATATGCGAGCACCTCGACGCGCCACATTGCCGAACTGGTCGGCATCCGGCAGGCCTCGCTGTACCATTACTTCAGGACCAAGGACGACATTCTGTGCGCTCTGCTGAGCCAGACGGTCAGCCCAACCCTGGGGTTCGTCCCCAGCCTGCTCGGTGCGCAGCCGGAACTGACGCCCGCCGAGCACCTGCACGCGCTGGCCGCGTTCGACGGTGACCAACTGCTCAGTGGGCCGTGGAATCTGGGTGCGCTGTACCTGCTGCCCGAGCTGAGGGACGCGCGGCTGGAACCGTTCTGGTCCGACCGCGAGCGGCTGCGGCTGCACTACCTCGCGCTCAGCCGCACCGTCGTCGAACAGACCGGCGTCCACGAGGCGGCCGCGGATCTGCCGTTCCGGCTGGTGGAGTCGCTGGTCAACATGTGGTCGACACCGCCGGGTCCGCAGCGCGACGAACTGCCGGTGCACGTTGCCGATGCCTGCCTTCGGGTGCTCGGGATCCCCGACGGCGCCACCGCCGCACTGCGGGTCCGCAGCAGCGACGCGGTGGCGAGCTACACGCGCTCGCTGAGTTGACCGTCTCCGAGTTGGCTGCTTTCCAGATAGTTCCGCCAGTCGCCGTAGGACGAGATGTCCTCACCGGCCTGCCACGCGTCGAGTGCGCATCCGAATCCCACGACCTCGGTGCCGTCGGACAGCGTGACCCGGCCGAGCGTCATCGGTGACGGCAGCGTGGCGAGGAAGTCGCCGAGCATCGCGGTCCCGACCAGCCACAGCTCACCGCCGATCGCCGTACCGGTGTCGGCGCCCACGCGGACCAGACCCGGTTTGGCCGGCGTGGTGTGCAGGCGCGCAAGCCGGTAGAGCGGGGCGGTGGCCGCCGGGCCGAGCCAGCGGGCGCCGCGCTCTTCGAGTTGCCCGGCCAGCGGCTGGTCGCGCAGATGAGCCCCCACCACCAGCAGCGGTGTCGCGGACAGACCCCCGCGGACCGGCCACGGCGCCTGCGCGACAACAGGATCCAGGGATTCGGGCGTGACACGGCGCGCCAGGTCGAGCGCCACCGCATCGGCGCCCGCCCGGGCGACGACCGAGACACCGAACTGGGCACCGGCGGCGGTTCCGGACGGCACGGCGACCGCGCACATGTCGAGCAGGTTACAGAAGTTCGTGTAGGTGCCCAGTCGTGAGTTGACCGCGATCGGGTCGGCTTCGACCTCGGCGATGGTCGGGTGGTCGGTGGTGGTCGGGATCAGCAGCGCGTCGCAGTCACCGAGATCAGCCGTCGCCGCGGCGGTGAGATCGGCCAGCCGTACCCGGTCCCGAAGCAGCCGGGTGGCCGGCACCGTACCGGCCGCCGCGATGATCGCGCCGACGGTGGGGTCGACCTCGTCGCGGTGTGCGTCGACGAAGTCGCCGACGGCTTCGTGCCGTTCGGCGACGAGCCCGCCGTCGTAGAGCAGTTTGGCCGCTTCGAGGAACGCGTGCATGTCGATCTCACGAACGACCACCCCCTGGCCTTCGAGGCGGGACCTGGCCTCGTCGAACGCCCGCCGCCAGGCCGGTGAGAGGCCGGGGAGGTCGCGTGGAACGCCCACCAGCGGCACGGCCGGCGCCGCGAGCGGGGCGTCGGGCGGGAAGCGCCGCGCCCGCACGCCCGCCGACGGGTCGGCGCCCGCCATCACCCCCATGGCGGCGTCGGCGGTGTCGAGATCGCGCGCGAACACCGTGACGCAGTCGTAGCTTCGGCAGGCGGGCACCACACCGTCGGTGGGCACCACACCGTAGGTGGGTTTGATGCCCACGACACCCTGCAGCGCCGCAGGCACGCGGCCGGATCCGGCGGTGTCCGTCCCGATGGCGAGATCGACGATGCCCAGTGCAACCGCGACCGCCGATCCCGAACTCGAGCCGCCCGAGATGTGGTCGGGGCGGCGGGCGTCACGCACGGCGCCGTGCGGGCTGCGGGTGCCGACGAGTCCGGTCGCGAACTGATCGAGGTTGGTCGCCCCGAGCACCACCGCGCCCGATGCGCGCAGCCGCGCGACCACCGGGGCATCCGCCTCGGCCGGGGTCGCCGCGTATCCCGGGCAGCCCACCGTCGTGGGCAGGCCCCCGACGTCGACGTTGTTCTTGACCGCGACGGTCAGCCCGGCCAGCGGGAGGTCCGCCCCGGCCGCGACGGCGGAGTCGACGGCCTCCGCGTCGGTGAGCGCATCGGCGAACGGCCGCAGGAAGATCCAGACCTCGGGCCGCGCGACGGCCTCGATCGTGGCATAGGCGGCGCGGACCCGCTCGACGGCCGTCATGCCGGGATCCCCGGCACATCGCTCTCGGCGCCGAGGACCACCAATGGTGTCCCGGGCTCCACCTGGTTGCCCGCCTCGACAAGTACGTGGGTGACCACGCCGTCGGCCGGGGCCGTCACGACGGTCTCCATCTTCATCGCCTCCAATGCCAGCAGTGATTGGCCCGCGGCCACCCTCTCCCCCACGGCGACATCGACCTTCCACACGTTCGACGAGAACGGTGCGTCGACGCGTTGGGCACCGACGCCGGGGACGAGATCCGCGGTGTCGGCCGATGCCCGTGACTGCGCCCGCTCGGCGCGGTCGAACTCCCCGGCCGCCGCCCATGCCGCCCGCTCCGCGGAGAACGCAGCGCTCTGGCGGGTCCGGAACTCGGTGATGGAGTCGGCGTTGCGGGACAGGAAGCGTTCGTGTTCGGCGAGCGAGAATGTGCCCTCGGTGATCTCGACCGTGCCCCGGCCCGCGGCCAGGTCGGCGCGCAGGTCGAGCAGTTCCTCGGCCGACACCGGATACCAGGAGATGCGGTCGAAGAACCTGAGCAGCCACGGGCTGCCGGCCTCGAAGGGTGCGGTGTGGCGGTAGGTCCGCCACACCTGCGTCGTCCGGCCAACGAACTGGTATCCGCCGGGACCCTCCATCCCGTAAATGCACAGGTACGCCCCGCCGATACCGACGGAGTTCTCGGCGGTCCAGGTGCGCGCCGGATTGTATTTCGTGGTCACCAGGCGGTGCCGCGGGTCGAGCGGAGTCGCCACGGGCGCACCGAGATACACGTCGCCGAGTCCGAGGGTGAGGTACTCGGCGGCGAACACGATGTCGGCGACGTCGGCCTGCGAGACCAGCCCGTTGACCCGCCGGATGAACTCGATGTTCGACGGGCACCACGGGGCGTCGTCGCGCACACCGGACATGTACCGGGCGATCGCCTCGCGGGTCGCCGGATCGTCCCAACTCAGCGGCAGCCGCACCGAGCGGCTGGGCACCACGAGTTCGGATGCGGCGGGCAGGTCGTCCTCGACGTCGGACAGCAGGCCGAGCAGCCGGTCGATCGGCAGCTGCTGCGGGTCGACGTGTACCTGCAGCGACCGGATTCCCGGGGTGAGGTCGACGATCCCGCCCACCCGCGCCCCGGCGAGCCGGGTGTGCAGCGCGTGCACCCGCGCGCGTAGGGCGAGATCGAGGACCATGTGGCCGTATTCGATCAGCACGTTGTCGTCACCACTGCGGCGATAGGTCACGCTGGGTTGTCCCTCGCGCCGCGCCAGGACGCCGTCGTCACCGTCGCCGCCGGCGGTGATGACCGTCGGTGCGCTGGGTTTGCGGGTTGCGCCGACGTCATCGCGCGCCGGGGCGTCGGCGACGCGGATCGGCACGAACCGCACGGTGTCGCCGGGGCGCAGTTGCCCGAGCTTCCACCGGTCGGCGGTCACCACCGTCACCGGGCACACGAAGCCGCCGAGGCTCGGGCCGTCGGGACCGAGCAGGATCGGCGTGTCCCCGGTGAAGTCCAGTGCGCCGACGGAATACGGGGTGTCGTGGATGTTCGACGGGTGCAGGCCGGCCTCGCCGCCGTCGGGTCGGGCCCACCGCGGTTTGGGTCCGTCGAGGCGCACCCCGGTGCGCGCGGAGTTGAAGTGCACGCGGTACTCCGCCGTGCAGAGGGTCTCGATGTCGGCGCACGTGAAGAAGTCGGGGGCGCCGTGCGGGCCCTCGGTGACGGCGAGCTCCCACTGGGACACCAGGGCCGGGCGCGTGTCGGGATCGACCGGCGCACGGTCGCGCACGGTGTCGGCCGGCGTGTTCGCCCGCAGGACGTCGCCGGCCACCAGTCGCCGCCCGCCGTGACCGCCGAACCGCCCGAGGGTGAACGTCGAGGCGCTGCCCAGATAGTCGGGGATGTCGAGTCCGCCGGCGACCAGGACGTAGGTGCGCAGACCCACCGTCTCCGCCGCGCCGACGTCGAGCACTCCCCCGGCTGGGACCTCGACCGGTTCCCACATGGGCACGGGCCGTCCGTCGACGGTGACCGAACACTCCGCGCCGGTGAGACACACGGTGGTGGGATGGCTGACACGCAGGGCCGGCCCGGATGCGGTGCATTCCAGACCCGCTGCGCCGTCGGGGTTTCCGAGCGCACGGTTACCCAGCCGGAAGGACAGGTCGTCCATCGGACCGCTCGGCGGAACCCCGATGTGCCACAGGCCGATTCGCCCGGGCAGATCCTGCACCGTGGTCAGCAGTCCGGGCCGCTCGACGGTGATCCGGGGGCGCGGGTCCGTGATGTCGGCCAGCGTCGCGGTGCTCTGCCGGGCGGCACGGACGTCGGCGTGGATGACCGCGGCCCGTAGCGCTCCGATGTTGGTCTCGATGCCGTGCGGCACCGTGTCGTCCAGTGCGTCACCGAGTCGTGTGAACGCCTCGTCGCGTCCCGGGCCGGTGGCGACCACCTTGGCCAGCAGTGGATCGTAGAAGGACGACACCTCGGTGCCGTCCTCCACCCAGGTGTCCACCCGCACGTCGTCGGGAAACGCCACCGCGGTGAGGGTCCCGGTGCTCGGCCGGCAGTCGCGTGAGGGATCCTCGGCGTACACGCGGGCCTCGACCGCGTGGCCGCGCACCGGCACCGTGCCCGTCGCGAGGTGGGGTGCCAGCACGTCCGGTTCGCCGCGGGCCAGACGGAACATCCACGCAGGCAGGTCGATTCCGGTGACCGCCTCGCTCACCGGGTGTTCGACCTGCAGGCGGGCGTTGACCTCGAGGAAGGACGCCTGCTCCCGGACGGGGTCGTAGACGAATTCGACGGTGCCGGCCGAGCGGTAGGCCACCGACGCCCCCAGAGCCCGCGACGATTCGTGCAGCAGCGTGCGCACCGCCTCGGGCAGCGCCGGGGCCGGCGCCTCCTCGATCACCTTCTGGTTGCGCCGTTGCAGCGAGCAGTCCCGGTCGCCGAGTGAGACGACGCCGCCGCGTCCGTCGCCGAAGATCTGCACCTCGACGTGGCGGGCGGTGTCGACGAACCGCTCCACGAAGACCCCCGCCGTCCCGAAACTGCGTTCGGCCAGGCGCGCCACCCGCTCGAAGGCCGCCCGGAGTTCGACGGGGTTGCGGCACACCTGCATCCCGATTCCGCCCCCGCCTCCGGTCGCCTTCAGCATGACCGGATAGCCGATGGAATCGGCGGCGTCGAGTGCGGCGGCGACGTCGGCGAGCAGATCCGAGCCCGGGAACACCGGAACCCCGGCGGCGCGGGCCGCGGTGCGGGCGGTGTGTTTGGTGCCGAACACCCGCAGCTGCTCGGGGGTCGGCCCCACGAACGTGATTCCGGCGGCCTCCACCGCGGCGGCGAAATCGGCGTCCTCGGAGAGGAACCCGTAGCCGGGGTGGATCATGTCGGCGCCGCTCGCGCGGGCGGCGTCGAGGATGGCGTCGATCCGCAGATAGCTCTCGGCGGGAGCCGACGGGCCGAGCCGCACGGCGTGATCGGCCATCCGCACGTGCGGGGCCCCGCGGTCGGCGTCGGAGAACACGGCCACGGTGCGCAGTCCGAGCCGACGCGCGGACCGCACCAGGCGGACGGCGATCTCGCCGCGGTTGGCGATCAGGGCGGTCGTCACGGGCGCGTCACGATCATCCGGACCGGGGTGGGATCGAAGGCGTTGCAGGGGTTGTTGATCTGCGGACAGTTAGATACGAGCACCAGGGTGTCGATGTCGGCGCGCAGCGCGACCCGCTTACCCGGACCGGACAGGCCGTCGACGATGCCGAGGGCCCCGTCGGGGTCGACCGGGACGTTCATGAACCAGTTGATGTTGCTGGCGAGGTCGCGGGCGCCCAGCCCGTAGCGGGCGCCTTCGACCAGGAAGTTCTCCATGCAGCCGTGCTGGGCGCGGGTGTGCTGCCCGTAGCGCAGCGTGTTCGATTCCTTCGAACACGCACCGCCGAGGGTGTCGTGGACGCCCACCTCGTCGGCGACGACGGTCATCAGCGCCGCACCGGTGTCGGCGCGCAGCACAGATCCGGTGGTCAGCGCGACCCGGCCCTGCCGCGCAATGGTTTCCGGGGCCGAGTACCGAACCGCGGTGTCGGCGGCGGAGTAGAGCAGGCAGTCGACGGCCTGGTTGCCGTCGAGGTCGACGATGGTGAGGACGTCTCCGGTGGCCACCACCGTCGACCACGGTGCCCTGGCGGCGACCGTCTCGTCGAGGATGGGGTGGCCGGGAACGAGGGCTTTGGCGGTGCCGGGAGTGGTGGTCACAGCGTTCCTCGGGCGGCGAGATCGGCGTCGGTGTTGGCGATGGCCTGGCGATGCTCGGGACCGAGCGGGCCGACCAGTTCGCCGGCGGTCAGCAGGCCGAGTTCGGTTGCGGCGGGCCAGGCGTGGAGGTGCAGCGTGGAACAGGTGAACTGCGGGCGCGGGTCGAGTGGGTGGGCGGTGTTGGCGAGCGAGACGATGGTGTCGACGTGCAGCAGCAGGTCGACCGTGGTACCGGGGCCCGCCGAGCCGCGCCACTGCAGGACCCCGTCGGCATCGACCCGCACGCCCTGGAAGAACGACACCGACGGTACCAAATCACGTTCTGCCATACCGTTTTTCAGCGCGGCGAGCAGGAGAAGCTCACGCCCCGCCGGCGTCGCGGACTGCGGGGCGCCCGCCCCGTACTTCGCATCGTTGCCGTCGCGCGTCGTCGTGCCCGCCAGGGCGTCGTGGTGTCCGGAGGTGTCGGCCACGACCGTCGCCAGCACCCGGCCGAATCCACTCAGGAGCGGATGCGCCTTCCCGAGGTAGGCCTGCCACGGCACCTTGACCGTGTCGGCGACGTTGAGCCGCTCCTGTGTTGCGTCGGCGCGATGCAGCAGCAGGTGCGCGCAGGCGTCGCCGTGGACATCGGCCAAGCGGATCCGGGTGCCCCGGGCCAGGACGGCGGCGGTGTAGCCGCCCGGGGCGACGGCCTCCGACCACACGAGACGGTCGGCCGGTATGCCGCCGGGCGGGGCCGGGCTGCTGGACGCGGGGATGTGGCGCATGTGCTCGGCGGTGCGTCCGTGCTGGGCGCGGGCGTGGGCACGGGCCCCGGCGGTGGTGGCGGTCGACGACGGCGCTTCGGCGCCGTCGGACGTGCGGAGATCGCTGGTCAAGAGTGCTCCCGTGGCTCGCGTGGCCGATTGCCGGCGGCGGCATTTCTGTCATCTGACAGTTTTCGCGCCGACGGTCGCGGGGTGGTTGCCGTGAGGTAACTGATCGTCGCCGCGGCGTTACGAACGCGGGGCCGATGTGTCTGCCATGTGACAGGTTTTCCGGACCGTGGACGCGGTCGACTATCCTTCGGCCGGTGTTCCACGTGCTGACGCTGACCTATCTGCAACCGCTCGATGTCATCGACGAGACGCGGCCCACCCACGTCGACTGGCTGGCCGACGAGGTCGATGCGGGGCGCATCCTGCTGGCCGGCCGCGTCGAGGCCCAGACCGGTGCGGTGCTCGTCACCGGCGACCTCAGCGCCGAGGAGGCCGACGCGCTCGCCGCCGCGGACCCGTACTCGAAGGCCGCAGTGGTGTCCTATGCTCGCACGTCGTTCAACGGGGCCTTCCGGGCGCCGGGCCTCTAGGATCGGAGTCACATCCCGATCGGGAATCGATCGGTTCCCGCGATCCGTTGCCTGATGGGGGTGTCGCATCGTCGCGGCCCGAACTGCGAGATTCTTCCGAACAATGAGGACTGATGGGTATCACTGTTTCCGCGTACGCCGCCACGTCGGCGGCCGAACCGTTGACCGAGACCACGATCACGCGCCGCGAGGTGGGCCCGCACGATGTCGCCTTCGACATCCACTTCAGCGGCATCTGCCACTCCGACATCCACACCGTCAGAGGTGAGTGGGGCGGCACGAAGTACCCGATCGTGCCGGGTCACGAGATCGCCGGCGTAGTGAGCGAGGTCGGCGCCGAGGTGACGAAGTTCAAGGTCGGCGACCGTGTCGGCGTGGGCTGTTTCGTGGACTCGTGCCGTGAGTGCGACAACTGCCGCGCCGGCATCGAGCAGTACTGCACCGGCTCCGGGATGGTCGGCACCTACAACGCCGTCGGCCGCGACGGCGAGCGCACCCAGGGCGGGTACAGCGGCGCGATCGTCGTAGACGAGAACTACGTGCTGCGCATTCCCGACGCGCTGTCTCTCGAAGCCGCGGCTCCGCTGCTGTGCGCCGGCATCACCACCTACTCGCCGCTGCGGCACTGGAACGCCGGGCCGGGCAGCCGCGTGGCGGTGATCGGCCTCGGCGGGCTGGGCCACCTGGCCGTCAAGCTCGCCAAGGCGATGGGCGCGGAGGTCACCGTGCTCAGCCAGTCACTGAAGAAGATGGAGGACGGGCTGCGGCTCGGCGCCGACGCCTACTACGCCACCTCGGATCCGGACACCTTCCGCGAGCTGGCGGGCTCCTTCGACCTGATCCTGAATACCGTCTCGGCCAACATCGACCTCGCAGCGATCTTGAACCTGCTGCGAGTCGACGGCACGCTCGTCGAGTTGGGGATGCCCGAGCACCCGATGTCGGTGCCTGCCGGTGCACTCATCGGCGGCCGCCGCAGCATTTCCGGCTCGCTGATCGGTGGCATCGCCGAAACCCAGGAGATGCTGGACTTCTGCGCCGAACACGGGGTGCGTCCGGAGATCGAGATCATCGAACCGACCTACATCAACGAGGCCTACGAACGCGTGGTCGCCAGCGATGTGCGGTACCGGTTCGTCATCGACACCGCGGCTCTGCGCAACTGACCCATGACGGCTCAGACGCCGAGTGTGCGCTGGATGTCGCCCTTCATGGCGTTGAGCTGCGCCCCCCAGTAACCCCACCCGTGGGTGCCGTTGGCCGGGAAGTTGAAGGTCGCGTTGCTGCCGCCGGCCGACTGGTACGCGCGCTGGAAATCGCGGTTGCTCTCGAGCGTGATGCCCTCGAGCAGCTGAGCGGCGATGTCGCCGCCGCCGCCCAGCTCACCGGGGCGACCGGTGCCGCAGTAGACCCAGATGCGGGTGCCGTTGGCGACCAGCTTGCCGACGTTGACGGTCGGGTCGTTGCGCTTCCACGCCGGGCCGCCGCGTGGGCCCCACATCGCGGTCGCGTCGAAGCCCCCCGCGTCGCGCATCGCGAAGCCGACCAGCGTGGGCCAGAGGCCGTCGGACAGGTTGAGGTAACCCGACAGCGAGGCCGCGTAGCTGAACTGGCCCGGATGGTAGGCCGCCAGGATCAGCGCGGAGCTACCCGACATGGACACCCCGACAACCGCGTTGCCGCTGGGTGATATGCCCTTGTTGGCGGCCAGGTAGGCCGGCAGCTCGGAGGTCAGGAAGGTCTCCCACTGGTAGGTGTAGGTCTGACCGTTTCCGACGGCTGGGCCCTGCCAGTTGGTGTAGAAGCTGGACATGCCGCCGACGGGCATCACGACCGACAGTCCGGATTCGAAGTAGTTCTCGAAGGCCGCGGTCTCGATGTCCCAGCCGCTGTTGTCGTCGCGGGCGCGGAGCCCGTCGAGCAGGTAGACGGCCTTGGTGCCACCGCCCTGGAATTTGACCGGGATGTCGCGGCCCATGGCGGCCGACGGCACCATGAGCGTCTCGACCGGCAGACCCGGCCGCGAATACGCACCTGCCGTTGCCATACCGCCGGCGACGGCGATCAGGCCCGGCAACAGCAACGCCGCCAACGCGCCGGCCAGCAGCCTGCGCCGGAAATTCTGTCTGAAACTCATTTCATGTCTCGCCATCCTCTTGAGGCTCGCCGTGGTGGCGTGCGTTCCGTGGAAAGGTGAGCGGATGGTGCCGCCGCTCTGATACGTCGCGTCTGATACGTCGCGCCGTGAGGCGCCGATGTTACGTCGCCGGTCGCACCACGGGACGCCGGCGACCGTTCCAACCACGCGCGGCGGCGTACTCAGCGGACCTCAGCGAACTCTTAGCGAACATACGAACTCGCCGGATGACCGAATCTCGACGTCGCGCAACGCCACGTCCTACACTCGGCCGCAGACCGAAGGGAGAAAGATAATGCCTACCAAGGCTAGGCTTTCCATCATCGCTCTGATCGCCGCCATTGCCGTGGCCACCGTCAGCTGTGGTGGCTCGACCACGGCGGAGGACAGCGAGTCGGCGAGCCCAGCAATGACCTCTGCACAGGCGGGCGCTGTCGGCGAGAAGGTGTCCGCCAACACCGCGTCGGCGGAGGAGATCGCCGCCGGCCTGGAGTCGGCCGGCGTCCCGAATGCGGAGCGGTGGGCAGAAGAGGTCGTCGAGTACCGCCCGTATCCCCCGGACGATCCGAACCTGCAGAAACTGCGGGACAACCTTGCCAAGTACAACCCGGGCCAGGACACCGTCGACAAGATCGTGTCGGCCCTGACGCCGTGACGACCACCCGGACTCGACCGTCCACCACGAGGATGACGGTCGTGCGGCGGGGGCTGCTGGCGCTGACGTTGGCCGGCGTTCTCGCGACCGCGTTTGAACTGGCCTCAGAGCGGCACTGGAACAGTGTCGAGCAACTCGTCCCCTGGTTCGCGCTGGCCGTGCTCGCCGTCGCGCTCGTTCTGGCCTGCCTGCGCAACGGGACGGCACAACTGCTGGCTCAGGTGTCGGCGGTGCTGGTGATGTGTGCATCGATCTACGGCGTGATCGACCACGCGATGGCCAACCATCAAGCCGGACCACTCGATCAGCGCTACGCCGACTCCTGGGCAACCATGTCGGCAAGCGAGCAGTGGTGGGCGGCCGTGACGAAGTCGGTCGGGCCGGCGCCGACGCTGGCGCCCGGCATCCTGGCGCAGACGGCCCTGCTGCTCATGCTGGCCGGCCTACTGCGGGGTGGACCGGGCGTGGATTCTTCACCGAGTCGAGTGAGGCGTCCTTCGTCTCGCACATGACCAGGACAGCGATGGACGTGAGCGAACCCGCGATCAGCAGGTACACCCCGACCTCTCCGACCCCGAACGTCGTCGCGAGCCAGGTGCCGATGAACAGCGACACCGCGGCACCGACGATGCTCGACACGTTGTCATTCCGGTGATCAGGAAGACCACTGCATCTGGAGGAAGGCGACGTATGGGAACATACGGCCCGAGCGCGACCATCACGGGCTCAACAGGAAGGGCACGCGCCAACCCCAGGCGGGAAACGCCCCGTCCATGTCCGGGTTGACAGTGCTGTGGCCGAGCCACAGGAGGATCAGGACGAGGAACAGACCGTTGGCGAGCAGGGCCCCCGGCGGCGCCCCGGGTTGCGGGCACATCGCAGCCCGCCCGCACCTGCCCGGCTTGGCGGTTTCGGTGGCCGGCAGCGCCGTCGTCGAATCGCTCTTGGCCGGTCAACGTCCACCGCGTCGCTGTTCATCACCGCACCCTCCCCTGCCACCGTGCGGCAGGGGCACATCATGCCAGCGAGTGCGTGAAGGTTACCCCTCACCGCCGAGTTCGGTCTGATCCCGCTCGTTCTCCGTGGTGTCCTGGGCAATCACCGACCCGTCGAGCCACGCCTGGACGTCGCCGCCGAGGCGGTCCGCGGACAGCTGGGCGAAGTCGAGGGCCTGCACGGCCATCGCCGCCAGCACCTTCATGGCGCGGCCGCTGTGGTGGATCTCCGCCATCAGCGAAGTGAGCGCGTCATTGTCCTCGGCGTGCAACGCCGACAGGTACCGGCGAGCATCGGCGAACTCCCGGTCGACGTGGGCGAGCTTGCGCCGGAAATCGTCGGGCGACGGCAGTTTGTCGTGCGTGTCGGTCATGGGTTCTCTTCCGGTAGTGGATCGATCCCATTGTTGGCGTTGGGCTGTGCTGGTGGTGCCGTATCCGGCTTTTGCTCCGACTGGGAACCGAACCGCACCTGGACCGTCAGAAGTCCCAATCCTCGTCGGTGGTGGTGACGGCCTTGCCGATCACGTAGCTGCTGCCCGACCCTGAAAAGAAGTCGTGGTTCTCGTCGGCGTTGGGGCTCAGCGCAGAGAGGATCGCCGGGTTGACGTCGGTCTCGTCGCGCGGGAACAGCGCCTCGTACCCGAGGTTCATCAACGCCTTGTTGGCGTTGTAGCGCAGGAACTTCTTGACGTCCTCGGTCAGGCCGACGCTGTCGTAGAGGTCCTGGGTGTATTCGACCTCGTTGTCGTACAGCTCGAAGAGCAGTTCGTAGGTGTAGTCCTTGAGCTCGGCCTGGGTCACGGGATCCTGCAGCGCCAGCCCCTTCTGGAACTTGTAGCCGATGTAGTAGCCGTGCACGGCCTCGTCGCGGATGATCAGCCGGATCATGTCGGCGGTGTTGGTGAGCTTGGCCCGGCTGCTCCAGTACATCGGCAGGTAGAAGCCCGAGTAGAACAGGAAGCTCTCCAGCAGCGTCGAGGCGACCTTGCGCTTGAGCGGTTCGTCGCCCTTGTAGTACTGCATGACAATCTCGGCCTTGCGCTGCAGGTTCGCGTTCTCCTCCGACCAGCGGAACGCATCGTCGATCTCGGCCGTCGAGCACATCGTGGAGAAGATGTTGCTGTAGCTGCGGGCGTGCACCGACTCCATGAACGCGATGTTGGTGTACACCGCCTCTTCGTGCGGGGTGAGCGCGTCGGGAATGAGGCTGACCGCGCCGACAGTGCCCTGGATGGTGTCCAGCAGCGTCAGACCGGTGAACACCCGCATGGTGAGTTGTTTCTCGTGGGCGGTCAGCGTGTTCCACGACGGGATGTCGTTGGACACCGGCACCTTCTCGGGCAGCCAGAAGTTGCCCGTGAGCCGGTCCCACACCTCGGCGTCCTTGTCGTCCAGCAGACGGTTCCAGTTGATCGCCGAGACGCGGTCGATCAGCTTCATGCCATCGCTCACCAGAACCCCATTTCACCAGGCATATCGGTCGTCGCTGTAGATCCCCTGCAGCTACTGCCGACACTACTCGTTGTGTCCGACAGCTCGAGTGAACCCCACATATTGGGTTTGGCGTGTCGTGCGCTCAGGCGACGTGCTCGTTGCGGCGGACGCCCTCGTGCAGCGGCAGGTCGGGGTCGAGTTTGATCCCGAGCAGTTCCAAGGTGCCGTTGATCGACCCCATCATGATCGTCGTGAGGTGGGCGACGAACTCCTCCGACGGCATCCGCCGGGGGCTGTTGGGCTCGGTGCCCAACCACCAGTCGGTCGCGGAGGCGATCGAGCCGAACGCCGCGTAGGCGGCGAGTTCGAGCGCGGCGGCGTCCAGTTCGATCTCGCGCATTTCGTTGTCGAACAGTTCGGCCATCGCGAGCGTGATCTTGCGGCTCTCGTTGAGCGCGCGCATGGTCGATTCGCTCTGCTCGGCGAAGCGGCCCTGAATCAGGAATCCGATGACGTTGGGATGCTCGTCGACCAGCCGTACGTACTGTTCGACACTGCGCCCGATGACCTGCCGGCCGGAATCCACGGACAGGTCGATCGACGGGAAGATGGCCGACCACAACATGTCCCGCAGCCGCTGACCGATGGCCTGGAAGAGGTCGGACTTGTCGGTGAAGTGGCGGTAGATCTTGGGTTTGGCGGTGCCGGCCTCTTCGGCGATCTCCCGCAGGCTGACGCCGGGGCCCTGCCGGTCGATGGCCCGGAACGCGGCGTCGACGATCTCCGAGCGCACCTTCTTGCGGTGCTCGCGCCAGCGTTCGCTGCGCGCGTCTACTTTGCCGCCCGGTTCAGCACCGGTGCGTGCTCTCGGCCCTCGTCGCACGCGCTCACTGTACCCGCTTCGATACCACTGACCTGCTCAGAACCTCCGCCGGTGCGCGTATTACGGCTGCTCGCCCGCGCAACCGCCTCGACGTACCTTGTACTATCTGTCGCGACAGCCCGACAGACGAGACGAGATTCATGACACAGCGATACGACCTGGTCATCGCAGGTGGCGGCCCTTCGGGTGCGGCCGCGGCGTGGCAGGCCGCGCAGACCGGCGCCAAGGTGGTCGTCCTGGACAAGGCCGTGTTCCCGCGCGACAAGCCGTGCGGTGACGGCCTGACCGCCCGGGCGGTCAGCTACCTGCAGAAGATGGGCCTGGCCGACGAGGTCGCCACCTTCCACCGGGTCAACCGCGTGACGGTGTTCAGCCCCAGCCAGTGGGAGCTGTCCTTCCCCAAGCGTCCCGGGATGCCCGATCACGGCCACACGGTCAGCCGCACCCACCTGGACACCGTGCTGCTCAAGCACGCCGAGTCCGCGGGAGCGGAGGTGCGTCAGGGCGCGGAGGTCACGGGCCCCGAACTCGACGCCAACGGCCGGGTGATCGGCGTGAAGCTCAAAGGCGGCGAGAAGGTCCACGGCGATGCCGTGATCGCCGCCGACGGCGCCTACTCCCCCATCAAGCGTGCGCTGAAGATCGATTCGCAGTACAACGGTTACTCGGCGATCGCGATCCGTTCGGAGATGCACGCCAACCGTCCGGACTCCGACAGCCTCGACATATATCTGAAGCTGGCGTTCCAGGGCGATCAGCTGCCCGGTTACGGCTGGGTGTTCCCGATGGGCGACGGAATCTTCAACATCGGCCTCGGCTACGTCAACAGCTACAAGAACTGGCAGTCGATCAACGCCACGCAGTTCCTCGGTGAGTTCCTGCGGGCGCTGCCCCGGGACTGGGATCTACCGCCGATCGAGGAACTGAAGAAGAACAAGAGCGTGCGGGCCTGGCGATTGCCCATGGGCTTCACCGCATGGCCGCCGTGGCGTCCGGGTGTGCTGTTCACCGGCGACTCGCTGGGCGCGGGTAAGCCGGCGTCGGGCGCGGGGATCTCCAAGGCCCTCGAATCCGGCCTGGCCGCGGGCGAGTGTGCGATCGCGGCGCTGACCAACAGCGGCCCGGACGACTTCACGAACTACGCGCAGCGGATGGAAGCCGCCTGGGGCCGGGAATACAAGCGCGGCCGTTACTTCCACAAGTTGGCCGGCATCCCCGCCGTCGCCAACACCGGCATCAAGTTGATCGACAACCCGTTCTTCCGCGACCGCATGCTCAAGGCGCTGTACAAGAAGGAACAAGGGCCGCAGCACAGGTACTGATTTCGTGCACCGTCAGTGGTCATGGTGATGCGGCCGCCCACCACCCTCGCCGCGGCGGCGCGCGTTCTCGCCCTCGGCGATCAATCGCATCTGCTCGTCGACCTCCCGGCCCTCGAGCAGGGGCTGACGCGGATCCCAGGTGGTGCCGGTCGCGGCGTCCTGCCGACGCCGCGCGATCGCCGAGATGACCTCCAGCACCACGCGGTTGCCGAGCAGTGCGGTGATGTCGGCATGGTCGTAGGGCGGTGCGACCTCGACGACGTCGACGCCGTGCACCGGAAGCTCGTAGCAGATCCGGCGGACGGCGTCGAGCAGTTGACGAGCCGAGAAGCCGCCCGGCTCAGGGGTTCCGGTGCCGGGCGCGTGGCCGGGATCGCAGACGTCGATGTCGACGGACAGGAACACGCCCTCACAGTCGTCGGTGGCGATCTCGAAGGCTTCGGTCAGGCACGTCTCGAGGCCGCGTGCGGTGATCTCGGTCATCTCGTAGGAGCGCAGGCCCTGGGCGGCCATCCACTGCAGCACCGGCTCGTCGGGCCAATAGCCGCGCAACCCCAACTGCAGGAACCGGTCACCGCGCAGCGCCCCGGACTCGATCAACCGCCGCATCGGGGTGCCATGACCCACAAGGGAACCCGAGTGGATGTCGCCGGTGTCGGCGTGCGCGTCGAAGTGGATCATCGACACCTTGCCGAAACCGTGTTGGCGGGCCACTCCGGTATGGTCCGGCCAGGCGATGGTGTGATCGCCCCCGAGTACGATGGGGATCGCCCCCGCCGAGGAGATCTTGAAGACCTCCTTCTCGATCAACTGCACCGCCTGTTCGACGTTGCCGCTGTAAAGCGCCACGTCCCCGGCGTCGTAGACCCGCAGATCCTTGAGTCCGTCGACCCGCAGCGCCAGGCTGGGCCGGGAACCGTCCTGCGGCAGATAGCACGCCTGGCGCAGCGCCGACGGCCCGAACCGGGCACCGGAGCGGTAGGTCGTACCCCCGTCCAGGGGTGCACCGAGGATGACGATGTCCGCGTCGGCGTACGTCGACGCGTCGCCGAGATCGCATCGAGGGACGCCGAGGAAAGTGATGTCGGGTCCGAATGCACTGGCTGCCAATGGAGTCTGCTTTCGTCGAACTCGGGAATGGGCTCAGGTGTGCCCGCGCAGGGCGGCCAGCGCACGGAACGTACGCCGGATGGTGGCGCGGATGCGGCGTTTGTCGACCGGACCGAGTGGCCGGTAGAGGTTGTCGATCTCCAGCCCGGCCATCACCGCCATGACGGTCCTCGCATCCAGTTCGGGCTGGTGCGAACCGAGTTCACGGAAAAGTCGACTCAGCGCGGGCACCATCGCCGTGTACCACGCTTCGAACATCGGACGCAGACGTTCGTCGCGGCTGGCCTCGGTGACCAGTTCGTATCGGGTGACGATCGCACCCCGCGGTGAGGTGAAACCGTCGATGA
The DNA here is from genome assembly GCA_034189785.1 of Actinomycetota bacterium. Taxonomy (GTDB): domain Bacteria; phylum Actinomycetota; class Actinomycetes; order Mycobacteriales; family Mycobacteriaceae; genus Mycobacterium. Next base: position 27,113 of record JAXHUG010000099.1, read on the forward strand.
TCATGTCGGCCATCGCGTCGGCGAGTTGATCGGAGGACATGGTCGGCTTCAACCCGTCGGAGGTGCGGACCACGCGTTCGATCTCCCGGTGGGAGAGCTGCTGGAACGCCTGGGCGACCAGATCCGACTTGTCGTCAAAGTAATAGCTCAACGCCCCCAACGGGATCCCTGCCTGTGCGGCCACCACGCGCATCGACAGACCGGCCAGCCCCACGCGCGCCATGACCTCGATCGCGGCGTCGATGATCTCCACCCGGCGCTGCGCCGCGCGGGCGGTGTTGCCGGCTTGGGTGGGCATCGGTGGTCAGTCCCGGTAGGCCAGCGTCGAGAAGTCGGTGTCCCACATCCAGGCCGGCTGGCCGCTCCACCCCGAATAGCCCTTGCGCGCGGCGATCGTGTTGTGCAGGTCGGCGAGATTGATCCAGCACAGCGAGTCCCGGTACTCCTTGGCCGCCTCCACGTAGAGTGCCCGCGACTTCGCCGGATCCGCTTCGGCGCTACCGGCATCGAGCAACGCGTCTGCCGCAGGCACCGAACAGCCCTGCAGGTTCACCGGCGCATCGGTGTACTGGTAGATCCGCGACCACGTGTCCGGATGTGCCGCATCGGGATTGAACGAGGCGAGCAGCAGATCGGGGCGCTGACCGGGGTTCTCTCCGAGCGCGAAGAACTGCGCGAGCGGAAAGTCCCGCACCGTCGCCGTCAGGCCCGCCTGCTGCAGGATCACCTGCATCTGGTTCGCCAGGTTCTGCAGGCTGCTGTCCCCGGTGGGGTAACCGATCTCCACATCGCCGCCCGAGCGTCCGGTCTCGGCCAGCTTCGACGGGTCGAAGGCGTGCGTGTCGGGGACCGCGCCGTCGGGCAGCATCCCGCTGGGATAGAACTGGGTCGACGGGCTGCCCTGATCCCCGAACACCGTCGTCGTGAGTGTGGTTTGGTCGAGCGCGGCGTTCAGGGCCGCCCTGGCCGCGGGCGGACCAAGGACCGCGGAGTCCGGATCGACCATGACCAGCGCCTTCACCAGCGCCGTCTCCTGCCGGACCTCGGTGTCGGGGCCCGCGCCCAATGCCTCGTAGTCGCCTTTGGACAGCCCGTGCAGAATCATGTCGAGCTGGCCGTTCTCCAGCTGCATCCGCTGCACCGCGGTCGCCGCCACCACGGGCAGTTCGACAGTGGTGATCTGCGGGGGCTCGCCCCAGTAGTGCTCGTTGGCGGTGAGAGTGTAGCGGTTCGCCGGGATCGCGGCGGTGAGCTCGTACGGGCCGGTGCCCGCGGTGTGCGCGGCCAGCCAGCCCGCGCCGCGGTCGTCACCGACGGCGTGTTCGGCGATCGCCGCCGGGCTCGTCATCAGTGGCCCGTACGGCGAGGCCAGATAGTCCAGGAAGGGGGCGACCGGTTTGGTGAGCGTCACGACGAATGTCTGCGGATCGGGGGTCTGCATGTCACGGACGTCGGCGAGCATGTAGGACGGCCCCGCGGCCATGTCGATCCGCCGCTGGAAACTCGCCTTGGCCGCCCCCGAGTCGAAGGGTGTGCCGTCGGAGAACTTCACGCCGTCCCGCAGGGTGAACGCGTAGGTCAGACCGTCTTCGGAGACAGTCCATTCTGTCGCCAGCAGTCCCTCCACCTCCGTGCTCTCCGGTGCATACCGGAGCAGTCCCTGATAGGCCGACGTCATGATCAGCAGACCCTCGGGCTGATAGAAGACGTCCGGGTCCAGAGGCGGCGGATCCGACATCAGCGGGGTGCGGACCGACGACATCAGCGCCGCAGTGTCCGTTGGGCTGTTGCTGGAACCGACACAGCCCGTGGCGCCCAGCACCAGGGTGGTCATGGCCAGCGTCGCAACGGCGGGCATGCGTCTCATTGCGCAGGGCTCCTGTCCTCGGTTCACCGATGAGTGTCGGCACGGCGCATTTCGTCCGCGTGACGCAGCGGTTACCACTTTGTACGAACGTCCAAGTTTTTGGTCGGTTGACCTAGCAGGGTCCCGCAGCGCGCTCTAGTGTTCTGGAGCGGCAGGCGAACGACGAAGGGAAACAACACAATGCCCACAGCCGTTCCGAACGCGTTCGATCTCGCCGGTCAGGTGGCCGTGGTCACCGGGTCGAGCAGCGCGCTCGGGATCGGCTTCGCCTCGGCACGTCTACTCGGACAGTTCGGGGCGTCGGTGATGGTCACCGGGACCACCGAGCGCGCTGCCGAACGCGCGCTGGAACTGCAGGGTGAGGGCATCGCGGCGCGTTCACACGTCGCGGACCTGATGGATCCGGACGCGGCCCGGGGACTGATCGAGGCCACCGAGGCGGCGTTCGGCCGGCTCGACATCGTGGTCAACAACGCCGGACTGGCGTCGGTGCACATCCCCGAGCGTCCCAATCCGTTGATGGTGATGTCCGACGGGGAATGGCGGCTGGCGCTGCGGCGCAACGTGGACAGCGCGTTCTTCGTCACCCGGGCCGCCCTGCCCGGCATGGTGGAGCGGGGCTACGGCCGCATCGTCAACGTGGCGTCCACCGCCGGGATCCTCACCGCCTACACCGGCGACGTCGGTTACCACACGGCCAAGGCCGCGATGCTGGGGATGACGCGATCAGTGGCGGTGGACTACGCGCGCAACGGCGTGACGGCCAACGTCGTGATCCCGGGCTGGATCGCCACCGCGGCGCAACTTCGGTCGGAAGTGATCGCGGGCAACGCCACGCCGATCGGGCGGTCGGCCACCGCGGCCGAGGTCGCCGCAGGCATCGCGTTCCTTGCGGCGCCGGGCGCCTCCTACGTCACGGGCACCACGCTGGCCATCGACGGCGGCAATTCGATCGCGGGGGCGACGGCCGCCGAATCATAAGTCACCGCCTGATGGGTTCGTCTGCGACCAGTGGCTTACACGGTCCGGATACGGCGAGGGGAGGGCCGGGGCGAAGTGCCCGAAGCCGGCCGATCTCGGCGCAGCAGCAGTCGAGCAGCGCGCTGCGGCTCACCGCATCGTCGATGTCTCCGCCGGGATGTTCGAGACGTCGGCGTGTTCAGCCACCACCGCAAGGTGGCCTCGGCGCATCCGCTGATGAGTATCGGTGGGAGCGGGCGTTGGACTCGGAGTCGTGGAACGGCATGCCGTTCGAATCGTATTCGTGGCGTGCGATGGGATGGCCCGGCCGGGATCCGGCACCGATGCCGAAACCGGTTGCTGGTCACCATGCTTCCGAGGCGCAGGCGTTCAGTCTGCGCGGCGAGCGCCGACAGCAGCGTCCAGCCCTCGAAGACCGGGCCGGTCACGTCCCCTTCGATCGGGATCAGGTGGTCGAACAGCCGGGCATGTTCGATCTCGGGGGTCGCGTCGGCTTCATGCCACACCCGTTGCAGATCGGCGTAGTCGGCCCGCGTGCCGCGTATGGTCCCGGTGCATTCGCACTGCTACTTGCCGGCCGGCCCACATTCATCCCATCATCCGGTACTGTTGACCCACCGGGCCGACATCCACGTGGTCGTGAGTTGAGCGTCAGCGTCGACCGCGTCCAGCCCGGTCCGGTTTGCGGGTGCCCTTACCCGCCGCCGCTCGGGCGGCCTGCTTCGCGAGGGTCTTCTCCCGCGCGGAGCGTTTGGGCGACGGCTGGGCCTGTCCCCGCGCCGAACCGGGTCTGCGGCCCCGCACGATCCCGATGAACTCCTCGAGCAGTAACGACTGGGGCCCCTCCGGGAAGGCCAGCGCCACGGGGCAGGTGGGAGCATCGGCGATCGGGCGATACGTGAGGTCCTTGCGGTGATACAGCCGCGCCAGGGACTGGGGAACGACGAGCGCACCGACTCCGGCGGCGACGAGTTCCATTGCGTCCTCGGTGGTCTCGGGCCGGTGGTCGACCAGCGTGCCGGGAGCCTCTGCCCAGGCGACGACATGGTCGAGTGGGAGCAGCATCGGCTCGCCGTCGAGGTCTGCGGCGGTGATCGTGTCGCCCGCAGTGAGGATGTGATCGACCGGTACGACGACCACCGTGGTCTCCTCGTAGAGCGGGATGACGGCCAGCCCGGAGGTGCCGGCGGGCAACCGCAGCAACGCCACGTCGACGGTGCCGGCCCGCACGGCGTCGGCGGCGTCTGCGGCGGCTACGGTGCACAACTTCAGCGGTCCGTCGGGGTGGCGTTCCGCCCAGTTCCGGGCCCACTTCGCGGGCGTCCCGCCGGGGACGTAACCGAGGGTGAGCGAGGGCGGGTGCACCGCCTCAGGCTACCGATAGGCTGATCCCATGAGCAGGCCGAACGCGCAGTCCATGAAGCCCGCCACGGCGGCCAGGAAGCTCGACGTGTACCTGCCCGCGACGCCGACGGAGTTCCAGGAGAACCCGATCACCCGGGCTGAACTCGCCGCCCTGCAGGAAGATCCGCCCCAGTGGCTCAAGGACCTCCGCAAGAACGGACCGCACCCGAAGAACCTCGTTGCGGCCAAGCTGGGCATCTCGATCGCCGGTCTCGCGAGGAGTGGCGTCGGGGATGCGCTCACCACCGAGCAGATCAATACGCTGCTCGAGGAGAAACCGGAGTGGCTGGTCGCCGAACGCGAGAGCTACCGGGAGGTGCTGCGCGAGCAGCGCCGCCTCAACCCGCTGCGCGCGGACCAGGCTCGCGAGAGCTGATCTCGTCGCCCCGCCACGGCTGCCGGATCGAACCAGAGATCTGCCAGGAGTGGCCGTCGGGGTCCGTTGTAGCTGCGGCCGTACATCGTCCCCCGGAGCCTGAACCCATAGATCACGCCTCCGGCCAGAGTTTCGTCAGTCACGACATGGCCGCGCTATGAGCTACCAATCGCTACAACATGCAGGACACGCAACCCTCGACTTCGGTTCCCTCCAAGGCCAGCTGGCGCAGCCGGATGTAGTACAGCGTCTTGATGCCCTTGCGCCAGGCGTAGATCTGGGCCTTGTTCACGTCGCGCGTGGTGGCGGTGTCCTTGAAGAACAGCGTCAGGCTCAACCCCTGGTCGACGTGCTGGGTCGCCGCGGCGTAGGTGTCGATGATCTTCTCGTACCCGATCTCGTACGCGTCCTGGTAGTACTCCAGGTTGTCGTTGGTCAGGTACGGCGCCGGGTAGTAGACGCGGCCGATCTTGCCTTCCTTGCGGATCTCGATCTTGCTCGCCACCGGATGGATCGAACTGGTCGAGTGGTTGATGTAGGAGATCGACCCCGTCGGCGGTACGGCCTGCAGATTCTGGTTGTAGATGCCGTGCTGCTGCACCGACTCCTTCAGCCGCCGCCAGTCGTCCTGGTTCGGGATGCGGATGCCCGCATCGGCGAACAGCTGCCGGACCCGTTCGGTCTTGGGCTCCCAGGGCTGCTCGGTGTACTTGTCGAAGAACTCACCCGAGGCGTACTTGGAGCGCTCGAACCCCTTGAAGTGCGTGCCGCGTTCGATCGCAATACGATTCGACGCCCGCAACGCGTGATAGAGAACGGTGTAGAAGTAGATGTTGGTGAAGTCCACACCCTCGTCGGAGCCGTAGAAGATCCGCTCACGGGCCAGGTACCCGTGCAGGTTCATCTGCCCGAGACCGATCGCGTGGGAGTCGTTGTTGCCCTGCTCGATCGACGGCACGGAGGTGATGTGCGTCTGATCGCTCACCGCGGTCAGCGCGCGGATCGCCACCTCGATGGTCTGCGCGAAGTCCGGCGAATCCATCGCCTTGGCGATGTTCAGCGACCCCAGGTTGCACGAGATGTCCTTGCCGACCTTCGCATACGACAAGTCGTCGTTGAATTCCGACGGCGTGGACACCTGCAGGATCTCCGAGCACAGGTTGGAGTGGGTGATCTTGCCCTCGATCGGGTTCGACCGGTTCACGGTGTCCTCGTACATGATGTACGGATAGCCCGACTCGAACTGCAGCTCGGCAAGGGTCTGGAAGAACTCACGCGCCTTGATTTTCGTCTTGCGGATCCGGCTGTCGTCGACCATCTCGTAGTACTTCTCGGTCACCGAGATGTCGGCGAACGGCAGACCGTAGACCCATTCGACGTCGTACGGCGAGAACAGGTACATGTCGTCGTTCTTCTTCGCCAGCTCGAAGGTGATGTCCGGGATCACCACACCGAGGCTCAGCGTCTTGATGCGGATCTTCTCGTCGGCGTTCTCACGCTTGGTGTCGAGGAACCGGTAGATGTCCGGGTGGTGGGCGTGCAGGTACACCGCGCCGGCGCCCTGCCGCGCGCCCAGCTGGTTGGCGTAGGAGAACGAGTCCTCGAGCAGCTTCATGATCGGGATGACACCCGAGGACTGGTTCTCGATGTTCTTGATCGGGGCGCCGTGTTCACGGATGTTGCTGAGCAGCAACGCAACTCCGCCACCACGCTTGGACAGCTGCAGCGCCGAGTTGATGGAGCGGCCGATGGACTCCATGTTGTCCTCGATACGAAGCAGGAAGCAGCTGACCGGTTCACCGCGCTGCTTCTTGCCGGAGTTGAGGAACGTCGGGGTGGCCGGCTGGAAACGCCCGTCGATGATCTCGTCGACGAGCTTCTCGGCCAGCGTGGTGTCACCGGCGGCCAGCGTCAGCGCCACCATCACGACGCGGTCCTCGAAGCGTTCGAGGTAGCGCTTCCCGTCGAACGTCTTGAGCGTGTAGGAGGTGTAGTACTTGAACGCCCCGAGGAAGGTCGGGAAGCGGAACTTCTTGGCGTATGCCCGATCGAGTAGCGTCTTGACGAAGTTGCGCGAGTACTGGTCGAGCACCTCGCGCTCGTAGTACTCCTTCTGGACCAGGTAGTCGAGTTTCTCGTCCTGATTGTGGAAGAAGACCGTGTTCTGGTTGACGTGCTGCAGGAAGTACTCGCGAGCGGCGAGCACGTCCTTGTCGAACTGGATCTTGCCGTCTTTGTCGTACAGATTCAGCATCGCGTTCAACGCGTGGTAGTCGGTCTCCCCGGGAAGCGCGTGCGCGCCGGTGGTTACAGGCTCTGCAGCTGTGACGGTGGGTGGCACGTCTGTTCCTTCCAGAAGTTTTCAAGACCTGCGCGGACCGCGAGGACGTCGTCGGTCGTCCCCATCAGTTCGAAGCGATACAGATACGGGACGCCGCACTTGCGGGACACCACGTCGCCCGCGTAGCCGAACTCGGCGCCGAAGTTGGTGTTGCCCGCGGCGATGACGCCGCGGATCAACGACCGGTTGTGCTCGTCGTTGAGGAATGCGATGACCTGTTTGGGGACGTAGCCTCCGGCGTCCGGGTCGGGCCCGTTGGCGTGGCCGCCGCCGTAGGTGGGCAGCACCAGCACGTAGGGCTCGTCGACCTGGATGCGACCGTGCAGCGGGATCCGGGTGGCAGGCAGTCCCAGCTTCTCGACGAAGCGGTGGGTGTTCTCCGAAACGCTGGAGAAGTACACGATGCTGCCCATTACTCGACCTCCGCTGACCGCGTACCCGGTCAGGCGGTTGCGGCCACGGCGCCGCAGAGGGCCTTGATCCGGTCCGGACGGAAGCCCGACCAGTGGTCGTTGCCGGCCACCACCACGGGAGCCTGCAGGTAACCCAGCGCCATGACGTAGTCGCGCGCCTCGCTGTCGAGCGAGATGTCCACGACCTCGTAGTCGATGCCCTGCTTGTCCAGCGCCTTGTAGGTTGCGTTGCACTGCACACATGCGGGCTTGGTGTACACGGTGACGGTCATCGGCGGTACGGCTCCTTACGCGAACGGCGGTAGTGAATTCAGATCGGACTGGCAACTGTATCGGTACTTCGTGCCGCTGTGATGTTCAGCGGTCCGCAGGATCCGGAAATTCCTGGTCGGCGGGGTGCGTCTCCGGCGGACCGGATAGCCGACTGCACTGGATTCTGCGCTCCGGCCGGCCTCCGAACCGTGGTGGCCTGTCGGTGTGCAAGACACTACACCTAGTGGCCGACATCGCGGACAGATACAACATGTTCTGAACAACATTCATGGAATTCCCAGGTGGTAAGCGCCGGTGGACCATTCCGTCCGGCGTGTCGCCACGCGGGACCGGGGTGTGCCGCTATATACGGACAGGCCTACCACCGGGCACCGACAGTCGGCCCGGAGCCGAAGTCCTCCGGATTCGCTCAGCAAACGCCCCACGGTCGCTGAGCCGGCCCGTCATCCGCCCCGCAGCGGGCTCACCCGACGGTGGACTCCGCAGCGGAGACGAGCTTCCCGATCACGTCAGCCAGCGCCGCGACGAGGTCGGCGTTCTCGCGGGGGTGCGCACCGGCGAGCGATGCGCTCGGCACCGACAGCTCGAGATCGTCAATCACCCGCGCGCCCGCGATGCCGAAGGACTTGCGTGACTCGTCGTGGGCCCACTTCCCGCCGTAGCGGCCGAGCGCGGCACCCACCACCGCGAGCGGCTTGCCCCTGAGCGCGCCGTCGCCCCAGGGACGGGACAGCCAGTCGATCGCGTTCTTGAGCACCGCGGGGATGCTGCCGTTGTACTCCGGGGTGATCACCAACGCCGCATCGGCCGCGGCGGCCGCGGCGCGGAGTGCGCGCACCGGCTCGGGCACCGAGTCGTTGTCGATGTCCTCGTTGTAGAAGGGCAGCTCACCGAGGCGATCGAAGAGGTGCAGCGTCACACCCTCGGGGGCGGAGTCGACCGCCACCTCGGCCAGCTGGCGGTTGATCGACGCCTTTCGCAGACTGCCGAGCAGGACCAGGACGTTCACATCCGGCATGTCGGTTTCCTTTCGTGCACCGCTGTTGTTCTCCATCTCGCCCACAGTAACCGGACTACGGTCCGATTTCTTCCGGCTGGACTACAGTCGTTGTCGTGAGCGCCCCCGACCGGTTCACCACGCTCCCGGTGACCGATGAACCGCAGGAGCGTGGGGACGCCGCGCGCAACCGGCTGCTCCTGCTCGAGGCTGCGCGCCGGTTGATCGCCGAACGGGGTGCCGGCTCGGTCAGCACCGATGACATCGCCGCCGCCGCGGGCGTCGGCAAGGGCACGCTGTTCCGCCGCTTCGGGAGCCGGGCCGGTCTGATGGTGGTACTGCTCGACGAGGACGAGAAGGCCCTGCAGCACGCGTTCCTCTTCGGACCGCCGCCACTCGGTCCGGGCGCCCCTCCGCTGGAGCGGTTGCTGGCCTACGGGCGGGCCCGGCACACGTTCGTCCACGACCATCACGCTCTGCTCTCGGATGCGGGACGCGATCCGCAGACCCGCTTCACCGGACCGTTCCGACTGCATCACGCCCACATCCGGATGCTGCTGCAAGCGGCGGGCACCACCGGTGACCTCGATGCTCAGACCGCCGCCCTCACCGCACTCCTCGACGCCGACTACATCGAGCACCGCCTCGCCGACGGCGCGACGCTCGACGAGGCGGCTGACGCGTGGGAGGTCGTGGCCGTCAAGCTGTGTGGGCGGTGAGGCGTGCCACGCCGGATCCTGCACGTCGACCTCGACCAGTTCCTCGCCTCGGTCGAGCTGCGCCGACACCGGGATGCCACTGCGCATGGCGGCGCGGCGATGCCCGGACGCGCGTCGCCGACCAGGGTCTGGCCGAGTACGCCGCCGTGGGACTGTAGCAGCGCCGAGCCCTACCGGCAGGCGGGCCGCAGGGCGCGGGAGAACAGCACGTTGACCTGGCGCATCGCGACGCTGTAGGGCCACCACATGGTGCGCTTGAACAGGTACAGCGCCCTGATGTCGGGTGAGGTGTAAATCAGGTACCGGTTGCGGCGTACCCCGGTCAGGATGCGTTCGGCAACTTTCTCCGGGGGTACGGCGTGGCCGGCGAACCGGTCGGTCCACTTCCGCACGTTCGGGTCGTTGCGATCGACTCCGGCGATCTGAACCGTCTGCACCAGAGGGGTCTTCACCGCTCCGGGCACCACCACCGACACCCCGATACGGTGGCGCGCCAGGTCGAAGCGCAGCACCTCGGACAGCCCCCGCAGCCCGTACTTGCTGGCGCTGTAAGCCGCATGCCAGGGCAGCGCAACCAATCCGGCCGCGGAGGACACGTTGACCAGGTGGCCGCCCCGGCGCGCCGCGATCATCGGCGGCACGAAGGTCTCGATGACGTGGATCGGCCCCATCAGGTTGACGTCGACCATCGACTTCCAGTGCTGGTGGGTGAGCCGGTCGACGGTGCCCCACGCCGAGACGCCGGCGATGTTCATCACCACGTCCATCGCGGGGTGGGCGCGGTGGATGTCGGCGGCGAACTGCACGACGGCGTCGTAGTCGGAGATGTCGAGCGCCCGGTACATGGCGACCTTGCCGCCGAGCGCGCGAGCGTCGGCCACGGTCGTCTCGAGCCCGTCGGCGTCGCGGTCGGTGAGGAACAGCTCGGCGCCGTCGCGAGCCAGTCGCAGGGCCGTCGCACGCCCGATACCGCTGGCGGCGCCGGTCAGAAGACAACGCCTACCGGTGAATCCGCTGCCCTGCGTCATGGCGGTGACCCTACCGCCACCCCCGCCGCTCAGGTGTGGCGCAGGTCCGAGCCGCCCCACAGCGCGTACTGCCACAGGCGCTCGACGACCTCGACCGCCCGGGCCGGATCCCCGTCGCGGCCGACGAAGCCGCTGTCGTGCGACAGCGTCAGCGCCGTCGTGGCGGTCAACGTCCGGACCAACGCGGGCAGGTCGTCGGAAATCGGCCGGGAACCGTCGTCCTGGCGCACGAGCCCGACGATCTTGTCGATCACGGTGTCCTCGAAGTCGTTCATGATCTCGCGGATCTGCGCATCGGTGTTCCGCGCCAGTGTGGTGGCCCGCATGATCGGGTTGTTGCTGGCGAACACCGCCGCGGCGTACCCGACCATCCGCCGCGCGAAGGTGGCCGGCGACTCGTCGCCGTCCCGCGGCGCGAAGTCGTGGGTGAGTTTGTCGAGTTCGGCCATCGCATCGGCGACGATCACCGCGAGCACGGCATACTTCGAGTCGAAGTAGAAATAGAACCCCGACCGCGCCACACCGGCCCGCTCGCTGATGGTGCTGACGGACAGGTCGGCGAACGGCTGCTCCTGGAGCAGCTCACGGACCGCGGCGACGATCGCGTCGCGTTGCCGGTCGCCGCGGCTGCGACGGATCTCAGGCGTGGCGGATTCGGCGGTCATGACACTCAACCTTGGCACCGCGGCACCGCCAGAACAAAACTTGACATGCGTCAAGACGGCTGGTCAGGATGTGAGGTACGTGACGTCCACCACAGCGTTGTGACTACCAGGAGCGTTCAGATGGCGACCATCAGCACCCCGGAGTATCTGCTCGACCAGGCCAAGCGACGGTTCACCCCGACGCTGAACACCATCCCCGGGATGGGCATCGTCGAGAAGCGCCTGCGCGACAAGATGCAGAACCAGGAGTGGAAGCAGTTCGTGCTGGCCGAACCGCCTGCCGGCAGTGGGCTCAAGCCGGTGATGGGCGACTCCGGGCTCCCGGTGCTCGGCCACATGATCGAGACCTTCCGCGGCGGCCCGGACTACCTGCTGCAGGTATACAAGACCTACGGCCCGCTGCACTACGCCTACTCCCCCGCGCTGCCCGCGGTGGTCGCGCTCGGACCCGACGCCACCCAGGCCGTCTTCTCGAACAAGAACAAGGATTTCTCGCAGCGGGGCTGGCATCGGGTCATCGGCCCGTTCTTCAACCGCGGCCTGATGATGCTCGACTTCGACGAGCACATGTACCACCGCCGCATCATGCAGGAGGCGTTCACCCGCACCCGCCTGGCCGGCTACGTCGAGCACATCGACCGGGTCGCCTCACAGGTCATCGCGGACGACTGGGTCGACAACGATGCGCGGTTCCTCTTCCACCCCGCCGTCAAGGAGCTCACCCTCGACATCGCCTCGGTGGTGTTCATGGGCCACGAGCCGGGTACCGACAAGGAGCTCGTCACCAAGGTCAACGACGCGTTCACCGTGGCGACCCGTGCCGGCGGGGCGATCGTCCGCGCCGGCCTGCCGCCGTTCAAGTGGTGGCGCGGCCTGCAGGCCCGCAAGGTCCTCGACAACTACTTCGAGCAGCGGGTCACGGAGAAGCGGGGCTCCGAGGGCACCGACATGCTGACGGTGCTGTGCCACACCGCGGACGAGGACGGCAACACCTTCTCCGATCAGGACATCGTCAACCACATGATCTTCCTGATGATGGCGGCCCACGACACCTCGACGTCGACGCTGACGACGATGGCCTATCACCTGTCCCGCAACCCGGAGTGGCAGGAGCGCTGCCGCGAGGAGTCCGAACGCCTGGGCGGCGGTCCGCTCGACATCGAGGCGCTCGAGAAGCTGGAGACCCTCGACCTGGTGGTCAACGAATCGCTCCGCCTGGTGACGCCGCTACCGTTCAACGTCCGTCAGACGGTCCGCGACACCGAACTGCTGGGTCACTACATCCCGGCGAACACGGATGTGCTGCTCTGGCCGTCGGTGAACCATCACCTGCCGGAGCTGTGGACAGATCCCGAGAAGTTCGACCCGGCCCGCTTCACCGAACCGCGCAACGAACACAAACAGCACCGGTACGCGTTCGCGCCGTTCGGCGGCGGCGCCCACAAGTGCATCGGCATGGTGTTCGGCCAGTTGGAGATCAAGACCGTGATGCACCGACTGCTGCGCCGCTACCGGTTGGAACCGCCGCGTCCCGGCTACACCTCGAAACTGGACTACGCGGGCATGCCGGTGCCGATGGATGGTATGCCGATCGTGCTGCGTCCGCTGCACTGACGCCCCACCTCAGGCGGCGAGCAGCCGGTTGGCGCAGGCGACGACGGCCCGCAGGGCGGACTGGGTGGCGTCCTGCGACAGGCCCATCGCCCACTCGGTGTGCGTGCCGTCGGAGCCGCGGATGAACGTAGCGGTGTGCGAGCCGGCGGGAATCTGGTGGAAGGCGACGGTCTCGACGGCGATGCCCTGGTCATGCAGCATCGCTGTCAGCGCCGCGACCGGACCGGATGCGGCCGCCGTCGCGGTGCGGATCCGGTCGCCGAACGCCAGCGTCGCCTGGTAGTTGCGGGCCTGCGGGCCCAGCCGGCCGGCCGGACGCCCGGTGTCGGTGCACATCCACCGCCCGAGCCGCAGCGGGCCCGCCGTGGGGGCGTATTCCTTGAGGAACTCGTCCCAGGTCATGCCGTCGGCCTCATTACGCAGACCGCGGGGCAGCCGCGTGATCCAGGCATACGGCGCGGTCTCGCGGGCGGTGGGCGTCAGGGCGGATGATGACGATTCGATAATCGACGTGGTGCTCATGTGCCGGTCTTCTCGTGATGGAGATGACCGACGGTGTAGCAACGACCCACAGCGAGGGGTCGGTCCGGATCAGACCCCGCTGCGGGTTGCTACTACGAGTCGCCTTGGCATGTGGGCGATGTTAGACCTCTGCGCGGCTGCGGTGCAAACACTTTCTCTCGTCACGCTCCGCCCGCGGCGATTCCCGTTCCACATCTGTACTGGCGGCGCGTTGCGCGCGACGATGTCTGTGCGGTCGCCGAGGAGGTGACGTCCCCGGCCCTGCTGTCGAAGCGGCTCAAGTCGCTGACCCGGGCCGGTGTCGTCGAACGTAGCGAGATCGACGGCCGTACAACGCATTCGCTCACTCCATGCGGTGAGGAACTGACCGCGGTGGTGGACCGCGCTGGGCGCCTGGGGGTGCGCTGGATCGGCGAACTGGGCGAAGCCGACCTCGATCCGCACCTGCTGATGTGGGACATGCGCAGGTCGGTCCCGCTGGCGGAGTGGCCCGACGGTCGCACCACGCTGACGTTCCGCCTCGACGGTGGGGAGGCGCGGGCGTCGCGCTGGTGGCTGGTGGTCGCCGACGGGCGGGTGGACGTCTGCGATTCGACCCCGGCTACGAGGTAACGGCGTGTCGGTGTCGGGCCGAATCTCGAGTATGTCACCGTTCCTTAATGCCTTCGGGTGCGCAGAGGAACTACCTTGGCAATCATGGCCGGCCTCCCGCGCACCACACGCGCATGGTGTGGAATCGCCGCGGCGGCCGTCGCCCTAGGTGTCACCGAGTTGACGGCGGCGCTGTTCGGTCCGGAAGCCGACGCCCGCACCGCGGTCGGTTCCGCGGTCATCGATGCGACGCCCGGCCCGGTCAAGGAGTGGGCGATCACCACCTTCGGCATGGCCGACAAGCTGGTGCTGTCGGTTCTCGTGCTGGCGGTGATCGCGATACTCGCCGGCGCCGGCGCGAGCCTGCAGACGCGGGGGGTCCCGGTGGGCAGCGCGGTCATCGTCGCCGGCGGCGTCTTCGGGTGTGCGGCGGTGCTGTCCCGGCCGGGCGCGGGTGCCGCGGACCTCATCCCGACGATCGCGGGGACGGCGTGTGGGGTGGCGGTCCTGCACCTGCTGCTGTCCGGTCGGTTCACCGACGGGGGTGAGACCGCCACCGTCGACCGCGGCCGCCGCCTCTCGCTGGTGACCCTGGGCCTTTTCGCCGCCGGCGGTCTCGCGGGCGCGGCAGGGGCCACCCTCTCCCGGCGCGCCGCCTCGGTCAGCGCTGACCGCGCCGCGTTCGCGCTGCCGCGCATCGACGTACCGGCGCCGCCGGTACCGGCGGCCGTACAGCCCGGCGGTGTGACGCTACCGTCGTTTGTCACGCCCACCGCCGACTTCTACCGCATCGACACCGCGCTCAGCGTGCCGCAGGTGGGCCGCGAGGAGTGGCGGCTGCGCGTGCACGGCATGGTCGACCGCGAGATCACCTACCGCTTCGCCGACCTCGAGCGATTCGAGGTGGTGGAGAAGGTCGTGACGTTGACGTGCGTGTCCAATCCGGTGGGCGGTGAGCTGGTGTCGAACGCCACCTGGACCGGGTACCGCGTGCGAGACCTGCTGGCCGAAGCCGGAATTCACGCGGACGCCGACATGGTGCTGTCCACTTCACATGACGGTTTCACCGCGGGCACGCCAGTCGAGGCGCTCACCGATTCGCGTGACGCCCTGCTGGCGGTCGGCATGAACGGCGAACCGCTGCCGACCGAACACGGTTATCCCGCCCGCCTCGTGGTCCCCGGCCTCTACGGATACGTGTCCGCGACGAAGTGGGTCGTCGACCTGGAGCTCACCCGCTTCGATCGGGCGCAGGCGTACTGGACGAAACTGGGGTGGTCGGAGCGCGGGCCGATCAAGACGCAGTCGCGCATCGACGTGCCGCGCAGCGGTACCGACGTCGCATCCGGGCCGGTGACCTTCGGCGGTGTGGCGTGGGCGCAGGACCGCGGTGTGCGCGCGGTCGAGGTGCGCATCGACCCGCCCGGCGGTCAGGGTGAATGGCGGCAGGCGACGTTGGGCGACAGTTACTCCGACGACACCTGGCGGATGTGGAGCTATGCGTGGGAATCGAAGGAGCCGGGCCGGTACACCATGGTCGTCCGCGCCACGGACAACACCGGCGCAGTGCAGACCGAGGATCGCCACGATCCGGTACCCGACGGCGCAACGGGCTGGCACACCGTCGTCTTCCACACCGTCTGATCTCTCGCCTCCTCGCGAACGTGCGTGGTCGACGGCCACGACCGGCCGATCCTTGGCTACGCTGTGCGCCAAGCCGTGGTGCTCGCGGCTCTGCTGAGCGGCCCGAACAGGTGGTCGAGATCGCGTTCGACGGCGCCCAGGGTTCGACGCGATATCCGGGGCGGGATGGCGCTGCGGTTCGCCCGCGTCCTGCGCTACCGTGACCGACGAGGAGCGCTCGCGGGGGCGATCGCCTGGACGGTGATCGCGGCCGACGATACGGCTGCTGCTCGACGACGGTGACGCCGTCCCGCGCAAGGCGACCAGCACGGTCGGTGTGCGCGCGATCCGGGAAATGCTGGACCCTCGGTTACGTTACTGGACCACGCCGCGGGTCTTGAGGTGCTCGATGAGCGGTCCGGCGCCCGCCGCGAGATGCTCCGACATCGCCGACCGCGCCAGGGTGTCGTCACGCTGTGCCAGTGCGGTCAGCAGCTGCCGGTGGTGACGCACCGACTCGGCGGGCCAGCGCTCGATCGTGGGGAACACCGACTCCGGGGCGTACCGCGTGATCAACGCCATCATCTGGGCGAGCTTCGGCGAGTCGGCGGCGACGTTGATCGCCCGGTGGAACTCGTGATTGAGCCGCACCGCACCTTCGCCGTCGTCGCGACGGTAGGCATCCTCGAGCGCATCCTGAATCGCGGTGAGCTCACGCAGCTGATCGTCAGTGATGTTGTGCGCCGTGCGGGCGGCCAACTCACCGCCGATGTACGCCTGTACGTTCGACACGTCGGCGATGTCGCGACCTGTGACCGGCAACACGACGAATCCGCGCCGGGGCTGTTGCGCGAGAAGCCCTTCGGCGCGCAACCCGAACAGCGCCTCGCGCACCGGCGTCACGCTGACGCCCAGCTCGGATGCCAGCTGCTCGAGCCGAATGTACCCGCCGGCCCGGTAGGTGCCGTCGAAGATGCGCCGACGGACCAACCGCGCGACGTCCTCCGACAGCTGGGGGCGGGCCGCGAAATCGGGGGCGGACATGTCAGATCCGGTAGTCGGCGAGCAGACGCTTGCTGATGATGTTCTTCTGGATCTCGCTGGTGCCCTCCCCGATCAGGAGGAACGGTGCGTCGCGCATCAGCCGCTCGATCTCGTACTCCTTGGAGTAGCCGTAGCCACCGTGGATGCGGAAGCTCTGCTGCGTCACCTCCGCGCAGAACTCGCTGGCGAGGTACTTCGCCATCCCCGCCGCGACGTCGTTGCGCTCACCGGAGTCCTTGAGGCGGGCGGCGTTGACCATCATCAGATGCGCCGCTTCGACTTTCGTCGCCATCTCGGCCAGCTGGAAGGCGATGGCCTGATGGTCGGCGATCGGTTTGCCGAATGTCTGCCGCTGCTGGGCGTAGCGCACCGCGAGCTCGAACGCGCGCAACCCCACGCCGCAGGCCCGTGCCGACACATTGACCCGGCCGACCTCGACGCCGTCCATCATCTGGAAGAAGCCCTTGCCGGGACGCTCACCGAGGATGTCCTCCGCACCGGCGCGGTAACCGTCGAAGATCAACTCGGTGGTGTCGATGCCCTTGTAGCCCAGCTTGTCGAGTTTTCCGGGGATGGTCAGCCCGGGCATCACTTCGCCGAAGCCGGTGGGTTTCTCGACGAGGAACGCGGTCAGGTTGCGGTGTGGTTTGTCCGCGCCCTCGTCGGTGCGCACGAGCGCGGCGACCAAGGTGGAACTGCCACCGTTGGTCAGCCACATCTTCTGCCCGTCGATGACGTAGCCGCCGGAGTCGTCGCGGCGGCCGCGGGTGCGGATGGCCGCGACGTCGGAGCCCAGTTCGGGTTCGGACATGGAGAACGCGCCCCTGGTCTCCCCGGTTGCCATGCGCGGCAGGAAGCGTTGCTTCTGCGCCTTGGTGCCGTGCTGGCGGATCATGTAGGCGACGATGAAGTGGGTGTTGATGACCCCGGAGATGCTCATCCAGCCCCTGGCGAGTTCCTCCACACACAAGGCGTAGGTCAGCAGCGATTCGCCGAGCCCGCCGTACTCCTCGGGGATCATCAAGCCGAACAGGCCCATCTCGCGCATCGCGTCGACGATCGCCTGCGGATAGGTGTCGGCGCTCTCGAGTTCCTGGGCGTTCGGGATGATCTCCTTGTCGACGAATTGCCTCACGGCGGAGACGATCTCGGCCTGGAGTTCGGTCAGACCCAGAGTCTGGGCAAGGCGGGTCACGGGGTCACCCGCTCGAACACCGCGGCCAGTCCCTGTCCGCCACCGATGCACATCGTCATCAGCCCGTACCGGCCATGCCGGCGGGTCAGTTCGCGGGCGAGCGCGGCGAGCATCCGTCCGCCGGTCGCTCCCACCGGGTGTCCCAACGAGATCCCGGACCCGTGCACATTGGTGCGCTCCATATCGGCGGCGGTGAACTTCCACTCCCGCATCACGGCGAGCACCTGCGCGGCAAACGCCTCGTTCAGCTCGATAAGGTCTATGTCGGCCAGGTCCAGGCCCGCTCTGGCCAACGCGACCTCGGTCGCCGGTACCGGTCCGATGCCCATGACCTTCGGCGGCACCCCGGCCAGACCCCACGACACCAGCCGCACCATCGGCTTCAAACCGAGTCCGGCGGCCTTCTCGGCCGTGGTCACCACGCACATCGAGGCCGCGTCGTTCTGACCGCTGGCGTTGCCCGCGGTCACTGTCGCCGCCGGATCCTGTTTGCCCAGTATAGGTTTGAGCCGGCCGAGCGTCTCCATCGACGTATCCGCGCGCGGATGCTCGTCGGTGTCGACGACATCGACACCGTGCCGGGTCCGCGCGCTCACGGGGATGATCTCCTCGGCGAAGACGCCGTCCCTCTGGGCGGCGACCGCCCGCTGGTGCGAGGTGACCGCCAGCTCGTCCTGTTCGTCCCTGGAGATGCCGTACTCGCGGCGCAGGTTCTCGGCGGTCTCCAGCATGCCGCCCGGCACCGGATGGTGCTTGCCGCCGGCGGTGGTGCGCCCGCGGGCCAGCGCGTCGTGCACGGCGATGCCACCGCGTGTCCCGCCCCACCGCATGTCGGTCGAGTGGAACACCACGTTGCTCATCGATTCGGCACCGCCGGCGACGACGAGGTCGTTGTTGCCACTCGCCACCTGCATCGCGGCCTGGAGGACGGCCTGCAGCCCGGAACCGCAGCGGCGGTCGATCTGCATCCCCGGCACGGTCACCGGCAGTCCCGCATCGAGAGCGATGACGCGGCCGATCGCGGGTGCCTCCATGCTCGGATAGCAGTGGCCGACGACAACGTCCTCGACGGCGCCCGGCGCGACGCGGGTGCGCGTCAGCAGCCCCTGCAGCGCCGTCACCCCGAGTTCGACGGCCGTGAGGTCCTTGAACATCCCGCCGTACCGCCCGATCGGGGTGCGGACGGGTTCGCAGATCACGGTGTCGCGCATCAGATATGCCTTCCCCCGGTGACTTCCAGCACCGTGCCGGTCATGTACGAGGAGAGGTCCGAGGCGAGGAACAAGGCGACCTTGGCCACCTCGGCCGGTTCACCGGCCCGGCCCATCGGTATCTCGGCAAGCTTCTGGTCCCAGATGTGCTGTGGCAGCGCCTCTGTCATCGCCGATCGGATGAGGCCCGGCTGGATTGCGTTCACGCGCACCCCGAGGTGAGCCAGTTCCTTGGCCGCGGCCTTCGTCATCCCGACGATCCCGGCCTTGGCCGCCGAGTAGTTGGTCTGTCCGACGAGGCCGACCTTGCCCGAGATCGACGACATGTTGACCATCGCACCGCGCTTGCTCTCGCGCATGATCGCCGCCGCCGACTTCAGCCCGTTCCAGGTGCCCTTGAGATGTACGGCGATCACCTGGTCGAACTGTTCCTCGGTCATCGTGCGCAGAGTGGCGTCGCGGGTGATGCCCGCGTTGTTCACCATGACGTCGAGACCGCCGAAGCGCTCCACCGCCGCGGCCACGAGCGCATCCACCTCGTCGGCCTCGGTGACGTCGCACCGGACCGCGGTGGCCACATCCGCTCCGCCGAGGCAATTGGCCGCCGCCTCGGTGGCGTCGAGGTCGAGGTCGCCGAGCACGACCCGCGCCCCCTCGGACACGAAGCGCTCCGCGATCGCGTATCCCAGTCCCTGTGCACCGCCTGTGACGACCGCGGTCTGTCCACTCAGCAACGACATTCGATCACCTACCTGACTCGTCGGGGGCCTCCGAGGGGCCCGGTCGGCATACATCCTATTTCATATAGGATATTGGACCCATGGGCCGCCCACAGCGACTGGAGGTCGTCGATGAGCGAAGTCAGTGACGAGGATTTCCGCGAGATCATCGCGCAGACAAGACATTTCGTCCGATCCGCGGTGGTTCCGCGGGAATCCGAGATTCTCGCCGGGGACAAGGTCCCCGACGACCTGCGTGAAGCCGCCAAGAGCATGGGGCTGTTCGGCTACGCCATTCCGCAGGAGTGGGGCGGGCTCGGGCTGGATCTGACCCAGGACGTCGAACTGGCCATGGAGTTCGGTTACACCTCGCTGGCGCTGCGCTCGATGTTCGGTACCAACAACGGTATCGCCGGGCAGGTGCTGGTGGGATTCGGCACCGACGAGCAGAAGAAGCAGTGGCTCGAGGGCATCGCCTCCGGTGACGTGGTCGCCTCGTTCGCACTCACCGAGCCGGGCGCCGGTTCCAATCCGGCGGGACTGCGGACCAAAGCGGTGCACGACGACGCGGGTGACTGGGTCATCAACGGCCAGAAGCGTTTCATCACCAACGCCCCGACCGCCGGTCTGTTCGTCGTCTTCGCGCGCACCCGGCCGGCCGACGACCGCGGCGCCGGTATCGCGGTGTTCCTGGTACCCGCCGACGCCGACGGTGTGGAGGTCGGCGCGAAGGACGCCAAGATGGGTCAGGAAGGCTCCTGGACCGCCGACGTCAACTTCACCGGCGTCCGCGTACCGGCCTCGGCGCTGGTCGGTGGCAGCGAGGACATCGGATACCGCGCCGCACTGATCACCCTGGCGCGTGGGCGCGTGCACATCGCCGCGCTCGCGGTCGGCGCCGCGCATCGCGCGCTCGACGAGTCCGTGGCCTACGCCGCCACCGCGACCCAAGGTGGTCAGCCCATCGGCGACTTCCAGTTGGTGCAGGCGATGCTGGCCGATCAGCAGACCGGGGTGATGGCCGGGCGGGCGCTCGTCCGCGACGCCGCCCGTAAGTGGGTCACCGACGAGGACCGTCGCGTCGCACCGTCGGCGGCCAAGGTGTTCTGCACCGAGATGGCCGGGCAGGTCGCCGATCTCGCGGTGCAGATCCACGGCGGCACCGGGTACATGCGCGAGGTGCCCGTCGAGCGGATCTACCGTGACGTCAGGCTGCTGCGACTCTACGAGGGCACCAGCGAGATCCAGCGCCTGATCATCGGCGGTGCACTGGTGAAGGCCGCGCAGCGGGCGGCGGCGAACTCATGACCGACCGCCTCACCGGCAAGGTCGCCTTCATCGCCGTCGACATCGCGGGCGAGCTGCCGACCCCGGCACACTATCCACCGGATGTGACACGCGTCAACGACGTCTGACAGATGTTGTCAGACGGGGGTCAGCCGATGAAACGCACGATCGACTCGGCGACGGCGGCCGGCTTGTCTGCTCCGTCGATCTCCACGGTGATCGTCGTCGTGGCCTGGACGGCACCGTCGAGCCGGTCCACCTTGCTGATCTCCCCGCGGGCCCGCAGACGCGCACCGACCTTGACCGGGTTGATGAAGCGAACCTTGTTGTAGCCGTAGTTGATTGCCATCGCGATGTTGCCGACGGTGTACAGCTGGTGGCTGAAGTGAGGCAGCAGTGACAGCGTCAGCAGCCCGTGTGCGATCGTGCCGGCGAACGGCCCCCGCGCCGCCTTCTCAGGATCGACGTGGATCCACTGGTGGTCGTCGGTGGCATCAGCGAACAGGTTCACCCGGTCCTGGGTGATCTCGAGCCAATCAGTCGGGCCGAGTGAGGTGCCCTCGGCCGCCGCGAGCTCGTCCAGTCCATTGAAGGTCTTCACGGGCGTCTCCTCTCCGGCGCGGTCGCGCCACTGACGCCTCGCACCCTACGGTCAGCCACCCCGCCGATCGACGCCGGGCCTGCCTCGCGCGGATAAAGTCCGATTGGAATTTGCCAGAATTGCGTTGATTCGACCGATTTGATCCGAGTCATCCATATGTCGCCGGTATCGATGTGAGCCCTGGAAAAGGAGACCCACGGCAGCTTATTCGCCTATCGGGCCGGCCTGCCGGGGGTGGTCGACACGTCCCGCCGGCACTGCGTGCCGATACGATCACCGGCCGCAGGCTTCGCCGCGACGTCGGTGGTGGAGACCGCCGAGCCCCCTGGCAAACCCGTCACACCTGACCGGCGACGGTGCGTACCACCCGAATTACCGGCACGCCATCTGACCCTCCGACGGCACAAAACCGAAGGTCCGACCCGGACCGCGGTGGTCGGACCGACATGGTGTCGGCGCACCGACCCCGGCCCTGGGCGGCGTCATCATCGGCGACGGGCGTGACCCGGACCCCGCGCCCACGCGTGATCCGCCGGCGCGGGTGGGTGACGAGGCTCACAAACTGGTTCGGTCGGCAAACGGCAAGAACCGCTTGTTCAAGGGTCACTCCGCCGTCGCGGCGGTCGGTGCACACGCAAAGTTCGCCGGACGCCACCACCGGACGGACAACCTGCGAAGACCCGCAAATAGCCGATTGCCATAACTGAAGTCCCGAGCACAATCACAGCTCGTGGCGCGGTCCGCAAAACGCAATCCTGGACAGTTTTCTCTCGATAGCTGGAATGGAACCCACTATGAGCGGGATACTCAAGTTCGCGTATTCGCGAGCCCGCGAGACGCGCACCACGATCAACTGTCGCCTATCCGTGAGGCGGCTGCCCGAAGGACGACACCCATGCCTGCTGCCCAGCTGGACACCCCTACTCCCGGGCTTCTGAAACTGGACCGGAGCCCCACCTGGTTCGACACTGCAAGCCAGTGCACCATCGTCCTGGCACAGCCCTCCACAGAGCCCGAACTCTGGGCCGAGTACGTTCGCGGGGCGCAACTCAGCTACCACAAGCACGGAGTCGAGCGCGCGCTCGACAGCGGTGCGCTCGAGCGTGGCGACGACACCGCGTTGTTCTGCGCCGGCATCAACCAGTCCGGACAGGTGGTCGGCGGTGTCCGCGCCAAAGGCCCGTACACCGCAGTCGATGAGTGCCACGCCGTGGTCGAGTGGGACGGCCGGCCCGGCCTGACCGCGGTGCGCAAGATGGTGGGTGATCGCCTGCCGTTCGGCGTGGTGGAAATCAAATCGGCGTGGGTGAGCGACGACCCCGAACAGAGCCGCGCACTCACCGACGTCCTGGCCCGCGTACCGCTGCATTCCATGCTTCTGCTCGACGCGCAATTCGCAGTCGCGACCGCCGCCGCGTATGTCCTCAATCGCTGGTTGTCGTCAGGCGGTGTGCTGGCCGCCAAGATTCCCGCGACTCCATATCCCGACGCCCGATATCAGACGAAGATGATGTGGTGGGACAGGCGTACCTACGTCAATCACGCCGACCCCAGGCAGGTTTCGACGTTCTTCGCGGAGACGCGGCAGGTGACGGCGCAACTCGACGGGCTCGGCCGACTCGCGTCCGCCGCCGCGACAGTCTGATGACACGGTCCACCGCTGATCCGACTGTCTACACCGCCGCCGTTCTCACCGATGGGGCAGACCGCGGCCCACTAGCGACGCTGCGGTCCGATCCCGGGATCGAGTTCGTCGACCGCGCCGCGGAACTGCGCTCGGCACTGGCCGAATTGCGTCCGCCCGCGGACGGCGATCTGGCGGATGAGCCGATCCGGTGGGCGCACTTCCCGTGGCGGCGCATGGTCGTGACCGTCCTCGGTCCCCGCGCCCACAGCCGGGTCCGGCTCGACCGCAACCGAAATCTGATCACCGCGTCAGAACAACAGCGGCTCGGTCGGTTGCGGGTCGGGGTGATCGGTCTCAGCGTCGGCCACGCCGTGGCCCACACGCTTGCCGCCCAGGGGGTGTGCGGCGAACTGCGGCTCGCCGACTTCGACGGTCTCGAGGTGTCGAACCTCAACCGCGTACCCGCAAGCCTGGTCGACGTCGGGGTGAACAAGGCGGTGGTCGCAGCCCGCCGGATCGCCGAACTCGATCCCTACCTCCCGGTGCAGGTGATGACCGACGGTGTCACGGCGGCCACGGTCGAGGAGTTCCTCGACGGGCTCGACGTGGTGGTGGAGGAGTGCGATTCACTGGACGTCAAGGTCCTGGTGCGTGAGCACGCCCGGGCCCGCCGCATCCCGGTCTTGATGGCGACCAGCGATCGCGGCCTGCTCGACGTCGAACGCTTCGACGTCGACCCGTCGCGGCCGCTGCTGCACGGACTGCTCGGCGACATCGACTCGGCGGCGCTGTCCGAGCTGACGAGCAAGGACAAGGTGCCCCACGTGCTGCGCATCCTCGACGCGAGCGCGCTGTCGTCGCGGATGGCCGCGTCGTTGGTGGAAGTCGGCACGAGCCTGACGACATGGCCGCAGCTCGCCGGTGACGTCGCGCTGGGCGCCACCGCGGTGACCGAAGCGGTGCGCCGCATCGGCCTCGGCGAGCCGCTGTCCTCGGGCCGGGTGCGGATCGACGCCGCCGCGCTCCTCGGCCGCGTCGAGGATCCGCTCGGCTCCCCGGCCGTCGAGGACACGGCCGACGATACGGTGACCGATCCCGACACGGACTCCGTTCCCGAGAAGGTCGCCGCCGCCGCCGTGCGGGCGCCCTCGGGCGGCAATTCGCAGCCGTGGCACATCGACCTGCAGGCCGACACCGTGCACCTGTGGATGGCCCCCGAGGCCACGAGCGCGATGGATGTCGCGTACCGGGGTAGCGCGGTCGCACTCGGTGCAGCGGTCTTCAACGCGCGGATCGCCGCGGCGGCTCACCACCGCGCGGCCGACGTGCAGATCGAGCGCGGTGACGAACGCTCGCCCCTTCGGGCGGCTGTCCGCCTCGGGCATTCCGAGGACGAGGAGTTGGCGCGTCTCTACCCCGCGATGCTGCGCCGGGAGACCAACCGGCGCCACGGGTCCGGCGCACCGATCGGTGCTGCCGAGATCGAGGCGATGGCCGCCGCCGCGCGGGCCGAAGGTGGCCGCCTGGCGATGCTCGCCGACACCCGCGACATGGCCGAGGCCGCCGAGATCCTCGCGGCGACCGACCGGATCCGGTACCTCACGCCCCGTCTGCACTCGGAGATGTTCTCGGAGCTGCGCTGGCCCGGAGATCCGGCGCCCGACTTCGGTATCGACGTGCGGACGCTGGAGTTGGGCCCGACAGACCTGGTGAAGCTCGACATCCTGCGCCGCGGCGAGGTGATGGCCGATCTGGCCCAGTGGGAAGCGGGGTCGGCGCTGGGCGACGACACCTACAACCGGCTGACGTCCAGCGCCGCATTTGGTGTCGTCACCGTCACCGGACACACACTTCCGGACTACCTGCGCGGGGGCGCGGCGACCGAGGCGGTCTGGATCGCCGCCGAACAGCACGGCGTCGCAACCCATCCGGTGTCCCCGGTGTTCCTCTACACGCACGACGAACACGAACTCGCCGAACTCTCCCCGGCCTACGCCGGCGAACTCGGCGAGCTGCGACGCCGTTTCCGCTGGCTGACCGGCATCGGTGCGGAGGAGTCCGAGGCATTGGTCCTACGCTTCTTCATCGCGCCCCGACCGTCGATGCGCAGCAGACGTCGCAGCCTGAGCACCCCGGCACCGGCATGAGACCACCGGGAACGGAGACGACGGTGCCGAGAAACCTCGATGTGCTCGTGACCTCGGTCGCCATCGACCTGATGGCGGTCACGGCGCCGACCTCGGCACGGGTGAGCGAACGCGTGCTGGGCGACCTCGTCTCCTATTTCGACGTGGATGCGAGCTTCCTGCGGCACCACGACCACCGCGTCCACACATCCGAACTGGTCGCCGAATGGCCGCCGCGCGCGTGCCCCCGGGGGCTCGACCCGCTCAAGGGCGCCTACTTCTCCGACGCCGATCCGGTGTTCGCGCAGACCGAGCATCTCGACGAACCCGCGATCCTGCGGACGGCACCCTCGGATGCGAGAAATCCCCGCGGGGCGGCCACGGTTGCCGAGATCCCGTTGCGATCCGGTGACGTCACGACCGGCGTGCTGGGCTTCGTCAAGTTCGGCGACCGCGTCTGGGAGCAGGACGAACTGACCGCGATAACGGCCATCGCGTCGCTGTTCACCCAGGTGCAGGCCAGGATCGCCGCTGAGGAACGGCTACGCTACCTCGCCGACCACGACGATCTGACCGGTCTGCACAACCGCCGCGCGCTGCTCGGGCATCTCGACGACCGGCTGGCGGCGGGCCGCCCCGGTCCGGTGGCGGTGCTCTTCCTCGATCTCGACCGGCTCAAGGCGGTCAACGACCATCTCGGCCACATCGCCGGTGACTGGTTCATCCGGATCCTCGCCGAGCGCCTGCAGCAGGGCGCCGAGGAGACGTTCATCGCCCGCCTCGGCGGTGACGAGTTCGTCGTCGTTCCGGCTGCGCCGATGACCGCCGATGACGCGAAGACACTCGCGCACAGACTGCAGGTCCGTCTGCACGAACGGGTTTCGATAGACGGCGAGATGCTGACCCGCACGATCAGCATCGGTGTCGCCGTGGGCACGCCGGGCCGCGACACGACCCCGGATCTGCTGAGCCGGGCAGATCAGGCCGTGTTGAGTGCCAAAGGGGATGGCGGCAACAGCATCTCGGTCTTCAGTGAACAGATGTCGCAGGAGATCACCCTGCGCAGCGACATCGAGTTACATCTCCAGAACGTCATCGACAGCGGGGCGCTGACTCTGCATTACCTGCCCGAGGTGGACATCCGAACCGGTGAGATCCTCGCCACCGAAGCTCTCGTCCGTTGGCAGCATCCCACCCGCGGACTGCTCGCACCCGACCGGTTCATCGGGGTGGCGGAGTCGGTCAATCTCGCGGGAGAACTGGGGCGGTGGGTGCTGCGCAACGCCTGCGCCGAGTTCGCCCGCTGGCGCAAGGCCGGGGTGGGAGGCCGGATCGTGTTGCGCATCAACGTGTCTCCGGTGCAGCTCGTCACGCAGGGTTTTGTCGAGTCCGTGGCGGCCGTGATGGCCGATTTCGGGCTGGAACGCGGGTCGGTGTGTCTGGAGATCACCGAGAACGTCGTCGTCCAGGACATCGGCACCACACGGGTCACCCTGGCAGGACTCAAGGACGCCGGAGTGCAGGTGGCGATCGACGACTTCGGGACGGGCTACAGCGTGTTGTCGTTGCTGAAATCGCTTCCCGTGGACACTCTGAAGATCGACAAGAGCTTCGTTCAGGATCTCGGCGTCAACGCCGGTGACCTCGCGATCGTCCGAGCCATCATCGCGCTCGCGGCGGCGTTCGGGCTCGAACTGGTGGCCGAGGGAGTCGAAACCGAGATCGCCGCACGGACCCTGCTCAACCACAGGTGCCACCGCGCCCAGGGTTTCCTGCTGTCCCGTCCGGTGCCCGGCGAACAGATGGAACGGCTACTGGCCGTAGGGCGGGTGCCCGTTCAAATCTGGTGAGCGGGGGTTCGGCACGGTTCCTCCGCGACGCCGGCATCGCCTTCGGAAGCCGGCGATTGCTACTCGAGCAGGTCTCCGCCGGCGGGGCGTCCGCGAGCAGTTCCACCCGCGCGAATCGGCAGCCGATCTCACTGACCAGCGCCACCTCAGCCTCATCGTCACCACGCACGTAGTCGGCGACGTCGTGCGCGACACGCGGGGCCAGGGTGATTCCGTGGCGGGAGCGCACTGCGTACGGACCGGCCGCGGTCTCGAGCACCGCACCGGCGACGACGCCCTCCTCGAACACGATCCGCTGCAGCCGGGCACCCGGCTCGGTGTCGATGGCGCGAACGCGGGCCTGCTCCTCGAGCCATGTCGCCAGCGGCGCCGGCCCGCCCGCGGCAGGCAATGCGATCCTGCCGACCGTCTTGACCTGAACGGGACGGTCGTCGAGGGTCCGCATGGTGGTGGTGCGCCAGTCGGAGGCCCTGGTGTGCAGGAGCCCGTACGGCGAGAGCAGGCACTGCTCGGACCACTTCTTGAGCCGGGCGCCGTAGAACGGTGCGGCCCTGCGGTGCTCGGCCGCCGTCAACGGCCGGACCGGACGCACCGGCACGTCGGCCATCGCCTGCGGCGACGTGGCCAAGCCGTCGGTCACCGCCGCGAAGTAGGCGACGGTGTCCTCGTCCTCCACCCGGTCGGTGGGCCACCCCGCGTCATCAGCGGACGAGATCGCGACGAGCACCTCGACCTCCGCGTCGGCCGCCACCACAGCGCTGGCGAGCGCACCGATCACACCACCCACACACAGCACGTCGACTTCGTGGTCCCACATATGTGTTAAACACCTCGCCGTTGCTCGGGTACGTCCGCCGGATGGTCGGGCGGTCGCTCGGGACACGTCGCGCGGCCGGAAGCTGGGTTGCCACGGCCTGTGCAGGGATTCGAGGGGGTTTGCCAGAACAGGCCGTGGCAACCGGACGAAGGTACCATCGCAGCGTGCGGAGGGAAAGCGCAGGCACCTGAGCCGGTCCAAAGGCCCCCGCGGCCGCATCTGCGGCAGCCGGACATCGGGCGTGGCTTCGCCGAGGAGCCCGGCATCCTCGGGTGGCCTCGCGGCGCCGCGCGAAGTGACCTAACCCGGCCACTGCTCGACGATGCGGCCGTCGCATCGGAGTTGAACAGCGGTATGGCGCTGACCGCCCACGGCTTGCAGCTTCTCGGCGTAGGTCTGGCGGGCGTCGGCCTCGTCGGCGCCGTCGATGGTGGTGGACTGCAGATCCTCGTCCGAGGGATGCTCGATGCCCTGCTCGAACGGCTCCACGATCACGACGTCCCATCTCGCTGTCATGTGACCAGTATCCGTGGCTTGAGCCGTAGGGGCTCAGCGACATCGACGTTCCGGTCGCCGAACTCGAGCGGTTCATTGCGGAGCACAACCGCGGAGCACACCCGACCAATCGCCTCCCAAACGACCCCCGACGAGGAAATACGAGTTCTATGCGCGCCCGGAAAACCAGCTACCGCAGGGACCGGGGCGTCGAGGGCGAACCCGCCACGTCCAGCCCCTGACGGCGGTTCCGAATGCAGCAATGCAGCACCTGGCGATCCTGCAGGAAGCGCTCGCCGTACTCACCGAAGCCGGCCAAGAATACCGGCGGGAGCGTCAGCCACCGCGTTCGTCCAGCTCGTCGCAGTGTCCGAGGGCAAGGTAAGCCGGCCGCAGCAGCTCGACCATCGGCCGATTACGCACCGCGACGCTGACCTCGGGAAGCTGATCGAGCAGCGTCGTCGATGACGTCACCGGCGGGCTCGGCGTGCTCGTGTCGGCCTGCCGACTGAAGTAGGAGTCGATACAGTCGGCGAGCGGACGGCTCGTCGACTCGGCCCGGTCGGCGGCAGCGGCACCCGAACGGGCGGCCTGCAGGTTGTCCAGCAGGTCCTCACGCTCGCGTCCGCGCCAGGCAAGGATGGCGAACGGGTCCTCGTCGAAGGACTCGGCGAGCAGGTAGAACGTGGCGGCCAGGTGCTTGCACGGCACCGCCCGATCAGGGCAGGAACAGTCCAGTGACAGCTCGCGCGCGTGCGCCGGAAACAGCGAAAGACCAACCCCGGCAAAGACATCCTCGATGTCGTCGGGCATTTCGCCGGCGAGCATCGTCGCCGTGTACCAGGCGTTGCTCGACAGGGCGCCTTCGACCTGCGCCCACTCCGTTTTGTCGAACGCGGCGATCCCGATCCGCACCCGGTATGGGCGGGCCCGGCTGCCCTGCACCAGGGCGGTGACCGAGCCCGGATCCACGTCCATCGAGATCACTTGTCCCTTGCGCGCGTAGCTTCGGCCGCGTTGGAGCCGGTTGCCGATCCCGATGTCTTCGAGCACCTCGATGAACCGCTCGGACCACCACGTCTGGGCGATCGCGCCGCGGGTGCTGCGGGCCTTGAGTCCGCCCTCGACGGGGCGCGGATGCGACGGCGGCGGGAACCAGTTACTCACCGACGGCTCCCTCCGAGAGCGCGAACACCTTCCGCAGATCGCCGGTGGACAGTTCGGTCAGCCACCCCTCGCCGTCGCTGACCACAAGATCGGCCAACGCCTTCTTCTCTTCGATCATGTCGTCGATCTTTTCCTCGAGGGTGCCCGTACAGATGAACTTGCGCACTTGCACGGTGCGCTGCTGCCCGATCCGAAACGCCCGGTCGGTGGCCTGGTTCTCGACGGCGGGATTCCACCACCGGTCCAGGTGCACAACATGATTGGCCGCGGTGAGGTTCAGCCCGGTGCCGCCGGCCTTCAACGACAGCAGGAAGATTGACGGACCGTCACCGGACTGGAAGCCCGCCACCATCTCGTCTCGGCGTTTCTTCGGGGTGCCACCGTGCAGATACAGCACGTCCTGACCGAAGCGCGCAGCCAGGTGCGGCACGAGCATCTCGGCGAATTCGGTGAACTGGGTGAAGCACAGCACCCGGTCTCCCTCGGCGACCACCTCCTCCAGGATCTCCTCGAGTCGAATGACCTTCCCGGACCGCGCGCCGATCGGCGACCGGTCGTGCAGCAGTTGTGCCGGATGGTTGCAGACCTGCTTGAGCTTCGCCATCGCGGCGAGCACGTTGCCGCGCCGCTCGATTCCCGTTGTGTTCTCGATCTTCTCCAGCATGTCGTCGACGATCGACTGATACAGGGACGCTTGTTCGGTGGTGAGCCGGCAGTACTGTTTGATCTCGATCTTCTCGGGTAGGTCATCGATGATGGTCGGGTCGGTCTTGACTCGGCGAAGGATGTAGGGGCGGGTGATCGCGCGCAGCCGCTCTGCCGCCTCGGTCTGGCCGTGCCTTTCGACTGGGATCGCATATCTTGTCCGGAACAGTTCGGACGAGCCGAGCAATCCGGGGTTGAGGAAATCCATGATGGACCACAGTTCGGCGAGCCGGTTCTCCATCGGGGTTCCGGTGAGCGCCACCCGGTGCCCCGCCTCCAACCGCCGCACCGCCTTGGCCCCTTGGGACAAGCTGTTTTTCACCGCCTGAGCCTCGTCCAGCACCACCCGGTTCCACTCGTGCGCGGAGAGTTGGTCGATGTCGCGGGTGGCCGTGGCATAGGTGGTGACCACCAGGTCGGTGTCCGCGAGGTGCTCGCGCAGCGCGTCGCCGCGCAGCCGGGCGCCGCCGTGGTGGGCGTAGACCCGCAGGTGGGGGGCGAACCTGGCGGCCTCCCGCTGCCAGTTGCCGACCAGCGACATCGGGCAGAGCAGCAGTGTGGGTCCGATGCTCGGATCCTGGTGGCGCTCAAGCGATTCCATAGCAAGCAACTGCACGGTCTTGCCCAGCCCCATGTCGTCGGCCAGGCAGCTGCCCAGCCCGAGCGAGGACAGAAATGACAGCCAGGACAGGCCACGCTGCTGATACGGACGCAGTTTCGCGGTGAACCCGGGCGGGGGCTCGACTGGTTGCAGCGATTCGGCCGCGGCGCCGCTGAGCAGATCGGCAAGCCAACCGTCGGCCCGCACCGAAGTGACCTCCAGCGGCGTGTCGCCGTCATCGGGATGGCGGGCGGCCAGCGCCAGGATCTCGGCGGCGGTCGCCTGTCCTTTGGGTTCGCGCGCCAGGAACTCCAGTCCCCGCCGTAATTGGTCCGGATCCACGGCCACCCATTGGCCACGCAGCCGGATCAGCGGGGCCTTGGTCTCCGCGAGGGCGGCGATCTCATCCCCGGTGAGGGTGTCGTCACCGACCGCGAGCTCCCAACGGAACTCGACCAGTTGATCGCGACCGAACCTGCTCTTCTTGCCGACCACACCGTCGACCGGGGTGGACGCGGACAGCGCCAGCCCAAGCCTGCGGCGCCGGTCCCACCAGGACGGCAACAGAACACCGAACCCCGCCTCGTCGAGCAGCGGAGCCGCGATGGACAGGAAGTGGTGGGCACCGTCGGCGTCCAGGCACAGCTCCGACGGGCGGGCTGTACGCAGCGCAGTGGCAAGCTCGGGATAGATCCGGGCGGCACGACCAAGCTCACCCAGCAGCAGTTCCTGCGGCCGGTCCAACCACCGGCGCAGGCCGCCATCGTCCTGCCAGGCCTGTTCGGCGGGAACGAGCAGACTGAGATCTGCCATGGATTGCAGCAAGAACTCCAAGCGCCACCCCGACGCCTCCTCGGCATCGGGATCCGTCTCGTTCTCGGTGAGCCGGAACGTCGCCCGCGCCGGGCCCGGCTTGTCGACGCCGATCTCGTCCCAGGGCCGCAGAGACTCGGCCAGCGTGTTGAATGCGCCAGGATCCGCCTCGAACCGGCCATCCGGGGCGGTCAACGCGGTCAGCCATGCTTCCGTAGCGGACATGCGTGTGGAGTGACGGCCACGCCGAGGCGGCAGCAGATCGATACCCGCCGGCATCGCCGCACGCGCCGCGGCGTCCGTGAAGCCGAACAGCGCCGACGTGACGAGGGCGTGCGCGTCGTGTGCGCCGGGCTCTGCTCGACACACCGGCGGCATCGCCGCGATCAGCGAATTCATTGCCACGATGTCGGGACCCCGCACCACCGGACGCCACAACGCCACCGGCCCGTGCTCGTCGCGGGAAAGCACGGGCAGGATCCGGCCGCGCTCGACGAGCTCCCGCGCGAACGACGCCAGGTCAGCGAGGTAGGCCACCGCCGCGCCGTAGCGCACCTCGGCGACAAGCTCAGCGAGAGTGCTGATCGCCGACGCGGCGTCGATGGACACGACGGGAACCGTCCACGGCAGCAGGGTCGGTTGCGTCCGCGGTGCCGGTCGCGGCGTGACTCGGAACAGCTCTGGCGAGTCCAGCGGTGCACTCCGCAACGATGGCAACAGCAGGACCGCAGTACCCGGCTTGCCGACATGGATGCCCGCGAGCACCTCGGCGGGCGCGGCGAACGGATGCGACCGCGCGGCACGCAACGCCTGGCTGGGACTCTTCACCGTGAGATCGGAATCCTCCGCCCACAAGCACAGACCGTTGGAGGCGGACCAGAACCCGTGCAGGACCAGCATTCGGTTCCTCTTTCGTGGTGTACGGCGCCAGCCTATCGGTCGAGGGACGGCGGACACGGAGCCACGCCGCCGCCTGCGACCAGTCCCCGAATTCGTCCTCGTAGCAGCCGAACGCAGCCG
>JAXHUG010000099.1:59904-65562 GCA_034189785.1 Actinomycetota bacterium
TTCGGTTCCTCTTTCGTGGTGTACGGCGCCAGCCTATCGGTCGAGGGACGGCGGACACGGAGCCACGCCGCCGCCTGCGACCAGTCCCCGAATTCGTCCTCGTAGCAGCCGAACGCAGCCGGTTATTCGACACGCTTTAGTCCTCGCCGTCGATGATGTGAACAGCGGCCTCCTCGGCCGAGGCTGCTCCTCCGCTGAAACAGATGTCGTCAGCCACCGACTCCGCCTCTGTGTCTGCGCCAAAACCAAGATCCGGCGCGACAAGCCGACCGCTCGGCTTCGTCATAGCGTTGCCGCTCATCTTTGTCGAGCGGGACATTTCTTTGTCGAACGGGACATTGATGCGCGATGCCGGAACGGTCCCGTCATTCGACGTCGGGTTCCCCCGAGAGGCGCAGGACGGCGTCCCGCACCACGCGCTGCAACTTCACTGCCGCCGCCCAATCCGTGCCCATGGGCTGGACTGGCGGCCCGATGGTGATATCCACTGATCCCCGTCGGGGGAAATGGTGCTCGGGCCGGAGGATGGCCCGCGTGCCGCGGATGGCGACCGGAACGACCGGGACGCCAGCCTCGGCGGCGACGACGAACGCGCCCATATGGAACGGCCGCAGCCCAGGGGCGCGGGCCAGACGGCCCTCGGGGAAGATCACCAGCGACTGGCCGGCTCGGGCCAGGGCGACCACCCGGTTAGTGTCGGCCACGCCGTGCTCACGTTCATAGCGTTCCACGAATTGCGTGCCGAGCCGCCTGAGAACGAACCCGATGAGTCCTTCATTCTGTAACGCCTCGCCGGCAACGAAGCGAAACGAGCGCGGCAACACGGTGGTGAGCACGATCCCGTCCAGCCAGCTCGGGTGGTTGGCCACGGCGATCGCGGGCCCGTCGGGGAGGCGGTCGCGCCCATGAACTCGGATC
Organism: Actinomycetota bacterium; assembly: GCA_034189785.1. GTDB lineage: Bacteria > Actinomycetota > Actinomycetes > Mycobacteriales > Mycobacteriaceae > Mycobacterium. Next base: position 60,823 of record JAXHUG010000099.1, read on the forward strand.
GCTGTCCCGGTCAGGCGGGCCAGGAGCCGAAGGGCTCGAGTGGCCATCTGCCAGCGCCACTCCATCCGAGGTAGCAGCGGCAACACGGCGATCACCGCCAGCCCGACGGCAGCGAACAGCATCCACGCATAAGCGGCGAACGCGAAGGTGGCAGCAGTGTTGCCGGCTCGGCGCAGCGACGGTCCGACTCCACGGAGCCGGATGCGAGCCAATTCCCACCACAGCGCTCGTGGTCGGGTGCCGGTCCTACCCTTCTCGTAGATCTCCCGACTGGCAGCCCGACGAATCTTGCCGCTGGACGTCTTCGGAACCGTGCGCGGCGGTGCAAGGATCACGTCGTCGGGTGCCACCCCGAGTAGATCCACCGTCGTCGACACGATCTCGGAGCGCAACGCGGCAGTCAACTCCTCGCCCGTTGCTCGCGTCTCGGCCATCACGACGAGCCGTTCGGCGCCCCCGGCGGGGTCGCGAGAGGCGAACACGGCGACACATCCCTTGCGGACGCCGGCGATGTTGCCGACGGCCTCTTCCAGCTCGGCGGGGTGCAGGTTGCGCCCAGCCCGGATGATCATGTCCTTGATCCGACCGGTGACGTACAGGTCGGCGTCGGCGATGTAGCCGAGATCGCCGGTGTCGAGCCAGTTCTCGTGGAACAGCGAGCGCGTGGCGGCGGGGTTGTGGAAATAGCCGGCGGTCGCCGACGGGCCGCGGAACTCGATGCGTCCCTCGCGGCGGTCGCCCAGTTCGGTTCCGGTGGCGTCGACGACGCGGATCTCGTGGCGCGGCAGGGGTTGCCCGCACGCGACGAAGCGAAGGGCGTCCGGTTCGTCCGAGTCGGCAGGTACGGCCCGCCCCGATCGCACGAACGTGTCGCGGTCGATGCCGTCGATCAGAGGGCCCCGCCCGAGCGGCGGGAAGGCCAGCCCGACGGCGGACTCGGCCAGCCCGTAGACCGGCGTGATCGCGTCCCGCCGAAACCCATAGGGGGCGAAGCGCTCGGCGAACCGCTCGATCGTCGCGGGGCTGACCGGCTCGGCGCCGTTGAAGGCCAATCTCCAAGAGCTCAGGTCAAGTCCCTCGAGCTCGGCGTCAGCGATCTTGGCGAGGCACAGTTCGTAGGCGAAATTCGGGCCGGCCGAGATGGTTCCGCGGTTGGCATGGATTGCCCGCAGCCACCGCGACGGGCGCAGCAAGAACATCTGGGGAGGCATCACCACGAGCGGCATGCCGAAGTACAGGCACCCGAGCCACGCACCGATCAGGCCCATGTCGTGATACAGCGGCAACCAACTGACGAACGTGTCCGCCTCCGACACCGCCACGGCCTCCCCCATCGCCCGGATGTTGGCCAGCAGGTTGTCGTGCGTAAGGGCCACCCCTTTGGGCTGGCCGGTGCTGCCCGACGTGTACTGCACCAGCGCCAGGTCGGCTGCGCGTGGCCGGGGCAGGGCTCCCTCGGCTGCGCCTGCGAGCGACTCGGCCACGACGACGTGGCGCAGGCTATGCACGTTCGCGCGCAACAGATTTCCGAGGCCGACCGCTTCGGGGACGGTCACCAGCAGCGCAGCTCGGGCATTGTTGAGGATGCCGGTGTGACGACGTAGATGATCGGCCAGCTGCGAGGGTCGAACCGGCGGGTAGATGGGTACCGGCACCGCACCGGCGAGGACCACACCCGCGAAGGTGACAAAGTACTCCCGGCCGGTGGGCAACATGATGGCGACCGTGTCGCCGGGCATGACATCGCGCGCGAGCAAGCCCGCCGCGAAGGCAGCGGCTTCCGCGTGCAGGGCCTGATAAGTCACGTCCTCGGGGCGCCCGGACTCGTCGAGGATGCGGATGTGCGTCAGGTCGGGGTTCGCTCCGATGTGCCAGTCGAGGGCATCGATCAAGGTCTTTGCCGCCGCCGGTGCCGAGCCACCGGCCGTCACGACAGGCGGTTCGACGATGCCGACGTCCTCGACGAGGGGTACACCCTTGTGGACGACGGCCCGCACGAGATCACGCGGCGTCTCCGCGCTGGAGAGCATATGGGCCGGAAGCGTGATCCCGAAGGTGTCCTGGACCCGCATCAGCAGCTCAGCCAACTCCAGGCTCCCGATGCCCAGATCGTCGAATGGGCTGTCGAGGGTCACGGCGAGCCGGGAGGCGTGGGGATGGACCTCCGTGGTCAGCCCGCGCACCAATGCGAGGACGCGGGCGGCGCGCTCATCGCTTGTCATGGACCACCTGTTCCAGCAGCCGGGGTGCCCGGCCGGTCGCACACCACGATTTTGTTTACCACGACATCCGGACACCGGTTGCGTACCAGATCGGTGCCACGGGGTGCACCAACTTGATCGGAACGTTGCGCATATTCGCGTCGCGCGCGGCCCATTCGACTGCCAAGGTCGAGGACGATGATCCATCGACTCCGACCACGATTCCCAGGTGTGTGACGAGGTGACACCCGAGCCTCCTTCGCTAGCAGGCGCTGAGCACGTCATAACGGACAAACCGTCCGGGGTTGCTGACGTTAGGCAACCGTTGGACTCGGGTCAGGAGGCTTTGGTCCCTAGCCGACCGGCACTAGCCCGGATTTTTCGCGGAATGTTGTGAGTTTCGGGGTGTAGATACGCGAAAGTGCCTGTCCTGCAAGGGATAATTGGACTTCTCCACGGTTCAAGAATCCTGACGGGAAGGCACTTCGCAGGTGAAGAATATCGCGGTCGGGTCGCGGGTGAAAGTGTCTGCTGATGGCCATGGTGTCGTGTCGCATGCCGGGATGGCCATGGTGCGCGAGGTCGCTGACCGGAGCGGGTTATCGGCGCAGGTCACCGCCGCGCTGGCCGATACCTACCGCGACCCGTGGGTGTACGCGCCCGGGGAGGTGTTCGCCGATCTGGCCGCTGCGGTCGCTGACGGGGCGGACTGCATCGACGGCGTCGGACAGCTGTGCGGTGACCGTGAGCACGTCTTGGGTGCGAAGGCCTCGACGACCACGATGTGGCGGCTGGTCGATGAACGCATCGACGCCGCGCACCTACCCGCAGTGCGGGCGGCCCGCGCGGCGACCTGGGAGGCGGGCGCGGCCCCCGGATCGGGTGGCTGGTTGCACATCGACATCGACGCCACCCTGGTCATCGATCACTCCGACAACAAGGAACTGGCGACCCCGACCTGGAAGAAAACCTACGGTCACCATCCGCTGCTGGCGTTTCTGGACCGCCCCGAGATCGCCGGGGGCGAGGCCCTGGCGGGGATGCTGCGCACCGGTCGCGCCGGCTCCAACACCGCCGCCGACCACATCACCGTTCTCGACCAGGCGCTGGCAGCCCTGCCCGCGGCGTGGCGACCCGACCCCAGTGGTGGCGATGATTCGCACGGACCGCAGGTGCTGGTGCGCTGCGACACCGCCGGGGCGACCCACGACTTCGCCACGGCCCGCCGGGCGGCGGGAGTGGGATTCTCCTTCGGCTACCCCGTCGATGCCCGCGTCCAGGATGCGGTGGACACCCTCAACCTCGGCCAGTGCTGGTATCCGGCGATCGACACCGACGGCGGCATCCGCGACGGCGCCTGGGTCGCCGAGGCCACCGACCTGGTCAACCTGAGCAGCTGGCCGTCAGGCACCAGGCTGATCCTGCGCAAAGAACGACCCCACCCGAATCATTCCTCGCGCGCATCTTGACACGAGGCAACAGGGATTATTCATCAAGGTCGTGAATGTGGGCACGTAGCCGTCGACGTTCCTTCGAGCACCTGCATCGCAGCGCGCACCTGCACCTGTGACGTGACGGAAACTCAAGAGACGATCCACAACGTCGCCCGGCGTCGTCGTCGGTGGCAACCGGGGATGTCGGTGGCCTGCCGTAGCTTGGCCGCCGTGGGGGCTCGGCGTCAGTCAAGTGGGGGTGGCGGCTTCGCCGTCGTGTTCATCACGCTGCTGTTGGTCGGACTGGTCATTGAGTACTTCTGGTGGATCGCCGGCGCGGCCGTGTTGGTGGGTGCGTTCTTCGCGGCTCGGGCCATCTTGCGGAAGATGGAGCAGCGTCGACTCGAGGCGGCGGAGCGGGAAGCGGAACTGGCGCGACGCGCCGAGCAGCAGCATCGCTGGACGCTGCGCGGTGACAGCAGGGGCGTGTACGGGCCGGACGGCGCCAAGGCCATGCGATCGGTATCCCCCACGCGTAAAGACTTCGACATCTCCGGCGACGCAACACCAGAGATCGCGTCCGTCACGTACAACGCTGAGAACCTAGACAGCCTCGTGAAAGAGAAACCGCCTTGTTGGCGGTGGGCCGCGTTCGCGTCGGTTCTCGTGCAACGACGCGTGCCGCTACAGGCGCGCCTGCGAGACAGCGCGCTGGGATTCACCGAGGCGACTGGGGTGCGGTTGCACACCGGCGCGGAGGTGAAGTACTTCGTGACCGAGCGCATGGACGAGCTGGCTCAACTTGTCGCGCAGGTCGAAAGTTTCATGCCCGACTTCCGGAGCTCGTAGGCATTCATCGGGGTAGTGACGCGCGTTTGTGCTGGTAGGAGGTTCGCGGGGTCGGGCGAACCACGAAATTGTGTAGGCACACGATTTCGGGCGTGTCGCTGGATGTGATCAGCGGATACGTGGTATTGGTGTAGGTGTGTACCTGCGGGAGACGAAGCGGCGCAATCGCGACGGGTCGACGGTGTCGTATCTGCAGCTGGCGCATAGCGAACGCCATCCGGTCAGCGGGGTGCCCTCGGCGAAGGTGATCCACAGCT